>JANNIY010000107.1:0-7815 GCA_031405455.1 Deltaproteobacteria bacterium | reverse complement strand
CCTACGTCTTCCGCATGCAGATGGCGTTCCCGGGCATGGAAGTGCCGCTCTACGGGCTGGTGACGCCGAACCACTACAACGTGCTGATCACCAACCACGGCGCGATCATGATCTTCTGGGTGGCGATGCCCGTGCTGATTGCGGCCTTCGGAAATTTCCTGATCCCGTTGATGATCGGCTGCGACGACATGGTGTTCCCGCGCATCAATCGCCTCAGCTACCAGATCTTCTTCTTGAGCGCGATCGTGCTGATGTGTTCGTTCTTCGTCGAGGGCGGCGCCTTCGGCGGCGCCTGGACGATCTACCCGCCGCTCTCGGCGAAATCGGAGTACAACCTCACGCCGCTCGGATCGAGCATCTTCCTGGTGGCGGTAGCGCTCGAATTCGTGGCCTTCCTGCTCGGCGGCATCAATTTCATCACCACCGCGATGAACTCGCGGGCGCCCGGGATGAAGTTCTACGACGTGCCGATCGTGGTGTGGATGATCGTCGTGGCGAGCATCCTGTTCATGGCCTCGGTCGGCCCGCTGATCGCGGGCGCCATCATGCTGTTCATGGACCAGCAGGTGGGGACCGCCTTCTTCGATCCGGACCGCGGCGGCGACCCGGTTCTCTGGCAGCACCTGTTCTGGTTCTTCGGGCATCCCGAGGTCTACGTGGTGCTGCTCCCGGCGTTGGGCATCGTCGCCGAGATCATCACGGTGTTCTCGCGCAAGAAGCTCTTCGCCTACAAAACGGTGCTCTACACCACGTTTGGCACCGGTGTGCTGAGCTTCACGGTGTGGGCGCACCACCAGTTCATCGCCGGCATCGACCCGCGCATGGCGAACATCTTCACGGTCACCACGCTGCTCATCTCGGTGCCGATCGCCGAGATGATGTTCGTCTACATCGCCACGCTCTATGGCGGTTCGATCTCGCTCACCACCCCGATGCTGTGGGCGCTCGCCTTCATCGGCGAGTTCTTGCTCGGCGGCGTGACGGGCATCTTCCTCGGCGCGAGCGGTTCGGACATCTATCTGCACGACACCTACTTCGTGCTGGCGCATTTCCACTACACGTTCGTACCGATCGCGATCATCGGGACGTTCGCCGGCGTCACGTATTGGTTCCCGAAGATGTTCGGGAAGATGATGAATGAAACGCTCGGCAAGCTGCATTTCTGGATCACGATCGCCGCCTTCAACGCGATCTTCATCCCGCTCTTCATCACGGGCGCAGCCGGCGACCACCGGCGCATCTACAGTTATCGGCTGTTCCCCGAACTGGCGCGGCCGGAGCTCCAGGATCTGCGCGTGATCGCGACGGTCGCGCTGGTCGTGATGCTGATCGCCCAGGTGATCTTCTTCTGGAACTTCTTCTACAGCCTGGCGCGCGGGAAGAAGGCGGGGAAGAACCCGTGGTTGGCAAACACGCTCGAGTGGACGACGGAATCGCCGCCGCCGCACGGCAACTGGCCGGCGAACGAGCTGCCCACCGTCTACCGCGGGCCCTACGAGTACAGCCATCCGGATCGCAAGGAAGATTACTGGCCGCAGAACGTGAAGGCCTGAGGGAGAGCGATGTCCGCGAGACCGATTGCGACGACGCGTAGCGCCGCCGGGCTGCCCACCGGAAGACTGGCCGTCTGGTGGCTGATCGTGTCCGAGATCGTGATTTTCGGCGGCCTGCTCGGCTCCTACATCATGCACCGCCTGGCCCACGACGCCTTCTCGGAGCAGGCGGCTCACACGAACATGTGGATCGGGGCCTTCAACACGCTGGTGCTGCTGACGTCCAGTCTTTCGGCGGTGCTGGCCCACAAGGCCGCCGTGGCCGGCGACGGCAAGCGCGCGTTCAAGCTGCTGTGGGCCACCATCGGCGGCGCCTGCACGTTCCTGATCGTGAAGTCCTTCGAGTGGACGAACGAGATCAGCCACGGCTTCACGATCACTTCGAGCACGTTCTGGTCGTTCTACTACACCGCCGCGGGGCTCCACGCGCTGCACGTGATCGCCGGTGCGATCATCATGATGATCGTCGCCGCCGATGCCCGGAAGAACCTGGAGCTGCACCGCGTCGAGCTGATCGGGATCTACTGGCACTTCGTCGACCTCGTGTGGATCTTCCTCTTTCCACTCCTCTACATCGCGAAGTAGGAAACGATGACCGATTCCGTACACGCCACCGAACACACGCACGTCAACTACGTCAAGATCTGGGCGATCCTCGTGGTGCTCCTCGGAGTCTCCGTCGTGGGCCCGATGTTCGGGATCAAGGCCGTCACCCTGATCACCGCCTTCGGGATCGCCGTGGTGAAGGCCTATCTCGTGGCGAAGAACTTCATGCACATCAACGTCGAGAAGCCCTTCGTCGCCTACATCGTCGTCACGGCGCTGGTCTTCATGCTGCTGTTCTTCGCCGGCACCGCGCCGGACGTGATGAAGAAATTCGGCACGAATTGGGAGAAGCCGTCGTGGATCAACCCGCCGGCGCACGCTTCCGCTCCCTCCCATGAGGGCGCCCACCCCTAGCGAGATTTTTCGTGTCGCCCGCCACCGCACGCATGCACCTCGCCGCCGAATCCACGCGCCGCCCCGTCGTCGCGAACGGCGTGCTCGGCATGCTGCTGTTCGTGGCCGCGGAGACCATGTTGTTCGCGGGCATGGTCAGCGCCTTCACGATCATCCGCACTTCCGCGTTGATGTGGCCGCCCCCGGGCCAGCCTCGTCTGCCCTTCGCTTCGACCGCCGTGAATACCGCTGCGCTGCTGGTCTCTGGCATTTTCCTCTACGCGGCGCAGCGCGCCTATCAGCGCAATCACCGCAGCGCCTCGCGTCCGCTCGGGATCGCGCTGCTGCTGGGCGCCTGCTTCGTGGTGTTTCAGGGCGTCGAGTGGCTGGCGCTGATCCGTCAGGGCTTGACGCTCGCCTCGAGCACCCTGGGAAGCTTTTTCTACCTGATCGTCGGGATGCATGCGCTGCACGCCGTGGCTGCGCTCGGGCTGCTCGCGCACACGTGGCTGCGGCTGCGCCAGGGCTGGCTCGTCCAAAGCGAGCTCGGGGCCGCCCAGGTGTTCTGGTACTTCGTGGTTGGCCTGTGGCCGATTCTCTACCTGGTGGTGTATCTGTGAGCGTGATGCATTCGGGACGAGCGAAGGTGGGATTTCGGGCGCGGGCGCTGGCGGCCGTACTGCTGGGGCTCGCGTGTCTCGCGCCGCGTGCGGCCGAGGCCTGCGCGGTCTGCGTTTCCTCTCGCGACGACGGCAGCCAGCTCGGATTCATGCTCGGGACGCTGATCATGACACCGATGCCGTTTCTGGTGGTGGGAGGCGTCATCTTCTTTCTCCGGCGCCGCTATCGCAACGCCGCGCCGGAACTCATCCGATCATCTTCGTCCCCGTCATGAGCAGGCCCACGCCAGCGATCGCTCCGGCGGCGAGGCGTCACTCGACCTCGCCCCAGACCGCCGGCGTGCGAAAGCCCTCGGGTCTGCGCGAAGCCTTCCGCCGCACGGCTTCGCTCTCGAAAGCGTCGAGCCGCGCGCGCAGCTCCGCCACCTTCTCGGGATGCGACGCGGCGACGTCGAACTTCTCGGCCGGGTCCCGGGCCAGATCGAACAGCTCGACGCGATCGCTCACGTTCGCCTGACGCGGTCTCCGCGCGACCACGAGCTTCCAGTTTCCCGCGCGGATGGCCCCGCTTCGCGGCGACACGTTGAGAAGGATTGCGTCGTGCGGTGACGGCGCGCCCTTCGCGATGGTGGCCCAGGCGTCGCGCCCATCGAGCGCATGCGGCTGGTCGAGCGAGGCGCCCGCGAGCTTCAGCAGCGTCGGATACCAATCGACCATGTGCAGGGGCTCGTCGACGACGGTGCCTGGCGCAATCTCTCCGGTCCAGCGGGCGAGCGCCACGACGCGGATTCCGCCCTCGTAGAGGCTGAACTTGCCATTGCGGAGTTCGCCGTTCATTCCCGCGAGGTAATCGGGCGCGCCATTGTCGCTGGCTACGATGAACAACGTGTTTCTCGTCTCGCCGCGCATTTCGATGGCGGAAACGATGCGGCCGATTTCCTGATCGACGGCGTGAACCATCGCGGCATAGGTTCGCCGATTTACTTCCGGAATGTTCGGATAGAGCGCGAGATGTTCGGGAAGCGCCTGGAGCGGGGTGTGCGGCGCCGTGAACGGGAGATACAGGAACAGCGGCGTCGCGAAAGCGTGCTGCTCGATCAGGCGCACGGCCTCGTTGCCGAGCAGCGTGGTCGCATAGCCCGGGTCGCGGCTCACGCGGTCGTCCCGGTGCCAATCGAAACCACCGTCGCGAACGTGGGTGAAGTAATCGATCGCGCCGTTGTAGGGACCGTATTGCTGCCGGAAGCCGCGCTGCGTCGGCAGGTAGGCGCGCTGGTGATGTCCCAGATGCCATTTCCCGGAGATGGCAGTCTCGTAGCCGGCATCGGCCAGCGCTTGTGCGAGCGTGCGCTCGTCGAGCGGCAGCCCGAACTCGGACCACGGGCGGACGAGCCCGACCTGAAGCCCATAACGAATCGGGTAACGGCCGGTCAGCAGCGCAGCGCGTGTCGGCGTGCAGGCCGGCAGGGCATAGAACGCCTCCAGCTTCGCGCCCTCGGCCGCGAGCCGATCGATGTTTGGCGTCTGGATCTCGCTGCCGTGAAATCCCACGGCGTTCCAGCCGAGGTCATCTGCGAGGATGAAGACGATGTTCGGCTTCGCGTCCGAGCACGCCTGGCAGGCGGCCAGCAGGGCGATGGCGACGAGCAGGCGCAGCGGGAACTTCATCTTCGAATCTTCGTCGAACCGGTGCCGCTCGCAATGGCGCGGCGAGTCGCCTAACCGCGCCGGGCCTTCGGCTGCCTGCGGGAGCGCGGCGAAACCGGCGCCGCCTTCTCGGCAACGCGAGCCGGCGAGGCTTCGCGAGCGGCGCGCTCGCTTCCCTCTTCGAGCCGGAAGGGCGGGTAGACGGGAACCTCGACCTTCAGCTTCTTCCCGTCCGGCCGCGTCAGCTCGCGGACCACGACGCGGATGGGTTCGAGCGGAGCGCTGCGGATCCCGCGATCCACCTCCTCGGGCTCGTTGCGCTGCTTGGCCGTGCGCTCGGGTCGAATCGCCACCGTTTCACCTCTTCCCAGGGACCCTCCGCACCGGAGTGCCGTCGATCCCGGTCGTATGGGTGTTGGATGCTGTCTATGGATCGGTCGGTTCCAGAGCGCGATTCATTCATTTCGGCGGGTCCGCCCGCCGGGGCGGCAGGATCGGAGCCGAAATCTCACCCCCGGGGGGTTGGCGTGCGGGATCGGGGCCGGGGAGAGGCGCGGCAGCTCGGCTCGCCGGTCTCAGCCAACCACGTTGACGAGCCGGCCGGGCACGATGATCACCTTTTTGGGGGGGCGGCCGCCGAGATGGCGCTGCACCGGCTCCGAGGCGAGCGCCGCGCGGCGGATCGTCTCCTCGTCCGCGTCGGCAGGCACGGTGATCTCGTCTCGCCGTTTGCCGTTGACCTGTGTGACCAGCGTGATCGTATCCGCGACGAGCAGCGCGGCATCGGCCTCGGGCCAGGGCTCGTGTGCGAGCGAATCCGCAGCGCCGAGTCGCTGCCACAACTCCTCGGCCAGATGTGGCGCGAAGGGAGCCAGCAGCAGGGCGAAGCTCCGGGCTGCCGTGGTGGGGACGGGACTTCCGATGTCGCGCACGAACACCATCAACTTCGAGATCGCGGTGTTGAAGCGCATGGCCTCGATGTCTTCGGTCACGCCCTTCACGGTGCGGGCGAGAAGACGCTGTTGCTCGAGCGTGCCAGCGTCCGCGGCGAGCGCGCCGCCACCCTCGGCGTCCGGTTCGACGAGCCGCCAGGCGCGCTGCAAAAAACGGTAGAGCCCGGGGATCGACTCGTCCGACCAGGGAGCCCCCTTCTCGAGCGGGCCCATGAACATCTCGTAGAGCCGCATGGAGTCGCAGCCCCAGCGCGCGATCACGTCGTCGGGGCTCACGACGTTGCCGCGGCTCTTCGACATCTTCTCGGTCACCTGCTCGAGCACGAGACCTTCGACCCCGGGGTGCAGCGGCTGGCCGCTCTCGTCCCAACGAACCTCTTCCGTGTGTAGCCAGCGGGCCTTGAGTTCGACGCCACTCACAGCGTGGACGCAGCGTTCGCTTTCGACGCGCACCTCGGAGGCCGGGTAGCAGCGCGGCAGCGCCGCCGGATCGTCGCTGAGATTGTCGTCGTAGTAGCGGTAGCTGTAGCCCAGAACCATGCCCGGATTCAGCAGCTTCTGGAAGGGCTCCTTCGTGTGCACCAGGCCCATGTCGTAGAACACTTTGTGCCAGAAGCGTGCGTAGAGCAGATGCAACACGGCGTGCTCGGCACCGCCCACATAGAGATCGACGGGCATCCAGTAACGCTCGGCTTCCGGAGACCAGGCCGCCTGCGTGTTGCGCGGGTCGCAGAAACGCAGGTAATACCAGCAGCTGCCGGCCCACTGCGGCATGGTGTTGGCGTCGCGGCGCACGGGCTCGCCGGTTTCGGAGTCGCGGATCTCCAGCCATTCGCGCGCGCGCGCGAGCGGCGGTTCGAACTCGCCCGAGGGTTTGAAATCCTGGAGCTCGGGCAGGAGCACCGGCAGCGCGGATTCGGGCAACAGGTGCGTGGTCCCGTCGGCGCGGTGCACCACCGGGAAGGGCTCGCCCCAGTAGCGCTGCCGGCTGAAGAGCCAATCGCGGAGCTTGTAGCTGACGGCCTGCGCGCCCCTGGCGTGCGCTTCGAGCCACTGCGTCATGCGCAGCTTGGCGGCCTCGCTCGGAAGGCCATCGAGAAAATCCGAGTTCACGTTCACGCCGTCGCCGGTGTAGGCGGCCGTGCTCACGTCGCCGCCCGCGACCACCTCGACGATCGGGAGCCCGAACGTCTTCGCGAACTCGAAGTCGCGCGTATCGTGCCCGGGGACGGCCATGATCGCGCCCGTTCCGTAGCTCGCGAGCACGTAGTCGGCGATCCAGATCGGCAGCTCACGGCCGCTGACGGGGTGACGTGCGTAGGCGCCCGTCGCCACCCCGGTCTTGCTCTCGGCCTCGGCCTGCCGCACCCGCTCGCTGCGACGCGCGGCGCGCTCGACGTAGGCGAGCACCTCCGCGCGCTGGGCCGGCGTCGCGAGCTTCACGACCAGGGGATGCTCGGGTGCGAGCACGAGGTAGCTGGCGCCGAACAGCGTGTCGGGCCGCGTCGTGAAGACTTCGAGATTCTCGCCGGGCAGCGACGCGAGCTCGAACTGGACGCGCGCGCCGAGCGAACGCCCGACCCAGTCGCGCTGCATCTTCTTGATCGCCTCGGGCCAGTCGAGGTCGTCGAGATCGTCGATCAGGCGATCGGCGTAGGCCGTGATCCGCAGCATCCATTGGCGCAGCGGCACGCGGATGACGGGGTGTCCGCCGCGCTCGCTCTTGCCATCGATGACTTCTTCGTTCGCGAGCACGGTGCCCAGCGCCGAACACCAGTTGACGGGCACTTCGGCGAGGTAGGCGAGGCCGCGTTCGTGGAGTTTGCAAAAAATCCATTGGGTCCAGCGCATGTACTCCGGGTCGGTCGTGTCGATTTCCCGGGACCAGTCGTAATCGCTGCCGAGCGAGGTCAGCTGGCGTTTGAAGGTCTCGATGTTGCGCCGGGTGGTTTCGCGCGGGTGGGTTCCCGTCTCGATCGCGTATTGCTCGGCCGGCAGCCCGAACGCGTCCCAACCCATCGGGTGCAGGACGCTGAAGCCGCGCATGCGCTTGTAGCGGGCGATGACGTCGGTCGCGATGTAGCCCTTGGGGTGGCCGACGTG
>JANNIY010000106.1:0-100397 GCA_031405455.1 Deltaproteobacteria bacterium | reverse complement strand
GGTGCGAGCTGATGCCCTTCTTGGACGAGCAGAGCAGGTAGACGGCCTGGAGCCAAAGGTGAAGCGCGATCTTGCTGCGCTCGAACACCGTGCCGACCGTGACGCTGTACTGCTTTCGGCAATCGCCGCACTTGTAGACGCCGGGGCGGCTGGACTTGCCCTTGAGCGCGTAGGAGTGATCTGCGCTCCCGCAGTGCGGGCAGACCGGGCCTTCGGGCCAGCGGACGGCTTCGAGGTGCTTCCGGGCGCCCTCGGCGGTCTGGAACTGCGGGGCGTTGAGAATCGACATGACGTGACCTCCGGGGCCGATGATGGCCTAGTCGGATGGGTCTGTCAAGTATATAATCGCGGTCAAGTCCGGCGTCGGGCGCCGTCTCCGGGGTCGCTTTCCCTAGACTGCCCGCATGCGGCTGCTCCATACCATGTTGCGCGTGAAGGACCTCGACGCCTCGCTGCGCTTCTACACCGAGCAGCTCGGCATGCGGCTGCTGCGCCGGCACGATTTTCCCGCCGGCCGCTTCACGCTCGCCTTCGTCGGCTATGGCGACGAGTCGGGCCACAGCGTTCTCGAGCTCACGCACAATTGGGGACGCGACGACTACACGCTCGGCGATGCCTTCGGGCACGTGGCGATCGGCGTCGCTGACATCCACGCCGTGTGCGAGCGCCTGCGCGCGGGCGGCGTCCCGATCACGCGGGAGCCGGGGCCGATGCAGCACGGCAGCACCGTGATCGCCTTCGTCGAGGATCCGAACGGCTACAAGATCGAGTTGATCGAACGCTGACGGCTGACGATCAGGGCCGGATCCGGACGCGGCGGCCCTCGATCTGCAGACGCGAGGCGGCGAACAATTGGATCGCCTCGGGCACCAGGCGTCGCTCCACTTCCTGCACCCGCTCGGCGAGCGTTTCCGGCGTGTCGTCGTCGCGCACCGCCACGGCGGCTTGCAGGATGATCGGTCCGTGGTCGTATTCGCCATCGACGAAGTGGACGGTTGCGCCGGAGAGTTTGACGCCGCTCTCGATCACCGCCTCGTGTACGCGGCGGCCATAGAAGCCCCGGCCCGAGAAGGCGGGCACGAGCGCGGGATGCACGTTGATCGCACGCCCGTCGTAGCGTCCGCGCGTCTCGAACGGAGACAGGAAGCCCAGCAACACGACGAGCCCGACGTCGAAGCGGGCCAGCTCGGCGTGCAGGGCGTCGTTGAAGGCGGCGACGTCGCGGTGCAGCTTGCGCGGCACGGCGATGGCGGGGATGTGGTGCCGGCGCGCCCGCTCGAGGCCGAAGGCGTCCGGCTTCGAGGCGATTACCACCGCGATCTCGGCCGCCAGCTCGTGCGCGGCGCTCCGATCGATCAGGTTCTGCAAGCTGGTGCCGGAGCCCGAGAGCAGCACCGCGAGACGCAGCGGCGCGCCCGGTGCGTGCGCGCCCGTCACCGGCGCAGGCTCTCGAACACGCGGCGGGTCGCGGGGCTCTTGTTCATCGTGTAGAAGTGGATGCCCGGGGCGCCGCGGTCGAGCAGCTCCTGACATTGCTGCGTGGCCCACGCGACGCCGACTTCGAGCGTGAGCGCGTCGTCGTGTTCGACGCGCGCCAGCCGCGCTTCGAGTTCCGCGGGGATGCGCGCCGCGCACAGCGCGGTGATGCGCCGGATGTTGCCCGCGCCGATGATCGGCATGATTCCCGGCACGATCGGCACCGAGATGCCCGCCGCACGCGCGCGAGCGAGGAATTCGAAATAATCGGCGTTGTCGAAGAAGAGCTGCGTGATCAGGAAATCGACGCCCGTCTCCAGCTTGCGCACGAGATTCGCGATGTCGGCCTCGGGGCTCGGCGCGAGCTGGTGGGTTTCCGGGTAGCACGCGGCGCCGAGGCAGAAACCCCAGCGCGAGCGGATGAAGGTCGCAAGCTGGTTCGCGTACGTGAACGCACCCGGCGGCGCGACGTAATCCGGCGGGCGATCGCCTGCGAGGGCGAGGACGTTCTCGATCCGCGCCGCTTCCAGGCGTGTGAGCGTCTCGGCGAGCTGGTCGGGCGTCGAGCCGATGCACGTCAGATGCGCCATCGCGGTGATGCCGATTTCCTGCTGGATCCGGATCACGATGTCCACCGTCTTGCGTCGCGTCGAGCCGCCGGCCCCCCAGGTGACGGAGACGAAATCGGGGCCGAGCAGCTTCAGCTCCTCGACCGTGCGGTAGAGCGCGCTGAAGCCCGCGTCGGTCTTCGGCGGGGAGAACTCGAAGGAGAAGACGGGCCGGCCCGAGCGGTAGTAGGCGTCGTTGCGCATCGCGATCAGTCTACCATCGGGCCGGGCCATTGACGCTCGCCCCGGGGATGGCGAGACTGCGCGCGCCGGAGGGTTTCCATGTCGATCCTGGTCTCGGGCTCGGTTGCGTTCGACCACATCATGGTCTTTCCTGACCGATTCAAGAATCACATCCTGCCCGAGAAGCTGCACATCCTGAACGTCTCGTTCAACATCACGAGCCTGAAGACGCACTTTGGCGGCGTCGCCGGAAACATCGCCTTCCATTTGCGTCTGCTCGGCGACGATCCGGTGATTCTGGCGACGGTGGGCAACGATTTCGGGCCCTACGCGGAGTGGCTCGATCGCAACCAGATCCGCCGTCATGCCATCCGCGTCTTCGACGACATCCGTACACCGCAAGGGTTCGTCACCACCGACCTCGACGACAGCCAGATCTGGGCCTTCTATGAGGGCGCGATCGCGCGCGCGCACGAAGCCCGCGTCGAGGACGTGCGCGAGCCGATCGGTCTGGCGATCGTCTCTTCGAACGGGCGCCAGGCGATGGTCGAGCACGCGCGTGCGCTGAAGGCGCGCGGCGTGCCGACGCTGATCGATCCGAGCCACGCGCTGCCGATCCTCTCGGGCGACGAACTCTTCGAGATGATCGGCGGCTCGGCGGGCTACATCGTGAACGACTACGAATGGGCATTGACGCTCGAGCGCACGGGCAGGGACGAGCGCGCGATCATCGAGGCGTGTGAGGCGGTGATCATCACGAAGGGCGAGCAGGGCTCGACGATCCACGTGGGCGGGAAGGCGATCGAGATTCCGGCGGTGCGCGCGGCGAAGATCGTCGACCCCACCGGCTGCGGCGATGCCTATCGAGCCGGCCTGCTGCACGCGCGCGCCCGCGGCCTTTCGTGGGAGATCGCCGGACGGCTGGGGAGCCTGCTCGGCGCGCTCCAGGTCGAACTCGAGGGAACCCAGAACACACGCATCGAGCTGCCGGCGTTGCGCTCCCGCTTCGAGCGGGAGTTCGGGATGCCGCTCTGATGGCGGGCGAGAGCTACGCGAGATCGCGTAGGCGTGATCTCGTCGCGATCGCGGGCGCGGCGACTTTGACGGTGCCGTGGATCGCGCTGCATCATTTTCCGGGTCTCGATCTTCCCTCCGAGCTGATCGCCGTGGCGGCGGGTGTGGCGATCCTGGGCGGCGCCTTCCTGCTTTCGTGGGCGGCAGAACTCGCCGAGAGGGACATCCCGCAGTCGCTCGCGATTTTGTTTCTCGCGCTGCTGAGCGTGCTGCCCGAATACGCGGTCGACATGCATTTCGCGTGGAAGGCCGGCACGGACCCCAGCTATGCGCCCTACGCCGTCGCCAACATGACCGGCGCGAACCGGCTGCTGATCGGACTCGGCTGGGCCACCGTGGTGCTGATCGCGTGTTTCCGCGCGGGCACCTCGGAGCTCGTCATCGATCGGCGGCAGCGGCTCGAGATGCGGTATCTCGTGTGGGCCACGCTCTACTCCTTCCTGATCCCGATCAAGGGAACGATCAATCTCTTCGATGCCGCGGTGCTGTTGAGCTTGTTCGGGTTCTACGCGGCGGCGGCGATGAGCAGCGAATCGCACGAAGTCAATCTCGTCGGCCCGGCCGCGCTGGTCGATCGCGAGTTCGGGCACGCCGGCCGGCGATTCTGGGCGATCGGTCTGTTCGCCTTCGCTGCGTACGCAATCTTCATCTCGGCGGAACCCTTCGCCGAGAGCCTGGTCGAGATCGGCCGCCGGAGCGCGATCGACGAGTTCTTGCTGGTGCAGTGGGTGGCGCCGCTCGCGTCGGAATCTCCTGAATTCCTGATCGCGATCCTCTACGCGCTGCGCCTGCGCGGATCGGTCGGGATCGGCACGCTGATCTCATCGAAGGTGAACCAGTGGACACTGCTCGTCGGCGCGATCCCGATCGTCTACGCGATCTCCGCGGGAGGCTGGGCGGGGCTCCCGCTCGATGAGCGTCAGACGGAGGAATTGATCCTCACGTCGACGCAGTCCCTGCTCGCAACGATCCTGATCGCGGATCTGCGCTTCAGCCGCAGCGACGCGATCATGCTCGCACTGCTGTTTGCCGGCCAGTTCGCCTTCACCGGCACGCATGTCCGCTATCTGTTCATCCTGGCCTACATGGTGATCGCGGTGGGACTGCTCGTAGCCGGCGGCTCGCAGCGGCGCTCGATGTTCTTTTCGCTGATCTGGCCGTGGCATCGGCGTGAATCGGGCCGGCCCGCCTAGCAGGATGCTGGGCTAGGGCCAGGCGACGGCGGAGGCGACGTTGTCGCCCGCGCGATTTCGCCGATGCTCGGCGAGCGCGCGTTCGACGATGCCGCGTGCCGCGTGGATGGGCCACAGCTCGGGCGTGCCGCGCGCGGCGAGCTCCGCGCATTCGGCGACCGCATCCTCCGGGACGGCGACGCCGATCCCCTGCTCAGAGAGCCCATCGGTGACGAGCACGATCGCGCGTGTGCCGGCGAGCGACTGCGCGCCGGCGATGTACTTGCCCGCAATCGATTCCGCAGTCTCGGACGCGAAGCCGAGGTAGCAGGTGCGACGCCCGTCTTCGTGGCCGAGTTCGAGCACTTCCCCCGCCGTGAGCTGGAAAATGTGGCTGTCGCCGAACGATGCGAAGGCGAGCAGGTCGTCGGCGGGTCGCAGCAGTGCGAGTGCGAGCGTGGTGCGAGAGCTGTCCGGGCCTCCGAGTGCGACGCGCTCGAGGATCGCGGCATTCAGCTCGGCGAGCACGTCGGCGGCACGCGTCGTCCAGGCTTCGCGCATCCCGGGCGCCGCGGCGGACGTCCAGGCGCGGGCAAAGCTCGCGAGCAGACGGTCGAGGGCGGCCTCGGCCGCGTCGCAGCCCCCGTGGCCGTCGGCGACGGCCAGCAGAATTCCGCCCTCGCCCTCGGCGAACAGCGAGGCGTCCTCGTTGGGGTCGCGGTGGCGGTAGGATTTTCGGGCGCCGCCGCGCGAGAGCGCGATCGCCGCACGGCCTTCGGCGATGGCGGCGGTCATGCCGAGGCGCGTGTGATCGCGGCCTCGCAGCAGCGCGCTTCGCATGCGATCCCCGGGTGCTTCGCCGGCCGCAGCGCAGTGGCGCGAACCTCGCGCGGAGCGTGGAGCGATCGGTAGGCAAAGTAGTATAACGGCCCGCGCGAGGAGACCGGCATGGCAGTGGCAAAGACAGGTTCGTCGATGGGCGATCGCAGCGCGCGCTGGTTGCTGGCGGCCGGCGCCGTCATCGGCATCGCACTCGCCGCGTTCGGTGTCGTCCGCTCGAACAGCGCGGATGGAGTGGCGCCGGCCGATGCGATCGCCCTCGTGAACGGACAGGCGCTTTCGCGGGAAGGGTTTGCGCGCTTTGCCGCCGCGATCGCCGCCGAACGCCGCAGCACGAGCCTCGACGCCAGCGAGCAGCGGCGCCTGCTCGACCGCATGATCGACGAGGAGCTGCTGCTCCAGCGTGGCATCGCGCTCGGGCTCGAGCGGCATGACCCGAGTGCCCGCGGCGCGATCATTTCGGCGCTCGTCGCATCGGTGACGGCCGACGCGGAGACGAGCGAGCCGGACGAGGGTGCGCTGCGCGCCTTCTACGCTGCCAACAGCGGGCGTTTCGGGAGCGGTCCACGGCTGGTCGTCGACGTCGCGTTCGTCGCGGTAGCAGGGCGCCCGGAAGCGCTCGCGCGGGAGCGGGCCGAAGCGCTCACCCGGCGGCTGCGAGCGGGTGAGGGCTTCGCGACGGTGCGGGATGAGCTTGGCGATACGCTGGTGGCGCAGCTGCCACCGGGCCCCCTCGATCTCGATACGCTGCGTGATTATCTCGGGCCAACGGCGGCGCGCGCCGCCAGCGAGCTCGCCGTCGCTGCGATCAGCGAACCGGTGCGCGGGAGCGCGGGGTACTTCGTGGTGGCGCTGCGCGAGCGACGCGCCGACGAACTCGCGCCGTTCGAGAATGTGCGCGAGCAGGTGCGCGTCGAGTTCCTGCGCAGCCGCGGCGAAACGGCCCTGCGCGAATACCTCGCCGGCATGCGCGAAGACGCCAGGATCCGGATTCTCGATCCGGAGCTCGCCGCGCCGTGACGCGACGCGCCTTCGCGCTCGCGCTGCTCGTGCTTGCGGCGTCGGCAGCGGACGCCGGTGCGCATGCGCGTTCGACCTCCACCTCGAGCTGGGATCTCGAGGCCGGCGGCGCGGCGCGGGTCGTCATGCGCGTGCACTGGGACGACTTGCAGCGCGTGCTGCCGCTGCTCGGGGGGATTCCGTCGGCAGCGCTCGGCGTGAGTGCGGACCTGGCGGAGGCCGTCGATGGCTATCTCGTGGCCCACACGCGGCTGCTGGCGGCGGGCGAGACGTGTCTGCCGATCAGCGCTCCTGCGCCGGTGCCGTCGTTCGATCCCAGCGTGGTTGCCCGCAGCTGGCGGGTTCACTGCGTGCGCCCGGATCTCCTCGCGCTGCGCATCGATGGCTTTCTCGAAGCGGTCCCCGGACACCTCCACCTCGCGCGGCTGCACAGCGCGCAGGGCCGCGTCGTCGAGCGCGTGTTCGTGCAGGGGAGCAGTGAACAGACACTCGAGCTCGCAGGCGCGGCGTCGGCGCTGGCGGGCGCCGGCTTCGCCGACTACGTCCGTCTCGGTCTCGAGCACATCGCGACCGGCGCCGATCACCTCGTCTTCCTGCTGGCGTTGTTGCTGCTCAGCGCTTCCTTCGTCGAAGTCGCGACGATCGTGACCGGCTTCACGGTTGCGCACAGCGTGACGCTGGCGCTCGGCGTGCTCGGGGTCGTGACGCCGCTGCCGTCGGCGATCGAGGCGCTGATCGGACTCTCGATCGTGATCGTTGCGCTCGAGAATTTCGCGCTGACCAGCGGGCGCGCCACGCGCCGCGGCATCGCGCTCGCGCTCGGCGCCGGCGTGGCGGCTGCGGCGATCGCCGCGGCGTTCGGCGCGCTGGCGGTTCCGCCGAGCGCGCTGCTCGGAGTGGGCCTGTTCGCGCTCTGCTCCCTGGGCCTGCTCGAGCGCGCGGAGAGCCCGGCGCGGCTGCGCTGGCTCGTCGCGTTCGTCTTCGGGTTGATCCATGGCTTCGGCTTCGCGGGGACGCTCGCCGAAATCGGGTTGCCGCCGGGACGCGTCGCGCCTGCGTTGTTCGGCTTCAACCTCGGAGTGGAGCTGGGCCAGCTCGCCATCGTCGCCGTCGCGTGGCCGTGCTTGCGGGCCGCGCTGCGCGGCGAGCCGGCGCGGCGCCGGTTCTGGATCCAGCTCGGTTCGAGCCCGATCCTCGCGGCCGGTTTGTATTGGTTCCTGCGCCGCGCCTGGGGCTGAGCCACGGCGAGAGAATTTCGCGCACCCGCAAGCGAAGCGCGCAGCGGGGCGCGGCCGCGCGAAGTCCCGTGACTAGGCGGTGCGGCGGGCGGTGCGCTGCACCACGTGGGCCGGCGGCTCGCGCACATCCCAGATCACACCCACGGCCGCGAGCGTGCGCAGCACGTAGTAGCTGACGTCGATTTCCCACCAGAAGAAGCCCTGGCGCGCCGACGCGCAGAAGTGGTGGTGATTGTTGTGCCAGCCTTCGCCGAGCGTGAGCAGGCTGAGCAGCAGGTTGTTTCGGCTGGTGTCCGCGGTGTCATAGCGACGTGAACCCCAGCGATGCGCGAGCGAGTTGATCGAATAGGTCGCGTGCCAGAGCAGCACCGTCGACACACCGAAGCCCCAGAGCAGGCCGCTCCAGCCGGCGATGGCGAAGCAGAGCACGGCGAGCGCGATCGGCGGCGCGACATGCCAACGGTTCAACCACACGAGCTCCGGAAACCGCGAAAATTCCTGGATCTGGTCGAGCGGCGTGTCATCCCAGCGGCCGTCGAAGATCCAACCCTGGTGCGAGTACCAGAAGCCGTCCTTCGGCGAATGCACGTCCTGGCCAGGTTGATCCGAGAACTTGTGATGGATGCGGTGATGGCCGGCCCACCAGAGCGCGCCTTTCTGGACGGCGGAGGCCCCGAGCACCGCGAGCACGAGTTGGAAGGCGCGGCTCGTCTTGAAAGTCTTGTGTGCGAAGTAGCGGTGATAACCGCCCGTGATCGCGAACATCCGCACGAAGAAGGTCATGGCGAGCAGCGCGAGGGCCCCGCGTGTGGGGGTGATCCAGAACCCGAGCAGGCAGGCCGCGTGGATTCCCCAGTAGACGGTGCGGGGCAGCAGCTGCTGGCGTCCCCACCAACCCTCGACGTCCGTGGTGTCCGGCTCGCGATCCAGAAAGGCTGCTACGGCCTGTGCCACTGCGCTCTGCTCCCAGGGCTCACGCGAGCCCGACAGAACCGTAGGCACCACATCGGTGCTGCGCTGCCATCTCCCTGTGAAAGTTGCGTAAAATCCCGTAGCGACTGCGTGGCGAGAAGTCCCGTGCCCGGCGATTCTGGGCTCGGCAGGCGCGCGGCGCGGGGTGTCCGAGCGAGAACGGAGAGGTCATCCGAATGCAGCGAGCAGGGACGGGACTGGAGCGGGCCGAGCGCCGGGCCTGGGACGAGGATGGGTTCTTCATCCGCAAGGGTGTCTTCGCGCTCGCAGAGATCGCGGAGTTGCGCGCTGCCGCGGAGCGGGTCGGCGCGCGCGCGCTGGCGGCGTCGTACGATTGTGAGCAGAGCTACGAAATCGATGGCAATCGCTACTGCGAAGCGTCGGGTTCGACGATCCAATTCGAACACCTGCCGGGCTCCGCGACGATCCGCGTGGTCGAGCCTTTTCATCATCTGGAGCCGGCCTTCGAGGCGCTGATCGACGATCCGCGTCTGGTCGCTCCGATGCGCGATCTCGTGGGTTGCGAGCGGGTGTCGTTGTTCACCGACAAGCTGAATTTCAAGCGGGCGCGCGAGGGTTCGCGCTTTCGTTGGCACCAGGACTCGCCCTACTGGGCGCACTTCGCGCCACACATCGACCAGCTTCCCAACGTCATGCTCGCGCTAGACGATGCGAGCGAGCGCAACGGCTGTTTGCGCGTGGTCGCGGGCAGCCACCGGCGCGGGCTGCTGCCGGGCTCGTCGGGCCCCGAGCGCCTCGCGCCGCTCTTCACCGATCCGGGCAGCTTCGATGTGGCGCGCGCGGTGGCGGCGGAGATGCCGGCCGGGAGCCTGCTGTTCTTCAGTCCGCACACGGTGCACGGCTCGGCGCCCAACACGTCCGACGAGCCGCGGCGCGCGCTGCTGTTCACGTATCAGCCTGGCGGCCAGCGCATGTTCAAGCGCGAAGGGATCCGCGACGCGGGTTAATGCGCCAGGCTTCGGATGTAGGCGATCACGTCGCGGATTTGGGCGTCCGAGAGCAGGCCGCCCCAGGGCGCCATCAGCGGCGAGCGACCGACGGAGGCGCCGCCGTTCTTGATCACCTGGAATAGATCGTCATCGCTCTTTCCGCTCATCGCGGCGCGGTCGCCCAGCCGTGCCGGGCGCGGATCGAGCGCGACGCTGGCCGGCCCATCGCCGTCGCCGCGCACGCCGTGACACGACACACAGTAGTTCTCGAAATGCGCCTTGCCGCGCGCGGCGTCCGGGGTGGCAGCGACTGCGGCGTCCGCCGCTGCGCTATCGGCCGCCGCGGGTGCGGCGGGCGCAGTGGGCGACGGAATCGCAGGGGAGGGCGCCGGCGGCGGCGCGGAGTCCGAGCAGGCGAGCAGCGCGAGCGCGGCTCCCAACGCAATCAATCGCTGCGGCGTGCGCATGTCAGCCGGCTCCTGCCGCCAGAAAGGCGCGGCGCAGTTCGTCGAAATCTCGCGTCACGGGAAATTGCGGGAACTCCGCGATCACGTTGGCGGGGGGGCGGAAGAGGATTCCGGCGTCGGCCTCGGCGAGCATCGCCGTGTCGTTATAAGAATCGCCCGCCGCGATCACCTGGAGGTTGAGCTGGTGGAACGCCTTCACCGCCTGGCGTTTCTGGTCCGGCAGCCGGATGCGGTAGCCCACGATGCGCCCGCGATCGTCGATTTCGAGATTGTGACAGAACAGCGTCGGATGGCCGAGCTGTCGCATCAGCGGCGCAGCGAATTCGGCGAAGGTGTCGGAGAGGATCACGACCGACAGGCGCTCGCGCAGCCAATCGAGAAACTCCGCAGCGCCCGGCAGCGGCGCCATGCCCGCGATCACGCGTTGGATGTCGGGCAGCCCGAGTCCGTGGCGTTCGAGGATCGCGATGCGCTGCTTCATCAGCACGTCGTAGTCGGGCTCGTCGCGGGTGGTGCGGCGCAGCTCGGGGATGGCCGTGCGCTCGGCCACGTTGATCCAGATTTCGGGAACCAGCACTCCCTCGAGGTCGAGACACGCGATCTTCACGAAACTCCCCGCGACGTTCTGGCAACGGGGCGCCCCAGGGCCGCCACCGGTCGATGGTTTCTATCATATCCGCCGGGCCGCGCGCTCCCATGCGGCGGGCCGGCGCGCACGCGCGCGAGCCGGTGTCCCATCTACCTCCGCCAATGCCGGTTCGGTACGCTGCCCGGGTGCGTATCCCCCATCGCTCCGGGGCCCTGCTCCTCCTGCTCGCGTGCCTTTCGGCGGGCGGCGGCTGTGATTCGGCCGATGACGCGTCCGGCCCGCAGGGCGGCGGCAAAGGACCGATCACGGTCGAGATGATCCAGGTCGCGCCCCAGCTCCTGCGCGATACGGCGACTTTCAGCGGGCAGCTCGATGCCGAGTACTCGGTCGAATTGAAGGCCGAGACGAGCGGCATCATCGAGAAGTTGCTGTTCGAGGAAGGGCAGACGGTAAAGAAGGGCGCCGTGCTCTTTCAGCTTCGTGACGACGAGCAGAAGGCCCGGCTGGCCGAGGCCGTTGCGAACCGGGATCTGGCGCAGGAGGTTTGGAACCGCACGCAGCAGCTCGTGCACCGCGACGCCGCTTCGGCCGCGCAACGGGACCGCGCGAACGCGGAACTCGCGGTGGCCAGGGCGCGGGTCGATCTGGCGCGCCTCGCCGTCTCCCGCACGCGCATTGCTGCGCCCTTCGACGGTGTCGTGGGTGCTCGCTACGTGGCGCCGGGCGACCGCATCACGGACAAAGTCGCGCTGGTGCGCATCGACGCCATCGATCGGCTCCAGCTCTCCTTCGCCACCAGCGAGCAGGGCGTCGCTTTTGCGCGAACGGGCGTGAAGCTCGAAGTGCGCGTGCGCCCGTATCCCGACGAGGTGTTTACCGGCGAGGTGTTCTTCGTCTCGCCGTCGCTCGATCCCGCGACGCGTCGGATGATTCTCAAGGCCTGGGTGCCCAACGCCGACCGCCGGTTGCGCCCGGGGCTGTTCGCCAATGTCGATCTGGAGATCGCGCAGCGTGAGAACGCGATGCTGATTCCGGAATCCGCGGTGGTCTTCGGCCGCGAGGGCGCCTATGTCTGGCGCGTGCGCGACGAAGTCGCCGAGCGCGTGCCGGTCGAGATCGGCCTGCGCAAGAACGGCCGCGTCGAAGTGACGCTCGGTCTCGCGGCGGGCGACACGATCGTCACCGCCGGGACGCACAAGGTGATCGAGGGCCGCAAGCTGCAGGCGGCTGCGCTCGTGAAGAGCGGCGAGGCGGGCGCGGGCCCGCGCGCGGCCGCTCCGGGCGGGTCCGGCACTTGAGGATCGCCGAGATCTGCATCGAGCGTCCCGTCCTCGCGACGGTGATGTCGCTCGTGATCGTGCTGTTTGGCGCGATCGGCATGACGCGCCTCACGAACCGCGAGCTGCCGGCGATCGACCCTCCGATCGTGTCCGTCACGACCGTGTTCCCCGGCGCTGCGCCGGAAGTCGTCGAGACGTCGGTCACCGACATCCTCGAGGACCAGGTGAACGGCATCGAGGGCGTGAAGGTCGTGACCTCGCTGAGCCGTGAGCAGGTTTCGCAAATCACGGTCGAGTTCGAGCTCGGCAAGGACATCGAGGCCGCGGCGAACGACGTGCGCGACCGCGTGGCCCGCGCGCGCAACCGGCTGCCGGAAGAGATCGACGAACCGGTCGTCGCCAAGCGCGATTCCGACGCCCAGGCCGTCGTGTGGATCGCGCTCTCCGGCGATCAATACGACCAGGTACAGCTGACGACGATTGCCGAGAATCTGCTCGTCGACCGGCTGGCGAAGCTTCCGGGTGTCGCCACCGTGATCATCGGCGGCGAACGCCGCTTCTCGATGCGCGTGTGGATCGACAACCGCCGGCTGGCGGCGCAATCCGCCACGATCGCGGACGTGGCCGCCGCCTTGCAGCGCGAGAACGTCGACATCCCGTCGGGGCGCCTCGAATCGCGGGACGCGGAGTTCACGGTTCGCAGCCTCGGAGAGCTGCGCACCGTTTCCGACTTCGAGAACATGATCATCGCCAACGTAAAGGGCCAGGCCGTGAAGCTGCGCGACATCGCGCGCATCGAGGTTGGGCCGCAGGACATCCGCAAGCTGGTGCGCTTCAATGGCGAGCCGGCGATTGGGCTCGGTGTCGTGAAACAGTCGAAGGCGAACACGCTCGACGTCGCCGACGAGGTGAGCGAGGCGCTGGTCGAACTCGAGCCGTTGCTGCCGCCCGGCGTGAAGCTCCAGATTGCCTTCGATTCGTCGACTTTCATTCGGGCCTCGATTCGCGACGTGACGCTCACGATCTTCGAGGCGGCGCTGCTGGTCGTGCTCGTGATCTACGTCTTCCTGCGCAGCTTCCGCGCGACGCTGATTCCGGCGGTGGCCATCCCGGTTTCGATCCTCGGCGCCTTCGGCGTGCTCTACTTGTTCGATTTCACGATCAACACGCTGACACTGATGGGAGTTACGCTCGCGATCGGACTGGTCGTGGATGACGCCATCGTGGTGCTCGAGAACATCACGCGCTGGGTCGAAGAAGGCACGCCGCCGCTGGAGGCGGCACGCCGCGGCATGGCCGAGATTTCGTTCGCGGTGGTCGCCGCGACGGTGGCGGCGGTGGCGGTGTTCCTGCCGCTGACCTTCCTGCGCGACGAGACGGGGCGCTTGTTCCGCGAGTTCGCCGTCACGGTGGCGGCCGCACTCACCGTCTCGGGCTTCGTCGCGGTGACCCTCTCGCCCGCGCTGTGCGCGCTCGTCCTGCGCCCGCATCGGACCGAGCACGGTTTGAAGGCGGCCTTTGCGCGCTTCTTCGACCGCATTTCGCGGGCATACGACCGCTCGCTCACGGCGGTGCTGCGGCGTCCGGGGCTTTGGGTGGGTCTGGGTGCGGTGTGGGTCGTGCTCGGCGTCGTTTTGCTGCCGCTGGTGCCGCAGGAGCTGATTCCGAAATCGGATCGCAGCACGATGTTCGTCTTCACCCAGGCGCCCGAGGGCAGCACGATCGACTACATGGATCGCTACCAATCGGAGGCCGATCGCCAGGTGCGCGCGCTTCCGGAAGTCGAGCGGGTGTTCTCGGTGATCGCGCTCGGGATCGGGACGCCGGGCCTGGTGAATCAAGGCATCTTGATCAGCAGCTTGAGCGACACCGGGAAGCGGGAGCGTAGCCAGCAGCAGCTCGTGAACGACGTGCGTCCGATGCTCGAAGGCATCGCCGGTATCACCGCGTTTCCGACGAGCCCTTCGATGATCAGCGGTTTTGGCTCGTCGCCCGTGCAGTTCGTGTTCGAAGGCAACGATCTGGCCGAACTCGCGCGCTGGGGAGACGAGATCAAGAACCGGATCAGCAGCTACGGTGGCTTCGGAAACGTCCAGACGAACCTCTACCTGAACAAGCCGCAGCTCGAGGTTTCGATCGATCGCGAGCGTGCCAGCGATCTCGGCGTCTCGGTGCGCTCGATCGCGAGCGCCCTGCAGATCCTGCTCGGAGGGCTCGATCTCTCGACGTTCAAGGTCGAGGGGGAAACCTACGACGTGATGGCGCAACTCGAGCAGGCGGAGCGCGATGATCCGCGCGACCTGCTCGAGCTCTACGTGCGCGGCAACAACGAAGAGCTGATCCCGCTCGCTTCGGTGATCGAAATGCGCGAGACGATCGCCCCGCGCGAGATCCCCCACTACGATCGGCAGCGTTCGGCGATGATCTCCGCCGATCTTGCGACGCTGACGCAGGGCGAAGGGCTGGAGATCGCCACGCAGATCGCCCGCGAGGTGCTGCCCGAAGGCGTCGGGATCCGCTTCGTGGGAGAAGCGGAGAAATTCCTGGCCTCGAGCAATGCGCTTCTGTTCGCCTACGGGCTCGCCATCGTCGTCGTCTTCCTGGTACTGGCGGCGCAGTTCGAGAGCTTCGTTCATCCCGTGACCATCCTGGTTGCGGTGGCGCTGTCGTTCACGGGGGCGCTGGTCGCGTTGCTCGCGACCCAAACGACGCTCAATTTGTTCAGCAAGATCGGGCTCGTGATGCTGGTGGGGCTCGTCACGAAGAATTCGATCCTGATCGTCGAGTTCGCGAACCAGCTGCGGGAACGCGGCATGCCGCTTTTCGAAGCGGTTGCGCAGGCCTCGAAGACGCGATTCCGCCCGATCCTGATGACCGCGCTCGCGACGATGATGGGCATCCTGCCGATCGCGCTGGGGCGTGGCGCCGGCGGAGATTCGCGTGCGCCGCTGGGCATCGCCGTGCTCGGTGGCATGTTCTTTTCGACGCTGCTCACCTTCCTCATCGTGCCGGCAACCTACGTCCTGATCGAGAGCGCGCGGGTGCGGATCAGTGGCCGAGCACGCGCGCCCCGCGGCGCGACGCCGGCGCCCGTCTCCGTCGCCGGGGCTTGAGCGCGTGCCGTCTGCGAGAGGACGCGCCAGGTGAGCGACGCCGAAGCCGCGTAGATCGGGCTCCTCCAGGGGCACCGTAGCCGCGGCTCTACGCGCCGCGAGGCGGGGCGTAGAGCAAGGGAGTGGCGCGGGTCAGCCCCGCGCCGCCGTGGTTACGGCTCCAGGATCGGATGCAGGCTCTGCGCCGGAACGGTCTCGCGCAGCTTCTTCAGCGCACGCGCCTCGAGCTGACGCACCCGCTCGCGGGACAGACCCAGCGACTGCCCGATCTGTTCGAGCGTGTGCTCCTCCTCGCCGCCCAGGCCGTAGCGCAGGCGCAGGATGAGCTGCTCGCGCGCCGTGAGCACGCAGATCAGGTGGCCGACGCCCGAGCGCATGCGCTCGCTGTCGAGTCCGTTGTCCGGAGCCGAGGCCATCGAGTCCGAGACGAAATCTTCGAGCCGCTTCTCGGTGCCCGCGACCGAGGACTCGAGCGAGATCGCCTCGCGCGAGAGCAGGTCGAGCACTTCGAGCGATCCCGTATCCGTGCCGAGCTCCGGCGCCAGCTCCGCAGCCGTCGGCTCGCGGCCCAGCTTGCCCGTCAGTTCCGCGCGCACGCGCTGGCTGCGCTGGAGCCGATCATGCACATGGGACGGCAGCCGGATCGTGCGCGAGTGGTTCTGGATCGCGCGCACCAGGGCCTGGCGGATCCACCACACGGCGTAGGTCGAGAACTTGAAGCCACGCCGGTGATCGAACTTCTCGACTGCGCGGATCAGCCCGAGATTGCCTTCCTGGATCAGGTCCGGGAACGACAGGCCGAGGTTGCGGTAGTCCTTCGCAATGGCCACCACGAGCTTCAGGTTGTGCTCGATGAAGCGGTTCTTCTGGAGCGTGAGCCGCGCGTGCGCTTCCTCGACCCGAGCCGACAGCTCGAGCAGGCGGGCGCGCGGCAGATAGGACTCGGCTTCGAGCTCGCGCAGGCGCTTCGTGCCCTTGCGCGCCCGTGTCATCTCCGAAGCGATGCGCAGCACCTTCTGGCGGAGTTCCGCCAGCAGGCCGAGCGAGAGGTGCGCAGCCTTCAGCTCGCGGATGATCTTCGCGTCGACGCGCTCGAGCTCGCTGCCCGTCGCCTTCTCGCGCTGCTGTCGCAGCACGCGCAGGCGCTTTACCGCGCGCGCCACGCGCGCCGCGATCTCGCCCGTTTCTTCGGCGCCGACGGACTCGGAGAGCTTCGCACCCGTGTGCGAGAGCGCTCGCAGCGCATCCCAGCGGTCGATCACATGCTGCGCCGAGCAGGGAATGGAGTAGAGAGCGTCGCGCAGATCCGCGGTCGCCGACTCCAGATCCTTGGCGAGGATGACCTCTTCCTCGCGGCGCAGCGTGCGCGTGCCGCCGATCTCCTGGAAATAGGATTCGAGCGGGCGACGCTCGCGACCCGGGTCGAGCTCGTCGGCGGCTACGGCGCGAGCTGCACCGCCCGCGGTGCGAGCGGCGCCGCTGCCGTTTGCGATTCTGCTGGTCTCTTCAAGCTTCACGAAGTTTGCCCTCGATCTACCGGTGCGAGTCCGAATCGAAGTATCGGATACCGCCCGGGTCCATCTGGTTTCAACGTCTGGCGCGCGGTACTCAGTGCTCCCCCGAAATCCGCCCTCGCAGGTGCTGGGCGCTCTCGATATCCGACCAACCACCACCCAGCGATCCGCTGGAGGTATCCACTTGGACGATGGCTGGCCTCGGTCTCTTCGGGGGGCAACCAAACGGGCCAGGATAGTGGGGTCTCCTGGCTGAAATAGCCAGCCCTTTCTCGAAAATTCCTTCCGCCCGAGAGAAACCGGGTAATTGCGGCCTTCGATGGACCCGATGCCAGGTATTGTGTGTCGTAATCACCCCGAATAGTGATTTTCTATCGGCCGAATCGAACGCCAGCCCAAGCCGCTCGGAATCACCGATCGATCGGGTCGGGTCTCTCATGAGTAGAACCCTCTACCCTGGGCGCGGGTTGCCCTCGACCGCTCCACCTGGCAGATCCATCGGCTGCGGCGAGCGCTGACCAGGCGACGGCCATCACGCGGGCGCCGCCGACCCTCTCCCCGCGGGATTCAGCCAGGGATCGCGCTCGGGAGCGCGCGAGGGGCGGCAACATCGGCCAAACTGTGCCGATCATGGGGTCGACGCTCGAAGCTGAAGGCGAGGGCCGGGGCAGTAGCTCGTTCTCCGAGAAGAGCTTCTACCTGAGCGAGTTCCGCGGGCGCACGCTCGCGATCGCGGTGCCCGCCGCCGACCTCGGCGCTCCGGCGCCGCTCGCCGCCGTGCTGAAGGAGCTCGAGGCGGGAGGCGCACGCGTCGTCGTGATCTCGACCCAGCGCAGCACGCTGGAGGCCGCGCTCGGCTTGCGCGTGCTCTCGGGTGCGTTGCCGCGGCTCGAAGCGGCGGTCTGGCGCGAGTTTGCCGAGGTGCCGCGCGTGGGTGTTGCCGTCGCCGGCTCGCAAGCGTTCGCCCCGGCCTGTCGCGACATCGTTTTGCGTCTCGGTGTCGGCAAGCTCGTGTGGATCGACCGCGAGGGCGGGCTCCTGCTCGCAGACGGCAACCGCGAATCCTTCGTCGACCGCGCCGAACTCGAAGCGCTGCTCGTGAGTGGCGGCGTCGGAGTGAATGCGCGCCGCCTCGCGCTCTTGCGCGAGGTCGAGGAGGCGCTCGACGCGGGCATCGCCGCCGTCAACGTCTGCACGCTCGAGGGTCTCGCGGACGAGCTCTTCACCTACGGCGGTTCGGGGACGCTCTTCACGCGCGAGCGTTACGTCGAAGTGCGTCGTCTTTGTCTCGACGACTACGATGCCGCCGACGATCTGATTGCGCGCGGCGTGGCGGAGGGGTTTCTCGCGCCGCGCCCCCCGCACGAAATCGAGCGGGTGCTGACGAGCGGCTTCGGCGCCTTCGTCGAGGGTCGCCATCTCGCGGGAATCGGCGCGTTGCTCGTGAACCCCCAGGCTCGTGCCGCCGAACTCGCCTCGCTCTACACACTCACGCGGTTCCTGGGAGAGGGCGTGGGCTCCCACCTGGTGATGCACGCGCTCGAACGGGCGCGCGCGCTCGCTTGCGACTACGTGTTCGCCTGCACGGTTTCCGATCGTGTGGCGGGTTTCTTCGAGCGCAGCGGTTTTCGGCGCGTGGGGCCGGGCGAGATCCCGGCGGAAAAGTGGCGCGACTACGATCCCGCGCGGCGCGCGTCCGTGATCTGCTTGCGCACGGAACTCGCTCCGGCGCCCGGCCCCGCCGAGCCTCACCAAACGCCGGCGTAGCCCTCGAATGCGCAGGGGATGCGCTTCAGGTCCTGCACGATTTCGCGCATCAGTCCGGGGTTCGTCGCGGCGTCGACGCCGAGCGTCACCGTATCGGTGACGCCGCCGAAACGATCGGCGATCAGGCCCGCGATTTCGTCATGGCGGCCGACTGCGGCGAAAGTGCGCACCACCTCGTCCGGAACGCGCTTGGCCATCTCGTTCCACTGTCCGCGCTTCGACATGGCGTGCAGCTCGTGGCCCAGATCTTCCCAGCCGTGGACCGCGAGCACGACGTGGTAGCTGCGCGTCGAGCCGTAGAAGGCGATCCGGTAGCGGCCGAATTCGATCTGCTTCGCGACCGCGGCGTCGTCGGCGCCCGTCAGCACGAAGCCGCCCCCCCAGACTTCGAAGTTGGCGCGCGGGCGTGCGTTCTGCTGAAGGCCGGCAGCGATCTGCGGCAGCGCCACCTCTTCGAGGTATTTGCGCGTGGCGAAGCCGTGGAGCCGCACGCCGTCGCAAACGCGCCCGGCCATTTTGAGCATGTCGGGTCCCACCGCGGCGATCGACACCGGAATCGCCGGCAGCCCGCTCGGCGGCGGCGAGAATTCGGGCGTCATCAGCGTGAAGCGGTAGTGCTCGCCCTCGTAGCGCAGCGGCTCCTGCTTCTCCCAGCAGCGCCAGATCGCGCGCAGGGACTCGACGTACTCACGCAGGCGCGGCACCGGCGCGCTCCAGGGCACGCTGAAGCGCCGCTCGTTGTGGCCCTTCACCTGCGAACCGAGCCCGAGCCGGAAGCGGCCCTTCGATTGCGCGTGCAGATCCCAGGAGCTCTCGGCCACCACCATCGGGCTGCGCGGGAAGGCCACGCAGATCCCCGTCGAGAGTTCGATGCGCTGGGTAGCCACCGCCGCGAACGCGAGCGGCATGAACGGATCGTTCGCGATCTCGGCCGACATCACGCCGTCGAAGCCGGCGGCCTCCGCCGCCTGGGCCACGCCGGCGACGGCGCGCCAATCGTTCAGGGGAATCGTGGTGTCGACGCGCATCGCATGCCTCCAGGCTCGGGAAGGGGCCGAGTATACGACGGACGCGGGGGAGCCTGCGATTTGATCAAATCCTGATCGAGAGACGGCGCGGATGGGGGTATAGATGGGTCGGGAAGACGTGTGGACTCGAGCCATCGGAGGGCACGCATGCGCACACCGCGGTTCCATCACCGATTCGGAGCCGGGCTCGCCGTGCTCCTCTGCGTTCTCGCGGGAGCGCGTGCGAATGCGGACGAGGTTCCGGCCGAGGCGGTGCTCGCGGTGCTGCCGTTCCTCGATTCGCCAGAGCCCAACCGCATCTTCGTGGACCTGGCGCCGGAGGGGAGCGCGAAGCCGCTGCGCTTGCTGCTCGATACGGGAGCCAGCGCGGCTGTTTTGACGCCGCTCGCGGCCCGCGCGCTCGGGGTCTCGATACGTCCGCACAAACAGGATCCCTATCGCCGGCCGACGCGGCTGGGTCGGGACCTTCAGTTCTACATCGATACATCGTCGAGCGACACGTCGTCCAAGACGGGCTGGGAGTACGGCCTGTTCGGCGGGGAATTCCTTTCGGAATACGTCGTCGAGATCGACTTTCCGGGGCGGCGCGTTCGCTTGCTCGATCCGAAGCGCTTCGCGGTGCCTGCGTCCGTCACCGCGAGCGACGAGGCCGTGGTTCCGATCCGGCTGGTTTCTCAGCGTCCGGGGATCGAGGTCGAGATCAACGGGCAGAAAGCGTTATTGACGCTCGACACGGGTTGCCCGACCGCGGCGGTGATCTCCGGGAAGCTCGCCAAACGGGCGGGGCTGCCATCGGCACCCATAGCCGGATTGACCGCCGGCACGGTGCTCGGTCCGATGGAGGTCGAGCTGGGAGAAGCGAAGAGCCTGCGCCTCGGCCCCTTCAATTTCGAGGACGTGCTGCTCGAGGTGGCGCCCAAGGGTTGGTACAACATCGGCCTCCCCGAGAACTCGGTGATCGGCTACGACCTGCTCGCGCCATTCGTGTTGCGTCTGGATTACGCCAACGAGCGCCTCTGGCTGCGGCGCGCCTCGCAGGCTCCGATCACGTTCAACGGCGCCGATGTTGCGGCCTATCGCGACGTCGGCGCATTGTTGCTTGCAAAGCAGGGCCGCTTCAGTGCCAGGGTCGTGCGCCCCGGCAGCATCGCCGCGCAGCGGGGGTTGCGTTCGGGGGATTGGATCGAAGGCATGACCTCTGCCGGCGCGATCGCAAGCACGCTGCGCGACGGCGAGGAGTTGACGGTGGTACGCGCCAGCGAAGGGGTCGGCGTCGACGTCGTGCTCGAAGCGGTCTCTCAACCTAATTCGGTGTCGGCCCCGCCGCGCAGCCCCTGAGCCTTCGCTCGCGCGGCCGCGTCTGGCGAGGCGCGATCAAGATCTCCTCGACAGCCCGCCGGCAGGGATGGGGCGGCCTCGTCGGCCGCCCCATCCGCAGGTCGGTGCCAGAGCACCCGGGGCGTGGCTTGCGCTTTTTCCCCAGGTGTCCGGCGGCGCGTGGCCGCCAGAGCGGACGATAAGCCGGGTCCTGTTCCGACGCGCAGTTGCCCGCGCGCCGGCGAGGATCATTCATCTAGGCGTCGCATTGCTGCGACGCTCGAGCGCTCTTACCCGGTCACTGGCGCCAACGACGCTTCGGGCGGGCCGCCCTCGACAGTGACCCTATTCGAGCTTGCTCCGGGAGGGGCTTGCCCCGCCGCCGGTCACCCGGCTGACGCGCGTGGGCTCTTACCCCACGATTTCAACCTTACCTGTGCCTCCACGCGCGATGCCTCTCGCACCCCGCGCTTCGTCGGCCATCGGCGGTGTCGTTTCTGTTGCGCTTTCCCTCGGGTTTCCCCGGGTCGCCGTTAGCGACCTCCCTGCCCTGTGGAGCCCGGACTTTCCTCCCGCGGGCGATGTTTGCCCGCCGGCGATCCTCCATCTGCCTCTGGCGCGAGCAAGCGTATCACTCGCTGCCGTCAGGCCGCTGGGCTCCCGGTGGGGACCTGGAGTAAGTATCTATTGAATACTCAGATTAAATCTGGTAGATATTCACTTCGTGGCTTCGCGTATACCGAACCTGGCTTCCCGCAGCCCGGCGGCGATCCCGCGGCCGGCGGGCATCTTCGACCCCGTCGCCCGCGCCCTCGACGTGATGGGTGATCGCTGGACGCTCGTGCTGGTGCGCCACCTGCTGGGCGGCGATCGCGGTTTTCAGGAACTGCGCGTGCGCACGGGCATCGCGCCGCGCGTGCTGTCGAGCCGGCTGCGCGATCTCGTCTCCGCCGGCTTCGTCGAGGCGCGCGCCGATGGCACGCGCTCGCTCTATGGCCTCACCGAGCAGGGACGCTCGCTCGAGCCGATCATCGCGGCGATCGCCCGCTGGTGGGTGCGCCAGGGCATCGTGCAGCTCGACATCGACACCACGCGCTTCACCGAAACCTCGGCGCAGTCGATTCTCGAATCGTTGCCGTTCTTGCTGCGGGAAGATCGTGCGCAGGGCGTCGACGTCACGTTCGAGATCCGCCTCACCGGCGAGGGGGGTGGCGTGTGGAGCGTTCACATTCACGACGGACGCTGCGAAATCGCAGCGGGCTTCGCCGAGCAGGCCGACGTCCGCTACACGGCCGAGGCGCGCTACTGGTGCGGTGTCGCCCTCGGCATCGCCGATGCGCGCGATCTCTACAAACGCGGCCTGATGACCAAGGAAGGCGGCCGCGAGGCCATGGACCAGTTCTTCATGCAGATCTCCCGGCCCGCGGCGGGCGCGAGCGAGGACGCATCGGGCGTTCCCGCCGCGGCGCGACGGGCCAAGGAAAGGAGCCGCAAGTGATCTCGTTCAAGCTGACGGAAGAGCAGGAGGTCGTGCGCGAGGCGATGCATGACTTTGCGAAGTCTGCGGTGCGACCGATCGCACGCGAGTGCGACGAGGCCTCGAAGCTGCCGGACGCATTTCTCGTCCAGGCGGCCGAACTGGGCCTCGTCTCGACACAGCTGCCGGATGCTTTCGGGGGCGGCGGTGAGCCGCGCTCGCCGATCACGAACGCGATCGTGGCCGAGGAGCTCGCCTGGGGCGATGCCACGCTCGCCATCGCGATGTTGGCCCCCGCGGCGTTTGCCTTCGCGGTCGCCGACCAGGGGACGGAGGAGCAGAAGCGCGAGCTGCTGCCGCGTTTCTGTGCCGATGTCCCGGCGGCTGCTGCGATCGCCTTCGTCGAGCCGGGTCCGACCTTCGACGCGCTGCTGCCCCGCTGCGTCGCCGAACCCAAGGGCCAGGGTTTCGTGCTTTCGGGCGTGAAGAGCTTCGTGCCGCTCGGCGATCGCGCGAGCCACTTCCTGATCGTCGCGCGCAACAACGGCGGGCTCGACGCCTTCATCGTTCCCCGCGAGGCCGAGGGCTTGAGCGTCTCGCAGCCCGAGAAGAACCTCGGTCTGCGCGCGCTCTCGACGGCGACGCTCACGCTCGAGCGTGTCGCGCTGCCGGGGGCGGCGCGCCTGGGCGGCGCCGCGGGTTGCGACGTGCGCAAGCTCCTCGCCCACTCGCGCGCCGGGCTCGCCAGCGTGATGGTGGGCCTCTCGCGCGCCGTGCTCGATTACGCCGTGCCCTACGCGAAGGATCGCGTCGCTTTCGACCAGGCGATTGCGCAGAAGCAGTCGATCGCCTTCCGGCTCGCCGACATGCACATCGAGACCGAGGCCTCGCGTTGGCTCACGTGGAAGGCGGCGAGCGAACTCGAGAAGGGCGGCGATGCGACACGCTCGGCGCACCAGGCGCGCAGCTACGCGGCCGAGAAGAGCATGTGGATCTCCGACCAGGGCGTCCAGGTCCTCGGCGGCCACGGCTTCATTCGCGAGCATCCCGTCGAGATGTGGTACCGCAACGCCCGAACCCTCGGTGTCCTCGAAGGCACCGTGGCGCTCTGAGGTAGAAAACCATGATCGATTTCGAACTCTCGGCCAAGGATCGTGAAGTGCTCGACAAGCTGCGCGAGGAGGCGCTCGTCGCGCGCCGCTACGCGCGCTTCTACGACGAGAACGAGCACGAGTTTCCGCCCGACGAGCTGCCGGAGGCGGCGCAGTACCCCTCGATCTTCGAGATGATGGCCGGCCGCACGGGCGAGGACAGCGGCATGGGCGTGATGAGCATGCTCATCACCATGGCGCAGACGTGGGGCGACTATTCGGTGCGCATGCACCGCGGCAAGGGCGGCCTCGGCAACGCTGCGCTGCAGGCGGCGGGGACACCCGAGCAGAAGACGAAGTGGGCGGGGCTCACGCTCGCAATGGCGATCACCGAACCCGGCTGCGGCTCGGATCCGTCGCGCGTGCAGACCACCGCCGTGCTCGACGGCGACGAGTGGGTGGTGAACGGCGAGAAGATCTTCGTCACCACGGGCTGCCGCGCCGAAGGCGTCGTGGTCTGGGCGACGGTCGACAAGTCGGCCGGCCGCGGCGGCATCAAGTCGTTCCTGATCGAAAAGGGGACGCCGGGCTTCATCGTGGCACACAAGGAGAAGAAGCTCGGAATCCGCGCCGACGATACGGCGGCCTACGTATTCAAGGATTGCCGAATTCCGCGTTCGAACCTGCTCGGCGGCAAGGAAGACGTCCCGAAGGGAAACTCCGGCGGTTTCAAGGACGTCATGAAGACGTTCAACATGACGCGGCCGGCGGTTTCGGCGATCGGGCTCGGCATGGCCGAGGCGTCGCTCGATTTCACGCGCGAACAGCTGGCGCAGTCGGGCGTCGCGATCGAGTACGGCTCGGGCCTGCACGGGCAGAGCGCCGTGGCCGAGAAGTTCCTGCGGCTGGAGACGCTCTACGAGGCCGCCAAGCTCACGATCCTGCGCGCGGCGTGGCTCGCCGACGGCGGCAAGCCCAACAACCTCGAATCCTCCGTGTGCAAGGCGAAGACGGGGGCCGCGGTGCGCGAGATCACGCAGGGCTGCATCGAGATCCTGGGGCCGATGGGTGTTTCACGCGATCACCTGCTCGAGAAGTGGTTCCGCGACGTGCGCATCACGGACATCTATGAGGGCACGGGCGAGATCCAGCGCATGATCACGGCGCGCGCATTGCTCGGCTACTCGCGAGCGGAGCTCAACTGACGGGGCCCGCATGAGGGCGATCATCGTCGCGAAGCCGGGTGACGCGGAGGTGCTGGAGCTGGGCGAGGCTCCCGCGCCGATGCTCGTCCCCGGCTCCTTGCGAATTCGCGTCGCGGCGACCGCCGTGAACCGCGCCGATCTGCTGCAACGCCGCGGCATGTATCCGCCGCCCCCCGGCGCTTCAGCGATCCTCGGCCTCGAGTGCGCGGGTGAAGTGATCGAAGTGGCGCCGGATGTCACGGACTGGCGCGTGGGCGAGCGCGCGATGGCGCTGCTGGCGGGCGGGGGCTACGCGGAAGAGGTGGTGGTCGACGCCGGATCGGCGTTGCGCGTACCGGCGAAGCTCTCCCTCGAAGAGGCCGCGGCGCTTCCCGAAGTCTTCCTGACCGTCTTCTTGAACGTCTTCCAGCTGGGTGGGCTTGCCGCGGGTGGCAGCCTGCTCGTGCACGGCGGCGGGAGCGGTATCGGCACCGCCGCGATCCGGCTCGCGAAGCTGGCGGGCGCGAGGATTTTCGTCACGGCCGGCTCGGACGAGAAGTGCGAGCGCTGTCTCGCGCTCGGCGCGGATGCGGCGATCAACTACCGCACGGGAGATTTCGTGGCCGAGGTGCGCCGCGCGACCGGCGACCAGGGGGTGGACGTCATCCTCGATTCGATCGGCGCCGCCTATTTCGAAAAGAATCTCGCGGCGCTGCGCACCGGCGGGCGCCTGGTGCTGATCGGCCTGATGGGAGGCGCGAAAACCGAGATCAACCTGGCCGCGCTCCTCGCACGCCGGCTTTCGGTGATCGGTTCGACGCTGCGCACGCGCTCGACGGCCGAGAAGGCCGCGATCGTGGGCGGCTTTCGGGCGCGCTTTGGATTCGATCTCGAGACCGGCGCGCTGCGGCCGGTCGTCGATCGCGTGCTCCCACTCGAGCGGGCTGCCGAAGCGCATCGGCTGCTCGAAGCGAGCACGCATTTTGGAAAAGTCGTGCTGCGCGTGGCAAAGGCCTGAACGGGCGGCGCCCGCCACGCGCCAGCGGTATCCTGCCCGCCCCAGCCAGGAGGCTTCCGATGGATCTTTCCTACACCCGTGAGGAGCAGGCTTTCCGCGCGCGCGTGCGCCAGTGGATTGCGGCCAACAAGCCCCCTGTCGACAAGCATCCGAGCAGCGAGGACCTGCGCGCGTGGCAGTTGCGGCTGCACGGGGCGGGCTTTCTCGGCGCCGCCTGGCCGAAGGAGCACGGCGGAGCGGGCCTTTCGGCCATGGAGCAGGCCATCCTGAACGAGGAGCTCGCGCGCGCGAACGCGCCGAGCCCGCTCGGCTCGATGGGCATCTCGTGGGTGGGGCCCGCGATCCTGCGCTTCGGAACCGAGGCGCAGAAGCGCCGTTTCGTTCCGCGCCTGCTGCGCGGCGACGACATCTGGGCGACCGGCTACTCCGAGCCGGGCGCAGGCAGCGACATGTACAACACGCAGACCCGCGCGGTGCGCGACGGCGACCATTATGTGATCAACGGGCAGAAGATCTGGACCAGCCTCGCCCACGTTTCGAACTGGTACTTCGTGCTCTGCCGCACTTCGAGCGAGGGCCACAAGGTGGCCGGCCTCACGCTCTTCCTGATTCCACTCGACACGCCGGGGATCGAGATCCGTCCGACCAAGATGATCACGGGCGAAACCGAATTCAGCGAGGTGTTCCTGAAGGACGTACGTGTCCCGGCCGACTCGGTGCTGGGCCGGGAAGGGCAGGGCTATGAGGTGGTTTCGAGCGCGCTGATCAACGAGCGCTCGGGCATCGCGACGGGCATCCGCTTCGACCAGAGCCTCGCCAAGCTGATCGACACGGCGCGCAAGGCGGGAGTGACGGATCAGCCCGTCTGGCGCCAGCGCATCGCTCAGCTCGCGATCCAGACCAAGATCATGAATGCGTCCGGGTTGCGCGTGCTCTCTGACCAACTCCACGATCGCTTCAATCCGCACACGTCGGCTGCCATGAAGTGCATCGCGACGGCGCTGACCCAGCGCTTCTCCGAGGCGGCGGTCGAGATGCAGGGGCCGTGGGGCGTGCTGCTCGACGGCGGCGGCGGGGGAGGCGACGAGGAACGTCGGAGCTGGTCCATGCGCTTCCTGTACGACCGCGCGATGACGATCGCGGGCGGAACCAGCGAGATCCAGCGCAACATTGCGGCGGAGCGGATCCTGGGACTCCCCCGTCACTAGAAGACGAACCGCCGACCTGTCAGGCGCGCAGAGTGCGCGCAGCGAGCCGATGGCGAGCGCAGGCAGGTTCCCGTTGACCCATAGGAGAAGCGCGCGTGGCCGACGTGCAGAGAACGCTTTCGATCGTGAAACCCGATGCCGTGGCGAAAGGCGCCTCCGGCGAGATCCTGAGCCGCTTCGAGAAGGCGGGGTTGCGCATCCTGGCGCTCAAGAAGCTGCAGCTCTCGGAGGAGCAGGCGCGGGGCTTCTATGCCGTGCACAAGGCCCGGCCCTTCTTCAAGGACCTGGTCGCCTTCATGACCTCCGGGCCGATCGTCGTGAGCGTGCTCGAAGGCCCGGATGCCGTCGCGAAGAACCGCGACCTGATGGGGCCGACGGATTCGAAAAAGGCGCCTCCCGGCACGATCCGGGGCGATTTTGGCAGCGATATCGAGCGAAACGCCGCGCATGGCTCGGATGCCCCCGAGACCGCGCGGGTCGAGATCGGCTATTTCTTCAACGCGACGGAAATCCTGGGCCCCGTCGAAGCGCTCACCTGATGGGTCGCCGGAGGGGGCCGGCGCAGTCTCAGGCGTAGGCGCGGGCCATGAGCAGGATCAAGCCCACGTAGGTGAGCGTCAGCCACAGACTCTGATTGCGAAGCGCGCGGCTCACGAAGCCGTCCCCCTTGTGATGCTTGGGTGGTGCGAACGAGGCACCTGACTCTTCGAACGATCCCCCCAACACTTGAGTGTTAGCACACGCCAATCCGCCTGGCGTGACGAACGTCACGAAACTTCGAGATTGGAGCCAACGCATGGGCCTGCGCGAACAACTGGAAGCCGACATGAAGGCCGCCATGAAGAGCCGCGAGACGCTGCGACTCGAGACCATCCGCGGTGTGCGCGGCGGCATGCGCAACAAGGAGATCGAGCTCGGCGAGTTGCTCAACGACGAAGGCATCCTGCGTGTGATCCGCACACTCGTGAAGCAAAGAGTCGATTCGATCGAGCAGTTCCGGGCCGCGGGCCGCGCCGATCTGGCCGACAAGGAAGCCGCCGAGCGCTGTTTGCTCGAGGCCTATCTGCCCGCTGCCCTCGACGCGGGCGCCATCGACCAGACCGTGGCCGCCGTGATCGCCGAACTCGGCGCGACGGGGCCCAAGGACATGGGCCGGGTGATGAAGGCGACCCTCGAGAAGCTCGGGGCGGCGGCCGACGGCAAGCTCGTGAGCCAGGCAGCGAAGCGGATGCTCGCAGGCGGCTAGCGACGGCGAGCTGCGCTGCCCGTCCGGAAGCGCGCCTGCCTGGCCGCCCGAAAGAGTTGACGCACGGCCCCCGTGCGGACGTAAGATGCCAGCCTGAAAAGAGAATTCTCGCTACGAACACGGCGCTGGCGGGGCGCGCCACGCCGCCGATGAAGGCCCGCGCGCCCCGCATTCTGGCCCGAAGGCACACTCCGCATCCGCGCGTGGGTGGGGAACGAGGACGTCCGTGAGCGGCATTCAGGCTGGCGATGGGATCGAACGAGAGGGTCCGCTTCCGGGGGCGACGCCTGGGGCTGGCGGTTTTGCGCGGCGCCGGCCGCGCCTGCTCGCGGGCATCGCCCTCGCGCTCCTCACGGCAGTCGCCTATGCGCCTTCGCTCGACAACGGCTTCGTCTGGGACGATGACGTCTACATCGAGCGCAACGACACCCTGCGTTCGAATGTCGGCCTGATGCGCATCTGGCTCGAGCTCGGCGCGATCCCGCATCAGTACTTCCCGATGGTGCACACCAGCTTCTGGGTCGAGTATCAGCTCTGGCAGCTCGATCCTCGCGGCTATCACGTCGTCAATCTGCTGCTCCAGATCGCCAACGCACTGCTGCTGTGGCGCCTGCTGCGCGCCCTCGAGGTGCCCGGGGCCTGGCTTGCGGCCACGATCTTCGCCGTACACCCGGTCATGGTCGAATCGGTGGCGTGGGTGACCGAGCGGAAGAACGTCCTCTCGACGCTTTTCTACTTCGCCTCGGCGCTCATTTGGCTGCGCTGGGCGGGGCTCGACGCCTGCACAACGCCCGCCTCCCGGCGCTCGCTGCGTGTCTACGCGCTCTCGCTGGGCTTGTTCGTGCTCGCGCTGCTCTCGAAGACTGCGACTTGTTCGCTCCCGGCCGTGCTGTTGCTCGTGCTGTGGTGGAAGCGCAAGGGATGGACGCCATCCGAAGGCCTCGCCGTCGCGCCTTTCTTTGTGCTGGGTGCTGCCGCTTCGTATCTCTCGTGGTTGATGGAGACGACCTTCGTGGGCGCTGCGGGGCGGGAATGGCAGCTGACCGCGCTCGACCGCGTGCTCCTCGCCGGGCGTGCGCTGTGGTTCTACGCGGGGAAGCTCGTCTGGCCGCAATCGCTCAGCTTCGTGTACCCGCGCTGGGAGATCGCTGTTGCCGACCCCATCGCATGGCTCTATCCCGCCGCAGTCGTGCTCGTGATTGCGTTGCTGTGGGCCTGGCAAGGGCGCCTCGGGCGTGGCCCGCTCATGGCCGTCCTCTGCTATGCGGGCACGCTGCTTCCGACGCTCGGTTTCTTCGACTTCTTCTTCATGCGTTACTCGTTCGTGCAGGACCACTTCCAGTACCTGGCGAGCCCCTTCCTGATCGCGTTGCTCGTCGCCGCGAGCCTTCGTGGGCTGCAACGGCTGGGGCCGCGGGCCCTCCGGGCGGCCCCGCTGGCGGCCGGCATCCTGCTCGCCGTGTTGAGCGTTCTGACCTGGCGTCAGACCCACCAATTCGAGAGTGCCGAGGTGCTGTGGCTCAGCACGCTGGAAAAGAACCCGCAGGCCTGGATGGCCCATCACCAGCTCGGCTCGCTCCTCGTGCGGCAGGAGCGTTACGGTGAAGCGATCGCTCGCTTCGAGCAGGTGCTCGCGGTGAATCCGAACGTCGCCGAGGCGCACCGGAACCTGGGCACCTTGTTCGCGCAGCAGGGGCGCCTGCGCGAAGCCGAAGGACACCTGCGCGCGGCGCTGCGGATCGAACCGAATTACGCCGCGGCCCACCTCGCCCTGGCCGAGATCCTCTTCAGGCTCGGACGCGAAGACGAAGCGCGCGTGCACGACAGCCAGGGCCGCGCGCTGCTCGATCCGAGGGCCAAGTCCAATCCGCCAAATCCGACGCGATGAGTCCCCACGAACCGATGCCGCGACGCCGCATGGCGCGTTCCAAATAGCGCCTTGACGCTAGCAATGGTTCGGCGCAGGCTCGCATCGTCGAATGGCGCTCACGCTGGAATCACGACTGCTGCGTTTGCTGATGCCCCCCAGTTCCCCACTGGGGCTGAAGGATTCCGCAGCCGTGCCCGTGTGGGTGTTTGCGCTAGCGGTCGCCGGAGCCTCGCTCGTCGCGCTGGTCGCGGCGTTGTTCGTGCCAGGCGTTCGCATGAGCGTATTCACGCCGCTCACCCCGCTGCTCGGATCGGCCGCCGCGCTCTGGCTGGTGCGCCGAGGACACGCGCGCCGGGGTAGCCTCGTGTTGCTGGCCGCGTTCCTTGGCGGCCTGGTTTCTGGCCTGCTCGGATTCGGCTCGCTCCAGAATCCGGGCACCAGCCTTTTTGTGGTCGCCATCTTGTTGGCGGCTCTCGTGCACGGCGTTGGCGGGGCGGCGCTGGTGAGCGCGATCGTTGCCGGGCTGGTGCTCGGGCTCGATGCGGTCTTCCGCACGCCGCTCGGATTGTCTCTGCGCTTCGACGAACCGCGCGAGCCGAATGCCGTCTGGTGGCTTCCGCTGCCCTTTCTGGTGGGTGTGCTCGCCGCATTGGGGGCGGACAAACTACTGCGTCGGACGCGCGAAGTGCTGCGCTCGGACGCGGAGCGCGGAGCGAGCGAAGCGCGCTTTCGGGCCGTGGTCGAGAATGCCCCCCTCGCCGTGATCCAGTTCGACACGGAGCTGCGCATCACAGCGGTCAATCCAGAGACCGGTCGGATCCTCGGCGTGCGCCAGCCGGATCTGCTGATCGGACGCAACGTGCGCGAGCTTCCCGTTTACGCGCTGCCGCGGGTGCGCGAAGCCTTCACGGCCGTGATGGAGCGCGGTGAGCGGACCTCCTTCGAGGCGACGTGGAAAAGCCTGACCGACACCCCCGTGCACGTGCGGGTCTACGGCGCGCCGCTGCGCGACGGCAACGGTCACCCGACGGGCGTCGTCGTCTTGATGGCCGACGTCTCGGAGCAGCGGCGCCTCGAAGCGGAGCTGCAACAGGCGCAGAAGCTCGAGGCCGTCGGCCGCCTGGCTGGCGGCATCGCCCACGATTTCAACAATCACCTCACCGTGATCCTCGGGGCCGCCGAGATGCTCAGCGGGCAGACGAGCCCGGAGCTGGCGGCTGATGTGGAGCAAATTTCCGTTGCTGCCACCCGTTCGGCCGCCCTCACGCGTCAGTTGCTCGCCTTCAGCCGGCGTCAGATGCTACAGCCGCGCGTCTTGAACCTGAATTCCGTGATCGCGGAGATCGACCCGCTGCTGCGGCGCACACTCGGAGAGGGCATCGAGATTGAGACCGTGCTCGCAGCGGGGCTCTGGAACGTGTTCGTCGATCCGGTCCAGATCCAGACGGCGCTGCTCAATCTCGCCACCAACGCCCGCGATTCGATGGCAGGCCGCGGCAAGCTCTGCATCGAGACGCGAAACATCCCGTCGGGAGACGATCCTGCATTGCAGCGAGACGTCCCGACCGGGCGCCACGTGATGCTCGTCATCAGCGACGACGGACAGGGGATGGACGCAGAGACGTGCTCGCGGGTGTTCGAGCCGTTTTTCACCACCAAGCCGCTCGGCGAAGGGACGGGGCTCGGTCTTTCCACCGTGCACGGCATCGTGCGCCAGAGCGGCGGGCTGATCTATGTCGTGAGCGCGCCGCAGCAGGGGGCGACGTTTCGGATCTTCCTTCCGCGCGCCGACGGTGCGCTCCATAGCGAGCCGGTTCCGCGGCCGCGCCCGCGCGGCGGATCCGAGCGGTTGCTGCTGGTCGAGGACGATTCGGCGGTTCGCGCGGGGCTCGTGCGCGCCCTGCGCCAGGAAGGCTACCAGGTGCTCGAGGCGTCGGATGGAGAGGCAGCGAGCGAGTTGGCGGCGAACTCGCCCGAATTCGATCTGCTCATCACCGACCTCGTGATGCCGCGGCTCGGTGGCGTCGAGCTGGCCGCACGCTTGCGCGCAATTCGCCCGGCGCTGCGCGTGCTCTATGTATCTGGCTACGCGGAGAAGAGTACGCTGCGCCGCGCAGGCCTCGAGCCCGACAGCGAGCTGCTCCCCAAACCCTTCACGCCCTCCGACCTGCTCGGACGCGTGCGCGGGATTCTCGATAGCTAGCGCACGACGGCGTTCGTATCTTGATCCGCGAGCCAGTGGCTGCGCCGGGACCCGCAAGCGAGCCCGGGTCGTTGCGGAAGAGGACGCGCAGTTCAGCTGGTTCGAATCGATGCTTCGCTCCGATTCCAGCGAGTGTTAGACTCGACCTCCGCGTGTCCCGAGCTAGCGAGCCGCAGTCTCCGCACGAGCGCGCCAGCGCGCGCGGTCCGAAGCGCAGCTTCCTGTTCGCCCTCACATTGCTCGTCGCGTGGGTCTCGGTCGAGGCGCTGTGTTTCCTCGCATTCTTCGGGATCGGTGAGGGAGTCTATTCGCCGGCCGCTCTCGATGCGCATCGGGCCCTGTGGGTGGCGGGCGGCGAGACCGGGCAGTTCCCGGTGCCCCAGCTCGAAGTGCTCCACCCCTATCTCGGCTACGTGTACGACCCGGCTGGCGACAGCCCCGAGATCAGGGAGAACCACGGCGGAATTCCCATCTCGGAGTACGGGTTTCTCGATCGAGCGCCGCCACTGAGAACCGCTTCCGAGGACGAGATCGTCGTCGGCATCTTCGGTGGCTCGTTTGCGTTCTACTTCTCCGTGTACGGCCTGCCCGAGCTGATCGAGGGCCTCGGCGCGGCGCCGGCGTTTGCCGGCAAGCGGGTTTCCGTCGTTCGGGTTGCCTTGGGGGGCTACAAACAGCCCCAGCAGCTGCTCGCGCTCAGCTATCTCCTCGCGCTCGGCGCGCGCTTCGACGTCGTCATCAACCTCGATGGCTTCAACGAGGTCGCACTTTCCGCCACGGAGAACGTGCCCGCCGGCGTCTTCCCCTTCTTCCCCCGGAACTGGAGCACGCGCGTCTCGGGAATCCCCGGCCATGCGGCGCTGGCCTCGATGGTGCGCATCCTCGACCTGCGCGAACGGCGCCGCGCCTGGGCGGAGATCTTCCTGGGTCCGCCGCTTTCCCTGAGCCCCGCGGCAAATCTGGTGTGGTGGGCGCGGGATCGCGGCCTCAGCGTCGAGATGTTGCGCGCACAAGTCGAGCTCTCACGCCTGCAGGCCCGGGCCGATCGCTTCGAGGCGTCCGGGCCGCAGCGGCAGTACGACGAGGAAGGCGAGCTCTTCGAGGAACTCACGACGGTGTGGTTCAACGCATCGCTGGCGATGCAGCGCCTCTGCGCCGCCTACGGCATCCGCTATTGGCATTTCCTCCAACCCAACCAGTACGTCGCGGGCTCGAAGCCCATGGAAGAGCCGGAGCGCGAGGTGGCGCTCGGGCCGCCGCAGCGATACCGGCGAGCGGTGGAGCTGGGCTACCCGCCGCTGCGCCGGCGCGGCGCCGAGCTGGTCGCCGCGGGCGTGCGCTTCCACGACCTGACCGACGTCTATCGCGAGCATCCCGAAGCGATCTACGAGGATTCGTGTTGCCACGTGAACGCGCGCGGCTACGCGATCATGGGCCAGGCTTTGGCGAGCCGGATCGTCGCCGACCTCGGCGACGTGAAACTGCGGAGCGAAGCCGGTTCTTCTCGAGCCTCAGCGATGGTCGGCGAGGGCCTCGAAGCTCAGTCGGCCGAGCGTCTTCGTCGCGGAGCGCAGTAGATTCTCGAGCAGGCGGATCTTCAGCAGCGGGGCAGTGGTGTCGAGCGCGTCGAAATCGGCGCGCTTCATCACCCAGCAGACGGAGGCGCGGTCTGCGCGGACGAAGGCCGTGCGCGTTGCGGACTCGACCATCGAGGGCTCGCCGAACCCCATGCCGGGCGAGAGCGTTGCCAGGCGGCGGAGCCGTCCATCGGGAAGATCGGAGAGCACCGAGAGGGCTCCATCGACGAGCAGGAACAGCTCGTCGGCCGGATCTCCCTTGCGCACGATCATCTCGCGCGCGGCGAAGCTCTTGCGCACGAGGAGGTCCGACACGCACGCCAGTTCCGCCGCGTCGAGCCCCTGCAGCAGCAGGTGCTTCGAGAGCGGCACTTCCCCCGGCTCGCTGGCGGTCTTGCCGTGCTTCGCGAGGATGCCGTCTTCGCAAGACTCGATGGCGGCGTCGAGTTCATCGAACAACAGGCGGGCCAGGGCCGCGTTCCCCGCACGGGCCTCGTCGAGCTGACGGACGAGGCGCGGGTGCCGCGCGAGGCCGGAGTAGGCGATCGCGCGTCCGCGTTCGGCGAGCGAGCCCTGGAGTTCGAGCAGCAGGCGCACCGACGGCGGATCCACGTCCGTCACGCGGCGGAAGTCGAGCACGAAGCGCTCGACCTCGGGCGGCTCGTGCACGATGCGCCGGATGACCGCCTCGCTGCCCGCGAACGAGAGTTCGCCCTGGAGCTCGTAGACGACGGCTTCGTGGCCATGCGCAGCCAGTTGCTCGCGCTCGGCATCGAAGCGGACGCGCTTCGAGTTGAACCCGCGGAGGCTGGCGCGCGAGCGCACCGCCGCGACGGACGGCCGCGGCGCGCGCAGGAAGTGCAGCTCGAGTTCGTCCGAGATCGCCTCGCACACGGCCACCCCGCGAACGCTGTTGCCCCGCGCATCGAGGCGCGGCGAGAAAACCGCGAGCGCGAGTTGTCCGGGTAACACCGCCAGGATGCCGCCCGCGACGCCGCTCTTCGCAGGCAGACCGACCCGATACACCCACTCGCCCGCGTAGTCGTACATGCCGCAGGTGGTCATGACGCTCAGCACTTCGTCCACGTTCGAGGGCAGGAGCGCGCGCTCCTGCGTGATCGGGTTCGTGCCGCCGTTGGCGAGCGTCGCGCCCATGATGGCAAGATCGCGGGTCGTGACCTCGATCGAACACTGTCGGAAGTAGAGGTCGAGAGCCGGCTCGGGGTCGGCTTCGATGATTCCGAAGTTGCGGAGCATGTGGCCGATCGCGCGGTTGCGGTGCCCCGTGTCGCGTTCCGAGCGATAGACCGTCTCGTCGAGCGCGAGGCTCCGGCCGGCATACAGCGAGAAGAGCGCGAGGATGCGCGCCCAGCGGTCTTCGTGCGAGTGGCCTGCCACGAGCGACGAGGCCGTGATGGCCCCCGCGTTGATCATCGGGTTCCGCGGCCGGCCGCTGGGAGGTTCGAGGCTGATCTCGTTGAACGCGTCGCCCGTCGGCTCGACGCCGATGCGTGCGAGGACGGCCGGCTTGCCGCGGTCTTCGAGCGCGAGGCCGTAGACGAAGGGCTTCGAGATCGACTGGATCGTAAAAGTCTGCTGGGTGTCGCCCACTTCGTAGACGTGCCCGTCGGCAGTCGCGAGGCTGATGCCGAACCAGCTCGGGTCGGCCTGCGCGAGCTCGGGGATGTAGCTGGCGACCTCCCCCGCGACGAGCGGAAGAAAACGCTCGTGGACCGAGCGCAGCGTTCGCGTGATGGGGCAGAGGCCGGATTCCGAAACCAAGGGATCCAACTCGTCGCGCGCGAAACATTCGCGTGCACGTAGGCTGAGCAAGTTCCGTGCCCGGGCGGGTTCGCCGTGACGAGGGCGCCAGGCCTACGGCGGCCACGCGCCGACACCCGAGTGCCCTCACCGAAGGCACTCGCTGCCCAAAGCCGCACCAACTCGTCGCGGTCTCGGGCCGCGATTGCTGCGACGGTGGAGGGCGCTTCGCGCTGGTCGTACGCAGGACGCAACCGCAAGCCGAGCCAGCGGCTGACACCGAAGCGCTGGCTGCGAGGTTCAGGCTCGGCGCCGGCTCCACTTCATCAGATAGCCGGCGGACGCGACCAGGAGCAGCGCCAGCAGCGCTTGCGCCCACGGGCTCGTCTCGCGCCAGCGACCACGCCGTTTTGATTGGCGTCTTGATCGCCGTCGCGGATCCCGTCATCGTCCGTGTCGGCATCCGCGGGGGTTGCTGCCGAGCAGATCCGCAAACGCCGGTTGCACTTCGAGGGTGGATTGCCGAGTGTTTGCGCCGAACGGCGGACTCTGGCGGAGATTGCGGGCGTGATCGTTGCTCCGTTCAGGTGGATCCGGCCGTCCAACGAAAAAAAGGGAGACACGAACATGACGACGATCGCAACTTCGCTGCGGAGCGCACGCTGGGGATTGGCGCTGCTCGGGGGCGTGGCGGGCTTGTTGCTCACCGCACTGCCCGCGCAGGCCCAGGAGCTTTGCGGTCTGCTTCCCGACGCTGCGGAGAACGCCCTCGACCTCTATCTCGATGAGCTGGACGATGAGTTCTCGGTCAATCTCAATGACGGCGACCTGTGCGGGAAGCTGACGCAGAACTTCATCAAGGCCTGCGAGACCGCGGTAAAGGACACGGTCAAGTGCATCCAGAACCAGGTCAAGAACCTGGCCAAGCAGAACCAGACCCTCTGCACGGGGCTCAATTCTGGGTCGGCCGCGTCGGAGTGCAGCTCGTTTTACAAGAATCAATCGAAGTCGATTGCGGAGGCGATTGCAATCTTTGGCAGCATGGAAAGCGACGAGTGCGCGGCCGTCGCCGCAGCCGAATTCTTCGACGTCTGCATGTACGGCTTCTGAACCAGCCGCGTCCGCTGCGCGCCTCGCTTCGGCCGCGGGGACGCGTTCGGGCCAAAGGTTCTCGAACCTGCTAGCCGGAGCCTGCCCGCCGTCGGCTAGCTGCCTTCGAACTTCGGCGCGCGGCGCTCACGAACGGACGCGAGCCCCTCGCGCACGTCGCGAGACTCGAAGCACGCCGCCTGCTCCTGCGCTTCGAAGCTGAGCTGGTCTTCTAGCGTCGCCTCGCTGCTTCGCCGCAGCGCGCGCTTCACGCCGCGTACGGCGAGCGGAGCGGCCGCCGCGAACTCGGCTGCGAGCGCCTGCGCTGCCGGTAGCACCTCGGCGGTCGCAACGGCGCGGTTCACGAGGCCGATCGTCGCGGCTTCACGGCCCGTGAAGATGCGGCTCGAGTAGAGCAGCTCCGCCGCGCGCGCTTCGCCCACCAAACGTGGCAGCGTCCAGGTCGCGCCCATTCCAGGATGCAGACCCAGCTGCGTGAAATTGAGACCGAGCTTCGCTTCGCTCGCTGCGATGCGAGCGTCGCAGGCGAGCGCCACGCACAGGCCCGCACCGACCGCGGCGCCGTTGATGGCGGCAACGGTGGGGCAGGGGAGGTCGCGCACCGCGAGGAAGAGTTTGTAGAAGGAGCGCATGCCGTCGCGAATCGCGCCGCGGCCGCGTGGGCCATTGGCGGCGCCGGCGGCGGCCCTGGCTTCGATCATCGTGAGATCGCCGCCCGCAGAGAAGGCCCTGCCGGCGCCAGTCAGCACGACCGCTCGCAGGCTCGCGTCGCTGGCGAGCTCGGCGACGGCCGCCGAAAAGGCCTCGCCCATCGCCTGGGTCATGGCGTTCAGGTGGGCCGGGTCGTTGAAGCTGAGCGTGACGACGTCGGCGTCACGCGCGAGAAGAATGAGCGGCTCGGGCATGGCGGACCATGCTGCCCGAGCCCCCGATTTGTCGCTAGTCCGCCGAGCGGCGCAGGAACGCCGGCTCTTCCTCGTCCTCGTCCGCCTGTCCGCCGCGGCGCAGGAAGGTGGGGACGTCGAGCGCGTCTTCTTCGAAAGGCGACATCAGCTCGCCGCGCTCGTCGAGCAGCGGATCGGTCTCGAGCGGCTCGAGCGCCATGCGATCGGCCCGGTCCCTGCGGTCGGGACGTTCGGGTCGCTCTGCGCGCTCCGGGCGCGCCGCCGGGCCGCGCTCGGACCGCTCGCTGCGTTCGGACGCCGGCAAGCGATCGAAGAGCGAGGTCTCGCGGCGCAGCGGAGTCACGTTGCCGCGCTCCTGGACCTGGGTTTCGCGATCACGTCCGCGGCGCACGCGGGTGTCGTCGAGGCCCGTCGCGATCACGGTCACGCGCATCTCGCCTGCGGGCATCTTCTCGTCGATCACCGCGCCGAAGATGATGTTCGCATCCTCGTGCGCCGCTTCCTGGATCAGCGTCGAGGCCTCGTTCACCTCGTAGAGCGTCAGGTCGGAGCCGCCGGTGATGTTGATGAGCACACCGTGGGCGCCATCGATCGAGAGATCCTCGAGCAGCGGGCTCGAAATCGCGGCCCGCGCCGCTTCGACCGCGCGCTCGTCGCCCGAGGCCGAACCCGTCCCCATCAGCGCCACGCCCATGCCATTCATGATCGTGCGCACGTCGGCGAAATCGAGGTTGATGAGCCCGTGGATCGTGATCAGATCCGAGATGCCGCGCACGGCGTTGAAGAGCACGTCGTCCGCGAGCCGGAAGGCGTCGCGCACGGCCGTGCCCTTGCCCGCGAGCGCGAGCAGCCGCTGGTTCGGGATCGTGATCACGGTGTCGACGACCCGGTGCAGCTCGTCGAGCCCGCTTTCGGCGTGGCGGCCGCGCACCTTGCCCTCGAAAACGAAGGGCTTGGTGACGACGCCCACGGTGAGCGCACCCGATTCGCGCGCGATCTCCGCGATGATCGGCGCCGCGCCGGTGCCCGTGCCGCCGCCGAGGCCCGCGGTCACGAACACCATGTCGGTACCCTCGAACAGCTCGAGCAGGCGCTCGCGCACCTCGAGGGCCGAGCCACGCCCCTTTTCGGGATCCGCGCCGCAGCCCAGGCCGCGCGTGATCTCGGTCCCGAGCTGGATCTTGATCCCGGCCAGGTTGTGATGCAGCGCCTGCGCGTCGGTGTTGGCCGCCACGAACTCGACGCCGCGCAGCCCCGACGTGATCATGTTGTTGAGGGCGTTGCCGCCGCCTCCCCCGACACCCACGACCTTGATGGAGGCGCGCAGCTGGGAGGAACGCTCGAATTCGAGCAACTCCCGTGCGTTTTCAGCGTGCGACGGCAAGAGATCCTGGCCGTGACCGCTGGTGCGTTCGGAGCCCGAATCCCGATTGGATCGCTTCGACATGGTCAATCCCCCCCGAGCGACATCGAAATCGCGCGAAATGTAACATGAAGATACGGAATTTGTGTCAACTGCAGGCACTTCTCTACTCGAAATCTCCATAGAACCAGTCCCGCATCCGCTGTTTGACCCGGCCAAAAATCGACTCGTCGCGGATCCGGAAGCGGGTGTGCGAGGGGCCCCGGCTCTGCGCCGCGCCGAACAAGGTGAGCCCGACGCCGGTCGCGTACATGGGGCTGCGCACCACATCGATCAGGCCTCCGATGCGGGTCGGTATGCCCTGACGGACCGGCGCTTCGAAGATCTCTTCCGCCAGCTCCTGCAAGCCCTCGAGCGCCGAGCAGCCGCCGGTGAGGACGACGCCGGACGGAATCCGGTCCTCGAGGCCCGCCTTGACCAGCGTCTGGCGTGCGAGCGAGAGGATCTCGTCCACGCGCGGCTCGATGATTTCGCACAGGATCTTGCGCGAGACCTGGCGCGGGCGGCGCCCGCCCACGGACGGCACGCTGATCACGTCGTCGCTCGTCAGGTAACGCGCCGCCGCCACCCCGAACTTCTTCTTGATGCGCTCCGCCTCCTCGAAGGGCGTGCGCAGGCCCACCGCGATGTCGTTCGAGATGTGGTAGCCGCCGAGACCGAGCACGGAGGTGTGTTTGATCGCGCCATCTGCGAAAACGGCCAGGTCGGTGGTGCCGCCTCCCATATCGATGAGACAGACGCCGAGATCGCGTTCGTCCTCGGCGAGACAGGCCTCCGCCGAAGCCAGCGGCTCGAGCACGATGTCGATCACGTTGAGCCCGGCCTTGTTCGCGCACTTCACGATGTTCTGCGCGCTGGTCACGGCCGCCGTCACGATGTGGATCTTCGCCTCGAGGCGCACTCCGCTCATGCCGAGCGGTTCGCGGATCCCGTCCTGGTCGTCGATGATGAATTCCTGCGGGATCACGTGGATCACCTCGCGATCCATCGGGATCGCGACGGCCTTCGCCGCGTCGATCACGCGCTTGACGTCGCCCTCGCGCACCTCGCGGTCCTTCACCGCCACGACGCCGTGCGAGTTGAAGCCGCGGATGTGGCCACCGGCGATGCCGGCGAAGACCGAGGTGATCTCGCAATCCGCCATCAGCTCCGCTTCTTCCACGGCGTGCTTGATGGAGTCGACGGTGGTGTCGATGTCGACCACCACCCCTTTGCGCAGACCGCGCGAGGGGTGGGTGCCGATGCCGACCACGTCGACGCCGTTTTCGGTGCGTTCGGCCACGATCACGCAGATCTTCGTGGTTCCGATGTCCAGACCGACGATCAGATCCTCCTTGCGACTCACGGTCTCACCCCCCCTGTTTCGGGCCGCCGCGTCCTCCGGACGCTTCGGACCCGGACGGGGCCGCACCGGTGTGCGACCCCGTCGCGTCTGCCGCCTCTTTCGAGGCCGGCGTCCCTCGCAGCACCACCTGGTCTGCGAAGCGAAGATCGAGTGTTTCGGCTCCAGAGATTTCCGGAGTCCCGCTTGCGAGCGTGCGCACGAGCGCGCCGAGCCGCTCCGCCAGACCATCGCGTCCGAGCAGGATGCGCGGCGCAAAATCGTGCAGGCGCAGTGCGAAGCCCGTCGGATCGTCCGCTGCGGAGACTTCGATTTCGAGCAGGCGCGGAAGCCCGGCGACTGCGATCTGTCCCGCGAGCTCCACCGCCTCGGCGAGCGCAGGGTTGGGCTCCCCGATCACGACGGCTGTGCTCTGCACCAGGTGCGGCAGCGCGTGCGTCGCATCGCCTGCCAGCTTGGCGAAGGCGGTGCCGTTGGCATCGACCACGAAGGCCTGCTCGGAGCCGCGCGCGCTGACCGTCGCCACCGCGTGGCGCTCGACCACCGCTACCAGCAACCGGCCGGTCGGAAGCTCGACCGCGCGCGCGCTGGCGATCCACGGATGCTGCATCAGCTGCGTGGCGACGGCGTCGGCGTCGACGCCGCGCAGATCGATCCCGCGCGGCACGCCGGTCGCCGCCGAGACGTCCGCCGCGCTGAGCTGCTCGGCACCGCGCACACCGATCACTTCGACGCGCGGTGCGCTACCCGAGAGCCAGGCCGCTGTGGCCTCGGCCACCGCTCCGCCGCCGCCGAGCCCCATCGCAAAGGAGGCCGAGAGCACGAAGGCCACGGCCGGCTGGCGCAGCCGCAGCTTCGATTCGGCGCTGCGCGCGGGCTCGACGTGAGCCGGCACGTGCCCGCTGCGCGCGGCCGAGCCGCCCCCCAGCCGCGTGAGCGGAGGTCGGCGCTCGCCTTGCCCTCCGAGCCGCCGATCCCACAGGCTTTTCCGCATCAGGTCTTTCTCCCGATCACCTTCACCTCGGGGATCAATCGCCGGCCGAACTGGGCGAACACGCGCGTCTGCGCCTCGCGCATCAGCGCGAGCACATCGGCCGCGCTGGCGCCTCCCAGGTTCGTGATGAAGTTCGCGTGCAGCGTCGAAAACTGTGCGCCGCCGAGCGTGTGGCCCTTGAGGCCTGCGGCTTCGATCAGGCGGCCGGCATGGTCACCGGGCGGATTTTTGAAGACCGAACCGCACGACGGAACGTCGAGGGGCTGCGTCTGCGAACGCCGCGCGAGCAGGCGATCGACTTCCGCCTTCACGCTCGCGGGGGTCGCGAAGCTCACCGCGAGCAGGGCGGAGAGGATCAACGAGCCGGGCGCGAGCCCGCGCAGGCCGCGGTAGACGAAGCGCAGGGCCGAGCGTTCGAGATGCCGCGTGGTGCGGCCGGTTGGCGCCATCACCTCGATCTCGCGCACCACGTGCTGCGCTTCGCGCGCTGGGATGCCCGCGTTCATCGCGATCCAGCCGCCGACCGTGCCGGGGATGCCTGCGCCGAACTCGAGCCCCGAGAAGCCGAGACGGATGCAGAATTTGACGAGCTGGTTGTGCGACACGCCCGCTTCCGCGCGCAGCATCCCGCCCGGTCGTTCTTCGAGCCGGCGCAGCCGTCCGAGCTGGATCACGACGCCCTCGACCCCGGAATCGAGAGCGAGCGTGTTGAAGCCGGCGCCAAGCACGAGGTGGGGCAGGCGGTAGCGCGCGCAGATGGCGAGCAGGCGCGCGAGATCGCCACGGTCCGCGGGCGTTACGAGCGCGTCCGCCGGGCCACCCACGCGCAGCGAGGTGTGGCGGGCGAGCGAGGCGTCGAAGCGCACGCGATCGTCCAGGGCTTCCACGAGTTCGTCGCGCGCGGCGCGCGGAATCATGAGGAGCGCTCCGCGAGGCCTGCGAGCAGGCGGGATCCCAGCGTCGAGATGCTGCCGGCGCCGAGCGTCACGACGAGATCGCCCGGCACCACGATCTCGAGCAAACGCGCCTGCACGCGATCGAGGTCGGGCTCGAAGTGCACATCGCGGTGGCCGTGGGCGCGCACGGCCTCGGCGAGCGGTGCGGCTTCGACGCCGGGGATCTTCTCCTCGCCGGCGGCGTAGATCTCCGACAGCACCAGCACGTCGGCGTCGTTGAAGGCGCCCACGAAATCGTCCCACAGGTCGCGGGTGCGCGTGTAGCGATGCGGTTGGAAGGCGACCACGATCCGCCCGGCATGCACCTCGCGCGCAGCCGCGAGCGTGGCGCGGATCTCGGCCGGGTGGTGGCCGTAATCGTCGATGATGCGCACGCCCGCCCGCTCGCCCTTGTTCTCGAAACGCCGCTCGATGCCGCCGAAGCTTGCGAGCGCGGCGGCAGCGACCGCGAACGGAACCTCGAGCTCGAGCGCCACGACGAGCGTGGCGAGCGTGGCGAGCGCGTTCTGCACGTTGTGGCGGCCTGGCAGCGGCAGCTTCACGTCGCCGAGCGCAGCGCCGCGGTGGCGCACCGAGAAGCGCGTTCCGCCGTCCTCCGTGAGCACGCGCGTCGCACACAGGTCGGCCTGCGAGGCGAAACCGTAGGTCGTCGTGCGGCGGGTCATGCGCGGCAGGATTGCCTGCACGCCCGGATGATCGAGACAGAGCACCGCGAGGCCCCAGAACGGAATGCTGTTTGCGAAGCTGGTGAAGGCGTCCTGGAGCGCCTCGTAGCTTCCATAGTGATCGAGGTGTTCCGGGTCGATGTTGGTGACGACGGCGATCACCGGCGCGAGGCGCAGGAAGCTTCCGTCGCTCTCGTCCGCTTCGGCGACGAGCAGATTGCCGGCGCCCAGGCGGGCTCCGGTATGGGCCGCCCCGGATTCGAGGATGCGGCCGCCGATCACCGCGGTCGGGTCGAGCCCCGCGTGTTGGAGCACGTGCGCGATCAGCGAGGTGGTGGTGGTCTTGCCATGGCTCCCGGCGATCGCGATGCCCTCCTTGAGGCGCATCACCTCCGCCAGCATTTCGGCGCGCCGGATCACGGGGATCTTGCGGTTCTCGGCTTCGAGCAGCTCCGGGTTGTTCGCGCGCACCGCGGACGAGAACACCACGACATCCGCTTCGCCCACGTGATCGCGCGCATGACCGATCGCGACCGCGATTCCGAGCGAGCGCAGACGCTCGACGGTCGCCCCGCCGCGCAGATCCGAGCCCGTCACGCGGTAGCCCTGGTTGTGGAGCAGCTCCGCCAGGCCGCACATGCCGATGCCGCCCGCGCCGACGAAGTGGATGTGCTTGATTCGGCGGTTCATGCCGGCAGCCCCCGGCGCCGCGCCTGCGCCAGCTCGGCGCATTCGCTGACGATGCGCTCGGCCGCGTCGGGCTGGGCGAGTTTGCCGGCGGCGATGCTCATGCTCGCGAGTTCCCCCGGCGCGGCGAGCAGCTCACGCAGCACGCCGGCCACTTGCGTTCCCGAAAGCGTCGCGGGTTCGAGCACGCGCGCTGCGCCCACGCGAGCCAGAGCCCGCGCGTTCGCCCGCTGGTGGTCGTCCGCGGCGTGGGGGTAGGGGACCAGCAGGGACGGTAGCGCTGCCAGGCACAATTCCGCGACTGTGAGCGCGCCGGCTCGACACAGAGCGACGTCAGCCCAGCGGTAGCGGCGCGGCATGTCGGGCTCGAAGGCCGCGACCTCGGCTCGCAGACCGGCCGCGGCGTAGGCCTGCGCGACCCGTTCGCGATCGGCGTCCCCGGTTTGATGGAAGATCTCGAGCGGAGCGTCTGCGAGCGACGCGCTCGCCTCGATCATGGCGTCGTTGATCTGCTTCGCGCCCTGGCTGCCGCCGAAAACGAGCAGCCGGAAGGGCGCGGCCGGGCTCCGGCGCGCAGCCCCGGCAGCAAACGCGGCGATCATTGCCGCGCGCAGCGGGATGCCGGCCGTGCGCACACGCCCGCCGGCGCCGGCGGCGGCGAGCGCCCGGGCGGCCTCGTCGAATTGCACGAAGATCCGCGCCGCGAGCCGCGCCGCGAGCCGATTCGCGCGTCCCGGCACGGCGTTGGGCTCGACCACCGCGATCGGAAGCCGGCGCGCGGCGGCCGCGACGACGGCGGGGACGGAGGCGTAGCCGCCCACCGAGACCACGAGATCGATCCGGCGGCGTGCGAGCATGCGCCAGGCCGAGGCGCAGGCGGCAACGAGGGCGGGGCCGGCGGCGAGGCGATCGATGAGCCCCTTGCCCATCAGCTGGCGCGCCGGAAGCGTGAGCAATTCGAAGCCTGCCGCGGGCACCAACCGGCGTTCGAGGCCGCGTTCCGTCCCGAGCAGCAGCACTTCGTCACCGCGTGCGACGATCCTCTCGGCGAGCGCGAGCGCCGGTGTCACGTGGCCGCCCGTGCCGCCGCCCGCGACCACCCAACGCAGCCGCTCGCCCGTTGCCATCACGCGGCCCGGCCCCGCGCGGCCGCCGCGCCGATGCGGCGCGTCTCGGGCGCGGCCTCCACCGATCCGAGGCGCAGCAGGATTCCCACCGCGAGCGCACACACGAGCAGCGAATTTCCGCCGTAAGACAGGAAGGGCAGCGTGAAGCCCTTGGTCGGCGCGAGCCCCATCACCACGGCTGCGTTGACGATGGCCGGAAGCGCCACCAGCGCCGTCATCCCGAAGGCCGTGAGCAACGCGAACGGGTCGCGCGCCCGGCGGGCGATGCGCGTCCCGGCGACGACGAACGCGGCGAACGCCCCGAGCACCACCAGCACGCCCGCCAGCCCGAGCTCTTCGGCCACCACGGAGAGAATGAAGTCGGTGTGCGCCTCGGGCAGATAGAAGAGCTTCTGGCGACCGTCGCCGAATCCGACGCCGAACAGCTCGCCACGCCCGAAGGCGACGAAGGATTGCACGAGCTGGAAGCCCTCGGCCTGCGAATGGCGCCAGGGGTCGAGAAAGCCGCGCACCCGCGCGAGCGCATACGGACGCAACGCGACGTAGAGGGCCGCGCCGGCCATCGCCAGCGCGCCCGGTGCGACCAGCAGCCGGATCGGGAGGCCGGCGCAGAAGAGCAGCAAGCCGACGAGCGCGACCAGCACCAGCGCGTTGCCGAAGTCCGGCTGCAACAGCAGCGGGAAGATCACCGGCAGCGTAAAGAGGAGGGCGGTGCGAATCGGCTGCCAACCCGCCATCGCGCGCTCCGAAAGCGGAGCCAGGGCGCTCGCGACCACCAGCAGGGTTGCCCATTTTGCGAGTTCGACCGGCTGGAAGGCCATCCCCACGTTGGGAACGCGCAGCCAGCGCTGCGCACCATTCGCCGAGTCGCCCGCGAGCAGCGTTACGAAGAGCAGCAACACCGAAAATCCCCAAAGCGGAAGCGCAACGCGGCGCCAGACGTTGAGCGGCACGTGGAACGCCAGCGTCGCGATCAACAACGCGAAGGCGGCCACGCACAGGTGCCGGACGAAGTGGGGCGGAAGCGTCTTGCCGATCGCCAGCGGCGCCGTGGTGCTGTAGACCATCACGATGCCGAGCGACACCAGGAACAATGCCGACGCGATCACGCCGCCGTCGAGGGCGGCGCGCTGGGTCGGTGTGGCAGGCGCTGCGGCCGGCCGGAAGTGACGCTGGACGCTGGCGCGCCGCTCCGAAGCGCCGGGTCCGCCCGTGCGCCGCGCGCCCGGGCCGCGGCGCCGCACGGCTCCATTGAAACCACGTCGCTTCATCGTGCCTCCTTCGCGAGCGCCGCGACCGCGCTGCGAAAACACTCGCCGCGAGCCTCGAAACCGCGGAACTGATCGAAGCTCGCGCAGGCGGGCGCGAGCAGAACGACATCACCGGGCTGGGCGAGCCGGGCGGCGAGGGCCACCGCGCGTTCGAGCGTTCCTGCGTCGTGTACCGGCATGCGGCCGGCGAGCAGCGTCTCGAGCTTTCCCGCCGCCTCGCCGATCAACACCGCCGCGCGGACGCGCCCCTGCGCCGCCTCCGCGAGTTCGCGGAAGTCGAGGCCCTTGTCGCGCCCCCCCGCGATCCAGACGATCGGTGTGTCGTAGGAGCGCAGCGAGCGCAGCGCCGCGCCCGGGTTCGTCGCCTTCGAATCGTTGACCCATTCGACGCCGCCCGTGCGCGCAACGGTCTGCATGCGATGCGGAAGGCCTTCGAAGCTGGCGAAGGCCGTGATCGCGCGGCGTGCGGGCGCGCCGGCGGCGACGGCTGCGGCGAGCGCGGCCACGGCGTTCTCGCGGTTGTGCACTCCGGGTAGCCGCAGCGCCGAGAGCGAGAAGCGCTCACGTTCGCGGCCCGGCTCGCAGAGCACGACGCAGCCGGCTTCCCAGTAGGCGCCGGCTTCGACGGGAGCCAGCGTTCGGAACGGGAGCACGCGCGCGCGTGTGCGCTCGGCGAGACCCCGCACGGCGGGATCATCGAAGTTGAGCACGGCCGTGTCCTCCGGCCGCTGCTGCTCGATCAGGCGCGCCTTCGCGGCGAGATAGCCTTCGAAGCTCCCGTGCCGATCCAGGTGGTCCGGAGTCACGTTGAGCACGACCGAGACGCGCGGACGGAAGCTCTCGACGGCCTCGAGTTGGAACGAAGAGACTTCGAGCACGGCGAAGTCGAGCGCCTCGCCGACCAGATCGAGAGCGGGGGTGCCGAGATTCCCGGCCGCGCGCGCGCGCAGGCCGGCGGCGCGCAACAGCGCCTCGATCAGCAGCGTGGTCGTCGATTTTCCGTTGGTGCCGGTGATCGCGATGATCGGGACGTCGAGTGCGCGGTAGCTGAGCTCGATGTCGCCCCAGGCCCGCTGCGCGCGCTTCACCCAGCGCTCGCGCGGAACACCGGGGCTCGGCACCACCAGGTCAAAAGTGCCGGCGTCCGGAAACGGCGTGCCGACCCGACATGCGACTTCGGGCGGCAGCGTCCCGAGCCCGGCGATCGCCGCCGCCGGGCGCTCGTCGGCCGCCACGACGTGTGCGCCGCGCTGCACACAGAAGCGCGCCGCGCTCAGGCCCGAGACTCCGAGCCCGAGTACGAGGACACGCTGTCCGGTGAGTGCGAACATCAGCGCAGCTTCAACGACGAAAGGGCGACGAGTCCGAGAATCGCCGAAACGATCCAGAAGCGGACGACGATCTTCTGCTCCGGCCAACCCAGCTTTTCGAAGTGGTGGTGGATCGGCGCCATCAGGAACACGCGCTTGCCCGTGAGCTTGAACCAGAATACCTGGATCACGACCGAGAGGGTCTCGATCACGAAGACCCCGCCGACGACGGCGAGCAGGAACTCCTGGCGGATCAGCACCGCGATCGTGCCAAGCGCGCCGCCCAGCGCGAGCGAGCCGACGTCGCCCATGAAAAGCTGTGCCGGCGACGCGTTGAACCACAAGAATCCGAGTCCGCCGCCGATCAGGGCGCCACAGAAAATCGCGAGATGCCCGCTGCCGGGCACGAACTTGATCGCGAGGTATTCGGAGATCACGGCGTGGCCCGAGGCGTACGCGAGCACGAGGAAGGTGCCGGCTGCGATCATCACCGGTCCGATCGCGAGTCCGTCGAGCCCGTCGGTGAGGTTCACGGCGTTGCTCGCCGCCACGATCACGAAGGCGGCCAGCGGGACGTAGAGCCAGCCCAGGTGCGGCGTGAAGTTCTTGAAGAAGGGCACCGACAGTTCGGCGTCGAAGCCGGGGTCGTGGTAGATCGCGGTGGCCACCGCGAGCGCCAGCGCCGTCTGCCAGAAGAGCTTCATGCTCGCGGAGATGCCGCCGCTGTGGCGCTGCTTGACCTTGCGGTAGTCGTCGAGGAAGCCGAGCAGGCCATAGCCGACCGTCACGCCCATCACTGTCCAGACGAGTCGGTTGTCGAGGTTCGACCACAGCAGCACCGACACGGTCAACGAGAGCAGGATCAGGAGGCCGCCCATCGTGGGGGTGCCCGCCTTGGCCTGGTGTGCGGGGCCGATCTCGCGGATCGGTTGCCCCACGCGCATGCGCGCGAGCCAGCGGATCAGCGACGGACCCAGCAGGAACGAGATGAAAAGCGCTGTCAGCGTCGCGGCGCCGGTGCGAAAGGTGATGTAACGGATGACGTTGAGTCCGCTGAATTCGCCCGCGTAGGGATAGAGCAGGTGGTAGAGCATTCATTCCTTCCGGCGCGCCGCGAGGCGCTCCACGATCCGCTCCATGCGAGCGCTGCGCGAACCTTTCACGAGCACCCAATCCGCGGGGGCGAGCTCGCGTTCGAGGCGCTCGCCGAGCGCGTCGAGATCGGCGAACACGAAGATCCGATCCGCGGGCATGCCGGCCGCCGCGGCGCCCTCGGCGACCCGCTGCGCGTGCGTACCGAGTGCGAAGAGGGCGTCTAGCCCGAGCGCTGCTGCGAGTCGGCCGAGCTCGCAATGGGCTTGCGCCGCCATTGCGCCGAGTTCGCCCATCTCGCCCAACACGGCGAGGCCGCGCCCGTGACCCCGCCGCTGCGCCAGCATGCGCAGCGCGACTTCCATCGATTGGGGATTGGCGTTGTAGGTGTCGTCGATGAGCACGATTCCGCGCGCCAGATCGATGCGCTCGAGGCGTCCATGCGCGGGCTCGAAGCGAGCGAGACCCGCGGCGAGCGCCTCGAGCGATGCGCCCGCGGCTTGCGCGGCGGCCGCGGCGGCGAGTGCGTTCACGAGCGTCGCCTCGCCGAGTCCGGCGACGCGGGCGGCGATGCGCCCGGCCGGTGTCACCAGCTCGAATGCGTAGCCGCCGGCGTGGAGCTCGCGAACCTGCTCGGCGCGCACGTCCGCGCCGGCCTCGCGGCCGAAGCGCACGACGCTGGCCTGCGTGCGGCGGGCGAGGCCGAAGCGATCCTCCGCCGGGATCACCGCGGTGCCGTCCGCGGGCAGCGCCGCGAGCAGATCCCCCTTCTCGAGTGCGATCGCTTCGAGCGTGCCCAGGTGCTCGATGTGCGCGCTGCCGACGTTTGTGATCACGCCGATGTTCGGGTTGGCGATCGCGGCCAGCGGCGCGATCTCGCCGCGGTGATTCATGCCGATCTCGACCACCAGGCTGCGGTCGCTTTCGCTGCGGCGCAGCAACGTCAGGGGCAATCCGAATTGATTGTTCAGGTTGCCCTGTGTCTTGAGACACGGCGCGTGCAGCCCGAGGATCGCCGCGCACATCTCCTTGGTCGTCGTCTTGCCGTTGCTGCCGGTGATCGCGACCACGGGCCCGCGGAAGCTTGCGCGGTGACCGGCGGCGAGCGCGCCCAGGGCCTGCGTCGTGTCCGCGACTTCGATCACACACAGCGCGGGGGCGAGTTCCGCAGGCAGGGGGCGGCCGCGCTCGATCACGAGGCCCCCCGCGCCCGCGGCAACGGCCGTGGCGAGAAATAGATGGGCGTCGTGGCGCGGGCCGGCGATCGCGACGAAGAGTTCTCCCTGGCCGAGGCTGCGCGTATCGATCGATACGCCGCGCAGCTCCGTGTCGGGGTTCCCCTGGCGCAGCACGCCCGCCATCCAGCGGGCCGCTTCGCCCGCCCGCAGGGACGCGCTCATCGCGCACCTCGCTTCGTGAGCGCGCGGCGCGCCTCGTCGCCGTCGCTGAAGGGCAGGCGTTCGCGGCCGATGATCTGGTAATCCTCGTGGCCCTTCCCGGCCAGCACGACGGTGTCGTCGCCGCGTGCGACGTCGATCGCGAGCCCGATCGCCGCGCGGCGATCAGGCTGCATCGCGTAGGCATGGCTTGCTGAGGCCAGCGCCCCCGGCTCGACACGCTGGAGCTTTCCGAGCCCGCGCTCGATATCGGCGAGGATGGCGTGCGGATCCTCGCTGCGCGGGTTGTCGCTGGTGGCGACGGCGAGATCGCTCCAGCGCGCGACGGCTTCGGCCATCAGCGGGCGCTTCGCGCGATCGCGGTCGCCGCCGCAGCCGAACACGGTGACCAGCCGCCCGCGTGTGAGCGGACGCAGCGTGCGCAGCAGCTTGTCGACGGCGTCGGGAGTGTGCGCGTAGTCGATCAGCACCGTCGGCTGCGAACCGTCTGCTGCGCCGATGCGCTCGACGCGGCCCGGCACCTGCGGGCAAGCGGCGATGCCGGCCGCAATCCCCTCCGGCGCCACGCCGAGGGCCGTCGCGACACCGCAGGCGATCAGCACGTTTTCGACGTTGAAGTCGCCGAGCAACGGAATCGCGAGTTCGAGGCTGGTTCCGACCAGTGCGACCCGTGCGAGCGTTCCGTCCATGCGCACGTCTGCCGTCTCGAGCCGCACATCTGCGTCGGCCGTGCGGGAGATCCGGATCACGCGCGCGCCCGCTTGCCCGGCCGCCCGCGCGAGCTCGGGACCGGCGGGATCGTCGATGTTCACGACCGCGCAGCCGTCCTTCGCCAGGTAGCGCGTGAAGAGCAGCGCCTTGGCGTCGCGATAGGCCGCCATCGTGCCGTGGAAGTCGAGATGGTCCTGGGTGAGGTTGGTGAAGGCGCCGACCCTGAAGCGGCAGCCGTCGACGCGGCCGAGCGCGAGCCCATGCGAGGAGACTTCCATCACGACTGCGTCGGCGCCGCGGTTGCGCATGTCGCGCAGCGCCATCTGGAGATCGAGGCTTTCGGGCGTCGTGTTGATCGAGCGCCGGCGCTGGCCGCCGAAGCGGAACTCGAGCGTGCCGATCAGGCCGACGCGGCGCCCGGCGCGAGCCAGGATCGATTCGATCAGATAGGTGGTGCTGGTCTTGCCGTTGGTGCCCGTGACGCCGATCAGGGCGAGTTCGGCAGAAGGCTCGCCGTAGAAGCGGGTGGCGAGCGCCGCGAGCGCACGCCGGGTCTCCGGTACGACGATCGCGGGTCGGCCGCGCAGGTCGAGCCCGGACGGGATGGCTTCGACGACGATCGCGACCGCACCGAGGGCGATGGCCTGCGCGAGATAGGCGTGACCGTCGACGAGCGAGCCGCGCATCGCGACGAAGACATCACCGGCAGCGACGGCCCGTGAGTCGTAGCTGACCCCGCGCACGATCGGGTCATCGCCCGCGCCAGCGTCTGCGGGCACGGGCGAGAGGGCGGCGAGCAGCGCCGACAGCCGCATCAACTCTTCCGATCGTCGGCCGGCGGTGCGGCCGGCTCGAAGCGCACGCGCACCGTCGCGTCCCCGATGGCAAGCACCGTCCCCGGCGGCGGTTCCTGGCTGATCGCACGGCCGCTGCCGGTGATGCGCACTGCGAGCTGGCTACTGGCGGCGATCTGCTGGACCTCGGAGACCGTGAAGCCGCGGAAGTCCGGCAACAGCACGCGATCCTCGACGCGGGTCAGCGCGGGCGCGGGGCTCGGCGGGGGCGGCGCGGAAACCGGCGCTGGCGCAGCCGTCTGGGCGACGATCGCGCGCACGGGACTCGCTGGCACCGCGGGCGCGGAAGCCTTCGCGACCTGCACGAGCGGCGGCGTTACGGCGGGCTCGGTGTGGATGCCGAAGTGCGTGAGCTGCGCGGCCGCAACCTGCGCGAAGAGCGGGGCGGCAGACATGCCGCCGGTGTGTTGCGGCCGTCGCGGCTCGTCGAGCGCGACCACGATCACGAGCCGCGGCGCATCCGCCGGCACGATGCCGATGAACCACGCCGTGAAGCGATTGTCCGCATACTGGCCCGTCGCAGCATCGAGCTTTTGTGCGGTGCCGGTCTTGCCTGCGACCCTCACGCCCGCCAGGGCCGCGCGCCCGCCGGTTCCCTCCGGGCCGATGACACCCTCGAGCATCGAGAGCACGCTTTGCGCCGTCTCGCGCGAGATCACCCGCTGCGCTGGCCGCCTCTCGTTCTCCTGCCAGGCGCCGCGAGGCAGGCGGCGGGCGGCGACCAGGCGAGGCTCGATGCGCAGGCCTCCGTTGGCGAGTGCTGCCGTGGCGACCGCGAGCTGGATCGGCGTCACGGACAGGCCCTGTCCGAACGCCACGGTCGCCTGGTCGACCGGGCGCCAGCGCGACGCCGCGCGCAGCATGCCGGCCGACTCGTCGGGAAAGGCGCTGCGCGTGCGCTCGCCGAAACCGAAGCTGCGGAGCATTTCGTAGTGCGCGTCGCTGCCCAGCGCCCAGGCGATCTTCACGGCGCCGATGTTGCTCGACACGCGCATGATGTCCGACGGCAGCATGGCGGCGTGCGGATGCGTGTCGGTGATGGTCTTGCCCGGCACGCGCAGGCTGCCGTCCTCGCCGTCGAAGACCTGGTTCGTGCGAATGGCGCCCTTCTCGAGCGCCGCCGCGATCAGAAACGCCTTCATCGTCGAACCCGGTTCCTGCGCATCGAGGAAGGCGTGTGCGCGGGTGCGCGGGAACTCGAGCGTGCGGAACCGGTTCGGGTCGAAGGCCGGCGCCTCGGCGAGGGCCAGCACGTCCCCCGAGAAGGGGTCGAGCGACAGCACGCTGCCGCCGCGCGCTCCGGTCGTGCGGACGGCCTCGGCCAGCGCGGCCGCGGCTTCGGCCTGGAGGGCCATGTCGAGGGTGAGCCGTACGTCGCCGCCGGCCGTGCTCCAGCCCTCCGGCCCGCCCGAGACGAGCAGCGCCCCGCGCGCATCGCGTTCGACCCCAACCTGCCGCGCTTCGCCGCGCAGCCAGGCTTCCTCCTGCTGTTCGATCGCGCGCACACCGACGCCGTCGATGTTCGCGAATCCGATCACCTGCGCGGCAAGTTCTTTGTGCGGATAGACACGCCGCGGTTCTTCGAGCAGGCCCACGCCGGGCAGTGCGAGCGCGCGCACGCGTTGCGCGGCCTCGCGCTCGATCCAACGCGCCACGTAGACGAACGAGCGGGCCTTGCGCAGCTTCTGCTCGAGCGCGCCGCGTTCGATGCGAAGCGCGCCGGCGAGCTTGCGTGCGGTATCCGGCAGATCGCGCAGTTCGCCCGCCATGGCATACACCGAAGGTGCGTCCACCGAGAGGGCGAGCGGCGTGCCGTCGCGATCGAAGATCGCCCCGCGTTCGGCGGGCAGTGTCACGGCATTGGCCGTCTGCGAGAGGCCGCGGCGTGCGCCGCGCTCGTCGACGGCGAGGTGGGCGGCGCGCGCGCAAAGCACCCCGACGAGGAGCAGCAACACGCTGCGCGCGATGGCGACCCGTCGTGCGGCGATCCGCACGTCCGGCGATCTCATGGACGGGGATCCGCGACCGCAGCGGCGGGGAGATCGAGCACGCGCGTGGGGCGCGCGAGACCGAAGCGGGGAGCGAGGCGCGCGAGCGCGATCGGGTCGCGCAAGCTGCCGACCCTCGCTCGCAAGGCGCGCTCCTGTTCGAGCAGCGTCTTCTCCTCACGCATCGCCTCCCCGAGGCCGTAACGCACACGGATCAGGTCGACGCGCAGCGCGGTGAGCGCGAGAGCGGTGAACACGACGCCAGCGATCAGCACCGGCAGCACGCGCGTCAGGGAAGGGCCCGCGGCGCGCCGCTCGGCGAAATCGCGGCCCACGAGGTCGGCGCGCGCCCGCGCGGGACGTCGCGCACGCGCCGGCCCGAGCCAGCCTGCGACTCGGCTCGACCAGATTCGCAGCGGACGGGTGGCGCTCATGCGGCCTCGGGGATGCGCTCGGCGGCGCGCAGGCGGGCCGAGCGGGCCCGCGGGTTTTCGGCGAGCTCGACTTCACTCGGGCGCAGCGGCCGACGGGTCAGCACGCGCAGATGCGGCCGGCGCCCGCAGATGCAAACGGGCATCCGGGGCGGGCAGGTGCACGGATGCTCGCCTTCGCGCAGGCGATGCTTGACGCAGCGGTCCTCGAGCGAGTGGTAGGCGATCACGAGCAGCCGCCCGCCGGTGCGCAGGGCGACAATCGCGGCCTCGAGCCCTTCGCGCAGCGCCGCCAGCTCGTCGTTGACGGCGATGCGCAGCGCTTGAAACACGAGCGTCGCCGGGTGGTGGCGGCGGCCGCCTCCGACGTGCGCGGCCTCGATCACCCGCAGCAGATCCCGCGTGGTGACGAGCGGTGTGCGCGCGCGCGTCTCCACAAGCTTGCGCGCCAGGCGGCCCGCCCCCGGAAGCTCGGCCCCCTCGCGGAAGATCGCCGCGAGTTCATCGGTCGTGCCGGTGCGCAGGATTTCTGCGGCGGTGATGGGGCTGCGCTGGTCCATGCGCATGTCGAGCGGCGTCTGGGCCGCGGTTGCGTCGGCGAATCGGAAACCCCGCTCGGGAGCGTCCAGTTGGTGGGACGAAACTCCGAGATCGAGCAACACGGCGTCGACCCGGGGCGAGTGCAGCCTGGAGAGCACCGACGTCAGCTCGCGGAAGGAGGCGCGGACCAGGGTCACCCGGTCGCCGAAGGGAAGCAGGCGCAGGCGCGCCGCTTCGAGAGCGTCGTCATCCATGTCGAGTCCAATCAGACGACCGTCGGGTGCGGTGCGTTCGAGAATGGCGGCCGCGTGGCCTCCGCCTCCCACCGTGCCGTCGACGACGACGGCGCCCGGTTGAAGAGCCAGGAGTTCGATGGTCTCCGCGAGCAGGACGGGCCGGTGTTCGAATGCCTTGGCCACGCGAGTACGTTGCCTCCTGCCGTCACCCCCGCGGCAGGCTCGCTGGATTCCGAAAGATGCTGGGGTGCCCCGGAGTATCGGACTTCTCGGGAACGGTTTGTCCCCCCCAGTACGCCCCGCCCACCGCGAAGAGATACCCCGGGGACACCCCAACCTCTCACCCGGAGGAGATCCTCTCCTCCGGCCCCACCTGCAAAACCTCTACGTGCCCAGCTTCGCCATCGCCGACGAGATCTCGAGATAGCGAGCCTGGGTCTTCAAAATGTCAGCGTCGAAGCGCGACTTGTCCCACAGTTCGATGCGGGGACCCACGCCGGCGATCGTCGCCTCGCGGTCGAGTCGAGCGTGCTCGCGGAGCACACTCGGCACGAGGATCCTTCCCTGTGCATCGATCGGGCACTCGGACGCGCCAGAGATCATCATGCGTGCGAAGGCCTGCACGTCGGGGTCGAAGGAGGAAAGACCGACGATGCGCTGCTCGAAGTCGCACCAGTCTTCGTAGGGGTACAGGAGCAGGCATTGATCCGCGTTGGTCAGGATCGGCGCCCGCTCGCTGCGTCGTTGAAGCTCCAAACGAAACCCCGAAGGAATGCTGACACGACCCTTGCTATCCAGCGTGTGAACGAAGCGGCCTCGAAACATCGCTGGAGCCCCTGCCTGGGTGGTTCGGATTCACCACTTTTCCCCACCAATCCCCACCGAGAGACACTTTTAAACCACCTGATCCCGCGCGGCAACAAGTTTTTTCACTGTCTTGAAGAAAATAATTCTTGAGGACCGCGCGCCACCAGCCATCGCGGTGAGCGGATCGTCGAACTACAAGATGCAGAGGCGATCGGTCGGATTAGAAACAGCGTTCTAGAGAGCTAGATGCCGCCGAGGCGTGGATGCCCGCCGCGATGCACCTGGGCCACCCGTCCCACCACGCTTTCGAGCACGCCACCGGGCGTGAGGGCGACCGGCGCGGGCAGCGGCGGCGTTTCGGTGGCGGTGAGCACGCTGAGAACCGCCTGCGTGCCCTCGTAGAGGCTGCTCGCGGCATAGCCGCCTTCGAGCACGCAGGCGACCCGACCGCCGCAGGTGGCTTCCGCCAGCGCGCGCACGATCGCCGTCATCGCCGCGAAGCCCGCTCCCGTCACCTGCATGGCCGCGAGCGGATCGTCGACGTGGGCGTCGAAACCGCATGACACCAAAATGAGTTGTGGCCGAAACTTTTCTGCGACGGGGACCAGCAGTCGCTGCAACGCGCCCGTGTAGACCGCGTCGCCGCAGCCCGCGGGCAGCGGCACGTTCAGCGTGAAGCCCGCCCCCCTGCCGCATCCCGCTTCGCCGGCCGCGCCGGTTCCGGGGTAGTACGGAAACTGGTGGGTCGACGCGTAGAGCACCGTCGGATCGGCTTCGAAGCTGTGCTGGGTTCCGTTGCCGTGGTGGACGTCCCAATCGAGGATCAGGATGCGCTCGAGGCCGTCCTCCGCCTGCAGCGCCCGCGCGGCGATCGCCACGTTGTTGAACAGACAGAAACCCATCGCGCGGCCCGCCTCGGCGTGGTGGCCAGGCGGGCGCACCGCTGCCAGGCCCGACTGCAGGCGTCCGCTCGCCACCTGGCGCGCCAGTTCGATTGCGCCTCCGGCGGCCAGCCGCGCCACGGCAAGGCTCTCGGCAGAGACGTAGGTGTCCGGGTCGAGGTTCAGGGGCGCCTGGCGCACGGCCTGCGTGATGCGTGCGAGGTGCTCCGCGTCGTGGACGCGCAGGATCTCTTCGTCGCTGGCCGGCCGGGCCGCGACGGGAGTCAGGTGTTCGCTCTGGGCATCGATGGCGCGCTCGACGGCGCTCAGGCGGTCCGGGCGCTCGGGATGGCCCGCTGGCCCCCGATGATCGCGGTAACGCCGGTCCACGACCACGCCGGTTGCCCGCGGCACCGCCATGACGGAGCATGCTATCCGAGCGCCTCGCGGGCAGCGAGGCGCGTGGGAGTTCGATGGGCTCACTCGGCGTCGTCGCGGTCACGGGGCTCGCCACCAGCATCGGGCGCGCCCTGGTCGAACGCCTGCTCGCGCGCGTCCCGGATCTGCGCGTGGTCGGGCTCGACCAGCGGCGTCCGTTCCGGCTCGACGGGCGGGTCCGCTTCCATCGGGTCGATCTGACCGATCCCACCGCCGACAATCACGTCGCCGAACTGTTGGTGCGCGAGCGCGTGGATGCCGTCGTGCACACGGCCTTCCGCACGCAGCCCACACCCGACACGGAGTTCGATCACGAGCTCGAAACGATCGGAAGCCTGCACGTGATGAGCGCGTGCGCCGCCGCCAAGGTGAAACGCCTGGTGGTGGCGTCGAGCACCATGCTCTATGGACCGCGGCCCGACAATCCGAACTTCCTGACGGAACGCCATCCGCTGCGCGGCCACCCCGACGCGCACTCGGTGCAGAACCGCGTCGAGATGGAATCCCTGCTCGCGAGCTGGAGCCTGCGTCATCCCGACACCGAAGTGACGGTGCTGCGCACGGGCTGGATCATCGGGCCGAGCCACTGGGATCCCGTGGTGCGCTTCTTCTCGTTTCCGGTCGTGCCGATGCTTCTCGGCTACGACCCGCTGATGCAGTTCGTGCACGAGGACGATTGCCTCTGGGCCTTCGAGCGCGCGACGCTCGCGCCGCACCCCGGCATCTTCAACGTGGTCGCGCAGGGCGTGCTTCCGCTTTCGACGCTGCTGCGACTCGCAGGCAAGCGCATCGTGCCGCTTCCGGCTCCGCTGCTGTATCGCATGGCCTACTATCCTTCGCAGAGCCAATCGGGCGATCCGCCGGCGGGCTTCTACGACTACCTGCGCTACCTGTGGGTCGCCGACGGGCGCCGCGGCTGGGAAGCGTTCGGCGAGCCTGCCTACACCACGAAAGAGGCGTGGATCTCCTTCGTCTCGGCACGCCGAATGCGGCGCTATCGCTGATGCGGAGCGTAGACGCACAGATGTGACGGAGCCCCCGGAGGCGGGACGGGCTCCGATGGCAATGGCTTCGATGGAGAAGGCTCCCATGGAAAAGGCAATCGACGACCCGGTCGAGCCGGCGCTGGGCGACGATTTGACGCAGGCCCTTGCGGCGCTGCGGCAGGAGATCCGTGCGCGGTTTCCGGGCCACGGCGGCGATCCCGCGCCTGCGGATTTCGACTGGGATGCGCTTTACATGAACCTGCGTCGGCGTTTCGGAACGTTCGGCATGAGCGAGCGCTCCGGTGAAGTCGACGAATTCGGCATGGACGAGGTCGTGCTGCGGCGGGCGCGCCCCGCTCTGGATTTCTTGTACGACCAGTATTGGCGCGTGAGTCTCTCGGGAATCGAGAACCTGCCGGCCAGCGGTCCGTGCCTGCTCGTCGCGAATCATTCGGGACTGTTGCCCTACGACGGCCTGATGCTCGCGCACGGAATCGAGCGCTCGCACGCGAGCCACGAGCGCCCGCGCTTCCTGGCGGCCGACTGGCTGATCACGCTGCCGTTCGTGCAGTCGTATCTCGCCCGCCTCGGGGGGGTGCGCGCGTGCCGTGAGAATGCCGAGAGGCTGCTCGAATCCAAGCGTTTCCTGATTGCGTTTCCGGAGGGGGTGAAAGGGGCCGCCAAGGTCTTCCGGGAGCGCTACCGGCTCAAGCGTCTCGGACGCGGCGGCGTCTTGCGCGTCGCGCTCGAGACGGGCGCGCCGCTCGTCCCGGTGGGCATCGTGGGCGCGGAGGAGGCGCATCCGATCCTGTTCAAGTGGACCACGCCGGCGCGCGCCATGGGGCTGCCGTTCCTGCCCGTGACACCGACCTTCCCCTGGTTGGGGCCGCTCGGCTTCCTGCCGCTGCCGACGAAGTGGGTGATCCGCATCGGCGAGCCGCTCGCGCTCGGCCATCTGGCCCCCGACGCCTCGGCCGACGAGCTGCTGATCTCGCGACTGACCGAGGATCTGCGCATCCAGATCCAGAAGCTGGTCGATGTCGGACTCGCCGAGCGGGAATCGGTCTGGGGCTAGCGCGCGCGGCGCGCTACGCGCTCGGCTTTGCGGGGCGCGGCGCGGGCGTTGCGTCGTCGGGCAGCGCGCCCGAGGGCGTCTGATCGAGCGCTTCGATCGCTCTCGCCACGCGGTCGAGATTGCGATTCAGCGCGTCGATGTCGGAACGGCGCGGGAGGTCGAGCAGTTTGAAGACCCGCTCGACCGTGTTTTGGAGGACGTTCTCGAGATCGGGCGCGCCGTGCGAGATCCAATCGCCGATTCCGCCGCCCTCATCGTCGTGGCGCCGCACCATACGCCGCACGTTGCGCTGAATTTCGCCGAGTCCCTCGGAAGCGTCGCCGACGCCCCGCCGCAGCGCGCCGTAGAGCGCGTCGCCCCCGCGTTGCAGCAGGCCGGACAGCAGTGGACGCGAAACCCGTCGGCCCTCGCGTTCGTTGTCGACGAGAATCTGGGACAAAGCGACCGACGTGATGTCCTCGCCGGACTCGTTGTCGATCACGCGCACTTCTTCATCGCTCTCGATCAGCTCGGCGATACCCTTCAGCGTGATGTAGCGGCTGGTCTGGGTGTTGTAGAGCTTGCGATTCGCATAGCGCTTGATCAGGATCGGCATGCGGGTGGGGGGCCTCGCGCTGCCGCGTGATGCCGCGGCAGGGCGCACGCTAGCTCAGTCGGAGGGGGCGGTCAGCCCTCGATCGGAACGCGCTGGACGCGAGATCGCCGCCGGACGGGGCGCGGCGCACGCGCGGAATCGGGGGCCGGCGATCGCGGCGCTGTCGCCGGCGCTCCCGAAGGGGACTCGCGTCGGCGCAGTCCGAGTTCCCACAGCAGCTCGCGCACGCCGAGAAACGCACGCAGCACGGCGCGCGCCTCGACATCGTCGCGCGCACGCGCCTCCCAGCGCGCGATCTCGGCGTCGAGCGCGTCGGCGAGCGCCGTGAGCAGCGGGGCCGACACCACCGCGGATTCCGGCGCGAGACCTTCGGAGACGCTTTCGAGCAGCCGCGCGAGCGGCGCGAGCACGCCGTTCGCTTCCGAGGGCAAGCCGCTCGTGGCGAGCGCCGCGGCATCGAGCAGCGCGTGGATGGCAGCGACCGCCTCCGACGCCGCGTTGCGCGCATGCTGGCGCGCGCGCGCGAGCGCTTCCCCGGCGTTGGCGGGTGCGCGGCGGAACGCCGGTTCGCGTTCAGACGGGGGCGCTTCGTCGCTGCGCTTCGCCGGCATTCGGCGTTTCCCTTCCGGCATCGGCCCCGTTTCCGAAGATCGCCTGCGCGATTCGCGCGAGCCCGGCGAGGTCGTGGACGTCGTCGGCGAACTCCGGGATGGCGCCCCAGTAGCTGCCCTGTTTCTCGGTCACGTCGCGCAACGCGGCGGTCTCGCGCGCGTCGCGGCGCACGAAGGCAGCGTATCCCGCCGCTGCATCGAGCGCAGCCTGGGCCGCTGCGGGGGCAGGGAAATCGGGGCCCTCGCTCGACGCGAACGCCTCCGACAGGGAGCCGAGCGAAGCCTGGCCGAGGCTGAGATCCGGCGGCGGACCGCCGCCGGGCCACGCGCGCACACGGTTGACCAGCACGCCCGCGAGCGCCGCGCCGAAGCCGGCCAGGCGCGCATGTAGCTGGAGCGCCTGTTCGACTGAGCTGCGCCCGGTGCCCGCCACCAGCACGAACGCCGTGTCGCGCCCGAGCAGCAGCGCACGCACACCGCCCGCCCGTTCGCGGAAGCCCTCGCTCATTCCCTCGAAGGCGAGCAGGAACTCCGATATGTCTTCGAGGAAGCCGATCCCGGATACCCGCTCGAGCAGCTTCAGGACCCGGCGGGCGCCGTGCTGGAACACGCGGAAGCCCAGCCGGCCCGCCACGAACGCCGGATGGATCAACATGTGAACGACGCGGCTGTCGAGGAACTCGAGCAACCGCTGAGGCGCTTCGAGGAAATCGAGCGCGTGCTGCGAGGGCGGTGTGTCGACGACGATCAGATCGTAGCTGCGCTTCGCGTCGAGTTCGTAGACTTTCTCCATCGCCGAGTACTCGATGCTGCCAGCGAGCGCTTCGGAGACGTGCTGATAGATCGGATTTTCGAGAATGCGGGCGCGCGTCTCGGGGCTGTCGGCGAAGCGTTCGACCAGATCGTCGAAGGTGCGCTTCATGTCGAGCATCAACGCGCTCAGGCTTCCCTGCGGCGGCACGCCGAGCTCGGCCAGCGCCGCGCGCGGGAGCGCTTCGGGTTGGTTCCCGAGGGCTGCGACGCCGAGCGCATCCGCCAGTCGCCGCGCGGGGTCGATCGTGAGCACGAGCACGCGGCGGCCCCGGCGCGCCGCCTCGAGCGCGAGCGCCGCGGCGACCGTCGTCTTGCCGACGCCGCCCGAACCCACGCACACCGCGACGCGCGCGCGCAGCAACACGGACTGCGCGAAATCGGCGGAGCTCACGCCGCCTCCGTCGGCTGCCCGGCCAGCAGCAGGGCTCCGAGCGCCGCCAGGCTCGCGGGCCCTTCCACCCCCTCGCGGAGGTAGGGCAGGCGTACGCAGGGCAGGCCGATCGACTCCGCGAGCGTGCGCGCCCAGCGTTCGTGCAGCTCGAAGCGGGTGCGCAGATGCGTCGCGCAGGCGGCGAGCACGCTCGGCGCCGGAAGTGCGCCGAGCGGTGTGGCTTCGGGGAGACGACGCAAGCGCATGTCGAGATCGTCGAGGCCGACAGGGAAGGGGCGGGGAAGCATGGCGTTCACGACCACGCGATCGACCTGGATGCCCACGTCGTCGCGCAGCTTGCTCACGAGCTCCTGGGTCTCGCGCACCGGCAGCTCCTCGGCCAGCGCCACCGGGAGCAACGCCGTCCGCGCCGGATCCTCGACCAGCGCTTCCACCTGCTCGGCGTGCCGCCGCAGCGGACCGGCGCGCACGGCGGAAACCACGACGCGAGGCGCCGACAGGAACGTGACACCATGCCCGGTCGCCGGCGCGTCGACCACGATCAGGTCGAAGCGCGGGCGTCCCGGAGAGGCCTGCATCTGCTCGAGGTGCCAGACCTTGCCGAGCGTGATCAACTCGCGCCAACCCGGCGCGGCATCCATCAGCTGGCGGAAGGCGCGATTGCGCAGCACGAGCGCGACGGGCGCGCGCATCCCGAGCTGGAGCGCCAGGTACTCGGCGAGCGCCTCGAAGGGGTCGATTCGCAGCGACGTGAGGCCCGGGTGGACTTCCCGCCCGGAATAGCCGGCGGGCGGGCTGCCGGGCTCGAAGAGCGACGGGATCTGCTCGTCGCGCCCGACCTCGACGAGCAGCACGCGGCGGCCGCGAGCCGCCGCCGCGACCCCCAGGGCTGCGGCCACGGTCGTTTTTCCGGTGCCCCCCTTGCCGGTCACGATCACGAGACGGCGCTCGAGCAGCGAGGCGAGGGGCAGCGGTGTCACTGGGGCTCCGCGCGATGGGCGCGCCGGCGGAGGTGCGGCCGGCTCTCAAGAGGAGCGGCGGTGGCTCCGAAACGTCGTTCACGGCCGAAAACCGGCGCGACCCTAGCACAGGGCTGCGCGCGGGCTCGCGGCGGGAGGCTCCGTTGATCGTCACCTGCGAACAGTGTGCGACGCAGTTCCAGCTCGCCGACTCGAAGATTCCGGCGGGCGGAACGCGCGTGCGCTGCTCCCGCTGCAAGCATGCTTTTTTCATCGAGCCTGCCGGGGAGGCGCCGCCGCAAGGCGTCGTCGAGCGCGTGGTGCTGGCTGCGCTCGACGCCGAAGCGCCTCCGTCGCCCGAGGCGACGGAGGACCTGCCCGAAGCGGCCGGCGTTGGCGGCGAGGATTTCGCCGACGAGTACGAGGCCGCTGACGCGCGCGAGGTGGCTGCCGAGCGCGACGTGGCGGACGAGAGCGAACTGGCAGACGAAAGTGATTGGGAGTTCAGCGAAGCGCCTTTTGGCGATGACGCGTCGCCCGCGAGCGAGCCCATCGAAGCGCAGGATGCCGCGCGTGAGGCGATCGACGATCTGCTCGGCGCGAATTCCGTGTCGCGACCGGCCGACCCCGAATGGAGCGCAGCTTCGGCTTTCGCGGCGCCTGCGGACGCCGACGAAGGCGAACTCGGCAATCCCGAGAGCTGGGATCTGCTCGCAGGCAGCTCGTCCGCGAATGCGGCCCTGGTCGGCGCTGCGCCGGCGCACGCCGCGGAGGTCGCGAATCTCCCGGCGCCCCTGGCGCCGGCGCGGTCCGCAAGCGCGCTTTCCTCCCGGCCCCAGGTCGATGAATGGATCGAACCCACGGAGCCCTCGCGGCTGCTTGCGTGGGTCGCCCGCAGCGGGCACGCAGCTGGCTGGATCGTGACGGCAGCGCTCTTCGCGCTGGTCGCCTTCGAGACGCTCGGGCCGAGCCTCGCCTCGGATTCGGAGCCGAGCCTCGGCACGCAACGTCTGGCGCAGCTCGAGGCGCAGGGGATCGCGGGACGCTGGGTCGAGAATGTGGCGGCTGGTCCGCTCTTCGTCGTTTCCGGTCGGCTCGTGAATCCGACGGCGTCGCCGATGCCGCTCGGCGCGCTCACCGGCGTGCGGTTGCTCGATGCCAGCGGCGCTCGCCTCGCCGGCGAGCCGGCCGCGATTGGACCGGTGCTGGAGGCACGCGAGTTGCGCGAGTCGGATCCGGCGGCGTTGCAGGCGCGCCAGCTCCACGGCGGTCAGAACCTCGCGCTGACGTCGCTGCAACCGGGGCAGTCGCTTGCGTTCGAGGCGGTCGTGGTCGCAATGCCCGCGGCGGCGTCGCGCTTCGTTCTCGAGCCGATTCCGCCGGGCCGGGGTGCGGCGCTCGCGAACGTCGACGCGCCAGCGCCCGCTCGCTGAGCCGCGCAGGATCCGTTCAGGATCCCGGCTTCCCCTGGCTGACTTCTTCCTTCTTCGGGGTCACGTCGATCTCGTCTTTCCCCGAGATTCCTGCCTTGAAGTTGCGGATCGCCTGCCCCACGCCGGAGCCCAGCTCTGGCAGGCGGCGCGCGCCGAACAGGACGACGACGATCCCGAGGATGATCAAGAGCTCGGACGTACCGATGCCGAACATGCGGTGACCTCGCAGGCAACTCCGAACCCCTGGAGGGTGACCGCCGATGCCCGGCGGGTCAAGGCGAGTCGTGGAAGCACCCGCGCGGAGCGCCTACCTTGCCGGCCGTGGCGATCTTCAAGGCCTACGACATCCGCGGCGTGGTTCCCGACGAGCTCGACGCGAACGACGCCCGGCGCATCGGCCGAGCGGCGGCTCGCTTCCTGCGCACGTCGCGAATCGCGATCGGGCGCGATGCGCGACGCAGCTCGCCCGAACTCTTCGCGGCGTTGCTCGCGGGTGTCAGCGAGGAGGGCGTGAGCGTCGTCGATCTCGGCGTCATCTGCACGCCGATGCTGTATTTCGGTGTCGACCACCTCGGCACGGGGGGCGGGATCATGCTGACCGCCTCCCACAATCCGGCGCAATACAACGGTTTCAAGTTGTGTCGTGAGCACGCCATCCCGATCGGCGAGGCGAGCGGCCTGAAGGAGATCGAGCGCCTCGCGGCCAGCATCCTCGACGAGCCGCCGGCGGCTCGTCCGGGGCAGGTCGAGCGGGTCGACGTGAGCGACGCCTACGTCGACCACGTGCTGACGGTCGGCGAGTCGCGGCCGCGCCTGCGCGTCGCGATCGACTGCGGGAATGGCATGGCCGCGGCGGGGCTCGAACCCCTGCTCGAGCGTCTGTCGCTCGACGTGACCCGGCTCTACTTCGAACCGGATGGCTCGTTTCCGAATCACGAAGCAGATCCGCTCAAGCTCGAGAATCTTCGCGACGTGTGCGAAGCCGTGCGCCGAACAGGGGCGGACTTCGGCGTCGCATTCGACGGCGACGCCGATCGGGCCGTCTTCGTCGACGACCAGGCGCAGCCGATTTCTTCCGACCTCGTGACCGCATTGCTCGCGCGACGTGCGTTGCGCCGTCACCCCGGCGGGCGCGTGCTCTACGATCTGCGCTCGAGCCGCGTCACCGCGGAAGAAATCCTGGCGGCGGGGGGCATCCCGGAGATGTGCCGCGTGGGCCATTCGTTCGTGAAGGCGCGCATGCGCGAGGTCGGCGCGATCTTCGCGGGCGAGCTCTCCGGCCACCTGTATTTCCGCTTTTCGAAGACGTTGGTGGCCGACGACGGCATCGCCGCCTTCGTGGCGATGCTCGACCTGCTCGGCGAGGAACGCCGCCCGCTCTCGCAGTTGGTGGCTCCGCTGCGGCGTTACGCGGCGAGCGGCGAGATCAATCGCACGGTGAAGGACATCCCGCGCATACTCGCGGCGATCGAGGCCGAGCATGCGGCGGCGCCCGAGATTTCGCATCTCGACGGGCTGCGCGTCGCCTACCCGGATTGGTGGTTCAATCTGCGGCCGTCGAACACCGAGCCGGTCCTGCGGCTCAACCTCGAAGCGGCCACGCCCGAGCGCATGATCGCCCACCGCGATGCGCTGCTCGCGCGCATCGCGGAGTTCTAGCCGCTACGAACCCGCGGCGGGTGTCGCTGCTGCTGCGGCCGGCGCGGGCGTGACTCCAGCGCGGGCCAGTTCCGCGTCGATCAGCGTGTAGAACTCGTCGGCCGGCTTCGCGCCCGAGAGCAGCACGCCGTTCACGAAGAACGCGGGTGTGCCGAGGCCGCGCTTGCCAGCGGCCGTCGCGGCTTCGGTCGCCGCGACGAGATCGCGGTCCACCTGCGCCTGGGTCTTGCGCTCCTTCACGCAGGTGTCGAAAGCGGCGGTGTCGAGCTCGAGCTCCTTGGCGTAGCGCGCGAGATCGGGTCCGGTGAGGGCCCGTTGGTTGGCGAAGAGCCGGTCGTGGTAGTCCCAGAAGCGGCCCTGCGCGTCGGCGCAGGCCGATGCTTCGGCGGCGGGTCGCGCATTCGGATGAATGCTCTCGAGCGGTAGATGGCGATAAACGAGGCGCACCTGCTGCGGATAGCGTTCGTGGATCTGCTTCATGGTGGCGCCGGCGCGCCCGCAATAGGGGCACTGAAAATCGCTGAACTCGACGATCGTGACCGGCGCGTCGGCCGGTCCGAGAGAGGGACCCTCCGCCGCCACCATGACGCGCGGCGGCTCGAGCAGCAGCGTGACCTTCGCGCGCTTGCGCAGTGCGGCGGAGACCTGGCTGCCGCGCTGCTCGTCCAGGAAGCCGCGAATGCGATCGGCCACCTGGTCGCGCGTCGACCCACCCATCCGCTGCTTGTTCTGCTCGTAGAAGGCGGTCACCTGGTCATCGGTGATCGCGCCGAGCGCGTCGCGTTCGGCGCGCAGCACGTCCTCGGTCGTGACACCACGGCGTTTGGCTTCGGCCTCGAGGATGCGCCGGTCGATCAGGCCTTCGAGCGAGCGGGCGCGCAGCTCATAGAGCTCGGCCGCCGCGCTGTCTTCCGTCTGCTCGCGGAAGAGCTCTTCCTTGATCCACGCGTCCAGCTCGCCCTGCGTGATCGGCTGGTCGTCGATCGAGGCGATCGTCTTCGAGTCCTGCGGATTCGCGCTTTGATCGGTCGGGGAGGGCTGGCAGGCGATCAGCCAGCCGCCGAGGAGTACGAGCCCGGCCGTCACAGCGGTGCGCTGAAGCATGGAAAACCTCGTTCAATCCGTGCACCCGGTGGCGCTGCGGCCTCCGCAACGACCCCCGGTGTCTCTCGGGCCCGTAGTATACGAGCTGGTGCGCGCCTCGCCCGCGCTCATGCGGTTGGGGCTGCGAGACCGAGCGAGGCACTCAGGAACAGCCACATCGCCTTCAGGGCTTTTCCGGGTAGCGCAGCGTGTGTCGCATCGAACCACAGCAGCTGTTTGGGTTCGCCGGCGGCGTCGTAGAGCGCTTCGGTGGCCGTGCGCGGAATCGTCTGGTCGCGCGTGGCGCCGATGAACAGCAGCGGCCGAGGCGCCATGCGGCTCACGTAGTGCAGCGGATCCGTCTCCGGGGGGCCCAGGCCCCCACCGGCGAGCGCGAGCGCGGCGGCGCGAGGACGCGGATCGACACCACAGAAAGTCGCACCGATGATCGATCCGAGACTGAAACCGGCGTAGGCGACGCAATCCGCGTCGACGTGCGGCAACCCCGCCGCGGCATCGAGTGCGCGCCGCAGATCGATGACCGCCTGTCGCACCAGCTCCGTCGCGAGCAATCGCCCCGGACCTTCGTCGGCTGCGCCGATCCGCGCCCGTTGTTTGCGGCTCGCGCGCGCGCCGTGGAGGGGGAAATCGATCGACGCCACTGCCGCGCCACCGCGCACCCAGAACGGCGCGATCGCGTCCAGGTACGGCGCCTCCTTCGAGCCGCCGAGCCCGTGTTGCAGCAGCACGAGCGGGAAGGGGCCGACGCCGCGGGGTGGCAGCAGCAGCCGCCCGGGAACACGATCGCCGCGGCTGGTGTACTCGAACGCGAAGGCGCGCAGGTCTTCCGCGGCTGCCGGGGGGCTCTGCGGCCGGTGCCACAGCGCGAGCGGCTCGCCCGGATCGGCCGCGAAGTACGCAGGATCGAACATCGGATCGTCGAGTGTAGCGGTGCGCGCGGCGGTTGTTGACGGGCGCCGGTCGGCGGCGCGAAGGCGCCTCGTGTCGACTGGACTATTGCGTCAGCAGGACCCGGCGGGCGCGATAGAGATTCGATTTCACCGCGTCCTCCGTCTTGTCGAGGTCGCGTGCGATCTCGTGGATCGAGTGATGACGCAGGTGGTGCAGCTCGAAGAGCTGGCGCTGCTCGCTCGTCAGGTAGCGCGCTGCCGTCGACTCGAGCTGTGCGATGCGTTCGCCGCACTCGTAGTGGTCGAACGGCGTCGGCTCGCGCCGCAGCGTCGGGATCGTCAGGTCGACATTTTCGGATTCGTCATCATGGAAGGTGAGCGGCACCGTGGTGTGGCGCTTCTTCTTGAAGCGGTTCGCGATGGTGCGACGCGTGAGTCCGAGCACCCAGGCCGCGAACGGGGCTTCGCCGCGGAACGAGCCGATCGAAGAGAAGATGTTGATGAACACCTCCTGGACGATCTCCTCGGCATCCGCACGGTTGCTGACGCGCTTGCGGACGAACTGGAAGACCCGCGGCAGGTAGCGCTCGTACAGGGCCTCGAAGGCGGCCTCGTCGCCATCGCGCACGCGCGCAATCAGGGCGTCTTCCGGGTTCGCTGAAGTCTCGATCGTCTCCGGCTCCACCATTTCCCACTTCCCCTTCCCAGATTCCCGTCTGGGCAATTCCCGTTTGGAGGCGGCCCACCGCGGCCATGCTCCAGTCGGGCGACGACTCGTACCGGGAGTGGTCGCCGAGGGGCGGGTGGTGTCAAAAAATGTCACTGGGAGTCGAAAATTGTCTGCCAAAGTCCCCCGCGGGGATCAGTCGAACTCGCGACGCTCGGCCATGGTGAGGCCCAGCTCAGCGTCGTTGAGCCCGGTGCGAAACTGCGCGGGGGCGCGCGCCAGCGTGGAGGCCGGTGCGCCGACCGCGGTTTCTTCCCAAAGGGGCTCCAGGAACGCGTCTGGCTCGCCGCCGCCGTTGCGAACGCAGCGATAGATGCCCAGCGCGATGCCGCCTGCGGCGCGCGCCGCCGTGAGACTTTCGGCGCCAAAGCGCGGCGCGAGCAACCAGACCCGCACGCCAGCTTCCGGACGCACGCCGAGGCCCGGCGCCAATTGCAGCCAATCGCGCAGCCGCGCCTCGACCCACGCGCGCTGAGCGAGGGCGCGTCCGACCAGCGCGAGATCCTCCTCGTCCGTTCCCACGATCACGAGGACGACGCGTCCCGAGGCTTCGACGCCCACGAAATCGACGCGGGCTTCGGCGCCGAGCAGGCCTTCGGCCACGACGCGCAGCCCCGGAACCAGCCCGTCGATGCGCGGACGCAGCTGCCTCAGCAGGTCTGCCCGGGGCGGTTGGGTCGTGATCACGAACTCAGGCAAAGGCCGTCTTTCGCGCATCCTCGAGCAGCAGGCGCGCCACGTCGCGCAACGCACGTGCTGCGCGGGACTGCGGATGCTCGAGTCCGATGGGTCGCTGCGACACGATAGCGCGATAGATGTGGAGATCGTCGACGAGCAGGCCGTAGCTCGCGAGATCGCGTCCGAGATGACGCGCAGTGACGCCCGAGAGATGCCGGAACGCGCTCTGTGCGTCGACGATGCGACGCGCGCCGTGGATCGTGATCCCCACCCGCGCCTCGTGGCTCGTAGCGAGCACGCGTTTGGCGAGTCCGTAGGTTTCCATCATATCGACGCGCTCGGTGGTCGCGAAGAGCAGCACCCAGCGCAGCAGCGCACGCCCCTCGACGGCGCGGCCCAGCCAGGCCGGCGGCACGCGCACGATCACGAGGCCGCCGTCGCTGGCGTCGGCCGCGCGCGCGACGGCGAGATCGAGCGCCGCGCGGTGCAGCTGCGCCAACCCCTGCGCGGGAGCCAGCACCACCTCCGCACCGACGGGCCCGGGCCCCGCTACCGGCCAGATCGGCGAAGGTTCGAGGGGGGAAGGGGCGAGCAGCGTCGCGCTGGCTCCCAGGCGCGCGACCTCGACGGCGAGATTCCAGACGAACGCCGCCCGCACCACATCGCGGTCGCCGATGGGCACGGCCACGATCGGAAGCGCGGCGGGTCGGCTCGCGCGAGCTGGCTCTGCGCCCCCGGAAGCGAGCGGCGCCGTCGCGCGCGGAGCGTGTGAAACGGCAGGGTTCCTGGGCAGGAAATAGTCGGCCACGTCAGCGAGATCGCGAGGCACAGCGGGTCTCCCGAGCCGGTGGTGCGGCTAGCGCACGACGAGAACCGAGTTGCGGCCGACCGCCGCGCTCAGCTCCCGTTCCGGATTCTCCGGATCATCGCGCCACTCGCCATCGACGACGTAACGATACTGATACGTCCCGGGCGGGAGTCTCAAGATCTTGGTCCACACGCGCGTTTCGCCGTCGGACTCGATCAGCGAACGCACGCCCTTGTCGGGCACCCAGCCGTTGAAGTCCCCGGCGATGCGCACGTCGTTCGCGGCCGGGTCGCGATAGCGCACGACCACCTCGCGCGACGGTTCGAGCGGGACCGCCCCGAGCCCCGCGCTCCGCTCGGCGGGCGCCGAGGCGGCGACCTCCACGGCGAGCGCCCCGTAATCGATGCTGCCATTCGCCGTGGGTGCAAACTGGCAGATCGGCAGGCCCCGTCCGGCGGCCTCGCGCAGCTTCACGTTGAGCCGAATCACCGTGTCGAAGCAGAGATCCTTGAACAGCTCGCGGATGCGGGCGAGCGTGTCACGCGCGAAGCGCGTGCGGCCGTCATACAAGGTGGGCAGGACCCGTACGCTGAGCTCGTGGCCCACGCGTTCGGCGAGCAGGCCGACCGTTTCGAGCAGCTTCTGCACGCCGTGGATCGCGAAATAGCTCGTCTCGAGCGGGATGATCACCTCGGCTGCGGCCCGCAGCGCGTTGAACGTGAGCAGCCCGACGCTCGGCGGACAATCGATCAGCACGTAGTCGTAGCGGTCGGGAAGCTGGGCGAGCGCGAGGCTGAGCCGTTCGGTGCGGGTCTCGATCGGTTCGCCGGCGAGCCGCTGCTCGAGCGCCGAGAGCACGATGCTCGACGGCGCTACCGCGAGCTGGGGGGTCACCTCGAGGATCACGCGTTCGAGCCGCGCTGCGCCCTCCGGGTCCGTCAGCACCTCGAAGAGGTTTTCGTCGACCGTCTCGGGGTCGATTCCGAGCGCGAGCGTCGAGTGGGCCTGCGGGTCGAGATCCACGACCAGCACCCGGGCCCCGTCGGCGGCGAGGCAGCCGGCGAGGTTCACCGTGGTGGTGGTCTTCCCGCAGCCGCCCTTCTGATTCACGATCGCGATGACGCGCATGCGCGTTTCCCCTACTCGCGAGCCATGCGGCGACCCGCGATTGCGACCCGCGCAGCGCGGGCCGGGCTAGAGCCGACGAGCCCATCGGAGCGTTCCAGGCTCCGGGCTCGGGGGGGATGGTTCACGCCGAGCGTTTGCGCGCTCGGGCCGGACGCACGACTTGCGGACGCGGCAACCCAATGGGCTCAGCGCTCGAGCGCTGCCAGGCTTCGATTTCGCGCTGGAGTTGCGCGACCTCGAAGACCCATTCCTGGCCGGAGACGGCGTCGAAGGCGGCACCGTCTCGGAAAGCCAGCACCACGTCGCCCGTCGCAACCAGGACCAGTTCGACCAGCGGGCGATGCACGGTCGGAAGGATTCGCTGTAAAGCGGCGATCGACTTTCGGATCCGCTGGACCGAGACGCCCGCATCGATCAATCGCTTCGCGGTTTTCAGGGCGACCAGGTCTTCGAATGTGTAGCGGCCGTGGCCCCCAGGGGTCTGCGCAGTCGGTACGACGAGTCCCGTCTGTGACCAATACTGGAGCTGGCGCCGCGAGATGCCCAGGATCTCGATGACGTCCCGCGTGCGGAATCGATTGCTTGCGTCGCGCATCGCCGCTCGGCTCCCCAGTTTGTCGACCGCCGGCAGCGTAGGTCCTGTCCGCAGCTCGAGTCAACCCAAATATCGACGAAATTGTTCCATTTGGGTGTTAGCCCAGCGCCGCTGCGTAGTTTTTCAGAGCCGGGTGCGAGGGTTCGCCATTCGCCGGGGTTGGGGTAGGCTGCGAGGGATGGGCTCGCAGGGTGAGGCGAAGCGACCCGCCAAGGCGGATCGCACGCCGCGGCGCATCTCGGTCGATGGAGACGGCAAGCCCCGTCCCTTCATGCGCGGAATCATGGTGCACTCGTTGATGGCGAGGGGCGTTCCCTTCGAGGACGCCTACCGAACCGCGAATGAGGTGCGCGCGCGCATCGGCACCCGCGCGAGCGTGAACAAGAGCGAGATTGCCGCCTGGGTCCGCGAGATCGTCGGCAACGATCCGTTCCAGGCTGAGCGTCGCGTTCCGATTCCGGTCGACATCGCGATCGTCGGCTCCGAGGGCAAGGGGCTGCCATTCTCGAAGGGCGTGCTCTCGCAGTCGCTGCTCGCCGCCGCGATCGAGCCGAACGACGCCTTCGACGTCGCGCGCGAGATCGAGCGCGAGTTGGTCGCCCGCGACGTGAGGCAGATCGACCGGCGCGATCTGCGCCGGCTCGCCTACCAGATGCTTTCCCGCCAGATGGGTGAGGCCACGGGGGAGCGCTACCTCCAGTGGCGCAAATACCAGAACCCCGAGCGGCCCGTGATCATCCTGCTCGGCGGCGCCGCCGGAGTCGGCAAGACCTCGCTCGCGCTCGAAGTGGCGCATCGGCTGGGCATCGAGCGCGTCTATTCGACCGACTCGGTGCGCCAGATCATGCGGATCATGCTGTCGCGGGAGCTGGTGCCGGCGATCCACGGCTCCTCCTACGATGCCTGGCGACTGTTCCCCGCGGATTCGCTCGGCGACGACCCGGTGGTCGAGGGTTTTCGGGCGCAGGCCGCGACCGTCTCCGTCGGCATCCGCGGATCCATCGACCGCGCCCTGGCCGAGAACACGAGTCTGGTGATGGACGGCGTCTCGATCGTGCCGGGGATGCTCGATGTCGGGGCCTACGCCGATCGCGCCGACGTGATCTTCCTGGTGGTCGCGACGCTCGATGAGGAAGCCTTCAAGAACCGCTTCAGCGCGCGGGCCAACGACCAGAAGCAGCGCGCGCCGCACCGCTACCTCGAAAATCTCGACGCGATCCTGCGCATCCAGGAACACTTCCTCGAACTCGCCGACCGCTACGATGTGCCGATCGTGGACAATGTTTCGTTCGACCGTTCCGTACTGCTGATCATCCGCCATGTCGCGGAAGCGTTGCGCAAGAAGCGCGCCTTCGATGTCGCCGAGCTGCTCTGAGAGCAGGCGCGGGACGCTGCTGTCCGCGGGGTTGCTGCTGGCGCTGGGGCTGACGGCCTGCTCGCCGCTGAGTGTCCCGGACGAGCAGAAGCTCGGGCGCCAGCTCTCCCGCGAGCTGCGCAGTCAGCTCGTCTTCGTTCGCGACCCGATCATCGTGGATTACATCGACGACATCGGCCGCGAGATCCTCGCCGCCGCACCCCCCCAGCCCTTCGAGTATCACTTCTATGTCGTCGAGGACGACGATTTGAACGCCTTCGCGGCGCCCGCGGGACACATCTACGTGAACACGGGCACGATCCTGGCAGCCCAGAATGCGAGCGAGCTGGTCGGTGTGATCGCGCACGAGATCGGACACGTCGCGTATCGCCACGTTGCAAACAATTACAACCGCGGGCGCAACACCAGCCTCCTGTATCAGGCCGGTGTCGTCGCTGCGTGGCTCTTCGGCGGAGGCATGGGCGCGAGCGCGGCCCAGCTCGGCGGCGGGCTGGCCGCGACGGCGTATCTGAATCAATTCGGGCGCGAGGCCGAGATGCAGGCGGATGCCTTCGCGGTCGACGCGATGCCGCGCGCGAACTGGGATCCGAACGGTCTCGTCAGCTTCTTCCAGACGATCCAGGCGCAGGGCGGGCCGAACGTGCCGACCTTCCTGTCGAGCCATCCGGCCACCCGGGACCGCATCGAGGCGACGACCACGCGGATCGCGGAACTCTCGCCCGGCGGGTCGCTGCGCAGGGACGACGGGGGTAAGCTCGAGATCATTCAACGCCGCATCGAGATCCTGACCGGCTCGAGCCGACCCAAGCCCCAGCCGCGCTATTAGCGAGAGGCACGCCATGAGAACGAGCCCCCCCGCAGCGCGCACGCTCGCCGAGCTGCGCGCGTCCGGCTGGTCGCCGCGCAGCGTGCGAGAAGAGCTGCGTGCCAACCTGCTGGCCCGACTGCGAGCGGGCAAGAGCCTGTGCGAAGGCGTGCTTGGTTACGACGACTCGGTGCTTCCGGCGCTCGAAAACGCGCTGCTCTGCGGCCACGATCTGATCTTTCTCGGGGAGCGCGGACAGGCGAAGACCCGGATGATCCGCTCGCTGGTCGGGCTGCTCGACGAGTGGATTCCCGAGATTGCCGGCAGCGAGATTCACGACGATCCCTTCGCGCCGGTTTCCGCACACGCCCGGGCATTGCTCGCGGAGCACGGCGAGCGCTGCCCGATCGCCTGGCTGCATCGCGACGACCGCTATGTCGAGAAGCTCGCGACGCCCGACGTCTCGATCGCCGATTTGATCGGCGACGTCGATCCGGTGAAGGTCGCCGAGGGCCGCTCGCTGGCCGACGAGCTCACGATCCATTTCGGGCTCGTGCCGCGCACCCACCGCGGCATCTTCTGCATCAACGAGCTGCCCGATCTGACGGAGAAGGTGCAGGTGGGCCTGTTCAACGTGATGGAGGAGCGCGACGTCCAGGTGAAGGGCTACCGCGTGCGACTGCCGCTCGACGTCTTCGTGGTCGCGAGCGCGAACCCGGAGGACTACACGAGCCGGGGTCGCATCATCACGCCGCTCAAGGATCGCTACAAAGCCCAGATCCGCACGCACTACCCTCGCACGCGCGATCTCGAACTCGCGATCGTGCGCCAGGAGGCCCGGCTTCCGGCGGTCGACGGGATCGCGCTCTGGCTGCCGCCTTTCATGGAGGAAATCGTCGGCGAGCTCACCTTCCAGGCGCGCGGCAGCGCGGACGTGAACCAGGCCTCGGGGGTCTCGGTGCGCATGTCGATCGCAAATCATGAAACGCTGCTCGCGAACGCCCTGCGCCGGGCGCTGCGCTGCGGCGAGCGCGAGGCGGTTCCGCGCATTTCGGATCTCGAAGCGCTCGCTGCCTCGACCAGCGGCAAGCTCGAGCTGGAGTACGCGGGGGTCGAACGCACGGAATCCGACGTGATCCACGATCTCATCAAACGCGCGAGCAAGTGCGTGTTCGACGAACGCGTGCAGATCGCTTCGCTCGATCCGGTTCTGGAATGCTTCGCTCAGGGCTGGAAGGTCGAGGTGTCGGGGGCGATGGCGTCGCGGGAATACCTGTCGGGGATCGATGCGATCACCGGCTTGCGCGATGCGGCGCTGCGGCTCGCGGGCGGCGATTCTCCGGCGCGCCTCGCGTCGGCAATCGAGTTTCTTCTCGAGGGCATGCACCTTTCGAATCGTCTCAACAAACAGGCGCGCGAGAACGGTGCCCTCTATACCCGCTCGTGAGGTCGGCCCTGTACAGCCGCTGGGACGGCTCGCAGCAGGCCTTCTGTCTCGCTGCGGAGCAGGCGCTCGGCGCGTTGTCGGAGCTGGTGATGGAGGGCCTCTCCGCGCAGGAGGCACTCGCGTGGATGCGCCAGTTCGGCTTCGAGCTCGGCGGAATGGACCTGCGCGTGATGGGCGTCGAAGAGTTGCAGGAAGAGCTGCAACGCGAGGCGAACGCGCTGCATGAACGCTACCGCATGGACGCCGCAACCCAGGACCTCCGCCAACGCCTCGACGAGATTCTCGATCGCGAACAGGCGGCGTTGCGCGAGCGGCATGGCTTCGAATCGAGTCGCCTGAACGATTTTCTCGCGCGCCGCCACGCCGAATCCGCGCCGCTTTCCGAGACGATCGAGCGCTTCGCCGAACATTGCTTCGAGGACGCGCAGGCGGGCGAGGATTATCGTGAGCTGCGCGAGGAGCTCGAACGCCTGCGCGCGCTGGAGCGTTTTCTCGAGCGCGAGGGCGAACGCTTCCATGGCTCCGAAGCGGCGGACTACGAAACCGCACAAGACATCCGTGAGCGTCTCGAAGCGATCGAAAAGCTGTCGCGGGATCTCGCCGAGGGAAACTTCGAGGCGATCTCCCCCGAGCGGTTGCGCGAGCTGCTCTCGGAGCAGGCGGCGCGTTCGCTCGTGATCCTGCGCGATCTCGAAGCGAGCCTGCGGCGCGCCGGTTATCTCACGGACCGCGGCGATCCCGCCTTGACGCCCCGCGCGATCCGCCGAATCGGTGCGCAGGCGCTGGCCGAGGTCTACGGCGCGCTGCGCAAGGATCGCCCGGGTGGGCATGCGACCGATGCGCGCGGAGCGGCGGTCGCGAGGCCCGACGAAACCCGGCCCTTCGAGTTCGGAGATCCCCTCGACCTCGACGTGACGCGCACGCTGCTCAATGCGCTACGGCGCCGCGCGCTGCAGCCCGACGCGGCGGGCCAACCGCGGCTGCGGGTGGAGGATTTCGAGCGCCGGGAGCTCGATTTCGAGACCCACGCCACCAGCGTGTTGTTGCTCGACATGAGCTGGTCGATGTCGTGGGCCGGGCGCTTTCCAGCGGCGAAGCGGGTCGCGCTCGCGATGGACCATCTGATCCGCACGCGCTTTCCGAGAGATCGCTTCTTCGTGGTGGGCTTCTCGACGCGCGCGCGCGAGGTCGCAATCCGCGATCTTCCCGAACTCTCATGGGATCCTGGAGATCCCTTCACGAACCTTCAGGAAGGCTTGATGCTCGCCGAGCGACTGATCGCGAAGCACCCGAGCGCCAGCCCGCAGGTGCTCGTGATCACCGATGGCCAGCCCACGGCGTACTTCGATCAGGGGCGTCTGCGCGTCGAGTGGCCGATGGGCTTTGGCGGCGTCTCGCCCCACGCCGTCGCCGAGACCATGAAACAGGTGCGTCGGATCACCCGCCGCGGCGTGACGATCAACACCTTCATGCTCGATGATTCCCCGGAGCTCGTCGGCTTCGTCGAACACCTGACGCAGGTGAACCGGGGCCGTGCCTTCTACGCGAGCCCCGGACAGCTCGGCTCGTTCGTGATGGTCGATTACCTAGACGGGCGCCGGAAGCGCTGCGCTTGATGGTGACGCTATCCCGTGTGGTAGGCCGCATCGCCGCGAATGGCGTGCGCGCCGCAAGGCGTCTGCTCGCGCGCGCGGCGCTGCCGCGCAGCCAGGGCGCCTGGCTCGTCGTGCGGCTGGAAGGGGCGCTCGACGAGCTGTCTCCGCCGCGGTTGCTGTTCGCGCCCGACGGTTCGCTCGGGTTGCTCGATCTGCTCCAGACCCTCGAGCGCGCCGCCAGCGATTCCCAGGTCGACGGTGTGCTGTTGCGCTTTTCCGGTGCGTCGCTCGGCTTCGGGCAGGCTCTCTCGCTGCGCCGCGCGATCGATGCCGTGCGCGCAGCCGGCAAGCCCGTCGCGGCATGGGCCGAAAGGCTGGACGCGCACGAGTATCTGGTTGCCAGTGCGGCGAGCCGGCTCTGGCTCGCGCCGGTCGGCGAGCTCTTCCTGGTGGGCCTGCGCCTCGACGGCTTCTATCTGCGCGGTCTGCTCGATCACCTCGACGTGAAGCCCGAGATCATCCGCATCGGAAGCCACAAGGCTGCCGCCGAGCATCTCACGCGCGAGAGCATGTCGCCGGAAGAGCGCGAGCAGCTCGAAGGCCTGATCGACGATCTCTTCGGCGAGCTGAGCGCGAAAATCGCAGCCGGCCGGGCGCTCGAGACCGGAGCCGTGGGTTCGCTCGTCGACCGCGGTCCGTTCCGCGCGTCGGTCGCTGCCGAAATCGGGCTCAGTGACGGCTGTCTGTACAGCGACGAGGTTCCTTCGGCGCTGGAAGCGCTGACCCCCATCCCACCCCTCGACCGGCCGGGCCCGCGGCGCACGCGGCTGATCGAGGCGGGCGCCTATCACGGACTGCGCACGGCCGACGTCGGCTGGCGACCGCTGTTCCGCGAGCTGCCGCGCATCGCCTACGTCGTGGCGCGCGGTGCGATCCATCGCGGCAGCGGGGCCCGCGGGATCGCGAGCGACAGCATGCGGCGTCTGCTCGAGGCGCTCGGCCGCGACGACGACGTGCGCGGGGTCGTCCTGCGCATCGACAGTCCCGGCGGCGATGGCGTCGCGTCGGATCTGCTGTGGCGAGCGGTCGCACAGCTCGCCCGGGAGAAGCCGGTGATCGCGTCGATGGGAGACGTCGCCGCCTCGGGGGGTTACTACCTGGCCTGCGCGGCCGACGCGATCTTCGCCGAAGCCGGCACGCTCACCGGATCGATCGGCGTGGTCGGCGGCAAGGTGAATCTCGCAGGTCTCTACCGGCGCATCGGAATCCAGCGCGACGCCGTCGAGCGCGGAGCGCGCGCCGGTCTGCTCTCCGAGGCGCGCGGCTTCACGCCCGACGAGCGGGCGGCGCTGCGCGACGACATGGCTTCGCTCTACGCCACCTTCATTGCGCGCGTAGCGGAGGGCCGCGGGCTCACCCCGGAGGCGGTCGAACGCGTGGCGCAGGGGCGGATCTTCAGCGGAGCGCGAGCGCGCGCTCTCGGTCTGGTCGATACGCTCGGGGGACCTCTCGATGCGCTGCGTGAAGCGCGTCGGCGCGCGGGATTGCGCGAGGGCGAACGGGTGTTGATCGAAACCCATCCGCGTCTGCCGGTGCTGGCGGGCCTGCACCGGCTGCGCCGTCTGTTCGTCGGCGGGAGCTACAGGATCTAGGGTATGGGACGAACACTCAAGTACGATTTTGTAGGTTCGGACTTCCGGTTGGCGACGGAAGACCTCGCGGGCCACGGTCTCGTCAAGGCGTTCGCGCCGGAACTCACGCCTCCGCTCCAGCTCACGGTGGATCTGGGCTTCGGGCGCGGAGAGCTGCTGCTCGACCTCGCGAAGGCCGAGCCGGGCGCGGCCCTGCTCGGCGTCGAATATTCGTTCAAGCGGGTGCTCAAGCTCGCCCGGCGTCTCGCGCGCACCGAGCTGCGCAACGTTCGGCTCGTGTGCGACACCGCGGAGGCGGTCGTCGGCGAGCACCTGGCGGAGGCCTCGGTGCACGCCTTCTGGATCAATTTTCCCGACCCGTGGCCGAAGAAGCGCCATCACCGCCGCCGACTGATCCAACCGGCCTTCGTGCGCTTGCTCGCGATGCGGCTCGAACCCGGCGGTCTGCTGCACGCGGCGACCGATCACGAGGGCTATGCGGAGGCGATCGCCGAGGTTCTCTCGGGCGAACCCCTGCTCGAGAACTTGCACGCGCCCGCGCCGTTCAGCGGCGAATCGCCGCCACGCTCCGCGACCGCGTACGAGCTCGAGTGGCGGGCGCAAGGCCGCGAGTGTCGCTATTTCGCGTATCGACGAACGCCCGAGGCGGTCGTCGCTTGACACGCCTGTGGGCGGCCCATAGGGTCGGCCCTCCGCTCGCGAGGAATCCGTGCTCGAACGCTCCAATCTGAAGAACTTCTCGATCGACGCGCTGCGCGAGCGTCTGGCGCGCGACGGGCTCGAACCCTATCGCGCCGAGCAGATCGCGGGCTGGCTCTACCAGCGGGGGGTCGAGGATCCGGCTGCGATGTCGGACCTCGGGCGCGAGGTGCGCGCGCGCCTCGCAAGCGAGTGGGATTCGCGCGCGCTCGAAGTCGTGAAGCTCGAACGCTCGAGCGACGGAACGCTCAAGGCGGCTCTCGAAGCGCATGACGGCGTGCGCATCGAATCCGTCTTGATCCCGGAAGACGATCGAACCACGTTGTGCGTATCTACCCAGCATGGCTGCCCGCTCGCGTGCAGCTTCTGCGCGACCGGCGCCCTCGGCTTTGGACGCAATCTCACCACCGCGGAGATCATCGATCAGGTCTGCCGCATGCGGGAGTTGCTCGGACCCGAGCGCCGCATCACCAACGTGGTCTTCATGGGCATGGGGGAGCCGCTGCTCAACCTGCCCGCGGTGTTGGAGGCTGTACGCCTGCTGGTGCACCCGAAGGCGTTTGCGATGGCCCCGCGCCGGGTCACGGTTTCGACCGTGGGCATCGTGCCGCGCATCGGCGAGCTGCTGCGCAGCGTGCCGGTGAACCTCGCGGTTTCGTTGCATGCCACCACGGACGAGGTGCGCGACCGCCTGGTGCCGCTCAACAAGCGTTTTCCGCTCGCCAGCCTGCTCGGTGAGCTGCGCACTCTCGACTGCATCCATCCGCGCCGGCCGGTTTTCTTCGAATACACGCTGATCGACGGAGTGAATGCTTCGCGCGAAGACGCGCGTCGTCTGGCTCCGCTGCTGCGGGGCATCCCGACGAAGCTGAACCTGATTCCGATGAATGCGCACCCCGACTCGCCATTCGTTGCGCCGCCTGCACCCGTGATCGACGAGTTCCTGCGCGAGGTGGTGGCGTCGGGCCTGCGGGTGACGCTGCGGCGCAGCCGCGGTTCCGACATCCAGGCGGCTTGTGGCCAGCTCGCGCTGCGCGAAAGCGCTTGATCAAGGGGCGGCCGACCTGCGCCGAAGAGTCGAACGGGAGAGCCGGGGAGCATGCTCTACGCGGTCGGGGACATCCACGGAGAGAGCGAGATGCTCGCCGAGCTGCTGGCGAAGCTGCCGCTCCAGCCGGACGACCGGGTGGTCTTCGTCGGCGACTACGTCGATCGGGGTCCGGACTCGAAGAGCGTGGTGGAGCGGCTGATCGCCTTCTCGAAGCTCCACGCGTGCGAGTTCCTGCTCGGGAACCACGAATCGATGTTCCTGGATTTTCTCGGCTGGCAGGGATCCGAATATTTCGGCGGCGACGCCTTCCTGATGAATGGGGGCGATCGCACGCTCGCGAGCTACGACTATTTTTCGAAAGCGGGTCTCGCGCAGCGGGATTTCGAGCTGCCCGAACACCACGCGGAGTTCTTTCGCCGCCTCAAGCTCTTTCATCGCGATGGGGACTATCTGTTCGTTCATGCGGGTATCGGTCGGCATCTGCTCGGCGAAACGGATGTCGGTTGGGCCCTGCGGCGCGCGCACACCGAGGATCTCTTGTGGGACCGTGCGACGGCGGATCTGCCGCATCAGCTGGGGGTGACGATCGTCTACGGTCACACGCCGAGCGCGGATTTTTCGGTGCGATGGAATCCGCCCTTCAGCATCGGCATCGACACCGGCGCGGTCTACGGCGGCCGTCTCACGGCGATCCGGCTGCCCGACGAGACCGTCTTCCAGGTGTAGAGCGGGTGCGCCTCGCTGCGCGTTCCGCTTGCGTAGCTATGCCGTCCGCGTTCGCCGCAGCTCGACGGCCACCCAGGCCGAGAGCGCGAAGGCGACGACCGCTGGCGCGATCGTGGCCACGCCGAGCACGAGCACGTGCGAGCCCATGGCTCCGAGCATGATCACAGCGAGCCCCAGCGCCGCAAGCGCGGCGGTCTGCGGCAGCAGGATGCCGATTCCGCCGGCGAGCTCGCACACACCGATCAGCCAACGCAGCCACGGGGCTCCGAGCTTTTCGAATGTTGCGATCGCTTCGGGTTGGCTCAGGAGCTTGCCCGAGCTCGCGAACACGAAGAGCGCGGCGAGCAGGACGCGCGCCGTCCAGAGCGCGAGGGTCTTGGCGGTCATGGGTTGCCTCCCGGGCGCGGCGGGTTCGCGCGACGGGAGCCTACACCAGGGAGGGGCGCGAGGGGGAGGCATTGCCAGGCTACGGAGGGACGGCGCGCGGAAGCGTTCCAGCGTCGTGAAGACGGTTTGGAGGGGAGAGGCTGGCAGGGGCTCAGGAGTTCGGACTCGTTCGTGTGTAATCACGAACAAGGGTAACCGCTCCTAGCGCGGACGCGGGTGACACTTGCTCGTCGCGTACGAAACGAAGCGGGAAGGCGAGATTGCGAAGAACATCGCCAGAATCAAGTTGCCTGCTTAGATTCAAGCATCTCCATGAACTCGTGCGCGGCAGGTGTGAGAGCAAACGTCTAGTTGTTGTGGACTCAATTGAGTGTATCATCGACGCTCTCATGCTGAGGCGGAAGCGTCGAGCGTTCACGAAGCAGTGCAAGGCGGAGGTGGGCCTCGAGGTTTCCCTACCTTCGAAGCTTCCTGCCGAGGCCTGCGAGGCCGGTCAGACCCGACCCGAGCCGGAAGAGATGGTGTCGCTGGACAATCGCGCCGCTCCCGCAGAGCCGACACCACCGCGGCGCGCTCGCCGCTGGCTCGCGCGGCCCGCCAGGCAGTCAGGTGCGACGAGTAAAGCCCCTCGCGCCGCAGCAGGGCGCCGAACTCACCCAGCTTCCCGCAACGCTCGGCTTCGCGCAGGATCTTCTGCTTGTACTCCGCCGTAAATCGGCGCCGGCGAGCCTTCGCCGGCACTTCCGTATCGTGAGTCTTCATGGCGAACGCCATCGTACGCTCCGTCGTCACCCTCTACAAAGAACTCAGAGTCCCTGGGTGTCTCACGGATGTTGGCGCGGAGGGGTACCCCGCGAGCGGCCGGATCTCGTCATCCTCGCGGTCACAATCCAGCTGCGCCCCGTCGCCGGCGTCGGCGAGGCCGCCATCACCCAGTGGAAGGATGCCGGGCTTCTCCGACCCTCCGTCCTCAAGCCCGTCCCGCCACGATCGACCGCGGCCTCGTGCTCCGCACGCTCGCGTGGCTCGCCGACGAAGACCGCGCCGCGTTGCGCCAGGTGCTTGCCGAGATCCTCGGCGCGTAGCGACCGCGCGCTTCCCCTTTAGCCGCTGCACCGGACGCGGCTGAACACCGATCGGTGATAACCGTGGATCGACTCGCGCTTGGCGGCTGCGTCTCCCGCCGCTCCAGTGCCTGCTTCTCAGGCCAGCCCGATTACCTCGCGGACCCAGGCATCAAAACTCAGTGTTTGCGCTCGCTAAGACGACGTTGCGAGACCTCGCGTGGAGCGCCTCGCTTTGAATGCGACAGTTGACAAGGCGACAGCGCTGGCTTATTTAGTCGAATCATGTCAGAGCCGCAGGGCAAGGACCGATACGCGGTCGGGGAACTCGCGAAGCTTGGCGGAATCTCCCGCCGGACCGTTCGGTATTACGTCCAGGAAGGCCTGATTCCGCCTCCTTATGGGCGCGGGAGAGGCCGGCACTATAACGAGCGACACCTCGCCCAACTCCTTCGGGTGAAATCTCTGCAGGAGCAGGGACTCGCGCTGGGGGAGATCCGATCGCTGCTGACCCGCTCCACCATAAAAGCGACAGTTAATCAGTCCATGACGCCCGGGCCGATGTCCGCTGTGGCGTCGGACCCGGCCCGCGGCCACTACGAACTCCTGGCATCGGCCCACTTCGCGCCCCTGGCATTGCGATCCCTCCACTCTGGTCCGGATTCACCTTCCCGCTCGCCGTGGACGCGCGTTGAGTTCGCGCCGGGGATCGAGCTCCACGTGTCGAGCGACCACCGCCTGCCGCCGCCCGGAAGGCTCCAGGCGCTGGCCGAGTGGTGCCGTCGCGAGTTCCAACCCGAGGAGAGCAAGCCATGACCCCCATTAACCCGCCGCTCGCTCCGACCTCAGAGGAGTCTGCCCTGGACGCCCGCGAGGGCGGCTCCCCGATCCCGCTCGAGTCCGTCTCGGTCGAGTGCTCGATCGACGGGTTCGCCGCTCGCACCGTGATCACGCAGTGCTACCGCAACGCCGAGGACCGCCCGATCGAGGCCGTCTACACCTTCCCGCTCGACGAGGGCGCGGCTGTGTGCGCCTTCGAGGCGTGGATCGGCGAGCGACACGTGGTCGGGCGCGTGCGAGATCGCGAGGAAGCCTTCGAGGAGTACGACGACGCGGTTGCCGAGGGCCACGGTGCCTACCTCCTCGACGAGGAGCGCGCCGATGTCTTCACGGCGAGCCTGGGGAACGTGCCGCCCCGCGCGGAAGTGAAGCTCCGCGTCACGACAGTCGCGGAGCTCTCGCACGACGGCGACGCACTCCGCTACGTGCTTCCGACGACGGTGCCGCCGCGCTACGCACCCGTGGAGGACCGCGGCGGCGTCGGCCGCTCGACCGCGGAGACCCTGAACCCGCCCGTCGCGCTCGAGGTCCCCTATCGCCTCCAACTCGAGGTGCGCGTGCGCGGAGGCTCGCCGCTCCGCAGCGTCGAGTCGCCGAGCCATCCGATCTCGGTCGCGATCGACGTGACCGAGGCCACGGTGCGGCTCGCCCAGTGCGACGCCGCGCTCGACCGCGACTTCGTGCTTCTCGTGCGCGAGGCCGAGCCCCACCGGCTGCGGGCTCACGTCGAGCGCGATGACCGCGGGCGCTGCGCAGCGTGCGTCGAGCTCGTGCCGCGCCTCGCGGCGGGGGAGGGCCCCGTCGAGATGATCCTCGTGGTGGATCGCTCGGGCTCCATGCAAGGGAGCTCGATCGCCGAGGCGCGCAACGCCATCCAGCTCTGCCTGAGGAGCCTGCCGCAGGGCTCGTTCTTCAACGTGGTGGGCTTTGGGTCGAGCTTCGAAATGCTCTTCCCCGAGAGTCGGCCCTACAACGAGGAGACGCTCGCCGAGGCGAGCCGGCACGTGGCAGTGCTCGACGCCGACCTCGGCGGGACCGAGATCCTCGCGCCGCTCGAGACGGTGCTCAAGGCCGAGCAGCACGCGGAATTGCCGCGCGTGCTGCTCGTGCTGACGGACGGCGATGTCACCAACACCGACCCGGTTCTGGAGCTCGTAAGGCGCCACGCCGGAACGACGCGCGTCTTTGCAATCGGGATCGGCCACGGGCCGAGCCGCCACCTCCTACAGGGGCTCGCTCGCGCGGGCGGCGGGAGCGCCGAGTTCGTCGCTCCGGGCGACCGCCTCGAGGCCCCCGTGCTGCGCCAGGTCCGCCGCGCGCTCGCGCCTGCACTCACGGACGTGACGGTCGAGTGGCGTGGGGTCGGCGCGCAGCCCGCGCCCTGGCGCGCGCCGGCACTCTTCGGCGGCGAGCCGGCGCGGCTCTACGCGCTGCTCGAAGGCGAGTTCGGGGTCGCGCGAGAGGCGTCGGTGGTCGTCCGCGCGCGCGGGCCCGAGGGGCCGGTCGAGTACTCGATGCCGCTAGAGCTGGACGCCGTGCGTCCCGGGAGCCTCGTCCCGACGCTCTGGGCGCGGGCGCGTCTCCGCGACCTCGAGGAGGGCTCGAGCGAGTTTCACGCCCGCGCGAGGTCCCAACAGAGCGCGCGCCGCGCGAAGCGCGTGCGGCGCGAGATCGTGCGTGTTGCCACGGAGTTCGGCCTGGCCTCGCGCGAGACCTCCTTCATCGCCATCGAGGAGCGCGATGAGCCCGTCGAGGGCGAGGCCGTGTTGCGGCGGGTTCGGGTGGCGCTCACGCGGGGGTGGGGAGGAATCGACCAGCTCCGCGGCCACGTGCAACTGGCATACGACCTTTGCTCGACCCCCCCGTCCGTCCCGGAAAGCGCATTAAAAAGCACGTTCTACATGTCTGACGACGTCGGTGTCCACGGACACCGCGAGCGCCGCATCGTCCCCATCGCACCCACGGTGCGCCCGCTCGATCGCCTGGTCGCGTTGCAGCGCGTCGACGGCGCGTGGGATCTCGACTTCGCGCTCCTTGAGGTGCTCGGGCTACCGGACGAGCTTGAGCTCGTTGAAGCGTCCCGTGCGCTCGGGGAGGCGGCAATCCCTGACGCGCTCATCCGTCAGGCGATCGCCACGGCGCTCGCACTCTCGTTCATCGAAACGCAGGCCGCCGAAGCGCGCGACGAGTGGGCGCTCCTCGCCGCGAAAGCGGAGCGCTGGCTCGCCGCGCACCTCGCGGATGCCGTGGTCCGGATCCGGCTGCGCGACGCCGTGCGCGCCGTACTCGCGGCGCTGAGTATCAATTCGTTAGCCTGGGCCAAAACGTAGGAGGAAGCGTGATGCACCAAAGAATTCGAAGCATTTTGGGCAATCTGGAGGCTGTCGGGGAAGATCTCCTCACACTGTCTGACGACATCTGGCTCAACATTGACCACAACGACTCTCGCGCGGTCGAAAGGGGCGCCGAATTCAAGATTCAGTTCAACGAGGCGGTATCCGACTTCAACCGCTCGGCGAGCCACCTCTCGCGGTTGGTCGAGGAGTTCACGAAAGTTCCGCCCTTCGAAGCCCCGGCGGCACCTGAGTCGCGGGAAGAGCGCGAGCGCCGGGAGCGAATCATTCGTTCGCTGGATCAGCACGTGCCGCACACGCTGGCCGAGGACTTCCGATACAAGCGGCCTGTCGCCTTCACCCTCGGCGGCGTGCCCTTCGACGGAACGAGTACCTGGTCCCAAGTCTACGAAACGCTCTGCCGCCACCTTGCGTCAATCAACCCCTCAGTTTTCGAGGCGCTTCCCGCCAATCCGGAGTTCATCAGCAATCGCGGCAACAAGTATTTCTCCCGCAACCCCTCCGACCTCCGGATCCCGCGAGACTTTGGCCGCGGTGTTCTCGCAGAAACGAACCTTTCCGCCAATCAGATCCGAGACAGCATCAAGCGCATTCTGACGACATTTGGCTTCGGCGAGAAGGAATTCGCTGTGTATCTGCGCGAGGACCGCGATGCAAGCGAAGAAGGAGCGGCCGAGTAAGTAGGCGCTCTGGCTAACGCGGCGAGCGCCACCGTATCTATCCGTGGTGCTGTCGGACTGCGTGGCGTTTGCGGACAGGAGGCTCTATGGCAGATGAACCGAACCGGTGTGTATCGCGGGCCTCTGGATGGCAACGGGGGGCGTGCGTGCGCGCTGCAGGGCCACTGAGGATGGTGGCCAGCTGGTTCAGGTCCCCGACGTACCCTCAGGTTCCGGGAGCCCCCTCCGCGCCAACATCCGTGAGACCCCCAGGCCTCGGGTGCCTTGCAGCGAGGGTGATGAGAGACGAATGCCGCTCGCGTTGGCACCGCCGAGCGGAGTCAATTCCGGCTACGACTGCGGCGCCTCTCACCCCCGGGAATTTCGTCGCTGCGGATGAGTCCATGTCGCCGCCAGCCCGCCCGCAGCAGCCAGGTCTGGGCTCGGGCTACCGCGGGGCGATCGGCGGGAGGAGCCGGACACCTGGCCCACCCCGCAAACCATCGCCCCGAGGACGCGGGATCGATCCAGGAATCGGGGTTCGGCGTAGCTGGGGCTCGCTGGCCCGCATGTTTGCGTGCGTTGAGAATCACGTACGCAAGCGCGGCTCGAACCTCCCGGGGCGTGCCGAGTGCGCGGTGGTGATAGCGGCCGTCGAGAGCCGCTCCCCGCCGATCGAAGACGCGATTCACGGTCCGAGCGAGGCGCGCGGCCAGGCTCTTCATCCCGTTCGAAAGGGACGCGGCGCCCTCCGATTCGATCAGCAGGTGGACGTGATCGTGTTGCAGCGAGTAGTGGACGACGCGGAAGTCAGCGCGTTTCGCGATTGCGCAGAACGAGCGCTCCATCGCGCGAACCAGGCGCACCGTTCGCAGCGACGGCACGTCCCTGCGAACGCGAATCGTCACCAGGCCAGGGTGACTCTCAGGAAACTCCGCACGCCGGCGATGCCACACCCGCGCTCTTGCCGTAGCCTTTCGCCCAGCACCCTCCCTCGGCCCACCCCAACGCACCGGCACCTTCAGGTCCAGCTCGAGCTGCGATCGCCGCTTCATACACTTGATTGTGGCTATGTTCTCGTCGGAAGTCAAGAAAGAACTTCGAGGTTGATGCGAAATGCATGATGCTTCTTTGCGTCATCAGTCGCTCGGGCCGGCTCCACTTCGGCTGCCGCAGACACCGAAGTGCGCGCGCGCAACCTGGTGGCGCCGGCTTGTTCTCGGCGCGCGCCGGTACAGGCCGGCTCGTCGGTTGAATTCGGCGGACCGGCCCGTTCGCGACTACCAATCGGGCGCGTACGAGATGCCTGAGCGGTGCGAGCGCGGCGGCATCAGCCGCACGACCGATCTGCGACAGCCGTGAAACACCAAGGCCGGGGAGGCCCGGGGGAATCCTTAACGCGGCCCCCGGAACCGCTCGCGGCTCCCGCGCGCCAGGTCGCCACCCACCTCAAAACCATCTTCAACGGCGGTGGAACCGCATCCGCACGCCGAAGTTTCCCCTGGGTCCCCTCGCCTGCGTCTCGCTGCACGCTCCGCTGGCCTTCTTGGTCTTCGCTCGGTTCCGCCTCGCTGCGCGCTTTGCTTGTGGGCTTTGGGTCCGGCGCAGAGCGCGCGCCGGCTCAGGCCGCGCGCGGCTCGATGACGGGGATCACCATCTGCGTTCCAGGACGCAGCGCTCCGAAATCCAGATCGGGGTTGTACTGGCGCAGCAGCCACACCGGGACCTTGAATTTCTGCTGCGCGAGAAACCAGAGCGTCTCGCCCTTCTTCAGCACGTGCGATTCGGTGGTGTTCACGACGTAGGCCTCGAAGAACGCTTCCTGCAGCGCGAGGTGATACTTCAGGCGACGCTGCTCGAAGATCTCCGGCGTGACCTGGCTGAAATCGAGCTTCGCGCTGCGTCCGATCTGCACCGTGGCGCCGGACTTCATGCCATTCAGGCGTCGCAATACGTTCGGCCGCACTTCGAGCCATTCCGCGTAGTGGCCGAGCGTTTCCTCCGCCTGGACGGTGATGCGGGAACCGCTCGCGACGGCGTAGTTCGACGGATCCGGCGCCAGCGGGGTCGACGGCTCGGACGCGGCCGGGGCGGGCGTCGCTGCGGCGCGCGTCAGCGGCTGTGCTTCGGCGAGCGTGGGCGCCGCGAGGACGGGGGAGGCCGCGGCGATGGCGATGGGTTCAGGTGCGACGGGGGTCGGCGCGCTCGGCGGCGGGGGCTCGGGCGCGGGTTCCGGTTTCGCCGCGGGCGCCGGCGGCGACGCGGCAACCGGTTCGCGGATCTCCGGCGCGCGCGCGGCGCTCGTGTCGGTCGCCGGGGGCGTCGCGATGGGCGCGGCTTCGCTGTTCGCCGCGACCACCGTCGCGGCCTTGGATGAGGCGGGCTCGGCGAGCGGCTCGAGGCCGCCGGGCAGGCGCAGCCGCTGACCCACCACGATCACGTTGCGGCTGCGCAGACGGTTCGCCGCGACGATCTCGGCTTCGGTGACGCCGTAGCGCTTGCCGATGCTGGAAAGCGTTTCGCCGCGCCGCACGCGATGCGCGCGATCCGACGGCATCGGCTCGACACGCGCCAGCACGACCGGCTCGGGCGCGTCCGCATGGTCGGGAAGCCGAAGCACCTGACCCATGCGGATCGTATTGCGATTGCGCAGGCTGTTCAGCGCCTTGAGTTCGCTCTCCGAGACGTGAAGCCGCGAAGAGATCGTCGACAGCGTGTCGCCGCGGCGGACCTTGTAGTAGCGATCGCGGTGCTGTTCGGCGAGACGCTCAGCCGGCGGGATCGCCGCGAGCAGCTGGCCGATCGATTGCGTCACGTGGTGCTTCGGTACGCGCAGTTCATAGCCGCGGGGGACAAACTTCGCGCCGCTCCACACGGGCGGGCGCAACGCGAGATTGTGCTCGCGCAGCGCTTCGAGATCGACACCGAGCGCCCGTTGCAGGCTCCCGATGCGGTAGTAGTTGTCGAGCACCACGACTTCGTAATCGATCGCCGGCTGCGGCTCGATGCGTCCAAAGAAGCGTTCGGGATCGCGATCGATCTCCGATGCGGCGAGAAATTCGGCGTAGAAATTTCGCGACGCGAAGCCGAAGCTCGGGCTCTTGTAGCGCGCGACGATCGTCGCGATGTCGCGCGTACCGAGCGTCCGCGTCGCGCGCACCATCCCGCCCAGGCCGTGGTTGTAGGCGGTGATGGCGAGCGGCCAGGATTCCGTCTGTCGGTAGTTGTATCCGAGCAGACGCGCAGCCGAGACGCTCGCCTTGTGCGGATCCATGCGCTCGTCGACCACGTCGTCGACGCGCATGTAGAGGCGTCCGGTGGAGCGCATGAACTGCCAAAGACCGGCGGCACCGACATGCGAATAGGCGCGCGGATTGAACGACGATTCGACGTGGGGCAGCGCGACGAGCTCCAGCGGCACGCCCTCCTCGGCGAGCACTTGCTCGATGTGCGAGCGCCACTGACCGGCGCGGACGATTCCCGCGCGGAATTTGTCGGCCTGCCCGAGCTGGAAACGCACGTTGCCGGCGGCCGTGCGCAGGCTGGCGTTCGTGGTGCCCGCGGGCCACAGCGCCAGCACGCGTTCGGCATCGGCCGACCGATCCGAGCGCCGTCCCGTGGCGAGCTGCATCAGGATCGCTGCGTAGCGCCGCCTGGACGAGTCGATGCGCCGCTCGCGCTCCCGTCCCGAAAGGCCCACCGGAAAACGCAGCGTCTCGTACACCACGTCGAGATGGACGCTGTCGTGGATCAGGCCGCCGTTGGTATCGATCTCGCTGTAGATGCGAGTCCACAGGCGAACATTCGGCTCGAGGCCCGGCGGCCGCGGCAGCGGGGAAGCCAACGCGGCCAGGCTGACGAACAGGCTGAGCGCCGCGAACGCGAAAGTAAGGGCGCGCATCATGGGTGTGAAGCCGATCGGCAACAGAGACGGCAAACCTGACTGTCGCGGCTGCGGAAGTTCGCGAAAGTCCCCGCGGGGCTGAGAGCGGACTACGGGACGCATCGAATCCATCGTCGCCTCGTGCTCACCCGCCTGCCCGCTCTCCAACCGGCTGCGCCCTCGCTGGTCTTCACCTAACGCCGGCGGTTTTTCTTGCGCGCGCGCCGAGCCTGGCGGCGCTTGTCCTTCTGGCGCGTGCGCGAGCGGGCGGGCTGGCGTGCAGCCTGACCTCCGCCCGCTCCTGCGGGTGCGAGCAGCGCGGAAGGGTCTAGTGCGCCGGCGCCGCCGCGTCCGAACCCGGGAATCCGCGAGAGCAGGCCGCCACCGCGCGCGCCGAGCGAGGACATCATCTCGCGCATCTGCCCGAAGCGTCCCACCAGATCGCGCACTTCCTTCGAACGCCGGCCGCTGCCGCGAGCGATCCGGGTAGCGCGGCTCTTGTCGATGATCTCGGGGCCGCGCCCGCTCTTCCGGGGTCATCGAACGGATCAGCGCTTCGACTTTGCCCAGCTCGCGCTCGTCGACCTGCTCCGCGAGCGAGCCGAACATCGGCAACTTCGCAAAGACTTCGCGCAGCGGTCCGAGCTTCTGGATCGTCTGAAGCTGTTTGAGCAGATCCTCCAGGCCGAAGCGGCCGGCGAGCAGGCGCTCGGCATCTTGCTCGGCTTCGGCCTGGTCGACGACTTGCTCGAAATCTCGGACCAGGCCGACGACGTCGCCCATCCCGAGGATGCGCGAGGCGAGGCCCTCCGGTCGGAAGGGCTCGAGCCGGTCGATGGCCTCGCCCGTGCCGATGAAGCGGATCGGAACCCCGGTGACCGCCTTCACCGTGAGCGCCGCGCCGCCGCGGGCATCGCCATCGAGCTTGGTCAGGATCAAGCCGTCGAGCGGGATCTGCTCCGAGAACCCCTTCGCCACCTGGACCGCGTCGCGGCCCATCAGCGCGTCGCACACCAGCAGCGTGTTCGCCGGAGCGCAAAGGCGGTGAATCTCGACGAGTTCCTGCATCAAGTCGGCGTCGATCGCGAGCCGCCCGGCCGTGTCGTGGATGATCGCGTCGAAGCCTTCGCTGCGCGCGCGCCGCAAAGCCGCGGCGCAGATCTCCGGCGGCCGCTCGCCGGCGGCGCCCGCGTGGACGGGAACCTCGATGCGGGCGCCGAGCTGCTGGAGTTGGAGCACGGCGGCCGGGCGCTGCACGTCGGCGGCCACCAGCAGCACACGGCGACCTTCGCGGGTGAGATGGCGCGCGAGCTTCGCAGCGACGGTGGTTTTTCCGACGCCCTGGAGCCCGAGCAGCATCACGGAGGTGATCCCGGCAGGATCGCGCGCGAGCTCGGGCTCGACGGGGCCCATCAGGCTCGTCAGCTCTTCCTCGCAGATCTTGACGAAGTGCTGGCCCGGAGTGACGCGCAGCTGGCGGCCCGCGGCGTCGCGAACCCGCGTCTCCACCTTCTCTCCGAGCGCGCGTTCCTTCACGCGCGCGAGGAAGTCCTTCACGACACCGAAGTCGACGTCGGCTTCGAGCAGCGACATGCGCACGTCGCGCAGCGAAGCGTCGACGTTGGCCTCGCTCAGCTCGCGGACGCCGTTGAGCTTCTCGCGAGCCGCCGTGAAGCCGCGGGTGAGGGTCTCGAGCATGGCATTCTCCGAAGCTCGGCAGCATAGCCCCGATGCGCCGAAATCCGCTCGACTCCGGCTCGCGGCGCCCCCTGATGTGCGGCCTTGCTGCGGTCCGGCGGTGCGTGCAAGATGTGCGCTGCCGCGGGACTGCCAGACGCATCGACGCCAGACGGGGATCCGACGGCGCGACCGGACGCAGGAAGCTCGCGGCGAGTGACGACGGCGAAAGCCGAGGACGGAGGCTGGACATGGCGACCGACGTCGAGGCCCAGATCGCGGGCAGCGTGTGGAAGATCGAGCGGGCGGTGGGCGACGTCGTGAAGGAAGAAGACGTCCTCATGATTCTCGAGTCGATGAAGATGGAGATTCCCGTCGAGGCCCCCTGCGCGGGCCGCATCCGAGAGATCCGTGTTCAGGAAGGGCAGGCGATCGAAGAAGGCGCGATTCTCGCCGTGATCGAGTGACCCCATGGTCCGCCGCGTGGAGGCCCGGCTGCTCCGAAGCGAAGACCAGGCGGCCGTTCTCGCGCACCTCGGGAAGAACGCCAGAACCAATTTGTTCCTGCTCGATCTCACCGAGCGCATGAGCGCGCCGCCGGCGCCCGGCGAGATGCGCACGGAGATCGCAGCCGCCTGGCGCGGCGACGAGATCGTCGGCGTCGTCGGATTGCGGCCGAGCATCGTGTTCGACAGCGAGGTGAGTCCGGAGGCGATCGAGGCGTTCCTGCCGCTGCTCGAATCCCTCGGAGTAGGCCTCGTGAAGAGTCCGGCGGATGCCGTCGAGTGGTTCTGGCGCCAGCTCAATCGCCGTGTCTATCGGCGCGCACTCGTCGATCGGCTCGAGACGGCCTACAGCGTGAAGGCCCCGGACGCGAAGCTCGGAGCCGCGCGCGGAACCGAGCACACGCGCGCCGCGCTCTCCGAGGATCTCGACTGGCTGGTGGATGCCGCCCGCGAGAGCCTGCGCGAGGAGAGCCGCCCGGATCCGTTCGCGGGGGATCCGCGCGGGTTCCGGCGCTGGGTGCGGGGGCGCGTCTCGCGGGCGCGTGTCGTCGAGGAAGGCGGCCGCATCGTCTTTGCCGGCTACGCCGACGTGCAGCGCAGCGAGGGCTGGCTCTTGCAGGGCATCTACACCCGGCCGGAAGCGCGGCGCCGCGGGCACGCCAGCGTCGGCGTCTCCGATCTGTGTCGAGAGGCGTTCGCGAGCGGCGCCGACCACGTGCAGCTCGCCGTCGTCGACGGCAACGAGCCCGGCCGCTCGCTCTACGAGAGCCTCGGTTTCAAGCCCTTCGGCAAGTTGCGCACGATCCTGTTTTCCTAGCGAGCGCGGCCGCCGGAGCGATCTTGAAGCGCACCGCCGCCGTTCGCTAGGCTCCAGCGCTTCGAACCAGGAGGGCTTCGGCATGGGTTTGCTCGACGGCAAGGTCGTGATCGTCACGGGCGCAGGCGGCGGGATCGGGCGTGAACACGCGCTCGCGCTGGCGAAGGAGGGCGCCGCAATCGTCGTGAACGACCTCGGCGGCGCACGCGACGGCACCGGCGCGGGCCACACGATGGCGGAAAAGGTGGTCGCCGAGATCAAGGCGATGGGCGGCGAGGCCGCCGCGAACTTCGACGATGTTTCGAGCATGGCGGGTGCGCGCGGCATCCTCGCGAGCGCGCTCGGCGCGTTTGATCGCGTCGACGCCGTCGTGAACAACGCCGGCATCCTGCGCGACAAATCCTTCGCGAACATGAGCGAAGACCTTTGGGACATCGTCGTGAAGGTGCACTTGCGGGGCACGTTCTGCGTGAGCCAGGTCGTTTACGGCCACATGAAGGAGCGGGCGACGGGAGGCGTGATCGTGAACACCTCCTCCACCTCCGGCTTGAACGGCAATTTCGGGCAGACCAATTACGGCGCCGCCAAGGCGGGTATCTTTGGCTTCAGTCGCTGTCTTTCGATCGAGGGGAAGAAGTACGGGATCCGCTGCTTCATTCTCGCGCCCGTCGCGCTCACGCGCCTCACGGAAGATCTGGCGGGATTCGACGACGAGAAGATGAAGGCGCGCATGAATCCTGCACTGGTATCTCCGCTGGTCACGTACCTCGTGAGCGATCTGTCGAAGGATCTCTCCGGGCAGACCTTCTTCGTCGGGGGGGGACGTGTCGCCGAAATGCGGATGCTGACGCACACGGGCGTGACCAAGGCGGAGCAGGGCGGGCTCTGGACGCCGCGCGAAATCGCGGAGAAGATGAAGCCGGGAGGCATCCTGCTCCCCGATTGAGCCGCAGGGCGCTTTTCCGCGGCGGCGTTTGCCGCCGCCGCGGCAGGGTGGTACATGTGGCTCGGCATGCCGGAGCTGCCGATCCAACCGGCCCTCGAATCCCCCGAGGCAACTCCGCAGGCGAGCTTGCCGCCCGCCGATCCCTTGTCAGCGATGACGCCGCGCTTCAACTTCTTCTTCCGCTGGTTCGCGCGCCGCTTCTTCTCCCACTTCGGGCTCGACGAGAAGTCCGTGGCGAAGCTGAGGGATCTCGAGCGCCGCGGCAGCGTCGTCTACGTGATGCGCTATGCGAGCCGGCTCGACTACTTCCTGTTCAACGCGCTGTTCCTGCGCGAGGGGCTGCGTCTTTCACGTTTCGCCAACGGGATTCGCTTCCACTACTACCGGCCGCTGCTCGAGCTCTTGCGCATCTCGCTGGGGCGACGGGACGCCGCCGGCCCCGAGCGAGATCGCGCCTTCGTGCGCGATCTCGCGAGCAGCGGGCAATCGTTCTTCCTGTTCCTGCGCACGGCGCGGTTGGCATCGCTGCTGGCTTCGCGCGAACAGGTCGTGGCGCAGGGCAAGAGCGAGCTCGATCTGCTCGAAGAAGTGGTGCGCGGAGTCTGGGATTCGGACCGCCCCATCCAGCTGGTGCCGCTCGCAATTTTCTGGCGCAAGGGCCCGCGGAGCCGGCGGCGCTTCCTGAACCTCTTCTATGGCGCGCAGACGCGCCCCTCCGATCTCGCGAAGGTGACGTCGTTCTTCACGACCTACCGGGATCTCGCAGTCAAGGTCGGTGAATCGATCGACCTGCGCGCCTTCATCGCCGATCGGCGTGCCGAGGGCGAGTTCGCCATCGCGCGCATGGTCCGGCGCTCGATCCTGATGTTCCTGTATCGCGAGGAGAAGGTCGTCGAGGGCCCGACCCTTCAGCCCCGCGGCAAGATCCAGCAGATCGTTCTCGCCGACCCCGGGGTCGACGCAGCGATCGAACGCCGCGCCGCCGAGCGCGGGGTGCCGGTCGAAGTGGCGCGCGCCGACGCCCAGGCGATGTTCCTCGAGATCTCGGCGCACATGAGCTCGACGTTCCTCGCGATCTTGAACTTCTTCATCACGGCGGTCATCCGTCGGCTGTTTGCGACCGTCGAGGTGTCGGGGATCGAGAAGGTGGCCGATTACGCCAAGCGCCATCCGCTGGTGCTGCTGCCGAGCCACCGCTCATATTTCGATTTCTTGATCATCTCCACGCTCTTCTATGCGAACTATCTGATTCCACCTCACATCGCGGCGCGCGAGAACATGGCCTTTGGGCCGTTCGGATATCTGTTCCGCCGCGCCGGCGCGTTCTTCCTGCGGCGGTCCTTCGATGATGCGCTCTACAAGGAGGTGTTCCGTTCGTACATCGCCTATCTCGTGAGCACCGGCGTGACGCAGGAATTCTTCATCGAGGGCGGCCGCTCGCGCACCGGCAAGACGCTGACGCCGCGGCTGGGGATGCTCTCCTGGGACATCGACGCCTTCCTTGCGAGCGCGCGTCGGGACTTGTTTTTCGTGCCGATCGCCATCACCTACGAGCGGCTGGTGGAAGAAGGCGCGATGGTCGAGGAACTCGAAGGGGGCCGCAAACAGAAGGAAAGCATGCTCGGGCTGGTTCGGGCGCGAAAGTTCCTCCAGCGGCGCTTCGGCAGCGTGTTCGTGAACTTCGGGGAGCCGATCTCGCTCGCCGAGGCGATGGGCGCGCGTCGCGCGACTCTCGCGATCGAAGATTCGCCCGAATCCCAGACGGAGAAACGCGCCTTCGTCGAGCGTCTGGGGCACCGGATCGTCGAGCGCATCAACTGGGCGGTGGTGCCGAACGCGACTTCGATCGCGGCGTGCGCATTACTCGGCGAACGGCGGCGCGGCTTGCGCCGGCGGGAGCTGGTGGCGCGGATGCAGGAGATCGTGGATCTGCTTCGGCTGCAGGACGTGCGCTTCACGCCCGCGTTGCTGCACGACGTCGGAGAATTCAACGATTCGATCGCGTCGCTGCTGCGCAGCGATCTGATCCGCTCGACCCCCGATCCGCGCGGTGAGATTCTCTATTTCGAGGAGAGCAAGCGCCGGGTTCTCGATTTCTACCGCAACTCGATCGTGCACTTCGTGGTCGCGCCGAGCTTCCTGGCGCGTCGGCTGCTGAAGCCGACGTCGAACGAGGATCCCCGCGCCGCCCTCGGCTGGTGGCTCGACCTCTTCTACCACGAGTACTTCACACCGCGCGCCGAGGTGTTGGCGTCGCATTACGATGGCTTCGTCGATCACTTCGAGCGTTTTGGATGGCTCGAGCGCCAGGAGGGCGGGCTGCGCGCGACCGAGAAAGGTGTCGGAATCCTGCGCTTTCTCGCCGAACAGACGGAGGGCATCGTCGAGGCCTATGGGGCGACGTTTGCAGCCGTGCTCGCGACGCAGGGGGCGTTCTCCGCCAAGGGGCTGGCGCGCGCGGCGCTCGAGCAGTTCGAACGCGCGCAGCTGCTCGGCGAGGTCGGGCGGCCCGAGGCTTCGAATCCCGTCACCTTCGCCAATGCCGTCGACCTGCTGGTGAGGCGCCGGGTGCTCGAGCGCAGCGATCCCGAGCCGGGCCGCGAGCGCGTGCGCGATACGCTGTACGTGCGCGGGCCGGCGTTCGACGAGTTGGCCGCCCTGCGCGACCGTCTGGCGACCGCTCTTGGCGAAGGGTAGTCTCCGCCTCCCCATGGATCCCCTGGCCAGCCTCGATTTCACGAAGTCCGGCGGACTCGTCACCGCCATCGCGGTCGACGACGCGACGGGTGAGATCTTGATGGTCGCCGCGATGAACGAGCAGACGCTGCGCATGACGCTCGCAAAGGGCGAAGCGGTGTACTGGAGCCGGTCGCGCGGCATCTGGCACAAGGGCGAACAGAGTGGACACACGCAGCGTGTGAAGAGCCTGTGGCTCGACTGCGACGGCGACGTGCTCGTGCTGCGCGTCGAGCAGCGTGGCGGCGGCGCGTGCCACACGGGCAAGCGCAGCTGCTTCTTCCGCAAGCTCGAGGACGGGCGCTGGATCGACGTCGGCGAACAGGTCTTCGACCCGGCGCAGGTCTACGGGCGATGAAGGCGGATGGCAAGCGGCGGCTGCGCCTGGGTCTTCCGAAGGGCAGCCTCCAGGAGACGACCCAGCGGCTCTTCACGCAAGCGGGCTTCAAGCTCCGGATACCGGAGCGCTCCTACTATCCGGACATCGACGACCCGGAAATCGAGTGCATCCTGATCCGCGCGCAGGAGATGGCGCGTTATGTCGATCAGGGGGTGCTCGATGCCGGCATCACCGGACACGACTGGACGCTCGAGTGCCGGGCGCGCGTGAAGGAGGCGGCCGATCTGCGCGCGCCGTGGCCGAATTACGGGCCGGTGCGCTGGGTCGTGGCGGTGAAGGAAGGCAGCCCCATCCGCAAGCCGAAGGACCTGAAGGGCAAGCGCATCGCGACCGAGGTCGTGGGCCTGACCCGGAACTATCTGCGCCGCCACGGCGTCAAGGCCGAAGTCGAATTCTCGTGGGGAGCGACGGAAGTGAAGCCGCCGATCCTCGCGGACGCGATCGTCGACGTGACCGAGACGGGCTCGAGCCTGCGCGCGAACAACCTGCGCGTGATCGATACCGTGCTCGAGAGCACGCCGCGCTTCATCGCCAGCCGACCGGCCTGGGCGGACCCCTGGAAGAAGGCCAAGATCGAGCGCGTGCTGCTGATGTTGCAGGGGGCGATCCACGCAATCGACCGCGTGGGCCTGATGATGAACGTTCCGCGCCGGCACCTCGACCGTGTCATCGCGATCCTGCCGGCGCTCGGCACGCCGACGATCTCGAACCTCGTCGACCCGGGCTGGGTTGCGATCAATACGGTGATCGAGGAGCGCACCGTGACGGAGCTCTGCCCGCGGCTCTCCGCTGCCGGCGCGCGCGGGATCGTCGAGTATCCCCTGAACAAGATCATCGACTGATGCACGCGCGAAGCGCGCGCAAGCCTGCGCGTCGCAAGCCGCCGGCGAGCGAAGCGCGTTGAGGGCCGCCGGCGTCGCCAGCCGTCTCGCATCCGCACTTCCGATCTATGCGCGTCTGGCCTGGTGGGGATTGGTGTCGCCCCGCGTCCCCGGCGCGCGAGATCTGTTGGTGGTGCAGGCCGTGATCCTGCGCGCGGGGCAGGTGTTGCTCGCGGTGCGCAGCGATCTACACGGCTGGGAGCTGCCCGGTGGCACGCCGCATACCGGCGAGAGCGACGCGCGTGCGCTCGCGCGCGAAATCCGAGAGGAAACTGGATTCGAAGTGGAGATTCTGCGTCACGTGGGAGACTACGAACGCAGCGGCTTCCGTCCGCATCTCGCGCGCGTCTTTGCATGCCGGGTGCAGGGCGGGGTAGAGCACCCCAGCGCGGAAACGCCGTGTTTGCGCTGGTTCGAAGTCGCCAGGCTGCCGACGACCCTGTTTCCGTGGTACCGGGCCCCGCTCGCCGACGCGCTCAGCGACCTCCGCGAGCCCGTCACCCGGCGCGAACATCAGGGCGTAGCGCGCGTGCTGGCCGGCCTCGCAATCGATCTGCGCATGCGGATCCGCGACGACAGCGCACGCTGAATCGCACCGGGATGCCCGAGAGAGCGTGCGACCCCCTGGCGCGCGCTCAGGCGTCGGGCCCGTAGCCCCGGGCTTCTGCGGTCGCCCCGGGGTCCTCGTCGGGGCGAGTGGCACCGATGAGCTCGAGATACTGCGCGGCAATCGAATCCCATACGAACCGGCTCCGGACGAACCGGGCTCCTGCATTCCCGAGCCTTTGGCACCGTTCAGGATCTGCCAAAAGCGCGAGAATCTGCCTGAGCGTGGAATCGTCATCATCCGCGATCACCACCGATTCACCGTCCTGGGCGCCAACACCGGCATTGGCGATGCTGGTCGAGATGGTCGCACGTCCCGCATACAGGATTTCGAGCAGCTTGTTCTGTTGCCCGGAGCCACTGTGGATCGGCAATACGAATACATCGACCGCGTTGATGTACTCCCAGATGCTGTCGACGGTGCCGGTGATCACCACGCCGTCGTCGCGCGCATACTCCAGGATCGCGGGCGCGGGATTGCGGCCGATGAGGTAGAGCTTCAGATCGGGAACGGACTTCCGGGCGCGTCGATAGATCTCATAGAGCCGCCGAACGGCCGCGACGTTCGGTGCATAACCCATATTCCCCAGAAATCCGATGGAAGGACTCGCTTCCTCGACTGCCCGCCTGGTGTAATCGTCCGAGAAGACGCCATTGGGCGAAACGGCCAGCTCGACCGACTCGAGGTACGGACGCACGGCATCTCGATCGGCTGGAGAAATGAATAGGGCGGTCTTTGCCCGGGATAGCATCGAAGTTTCCCAGCGCCGTACCCGCGCCAATCGCAGCCTTCCCCAGAGTCCCTGGTATCGCGGCAACCGGCTGCACAGCAGCGTCGTCGAATCGATCGCATCGATGATCAGGTGAAGCTTCTCGAACAGCGGAAGGCACGCATACAGCCAATGCGTCTCTCCAGCCCACACGACCGTCTCATAGCCTTCGCGCAAGAGCGCTTCGATCTGTCGGTAGATAGTGCGCGTGCCGTGACGATGGAAATGATGAGGCGTCCCGATGGGTAGAGTCCGGCTCAGCTGGGCGAGCGCCCTCTCGAAAATCGATGCGGGTGTCGAAGACTCGATGAGGAGTCTGAACTGTTCTCTTTTCCCGCCGAGCTCGGCGAGCGGAAGGTCATCGAGCGTTGCACCCGGTGGCGAGATGATGGCGAAATCGATCGCCGTCGATTTCGACAGATGTTGCAGCAACGGAAAATACCTCAAGGTAAATCCGTTCCTTCTCGGCGGATACGGAACCCCCATCAATATGATCAAGGTTCTGTTCGCCGGATCTTTCTGCACAGCCTGCCTCATCGGGTGGCCATCGGTTCGTCGGGCTCGCGGGGCGTGAACTGAAACGCAAAGGGCCCCCGGGCTGGACGGCGACCGGGGGCCCTGCATACGCGGCGAGAAAGCGGGGGGCTAGCGCTGGCCTTCGCGCAGGCCGCTCGCCTCCCATTCCTTGCTGAGTTGCTGAAGCTTGCGGGAGAACTCTTCGAAGCCATCGTCGAACGAGAGAATGATCTCGGTCGTGCGCGGGCTGTTGCGCGTCACAACTGAACCGGTGATGGCGCTCGATCCCGCGGCTCCGCTCCGGTGGCTCCTCCTGCTCGCCGGGCTGCTTCAGCTCGGAGGAGCCTGCGCGTTCGCCGCTATGATCTGGCCGCGGGTAAGGGCACGCTAGCATGCCGCGGCTCAGTGTCTGGCTGATACGAACCGCGCTCGTCTATCTCGTCGTTGGGTTTGGGCTCGGCGCGGTGATGCTCGCATACAAGGTGACGCCGTTCGCTCCGGTGCTCATCGCCTGGCTGCGGCCCTTACACGTCGAATTGCTCACGCTCGGTTGGACGATGAACCTCGCGCTCGGGGTCGCCTACAGGATCCTTCCGCGCCGCGCGAGTGACGGGGAGCGGGGCAGCGAAACCGTCGTGGCCCTGGCCTGGGCGCTGCTCAACGTCGGGGTGCTTTCGGTAGGTGTCGGGCAGGGGAGCGGTGCGCCTTGGGCGCCGCTTATCGGCCGATTGGCGGAGGCAGCCGCGGCGGGGACGTTTGCGCTGCACGCGTGGCGTCGAGTGAAGCCGTTCGGCATCGGCACCGAGCGGCGCTCAATGTAACCACCGACCACATCGCGAAGGAGCCACCCATGTCCTCACTGCGCCGGACACTTGACGGCGATGTCCGCATCCATCATCTGACGCAGGACCAACGCCTGATCGACCCTTCGCTTCTGGCCCGGCATGGTAGGAGTGCCCGGACACTGGTCAAGGAAGGACCGCTCCGGCTGACGATTGTTGCCATTGCCCCGGGGGGAACACTCCCCGGACTTGGATGCGCCGAACGGGTCGTGACCTCCACCAAGGAATTCACCTGCCCCGCGCTTTGTGGATAGTTGCTGCGCCCAGAGTGGCTGGCCGAGCTGTTGCTTCGAGATCGCGCCC
>JANNIY010000105.1:0-35304 GCA_031405455.1 Deltaproteobacteria bacterium | reverse complement strand
CCGGCATCGATCCCGATGCGCGAAGCGCCGAGCAGGCGATTGTGCAGAAACGAAAGCCATCCGGGCTGCAAGCGTTTGATCTCATAAGGCCATGCGAGCGCGTCCGCGAGCCCGGTGGATTGGGTGGTGTTGCCGGGCCGGTCGTCGGCGAGCACCCAGACGCTGGGCGCCTGCGTCGAGCGGCGCGGTCCGCCGGTTCGCTGCCAGGCCTCCCGCCGGCCGGGGATCTGCAGCTCGAGCTCCCATGACGTCTTCGGGTGTCGCCTGGAGGCGGCCTCGAAACGGTCCGTCCACCAATCCGCCGTGCGCTGCAAGACAGCGGTGCGCCCACGTCCGGGAGGCTCGCAGTCGATGCGTTCGTGCACCGGACCGGCGCGGAAGCGTTCGTCGAGCAGCCACGGGACGTCCTCGTCGGGCGCGTCTTCGAGCCGCGTCGGAGCGCCGAGCGCGACCCAGAGCGCGCTCGGCCGAGCGCGCGTGAAGGGCTCGAAGCCCGCGGCGTCGGCATCCCGCTCGAGATCGTGCCAGAGCTTCGCGTGCGCGTTTTCCTGGTAGACGAATTTTCGCGGAAACGGTCGCCAGGGTTGTGTGTGCAACGTCGTGTAGTGCAGCAGCTTCGAACGCCCGGCCTGATACTCGCCATCGCGGGCATTCCAATCGCCGGCGAGAGGGCCGTAGAGCCCCGGGATTGCGAGCGCCTCGCGCAGCAGCTCGGGCTTCGAAGCGTGCTGCGCCCGCTCGAAGCTCCACACGCGCGCCATGCGCGCGCAATCGATCAGCATCACGGACGAGTCATCTCGCGCGATCGCGAGGAAGCCGTGGTCGTCGAGCGGGAGATCGAACAGCTCCGCCGGATCGGCGAGATAGATCTGATCGACATCGTTGTAGATGGCGCGCCCGCTTTGCCCTGCGAAATGGGGAATCGCGAAGCGATAGTTCGTGAAGCCCGTCGTCCAGCGCCGGCTGTGGAAGCCGCCCAGGCTCTTCATGAGCCAGATTTCGTAGACCCGGCCCGGGTCGCGCACGCGTTCGATCGACCAGAGGAAGACGCGCTCCGCGCGGTGCTGGGCGCGCTCGGTTCCCAGGAAGACGCGGACGGGGGGCTTCCCGCTCGGGCGCACTCCCTCGCGCACCGGCAACGTCACGCACTCCGGGGTCGCTCGGGCTGCGTTCGGCGGCGAAAGCATGTCGCAGCGCATTCTAACGGCCATCCTAGCGTTCGTCGGCTCCGATGAGAGGAGACGGAATGTAGGTAAAAAGACCCATCTTGCGAAAGCCGGGGGTAGTCAAGCGCGGCGGTTCTCGCTATGTACGGCGGCGTTGGATGGGGGGAGGGTGACGATGTACATCGGCGATGTACGCCTCGGGGACGGTGCGCCGCTAGTTCTCATCTCCGGCCTCAATGTGCTGGAGTCGTTGGAGGGAGCCCTCGAGTGCGCCGAGGCGGTTCAGGCCGTCGCCGAGCGCCACCGACTTCCGTTGGTCTTCAAGGCCTCCTTCGACAAGGCCAACCGCTCGAGCCGGCTTTCCTACCGGGGCCCCGGCATCGACGAGGGCCTGCGCATCCTGGCGCGCGTGAAGAGCGAAGTCGGGTTGCCGATTCTCACGGATGTCCATGAACCCGGACAGGCGAAGTTCGTCGCCGAAGTGGCCGACTGTCTCCAGATCCCGGCTTTCCTGAGTCGCCAGACGGATCTGATCGCGGCTTGCGCCGCGACGGGCCGCGCCATCAATTTGAAGAAGGGCCAGTTCATGGCGCCCCGCGACGTCGCTCACGCCGTCGAAAAAGCGCACGGCTTCGGAGCGAGTGGCGTGCTCGTGACCGAGCGCGGCACGTCTTTTGGTTACAACGATCTGGTCGTCGACATGCGCGGCCTGATCAGCATGCGCGAATTCGCGCCGGTCTGTTTCGATGCGACGCACTCCGCGCAGCTTCCGGGTGCGGGCGCCAACGCGAGCGATGGCGACCGCGCCGTCGTCGAACCGCTCGCGCGTGCGGCGGCCGCGATCGGCATCGACGCGCTCTTCGTCGAAGTGCATGCGGATCCGCAGAGTGCCCCGTGCGATGGGGCCTGCCAGCTCCAGGTGAGCGATCTGGATCGGCTGCTCGGAGAAATCTGCGCGATTCGCGCCGCGTTGCCCGCACGCCGCCGCGCTTGAGCGGGGCCGGGACCGGCCCCTCGCGAATCACCGATCGGGTTGGCTCAGGCCTGCGACCGGCGCGCCGGCGCCCGGGACTGGGATTCGAAGCTCGCGCGCACACCGTCGAGATCGCTCCGCGAGTCGATTTCACGCCACCAGCAGCCGTCGATCGAAACGGTTCCAACCGGTACGCGCCCAGCCATCCCGTTCACGACCGAGAGGTACCACGCGCGCAGGCCCTCGTTGAGGCGGATCGCCCGTTCGAGCTCGTCTCGGAAATCCTTCACGCCGGCGCCGCGGAAGCACAACATCCCGATCGACTCCCCCCCGACGGCCGCCGCCGGCAATTGCTTGCCGATGGCGAGCAGCCGCCCGCTGGCGTCGACCGAGACCTTCATGTCGTCGTCGTCGTAGCGGTCTTTGTGGTCGATGGTCACCGTGATGGGCTGGCGCGATTCGTCGAGCAGGCGCTGGAGGACGCGGTCCTCGAACAGCGTGTCGCCATTGAGCAGCACGAAGTCTTCGGTCATTTCGCTGCGTGCGAGCCAGCAGGTCGCGAGATTGTCGGAGGAGGCAAAGAAGGGATTGAAGAGCGTATCGACCTGCAGGCCCGGGATGCGGGTGCCTGCGAGGAACTGCTCCACGCGCTCCGCGCCGAAGCCGACCACGACGGTGACCTGCCGGACTCCGCAGCGCGCGAGTGCGCCCAGCTGGAGTTCGAGCACGGTGCGCGGTCCATCGACCGTGAGCAGGCACTTCGGATCGCGTTCGGTGAGAGGCAGAAGTCGCCGACCCTGGCCGGCGCTGAGCACGATCGCCTTCATGGTCTCCCTGCGGGGTCCAGAGTCCTCGGCGTTGCTTCAGGTCGCACCGCCGACCTAGGATCCGGGCCGTGGCGGGGGGGAGGTCTGAACGTAGGCCAGCTTTTCCACCGGCGACAGACGCCGGACGCGAGCCGCCGCCGTGCGCGGTGAGCCGACCGCCGTGGTCCTCGGGCCTGCACCTCCCACGACGAGATCCCGGAAGATGCCCGCTGCGTTTCCGATCCACCGTCGCCCGGGTCTCACGCTCTATCGGTATGTCGCGCGCGAGGCCCTGAGGCCGACGGCCTTCGCGCTCTTCGGCCTCACCGCGGTCGTCCTCACCACCCGCATCCTCGGCTTCTCGGACCTGGTGATCAACCGCGGGCTCGGCGCCGCAGTCGTTGGCGGCATGGTCTTCTTCGAGGCGGTGCCGGTCATGGCCCGCATGTTCCCTTTCGCCGTGCTGGTGGGATGTCTGGTCGCGCTCGGCCGCATGGGGGCGGATCGCGAGGTGCTGGCGCTCGAAACCTCGGGCGTCGCCGTCGGGCGCCTCGTATGGCCGGTCGTCGCATTCTCGGGGTTGATGACGCTCGGCGCGCTCGGCGCTTCGCTGTTGCTCGGGCCGTGGGCGAGCCGCTCTCTCGACAGCGCGCTCGGGGACATCTCCCGGGAGCGGCCCTGGACCCAGATCCGGGCTGGCGCCGTGAGCCACTTCGGCGACTGGCAGCTCGAGGCGCGCGAGGTTTCGGCCTCCGGCGCCGAGCTGCGGGGCGTGTTGCTGTTCATGCCCGACCTCGGCGAGACGATCTTCGCGCAGGCCGGAAGGTTGGCGAGCGCTCCGGACGGCGCGCTCGAGCTCGTGCTCTCGTCAGGGAGCGTGGTGCTCGAGCCGCGGGGCGAGTTCAAATTCTTTCGATTCGAGAGCCTGACCGCGCGTTTGCCGGCCGGCAGCGAGTTGTTCGATCGCTCGGAGACGGATCGGCTCGCGGGGTTGCCGGTGGACGAGCTGCTGCTGCTCGCGCGCGATTTTCTGCCGAGCGAGATCGACCATCTCCCGCGCGCCGCGCTCGAACTCCACCGCCGCGTCGCGTTGCCCTTCGCGACGCTGGTGTTCGGCTTTCTCGCCGTGCCGCTGTTCGCGAGCCGTTCGCAGCATTCGCGATCGAGCGGCGGCGTGCTCGGTCTGCTCGCGACGATCGTGTATTACGGACTGCTCCAGCTCGGCGAGGGGATGATCCAGGGTGGCGTCGCGGGGGTCGCGCTCGGCGCGTGGCTCCCGAACCTCGTGCTCGCGGGGGTCGCCGGGGTGTTGCTGATTCGCGTGCTGCGCGAGCGCGCCCTGGGCCAGACGTTCGAACGCCCCCACCTCCGCTTGCGCCGCACGGTGTCGCCCGAGCTCGAACGCGAACGCCGGCTGCGGACGCGTTCGCTCGCGCTGCCGCGTTACGTGGCCGGTCGCTTCGCGCGACTCGCGTTGCTCGCATTCGCCGTGCTTTTCGTGGCGTATCTGCTGATCGACGTCATGGACCGGCTCGAGTGGTTCGCACGCTATCGCGCGACCGGCGCCGAGGTCCTGCGCTTCTACGCGGCGCGCCTGCCCCTGCTCGCCTCGCGCGCCGTTCCGATGGCGCTGCTGGTGGCGACGGCGCTCACGGTGAGCCTGCTCGCAGCCGAGGGCGAGCTGATAGGCATGCGCGCCTGCGGCATTTCCAGCTTGCGCGCGCTCTCACCGGTGCTGCTGCTCGCGACGCTGACCGCGCCGGGCTACTTCCTGTTGAACAACGTCGTCGTGCCGCGCACCAATGCGCTCGCCGACGAGTTGAAGCGGACGGAGATCAAGAACGAATTCTACGCTTCGCGCGCCGCGCGCAACAAGGCCGGCGTCTGGTACCGCTCCGGGAATCAGGTGGTCGAGGCATCGCGCTTCGACACGGATCTCGGTGCCGCTCGCGACGTCAAGATCTACCAGCTCGGAGAGGACGGTCTGCCCACGAGTCGCGAGGACGCGATCTCGGCGCGGCACGTCGGAAGCGGCGTCTGGCGACTCGTGGATCCCGTGCGCATCGAAATCGACGGCGAGCGTGCGCGTCGAGTCGAGCCTCGGCGCTTCGCGCAGATGGGAGGCACGCTTTCCGCCAAGGTCGACACCATGCACCTCTCCGTGGCCGAACTCGCGCGGGAGATCGCCGACGTCGAGGCCGGTGGTTACGATGCCACCACGTTCCGTGTCGACTATCACGCGAAGCTCGCCGAGCCTCTGGCCTGCGTGGTGCTGCCGGCGGTGGTGCTGTTCTTTGCGGTGACGGGGCCGCCTTTCCCGGGGCCCGCGCAGACGCTGCTCGTGAGCGGAATCGTCGGCGTCGTGTACATCCTGTTCTCGGGCGTCGCCGCGTCGCTCGGTTACGGGGGCGCGGTGCCGCCGGCCGTCGGCGGCTGGGGCCCTGTGTTCTCGTTCGGGGCGCTCGCGGCGATCTCGGGCGTGCGGCTCTGGCGGCGGCGCTAGCGTCGGCCTTCCGGGCGCGGCGCCCGCGATTCCCGCTCGGCGCGCGCCTCCAATCCGGCTCCCCGTGGCTATCATCCGGTCCGCTCAGGAGGATTTCGATGCGACGGGAGATTTTCGGCGAAGAGCACGAACTGTTCCGCACGCAGTTTCGCCGCTTCGCCGACGCCGAGCTTGCACCCAAGATCGCTGGCTGGAATGCCGCCGGCATGACGGACCGGGAGACCTGGCGACGCTGCGGCCAGGAGGGCTTCCTCGGCGCGAATGCGCCCGTGGAGTACGGGGGGGCCGGCGGCGATTTTCTGTACGACGCGATCATGATGGAGGAGCTCGCCTGGATCCGCGCGCACGGACTGATGCTCTCGCTGCATTCCGACATCTGCATGCCCTACCTGAAACGCTATGGGAACGCTGCGCAGAAGACGAAGTATCTGCCCGGCACGATTTCGGGCGAAACGATCCTCGGCATCGCCATGACCGAGCCGGGTGCGGGATCGGACCTCGCGGGCATCCAGACCCGTGCGATACGCGACGGCAGTCACTACGTGCTGAACGGCGCCAAGACCTTCATCTCGAACGGACAGATCGGAAATCTGTTCATCGTGGTTGCGAAGACGGATCCCGCATCCGAGCCGCCCCATCGCGGCATCAGCCTGCTGCTCGTTGAAGGCGACACGCCCGGCTTTCGGCGCGGGCGCAAGCTCGACAAGCTCGGCCTCAAGGGGCAGGACACCAGCGAGCTCGCGTTCGAGGATTGCCGCGTCCCGATCGAGAATCTGCTCGGTCGCGAGGGGCAGGGTTTCAAGATGCTGATGGAGCAGCTGCAGCAGGAGCGGTTGTGCATCGCCGTGGCTTCGATCGCCTCTTGTCGCCGCGCGCTGGCGGACACGCTCGATTACGTGAAACAGCGCACGGCCTTCGGCAAGCGCATCGCTGCGTTCCAGAACACGCAATTCAAGCTGGTCGAGCTCGCCACCGAGGTCGAGATCGGCCAGGCCTTCGTCGACAAACTGCTCGCCGCCCACGTGCGCGGAGACGACATCGTCACCGAGGTGAGCATGGCGAAGTTCTGGACCACGGATCTCCAGAAGCGGCTCACGAGCGAATGCCTTCAGCTGTACGGCGGCTATGGCTTCATGAGCGAGTATCCGATCTCGGGCGATTACGCCGACGCGGCCGTGCAGTCGATCTACGCCGGGTCGAACGAGATCATGAAGGTGATCGTCGCGCGTCGGCTGGGCCTGGATTGAGCGGTTTGCGAGCGCTCGTCGCGGCGGTGTTCGCCGTCGCGCTCAGCGCCGGCAATGCAGGCGCCGCGGTTCGAGCCGAACAGATCCGCGAGGAGACGGCGCCCGCGTTGCTGATCGGCGGCCCCGACGCGATCGGCGGTGTCGGAGACTGGTACCTCGCGAACGAGATCGTCGAGGTGGTCGTCGACGATCCCGCGCGGCGCTTCAGCAAGAACAATCACGGTGGCCGGATCGTCGACGTCGGCCTGCGCGACCGGCGTGGCGAGGATCAGTTCGCCGAGCTGTTCCCGCTGTTGAATCTCGACCAGCGCGTCGATCTGCGCTTCGACCAGATCCGCGCCGAGATCGATCCCGGCGGCGCCTGGGCGCGGCTGGTGGTGACGGGGTCGCGCGGCCCGGGGGCGATCGCGCGCGGCAGCCGGTTCGCTCGCTACTTCGACCTGCTGGTTCCGGACGCAGCCCAGATTGCCGACGTGCGCATCGAAACCGAGTACGCCGTCTTCCCGGGCGAGCCGTGGGTGCGCATCACGACCAGCATCCGCAACGACGGCGACCGACCGGCGCCGATCTTCGCCTATGCGGACGTGCTGATGCGCGGCGGGCGCAGCATGCGCTCCTGGGTCGCGAACACCCTCGCGCCCGAACGCTCGCGCGGCTTCGAGCACACGAGCTTCGATCGCACGAACATCCTCGGGTCGGGCGCGGCGATGGCGAGCTTCACGCACGTGAGCGTGCCGGGCGTGGCCCAGTTTCCAGCGATCGCGTACGCGCTCTATTCCCCCGAACGAACGGCGCTGGGCCTGCCGAGCTATGGCGTCACGAGTGAGCACGTCACCGTCATCAACGCGTTCCTCGGCGATCGGGGCGGACAGGAGGTGGGGACGTTGCGCCTGCTGCGGGCGACGCGCGGGGAACTCGGACCGGGAGAAACCTGGAGCTACCCGCGGCGTCTGCTGGTCACGGGTCGCGACGACGTGGCTTCGACGACCGATGTGATCTTCCCGGCGCTCGGCGTCACCGATGGCAAGAGCGGAATTCGCGGTCGCATCGCGCCGGTCGAGGAGCGCGCCGTGATCGAGGTGCGCAGCCGCGCGGGCATCCCGGTGACTTCGATCGCCTCCAGCACGCAGGGCCCCGAGGCCGGCCGCTTCCACGCCGTGCTCGCGCCGGGGGAGTACACGCTGGTGTTGCGGGCCGCGCAGCGACCCGAGCGCCGACTCGATGTCACGGTCACGCCCGGCGCCATCAGCGAGATTCCGATGCAGTCGCTCGAAGCGCTCGGCAGTTTGCGTTTCGAGCCCGCGTTCGCCGACGCGGGGCCGGGGCGCGTGATCGTGACCGGGATCCCCCCGACCCCGGATCCGGTGTTTGGTGCTGAACTCCTCGACTTCCGCATCGACGGCGCGCGCGCAGGCAGCGGCAGCGAGACCCGCGAGTTGCATTTCGTGGGAGGCCCATCCGACCCGCTGCGCGTGCCGCTCGCGTCCGGGCGTTATCGCCTGGTCGCGACGCGCGGCCTGGAGTTCACGCTCGACAGCGCGGAGGTCACGATCGCGGACGCCGAAGTCCGCGTCGAGCCGTTTCAGCTGGCTCGCGTGATCGGGCTGCAGGGCATCGCGAGCGCCGACTTCCACGTGCATGCCGAGGCGAGCGACGATTCGGCGATGCCCAACGCGGCGCGTCTCGCGAGTTTCGTGGCCGAGGGGCTCGACGTGATCGTCTCCACCGACCACGATCACCTCGGCAGCTTCGGACCGGCGCTGGCGGCGCTCGGCCTCGGCGGTCGCATTCGCGTGATCCAGGGCGTCGAAGCGACGAGCAGCACGCCGAGCGCACAGGCGCCGTGGACGCTCGGCCACTCGAATGCGTGGCCGATCGCGTATCAGGCTACCGCGCACCGCAAGGGAGCCCCGCCCACGCAGGACCGCACGCTCGCCGAACTCTATTCCCAGCTGCGCAGCGTCTACGGAGCGCGCGTCGTGCAGCTCAATCATCCGTTGGGAAAGCATCGGGGGCAGGACGACGATCAGGCGTATCTCACGCATCTCGACGACGCGGGGCACGCGGTCGATCCGGAACTCCCGCTCGAAGCGGCGCCGAACGACGCGCTGCTCATCCGCGCGCCGGATGGACACACGCGCGCCATCGATTTCGACGCGATCGAACTCATGAATGGCGACTCTCACGACATGTTTCTTCAGGTGCGCGAGCTGTGGTACGCGCTCCTGCGCCAGGGGCTGCGCCGGACGGCGACGGCCAATTCCGATACGCACGGACCCGACGAAATCGCCGGCTATCCGCGCAACTATGTGTATATTGCGTCAGCAGGCGAGGCCTGGGACACCGCCGGCTTCGACGCGGCGATCCGGGAGGGGCGCCTGTTCGGCACGACGGGTCCGCTGATTGCGGAGTTCACCGTGAACGGCGCTCGCATGGGAGACGACGTCACGGCGCCGGCAGGGCGCGCGGTCGTCGAGCTCTCGGTCGCGGCGGCTCCCTGGGTGTCGGTCGATGAGGTCCGCCTGCTCGCGAACGGCGAGGTCGTACGCCGCTGGCGCGAGCTGCCGAGCGGAGCGTCGCCCCCGACGATGCGCCTGCGCGAGCGCGTAGAGCTCGCTCTCGAGCGCGACGCCTTCCTCACCGTGGAAGCCGGCGCGCCACTCGAGATCGATCTCGCCGCCTGGCAGGCGAGCCATCCCGGAGACTATGCGAGCGCGGTCGCTCCGGGATTCATCCCGACGGCCTTCACGAACCCGATCTGGGTCGACGTCGACGCGGATGGTCGCTTCGCGGCGCCGGGTCTGCCGCCGCGAGCGCTGCGCGCGGGCGATGCGTTGCTGGCACTGCCGTTGGCCCTGGGGGCGATGGGGATCGTCTGGTGGCGCCGGCGCGCGAAGCTGGCGCGGGCGAGCTGATTCGGGGAATGCGGACGCCGGCCGTTCGCTGCGCGTCGACCGACTAGGCGAGTCCGAGCAGTTCGGAGATTCCCACCCGGTGGCCGGCGGTGAAGCCGCCGTCGACGACGAGCGAATGGCCGGTCACGAACGAGGCGTCGTCGGAGGCGAGGAACAGCGCGGCGGCGGCGATTTCTTCGGGTTGTCCGACGCGCCCGAGCTGGTGGGCGTCGATGAAGCGCTCACGGAAGCTCTCGAGGCCGGGCAGGAAGATGCTCGCCGTCATCGCGGTCTCGATCAGCCCCGGGCACAGACAGTTCACGCGAATGCCGCGACGTCCATAATCGATCGCGAGGTTGCGCGTCAGCAACACGACGCCGCCCTTCGAGGCGTTGTACGCGCTGCCGCCCTCGAAGCCCTCGATGCCTTCGACGCTCGCGAGGTTCACGATGCTTCCGCTGCGCTGTTCGAGCATGCGCTGGAGCACGTGCTTGCACACGAGGAACGTGCCCTTGAGGTTCACGTCGAGGACGCGCTCCCACTCTTCCACTGCGAGCGCGTGCACGGCGCCGCCGCCCGCCACACCCGCGGCATTCACGAGCACGTCGATGCGGCCGTAGCGCTCCGCGACCTCCGCGACGGCCGCGGCGACCGCGGATTCGAAACGAACGTCGGCGACGTGAAAACTCGCATCCGGGGCGGATTGCGCGACCGAGGCCCATTGGGCTGCGCGAGGCGGGGCGAGATCGAGACCCGCGACGCGCGCCCCCTCGTCTGCAAATCGCTGCGCGCAGGCGGCGCCGATGCCAGACGCCGCTCCGGTCACGAGCGCGGTCTTGCCGGAGAGGCGCCCCGTGCCCGAGTTCAAGAGCGCTTCGAGCGGACGATGTAGTTGGCGCGTTTCTCGTCGAACTCGAGTTCGATCAGGCCCTGCTCGCTCACGTCTTCGAGCAGGTCGGTGAACGAGGTGTAGCCGTAATATTCCTCGTTGAAGCCGGGGAATACGCGCCGCGTCGCCTGCTTCACCATCGAGCCCCAGACCGTGTCGTAGTCGCGTTCGAGCGAGCGGACGATCTCGAGCAGCTTCTCGCCAGCCTCCTGGCGCTTCGAGCCGCCGCCCTCGTCCTTCGTCCGTGTCGGCTTGGGCTTTTCCGCGACGCGCACCAGATCGTCGTAGTAGATGAACTCATCGCAGCTTCCGATCAGCAGGTCGGAGGTCGAGCTCTTCACGCCGCAACCGATCACGCGCTTGTCGTTTTCCTTCAACTTCGCGACGAGCGGCGAGAAATCGCTGTCGCCGGAGAGCAGCGCAAACATGTCGATGTGCTGCTTCTGGTGACAAAGATCGAGCGCGTCGACCACCATGTGGATGTCGGCGCTGTTCTTGCCGCTCGCCTTCGACTGGGGAATGTCGATCATCTCGACACCCTGCCCGTGGAACTCGCGAACGGCGTTGCGGTACTTGCCCCAATCGCAATAGGCGCGCTTGTAGACGATGCGGCCCTTCTCGAGCAATCGGCGCAGCACGAGGTCGATCTTGAAGTTGCCCTTGCGCATGTTGCGCACGCCGATCGCGAGATTCTCGTAATCGACGAAGACGGCGATCCGCGGTTCGTCCGCCAATCGAATCCTCCTTTCGGCCCGCGGCAGCGGCGCTGCGCGCCGGCGTCAGGGGCGATCGTCTTCCGAATCTTCGAAGAAGCCGTAGCCCTTCAGATCGTCGGTCGTGGCGACCTGCGTGTCCGCAGGCTCCGTGGTCTCGCGGATTTCGCGTTTTTCACGTTTCGCCGCAGCCTTCTCGGACTTCTTGACTTCACGCTGCCGCTTCAGGATCGCGGTTCTGCTTCTGCGCGCCATTTTTGCGTCCTCCTTCGCGGGTCGGGTCGGGTCGGGCGACCGCCGCGCGAATGCGACGTCAACCGAAGGGTAGGATAGATCGCGTCCTGCGCAGACGACCGTGGGAAGGTGGAACTGCCCCCTGGTCCTCGGCGAGAGATAGGAGCCGCCTAGTAACGGTCTCCGCCGCCGCGCCCGCCACCACCGCCGCCGCCGCCACCGTAGCCGCCACCACCACCACCACCGCGCCCGCCGCCGCCACCGCCACCGCCGGCCGAGCGTTCATTCGCCTCGTTCACGCGCAGCGTACGGCCGCCGACCTGCGTACCATCGAGCGCCTGCATGGCCGCCTGCGCGCCGGTCGCATCTTCGAATTCGACGAACGCGAAGCCGCGCGCGCGACCCGTCTCGCGATCGGTGATCACGTTCACCGCCGCGACCGTGCCGTGCCGCTCGAAGAGTTCCCGGAGCTCCCCCTCCGTGATCGTGTACGGAAGGTTCCCGATGTAGAGCTTCTTGCCCAATGCTCTTCCCTCGTCGCGCCCGCCTCGAGCCCCCGCGGACGCGACCGTCGCCCAGATCCTGGTCGGACCCTCCGACCCCCTGATCCCGAGCGCCATGACCGCCACACTTCCCAGCGCGCCCGGTGGCCGGCGCGCCCAAGCGGGAAAGGCAGACTCGGAGAGGAACACGAACAGGCGGGATGGTCCCAGAGAGTTGTGATCCGATCGGAAGGTGCCCTTCGGCGCGGGAGCTTACACAGCGGGCGGCTGGCAACGCAACCAAGATCTCGCGCCGCGCACGTTCCCTGGCGCCCGTCTGGCGGCCGCGGGACTACGGCTCCGTCGGATCGCGGAAGGGCGGCGCGTGTGTCGGCGCACCGCCGCGGCGCGCCCAGCGAACGGCCGAGAGCAACGAGAGCGCCCGTGGCAGGAAGAGCAATCCGAGCAGGACGTTGATCGCGAGGAAGACGGCGTTGACCGCGAACGCGTAGGCGATCAGCGCATCCCGCGCGCCGAATTCGGAGAACAGCATGGCCCAGGCGACCTCGCGCGTGCCGAAGTTGCCGAGCGTCGGGATCAGGAACGACAGGTAGACGAGCGGAATCCGCCCCGCGAGCGCTTCCCAGGCGATGGGCACGCCGAAGGCGCGAGACGCGGCGCCCTGGATCAACACGTCGAAGATCGTGAGCGCGACGAAGGCGAGGAAGAACGGCCACAGCGCGCGCAGTGGGAAGCGTTCGAGCCACTCGCGCACGTAGCGCACGCCGGGAAGTGGCACCGCGCGAGTCGCGGAGATCCGCACCGCTGCGGCCACCCCGAACACCACGGCCCACATCACGGCGGCTCCGATGGCGACGTCGCGATTGTCCGCCAGGCTGCCCGGGAGGACGAACAGCGCGAACGTCATCTGAAGGCCCATCACGATGAAGTGACAGATCGCCGGCACCAGCGCCACGGCGATCACGCCCTCGATGCGGCCGCCGCACAATTGCACGAGGCCGAGGAAGAATGCGGCGTCGGAGAGGGGATTGCTGACGGCGCGCAGGAGTTCCGAGCCGCCGCGGATGGCGAGCACCGACGTGATCGAAACATGCGTCACGAAGCGCCGCAGCGCGGCCGCCTGGAGCAGCGTCCACACCAGGAAGAAGGCGAGGCGGTCGGCGGTCGCGAGGGCGATGAAGAGCGGCATGTCGGCCTGCTCCAGCGCGATTCGCAGGCGGCTCCAATCCGTTGCCCAGCCAAAGACGTAGATCAGCAGTGCCGCGGAGAGGATCCACGGGAGCCACTGCCGCCGCCGGCTGCTCTGGGAGCTGCTCATGGGCGCAGCATACCGTTGTGGTCCATTCCGGCCGGCGCCTGGCGACGCGTACGGCGGGGAGGGTCGGGCGACGCCGTAGCAGCGGCGTTGATTCTCGCGCCCCTCGGGGACGGGCGGAGCTTCGCCGAGACGTCAGTGAACCTTTCCCGGCGCAGGGGGTTCTGAAGCTTCAGAGTCCGTTGCTCTCGGGTTGTTTCGCCCCTTCCTACCCGGAGCACGGGATGGGACGTCCCCGGATCCTCTCCTCGGGATCCGGGGGCGTCCGTCCCAACCCCCCCTGGTTGCCGTGTCGGTCGTGCGAGCCGTTATCGTTCCGGCATGCGCACATTGCTGACCCTCGTCCGGCATGGGGAGACCTCCGCGAACCTCGATGGGGTCTGGCACGGATCGATCGACACGCCGCTCACGGATCGCGGCCGGCGGCAGGCCGACCGGGTCGCGAATTTTCTCGCCACGCGACACCAGGACGCGACGGCTCTCTACAGCAGCCATCTGACGCGTGCCCGCGACACGGCGGACGCCATCGCCGGCCAACTCGGCCTCGTGCCCGTCATCGACACGGGCCTCGCCGAGTACGATCTCGGGAGCTGGGAAGGCCTCAGCTATTCGGAGCTGCACGAACGTCACCGGCTCTGGGATCGCATGAAGGAAGATCCCGACTTCGCGCCGCATGGCGGCGAATCGCCGCGCCAGGTGACGGAACGTTTCACCGGCTCCTTGCGGCGCATCGCCGCCGAGCACCCGGGCCAGCGCGCCATCGTCGTCGCGCACGGCGGTGCGCTCTCGATGGGGCTCGCGGCGATTCTCGATGGGGACTACACGCAGTGGAAGCGCGTGATGAACAACTGCGCCGTCAGCGAGCTCGTGTTCGAGCCCCAGCCCGCGCTACTCTCGTTCAATCTGGTCGAGCATCTCGACGGAATCTGACGACTGGATACAGGGGGGATCATGCGCAACACCTGGAAGAGACGAATTCTCGCGGCTCTGGCTGCCGCCACGGCGGCCGCCCTGCTCGTCGCCTGCGTGACGGTGGGTCGTGATTTTCCGGCGCAGCGGGTCGCGAAGCTGGACATCGGCCAGACGACGCAAGAGCAGGTGAGGGGGCTCTTCGGCACGCCCTGGCGCACGGGAGTCGAGGACGGCCAGCGCACCTGGACCTTCGGTCACTACCGCTACACGTTGCTCGGGAACACGCAGACGCGCGATCTGGTCGTGCGCTTCGACGATCGCGGAATCGTCGCGTCCTACACGTTCAACTCCACCAACCCGGACGACTCGCCGCGCTGAACGGCTAGGCCAACGCCCCGGGGCGTGCCGTTTCGACTGCGAGCAGACTTCGCAGTGAAGCCAGCAACGCCTCGGAGGAGAAGGGCTTCTGGAGGAAGTGGGAGCCCGCGACGCAGGCGTCGGGACCCTCGAGCCGATCCTGCGAGGATCCCGAGAAGAAGAGCACGCGCAGGCCGGGGCGGCGAGCGCTCCATTGGCGAGCGAGATCGATGCCGCTGAGGTGGGGCATGTCGACGTCCGTGGCGAGCACGTCGATTCCCGCGCCCTCCGCCTCGATGCACGCCAGCGCCTCGGCGCCGTCGCGCGCCTCGAGCACCGTATAGCCGCATTCCCGCAAACTGCGCGCCATCCAGCGTCGCACCGCATCCTCATCCTCGACGAGCAGGACGCACTCGCGCCCGCGTTCGGCGGCGCGCGCATCCGTGCGCGTTTCGGTCTCGAACGGCGTTGCGGAGCTCGGGAGCCAGACGCGAAAGGTCGTCCCTCGACCCGGCTCGCTTTCGACAGCGATCGCTCCCGCACTCTGCTGCACGATCCCATACACCGTCGAGAGTCCGAGCCCCGTGCCCTTGCCCTGGGCCTTCGTCGTGAAAAAGGGCTCGAAGATGCGAGATCGAGTCGCAGCATCGATTCCGACGCCCGTGTCGGAGATCACGATCTCGACGTAGGCGCCGGCCCGGGGGGCCGCGAGCCGTTCGGCGAGCGCGGTGTCGAGTTGGCGATTGCGCGCCGAGATCGAGATCTGGCCACCGTTGGGCATGGCATCGCGTGCGTTCACGGCGAGATTCACGATCACCTGTTGAAACTGCGTCGGATCGGCACTGACGTGATCGATGCCGTCGGGCATCGTGATCTCGAAACCGATCGAGCTGGGCATGAGCGGCCGCAGCAGATTCTCGGCCTCGGCGATCGCGCGGACGACGTCGATCGGGCGAACGGAGACGATGCTGCGCCGCGAGAAGGCCAGCAACGAACGCGTGAGCTGTGCGCAATGCTCGGCGGCCCGTTTCAGATCCCCGACGGCGTCGCTGAGATCGCTGTCGCCGCGCACTTCCGCCTGCAGGTAGCGGGCGTTGCCGAGCATCACGGTGAGCTGGTTGTTGAAGTCGTGGGCGATGCCACCGGCGAGGGTGCCGACGGCTTCCATCTTTTGCGCCTGGAGCAGCCGCCGCTGGCTCTCGGCGAGGCTCTGCTCGGCGCGTTTGCGGCGCAGCGCACCGATGAAGATCTCGCCCACGAGGCGCAGGGGCGTGATCGCCTCCTGGGGCCATGTCCGCGGCGCACGCAAGGCTTCGAAGATCAGGTAGCCGACGGTTCGCCTGCCCGAGTGCAGCGCAATGCAGAGCAGGGACTCGATACCGCGCAGCGCGAGATCGGCGCGTTCCGCGGCGGCCTGTGGCGGGAGATCCAGCGAGCGCTGGAGCTGGAGTTCTCCGCCACTCCTCAGGCGTTCGAAGGCCCACGGAAACGTCGCCTTCTGGGGGAGGGGAAAGCGGGGCAGTTGCGGGGCGACGCCGGGGCCGCACCACTCAAAGGCGCCGGGGGACGGCTCGCCGGGCTCGCCAGTGGCCACCATCCAGATGCGATCGGCTCCCGACAGCGCAGCGAGATCGCTCAGGCTGCGTTGAATCTCGTCGTCCACGGCCTCCGCCGGCAGCGCGAGGAAGCGGCGCGAGAGCGCGGCGATCCGGGTTTCGAGTTCCAGCTGGTGCCGGAGCGCTTCTTGAACTCTCTGACGCTCGGTCACGTCGCGCAGCACGGCGACCACGCGGCGCGCGCCTCCAGCGCTCGAGAACATCCGCGCGGTCGCCTCGATCGTCCGCCAGGACCCGTCTCGGTGTCGGGCCCGGTAGGTCGATGTGCCGGGGAAGTCGCTCGGCTGGCCGGAAGTGTACTTCTGGATCAGTGCGGGATGATCCTCTGGGTGGACGAGATCCGAGAAGCGCAGACGGGAGAGGTCCTCGCGCGTGTATCCCATCAGCTCACTGAAGCTCGGGCTCGCATACAAGAACTCGCCCGCAGCGGAGAACTCGCAGATCGGATCCTTGGCATGCTCGGCGAGGGCGCGGAATCTCTCCTCGCTCTCGCGCAGCGCGGCGTCGCTGCGCATGCGCTTGAGCGTGCTCGTGAACAGATCGGCGACGACCTGCAGTCGGGTGATCTCGTGCGTCGACCAGGTCTTCTCGTTGCGCAGGCACTGCACACCGAGCAGGCCGACGAGGCGGTTGCCGACGCGCACGGGGATGGCGAGATAGGAACGCACGCCGCCGGCGAGCAGGCTTTCGCGCGCTTCGCGCGCTTCCTCGGGAAGGTCGGCGACACGGGGCACGTGCACGGCCTCACCCTTGATCAGGGGGCGAAACGCCCATTTCTGGCTGACGGCCCGATCGGTCGGGAGCCGCGAAACTGCCTCGCCAATCCCGGGGGCATTCCAGTCGATCCAGCGCAGGTCTCCGGCGCCCCGCTCCTCGATTGAGACCAGGTAACAGCGATCCGCACCGGAGAGCGCCGCAGCCATGCCGAGCACGCGCCGGATCGCGTCGTCGATCGCCGATCCCGTGGCGCCGAGCAGCTCCCGCGAGATCGCGGCGATGCTCTTCTCCGCTTCGAGCTGTCGGACGAGCTCCTGCCGGCGGATCTCCCGCTCGCCCACGTCGCGGATCACGAGCGCGACGCGGCTCTGGCCATCGGGTTGGTCGAAGGCGGAAACCGACGCTTCGACCCAGCGCCAGTCGCCGTCGCGGTGGCGCGCCCGAAACGTCACGCCGGTCGACGGTGTGGCCTGCGTCAGTTGGGAGCCGAGCTGTTCCGCCGCCGAGCGATCGTCTGGATGCACGAGCGTTCGCACGTCGACGCCTTCGATCTCGCGCGGGTCGTAACCGAACAGGTTCACGAAGCTCGGGCTCGCATACAGCAGGCGCCCTTCCGTCGTGAGCTCGCAGATGGCGTCGCGCGCCTGCTCCGTGAGGCGGCGGAAGCGCTCGTCCGTCACGGCGCGGGCCTCTTCGGCGCGCAGGCGACGCAATGCGGTGTAGAATACCTCGGCGAAGAGTTCGAGCCGCGACACGTCCTGGTCGGTCCAGTGCCTTTCGGCGCGGTGGCAGAACACGTCGAGGAATCCGACCCCGCGATGACCGCGCCTCACCGGAATCGCCAGGTAGGAGCGGACGCCGGCGCGCTCGAGGCCGCGCCGCTCGGGTTCTGCAGCGGCAGGCAGGTCGCATAGGCGCGAGGCGCGGATGCTGCGGCCGGACTCGAGCGTTTCCCGCGACCACGCGAAGTCGCCCGCTACTTCGGCGATCCCGCCGAGCGCTCCGCGGCCCGCGATCCCCTCGGCCCGCCACTCGAAGATGCCGCCGAAGCGCGAGCGCCCGGCGTGATGGGCGAAGAGCTGCGCTCGGTCGCCGCCGACCAGCTCGGCGGCGGCCTGCAGCCCATCGCGGATTCCCGCTTCGAAGCCGTCCGCGCCGAGTGCGAGGAAGCGCCGAGAGAGCTCGGAGATGCGCTGCTCGGCGTGCAGCTGTTCCCGCAGCGCCTGCGCGCTCGCGATCTTCTCCGTCGCGTCGCGCAGCACCAGAACGGCGCGCTGCTCGCCCGACAGCGTGCGGTAGGGGCGACCCGCGAGCTCCACCCAACGCCATCCCCCGTCGCGGCGTGCGAGGCGGAAGACGAGCTGCGCCGGGCGCTCTTCGGCCATCGCCTGCGCGCGAATCGCCTCGACGGCGTCGCGGTCGTCCGGGTGGACGAGATCGAGGGCATGCTTGCCCAGGATTTCGCCCGGGATCCAGCCGAAGAGCTCCGTGAAGCGCGGGCCCACGTAGAGCAGGCTGGCGTCGAGGGCGATCTCGATGATCGCATCCTGCGCGTGGTCGGTGAGCGCTCGAAAGCGCGCCGCCTCCGCTGTCAGCGCTTCGTCGTCACCCGGCTGTGTGCCCATTGCAGTCGGCCTCGGGGCGAGCCGGTCGCGTCCGGCTCGATTCCGGTATTTCGACGGATCGCCAGCGCGGGCTTGAGGGCGATTCGTGACGACGGACCTCGACGAGGCGCGGGCGGGCCCCGGCGTCGGCTGCGGCTCGGTAGCGCTAGCCTGTTCGCGAGCGGCGCCCCGCCTGCCATGGAGTCGATCGTGAGAGAATCGAACGATCTCGCCCGCCCCTACATCACCATCACCGCCGACACCCACGCCGGCGCTTCGATCGAGATGTACCGCGAATATCTCGATCCGCAGGACCGCGCGGCTTTCGACGATTGGCGCCAGCAATACAAGAACCCGTCGAAGAAGCACATCGGAAGCAAGAAGACGAAGAATTGGGACTCCGCCGAGCGCCAGGCCGATCTCGAGAGCGATGGGGTGGTCGCCGAGGTGATCTTCCCGAACACGGTGCCGCCCTTCTACGACAGCGCCTTCCACGTCTCGCCGCCGCCGAGCCCGGAGCAGTACGCGCGCTGGCGCGCCGGGACGCGCGCCCACAACCGTTGGCTCGCCGAGTTCTGCGCCGCGGAGCCGCAGCGTCGCGCCGGCATCGGCCTGCTCCATCTCAACGACATCGACGACGCCATCGAAGACGTGCAGTGGATCGCGCAGCACGGCCTGCGCGGAGGCATCCTGCTGCCGCTGCCTTCGCCCTCCGACGTTCACTTGAAACCCCTGACCTCGGCGGATTACGACCGGCTGTGGGCGGTGATCCAGGATTGTGATCTCGTCGTGAACCAGCACAGCGGGCAGGGCTCGCCACACTACGGCAGCGACCAGGGCGCCGACGCGCTCTGGGTGATGGAGATGCCGTTCTTCGTCCAGCGCGGTTTCTGTCAGCTGATCCTCGGCGGTGTCTTCGAGCGCTTTCCGCGCCTGCGATACATCCTGACCGAGTCGGGCTGCGCCTGGGCGCCCGGGCTGATGCGCCGGATGGACGGCATCCATCTGGGCATGAAGATGGGCATGCTGGGGGAGGTCGACTATTCGAAGTCGAAGACGCTGAAGGAGCCGCCGAGCTTCTACGCCAAGCGCAACTGCTGGTACGGCGCGAGCTTCCCGTCGCCGGCCGACATCAAGGGCCGCGAAGTCGTCGGCGTCGACCGCATTCTGTGGGGCAACGATTACCCGCACTATGAGGGCTGCTATCCCTATTCACGCGAGAACATGCGGCTGGCATTCTCCGGTGTCGACCGCGCCCAGGTGCGCATGATGCTCGGCGAGAACGCGGCCAAGCTCTACGGCTTCGATCTCGAGGCGCTGCGGCTGCCAGCCGAAAAGCTCGCGATCACGCCGCAGCTGGTGTCCGTCCCGCTGGACGAGATTCCCGCCGATTCGGCATGCCCGACCTTCCAGCGCGAGCGTTACCTGCGACAGGGCGCGCCGGCGTCGTAGCGGCGCTTTTCGATCCCTGGCGATCGGCAGACTCTTCTATGTGTCGCGTGCGCTCGGATTCCGGAGCGCGCGGCCGAAGGCGTCGCGCGTTCGCCGTTCACGGGCGCAAGTCGGTGGATCGATTGGTGGCCCAGGGCAGAATCGAACTGCCGACACCGTGATTTTCAGTCACGTGCTCTACCAACTGAGCTACCGGGCCACGCGGCGCGGAGCCTAGCCGCTCGCGCGGGGCCGGTCTAGGCGGCCGAGGCCCGAGTCGGCGGGCGGGCAGCGGGGCGAGGCCGAGCGAGATCCAGGGGCTCCCCGGCGTTCGCCGGGGCGGCTGCGGCGGGCGCGGCCGCTTCGATGCGAATCGATTCGACCAGCGCCGGGATGGGGTAGGGGCGATCTTGCGGTCCGTAGCGCCCGAACTTGTCGATCTCGAGTTTCGTGATCGCGTCGACGACTTCCATTCCCTCGACCACGCGGCCGAAAACCGTGTGCTTGCCGTCGAGGTGCGGCACGTCGCCGTCGACGATGAAGAACTGGCTGCCGCCACTATTGCGCGAGCCGCGATTCGCCATCGAGACGGCGCCGCGCCGGTGCGGGAGATCGTTGAACTCGTCCTCGAGCGCTAACTCGCCGCCGCCCTTGCCGTCATCGCGCGGGTCGGCGTTGCGCGTGTTGGGGCAACCGCCCTGGATCATGAAGTCGGGAATCACGCGGTGGAACGTGGTGCCGTCATAGAAGCCCTCGCCGGCGAGCTTCTCGAACTGTGCAACGGTTTTCGCCGCAGCCTCGGGCAGCAGTTCGATGCGGATCGTCCCCAGATCCTTGACGTTCACGACGGCCACCGGATGCGGGCCCTGTGCGAGCGTGACGGCACGGACACTGGCGACGGGACGTTGGGGTTCGGAGCCGCAGGCCGTCAGCGCCAGCGCGCCTCCGATCACGAGCAGCGCCAACCAGGCCGGTCGTCGGCCGGTGATCGCGTGGATGCAATGCATGCGCCCCCCCCGAACGAAACCTTGGTAGTGGAGCGCACGCAGGCGTGTCAAGCGCACGCGTGTGATAGCCTGCGCCGCGTGAAGATCCGGAGCACCGTTCGGCTCGCCGGGCTGGCCGTCCTCGGCGTCGCGCTGTTCGCGCTTCCTGCAGCCCGCGCGGCATCGCCCGCGCCCGCCTACGCACGCGGTGGCATGGTCGTGGCGTCGCAGTCCGATGCGACCCGCGCCGGTGTCGAGATGCTCGAAGCCGGTGGCAATGCGATCGATGCCGCGGTGGCGACAGCATTCGCCCTGGCCGTCAGCCAACCGTTCTCCACGGGCCTCGGCGGGGGCGCCTTCCTGCTCTTGCGACGCGCCGACGGATCCGTCTTCGCGCTCGATGCGCGCGAAACGGCGCCGGCCGCGGCGGATGCCGAGATGTACGTGCGGCCGGGGGTTCCGGAGCGCGCTTCGATGTTCGGACCGCTCGCGGTGGCGACGCCGGGCCTCGTCGCGGGGCTGGCGCTCGCGCAGGAGCGCTGGGGAACCCTCGGGCTCGAACGCGTGATGCAACCTGCCATCCGTCTGGCGGAGCAGGGCTTCGCGATCGGTCCCTATCACGCCCGCATGCTCGAAAACCTGCGTGCGGCCGGGTTCGCGGCGCGCCTCGGCGAGACCGCGCGCATCCAGTTCCCGCCCGACGCTGCGCGCGCCGAACCCGGTTGGCGCCTGCGCCAGCCCGATCTCGCGCGCACGCTGCGGCTGATCGCGACGCAGGGGCCGGACGTCTTCTACCGCGGCGAGATCGCGGTCGCGATCGCCGACGAGCTCGCTCGCACGGGCGGCCTCGTGACGCGCGCCGATCTCGCCGCCTACACTCCGAAGCTGCGCACGCCGCTGCGCGGCGGTTACCGCGGGCTCGAAGTGATCTCCTTCCCGCCGCCTTCGTCGGGCGGCGTGGTGCTGCTCGAAGCGCTCGGCATCCTCGAGGGTTTCGATCTCGGGGCGCTCGGCGCCGGCTCGTCGGCGAGCTTGCACCGCATTGCCGAAGCCATGAAGCTCGCCTTCGCCGATCGCGCTGCGCTGCTCGGAGATCCTGATTTCGTCTCGGTGCCGGTCGAGCAGCTGCTCTCGCGCGACTACGCCGAGCGTCAGCGCGCGCGCATCAATCCGGCCAGGTGGCGGCGCGCACCCTGGACCTGGCATCGCGCCGAGGTTGCGATCGAGGTGCCCGGCCCCGGTTTCGTGCCGGACGATGCGGGCACCACCCACCTGTCGACCGCCGATGCCGCGGGCAACGCGATGGCCATCACCGAGACGATCAATACGCCCTTCGGCTCCGGGATCACGGTGCCGGGCACCGGGATCGTGCTCAACAACGAGATGGACGATTTCTCGGTCGCGCCGAACCGGCCGAATACCTACGGGCTCGTCGATACCCGGGGCGCGAATGCGATCGCGCCGGGCAAGCGCCCGCTCTCGAGCATGACGCCGACGATCGTGCTGCGCGATGGCAAGCTGTCGCTGGTGACGGGGAGCCCCGGCGGGCCGCGCATCATCTCCAGCGTGCTGCTCTCGATCCTGAATCTCGTCGATTACGAAATGGACGTGATGGCCTCGGTGTCGGCGCCCCGCATCCACCACCAGTGGCAGCCCGACGCGCTGGTCGTGGAACCCGATGTCGCACGGGACGTGCTCGAGGGGCTGCGGCGACGCGGCCACCAGGTCGAGGCGGCTCCCAACCACTGGTCGAGTGCGCAGGCGCTGCACTTCGACGCCGCCAGCGGCTGGTTCACCGGTGGCAGCGATCCCCGCAGCGACGGGTTGGCGCTGGGCCCTCCGCTCGATTGATCGCAGGTTGGTGGGCGAGCGGCGCGCGCCATCGCCGGCGAGCGAGGCGAGGCATGCGCCGCAGCCGTGCGACGCTCCGATCAGGGGGTGATCGCCGCCAGCGTGTAGGCGTCGAGTTGGATCACCCGGCGCGCGACGCGCAGCACGTCTTCCGGCGTCACGCGCAGGATCCTCTCGGCGTAGCCATCGGCTGCATCCGGTCCGAGGCCGTAGAGCACGTCGAGCGCGGTGTGGGCAGCGTGAACGGCGTTGCGCTGCCGATCGATCGCGAAGCTCCCGACCAGGAAGCGTTGCGCGCGCCCGAGTTCGTCGGGCGCGGGAGGCGTCTGCACGAGTTCTTCGAGTTGTTCGAGCAGACGCGCCTGCGCTTCTTCTCTCTTCTCCGGCGCCGTCGCGATGTAGACGGTGAAGATCCCGGGCGCGACGCCTTCGAGGTTGCTCGCCGTCACGCTGTAGGCGAGGCTGCGCCGATCGCGCAACTCGAGAAACAGCCGTCCCGCCTGTCCCGCGAGGATCTGCGTCACCAGTTCGAGCGCGAAGCGATCCTCGTCGCGGACGGACAGACCCCGGAAGCCGATCACGAGATGGGATTGCGAGCGTTGCTTGCGCAGCACGGCCCGCCGGATCTCCCGCGGCGCCTCCTCCTCGGGAGGCATCGCCGGTGCGAACTCGGCCGCGTCGAGATCGGCGAGACGCGAAGCGACGCGCGTCGCGGTGTCGTCGGGATCGACGTCGCCCGCGACGGCGATGACGAGGTTGCGGGCGCGCACGAGCCGCTCGTGGTGCGCGCGCACGCGCGCTGCGTCGAAGGTCGCCACGCTCTCCGCGCTGCCGCGCAGTGGCAGTCGATAGGGGTGGCTGCGGTAGTGGGCTTCGGAAAACAGTAGATAGGTGCGCTGCGCCAACCGGTCTTCGCGGCGTTCGATGGAGGCGAGGGTGTCGCTGCGCTCGCGTGCGAGCTCGGCCTCGCCGAATCCGGGCTCGAGCAGGGCCTCGGCGAAGAGGTCGAAGGCCGGCGCGAAACTTTCGCGCGTCGTTTCGAGGGTGAGGCCGAGACTGCTGCGCCCGGCATAGCCATCGATCTCGGCCGCGAGGCTCTCCGTCGCGCGTGCGAAATCCGCCGCCGAACGCTGCTCGGTGCCGCGCGTCCACATCGAGGCGAGAAAACTCGAGAGGCCCGCGCTTCCGGCATCCTCCGCGAGCTGGCCGCCCAGAAAGCCGGCCCTCACGGCGACGACGGGTACGTCGCGGCGCGGCAGCACGAAGAGCCGCGCCCCATTGGCGAGCGAGTAGCCGATCGCCGGGCCGGGCGTCGCCGCGCGCCGCGGGATCGCAAAGGCTCGCTGGATCTGCCGGGTGCCGGCGGCGACCGCGGCTTCGATGCGCGCGCTATCGAGCGCTCCCGCCTCGGCTTCCGGCAACACGGCGCCCACGGTGAGCACCTCGGGTGCGAGGTGCTCGCGCGCTACCCGCAGCAGGTCGGCGGGCGTCGCCTTGCGAACACTCTCGAGGTAGCGGGCCTCGGCGCGGTAGTCGCCCGCCAGCAGCTCGAAGCCGCCGAGCTTTTGTGCGAGCCCCGACACGCTTTCGCGCGCGAAGTGCTCGCTGGCGAGAAAATTCGTCCGCGCCTTGTCGAGCTCCTCCGCCGACACCGGCTCGTTGCGAAGCGTCTCGACTTCGCGCACCGCCGCGGCGAGCGCCTCGGACGCGCGCTCGCTGTCGGTCTCGACGCTGATCGAGAACAGACCCGGATCGAGCGGCGTGAAACACGACGCGTTGATGCGATCGACGAGTTCGGCGTGCTCCTTCACCCGCTGCACCAGTCGGCTGCTCTCGCCGCAGCCGAGTACGAAGGCGAGCAGGTCGAGGAGCGCCGCGTCCGGATGGCCGAGCGCAACGCCGCGCCAGGCCAGCTCGAGGCTCGCGCGCTCGAAACGCCGCGGCAGCACGAAGCTGCGCAGTCCGTGTTGCGGCGCCTCGCTGCTGCGAACGCGTCGCGCCTGGCTCGGCTTGCCTCCGGCGAAGGCCTCCTGCAGTCGCGCGAGCAGCAGCGCGCGATCGAAATCTCCTGCTGCCACGACCGTGAGCTGATCCGGGGCATACCAGCGCTCGAAGAATCCCTGCACGCGCGCGCGATCGAATGCCGCCACGCTGGAGGGCGGGCCCAGAATCGGGGCGCGATAGGGGTGGGACTGGAACGCGTGCTCGAAGACGGCGTCGCCCAGCACATGGGAGGGCGAGTCTTCGCCGCGCCGGATCTCCTCGAGAACCACCTCGATCTCGCGGGTGATCTCCTCCGGTTCGAACGTCGAGTTCAGCACCGCGTCCGTGAGCACGTCGATTCCGACTTCGAGCTGATCGCTTGGCAGCGTCGCGTGGTAGACCGTGACGTCGAACGACGTGTAGGCGTTGATCTGGCCGCCCGCTCCCTCGATGTCGCCGGCGACCTGCCCGACGCCGCGCCGTCGGGTGCCCTTGAAGAGCATGTGCTCGTGGAAGTGCGCGAGGCCGGCTTCGTCCGGCCGCTCGTCGGCAGAGCCCGCGCGGCACCAGATCTGGAGCTCCACGACGGGCGCGAGCCGCGCTTCGCGCAGCAGCACGCTGGGCCCGCTGGGAAGCACTTCGCGGTGAATGTCGGGGGAGCTCACGGCGCGGCCGAGGGTATCGGAGCCGGGCGGCGGTCGCACCGCGCTCCGGGCGACTACAATCGCGCCGTGAGCGACGCGAGCGTCGGAATCTACGTGCACGTGCCATTCTGCGAGCGCGTTTGCCCCTACTGCGATTTCGCGGTCGAGGCCGCGCGGCCCCTGCGCGCGGAATCCGAGCAGCGGTACGTGGCGGCGTTGCGGCGCGAACTCGCCGCGCGGCGCGCGGTGTTCGCAGGTCGGCGGCTCGCGAGCCTGTATCTGGGCGGCGGCACGCCGTCGTTGTTGCAGCCGGAGTCGGTCGCCGAGATCGTGCGGGCGGTGCGCGCGGCATTCGCCAGCGACGCGCACGTCGAGACGACGCTCGAGGTGAATCCAAGTACCCTCGAGCGCGAGCGGCTGCCGGGATTCCGCGCAGCGGGCATCACACGACTCTCGGTCGGCATCCAATCCTTCGACGACACGGTGCTGCGGCGCCTCGGCCGAGCCCACCGCGCCGAGGAAGCGCGTCTCACGCTCGCAGCCTGCCGCGCGGCGGGTTTCGACGCGATCTCCCTCGATCTGATTTTCGCCGCCCCGGGCCAGAGCCTCGCCGGTTTCGAGCGCGACCTGGACGAAGCGCTCGGCTTCGCCCCCGAGCACGTTTCGACCTACGAGCTCACGATCGAGGCGGGGACGCCGTTCGCGATCGCCGCCGAGCGCGGGAAGCTCGCGCGAGCCGATGAAGAACTCGTGCTCAGCATGCAGTCGCAGGCCGAAGCCCGGCTGGGGGCCGCCGGGCTGCGCCGCTACGAGCTTTCGAACTACGCGCGGCCGGGCTTCGAGGCGGTTCACAATCGCCGCTACTGGGAACGCCGACCGGTGCTCGCGCTCGGCGTCGGCGCGTGTTCGCACGATCCGCCCGATGCGGATGCGCCGTTCGGCGTGCGGCGCGCGAACCGACGTGACCTCGCCGGCTACCTGCGCTGCGTCGAGCAGGATCGCTCGCCGGAGGCGGAGCCGGGCGAGCGGCTCGACGCCGCCACCGCCCGCGGCGAGGCGATCTTCCTCGGCCTGCGCGCAGGGGGAGTCGAGGTGGCTCGCTTCACGAGCGAGTTCGGCGCGCCGCCCCGGACCTTCTTTTGCGAGCCGATCGAGGCACTGCTGGCTGCCGGTCTGCTCGTCGAGGCGGCGAGCGGCGACCTCTCGCTCGCGCCTCGCGGCTGGCAGCTCGCGGACTCCGTCGCCGCGCACTTCGTGTGATCTCGCGGGCCGGCTTTCGTTGACGCGACGGCTGGGGGGTGGTAACCAGTTTTCGCTGGATTCTCAGAGGTTTCCATGGGGTTGCACGATGCGCAGGCGCTCGCGAGCAAGCTCGCACTGACGCCGCGTCAGCGCTCGGTGCTGCGGGCCGTGGTGATGGCCTACCTCGGCGATGCGGCACCAATCGGGTCGGCCACGATTGCCCAGCTCCTGCCGGTGAACCTCTCGCCCGCGACGATTCGCAGCACGCTCGCCGAACTCGGCGCGCTCGGACTCGTCAAGCAACCCCATGTGAGCGCTGGGCGGGTGCCGAGCGAACGCGGTCTGCGGCTCTTCGTCGACGAGCTCCAGAACTGCGACGTGCTGCCCGCCTACGAGATGCGCACGATCGCGAGCCGAATTGCGGAGGCCGATGGCGAGGGCGCCATGCACGTGGCTTCGCAGATCCTCTCCGAGCGCACCCGCCAGCTCGGATTCGTGGTGGCTCCGCGGCTCGATCGGGTCGTGCTGCGGCACGTGAGTCTCGTGCGTCTGTCGAGCGATCGGCTGCTCGTCGTGCTGATTTCCCAGATGGGCGCCGCGCACCGTCGTGTGATCGCCGACGACGGCTCCGGAGATCAGGTCGAGCTGGACCGGATCGCGGCGGGCCTGCTCGAGCGGGTTGCCGGCCGCACGCTCGCCGAAGTCCACGCGAGGCTGACGCTGGAGGCCAAAGCCGCGCGCCGGCATGCTGGGCATCTGCTCTCGCGGATGGTCGAATTGGGGCTGCGCGCGCTCGCCAGCCCCGATCTCGCCGACGCCGACGTCGTGATCGAATCGCGCCTGGCGCTGCTCGCACAGCCCGAATTCCACGATCCGCGCCGGATCCGCGACGTGCTGGTCGCCGTGGAAACGAAGGAGCGGCTGCTGGAGCTGCTCGCGAAGACCCTCGACGGCGATGGCGTGAGCGTGGCGTTCGGGGAGGAGCTCGATGAGCCCTCTCTCCACGATTGCGCATTGGTTGCCAGTCATTATGGGGGGCCGGGCACCCCGCTCGGAATGCTCGGCGTAATCGGTCCGAGCCGAATGAATTATGCGCGCGTGATCCCGCTCGTCCGATATCTTTCGGAGGTGATCACGGGAAAGCTCTGCGCATGACGAACCGCCCCGGCAAGAACAAGAAGGATCTCCCCACGCTCCCGCCCCCGGAGCCGGTCGACCCCTGGGCGGCCTCGGGCGAGGAAGCCGCTGGGGGGACCCTGGCCATGGACCCGGAGCTTGCGGAGGCGCTGCGCGAGGCGGAGGCCTCGATTCCCGATCCGGGGACGCGCAAGCCGGCCGGCGGGAGCCCGCAGTCGGCAGCCGATGCAGACCGCATCGAGGACCTCTCGGCCGAGCTCGTGGAGACCCGGGACCGCCTGATCCGGCTGCACGCCGATTTCGAGAACTTTCGCCGCCGCGCGCAGCGCGAGCGGGAGGAAGCCGTTCGCTACGGCTCCCAGAATCTCTTCAAGGATCTCTTGACGACGGTCGATAATCTGGAGCGCGCCATCGATCATGCCCGTTTGGGAGGGGGCGCGGACGTTGAGAGTCTTTTGCAGGGCGTCGAGCTCGTGCAGAAGGGCCTCGTTGGGCTGATGTCGGCGCACGGCGTCGAAGAAGTCGATGCGCTCGGCAAGCCCTTCGATCCCGCCCTGCACGAAGCGATGGCGCAGGCTCCTGACGCCTCGCAGGCTCCGAATACGGTCCTCGAGGTGCTTCAGAAGGGATACAAGCTGCGGGATCGTTTGCTTCGACCGGCGCGGGTGATCATCTCCCGTCCAGTGGAAGCGGCAACCGAAGGCAGCGACGGCCAGGCCACCGACTGACGTTCGGACGGGGCCAGGCCTTTCGGGGAGGGGCCTGGTAGGTGGGCAAGGTCATCGGGATCGACCTCGGCACGACCAACTCGTGCGTGGCGCTATTCGAAGTGGGCGAGCCCCAAATCGTCGCCAACGCCGAAGGTTCACGCACGACGCCCTCGGTCGTCGGGTTCGCGGGATCGGGCGAGAAGCTCGTCGGGCAGATCGCCAAACGCCAGGCCGTCACCAATCCGGAGAACACGATCTTCGCGGTGAAGCGGCTGATCGGCCGCAAATTCACGAGCGGAGAAGCCAAGAGCTTCGCCTCGATCGCCCCCTTCAAGATCGAAGCGGCCCCCAACGGGGATGCCTGGGTGCGGGTGGACAAGCGGTCCTACTCGCCGCAGGAAATCTCTGCGTTGGTGCTCTCGAAGATGAAGGACGCCGTGGCGGACTTCCTCGGCGAGCCCGTCATCGACGCCGTGATCACGGTGCCTGCCTACTTCGACGACTCGCAGCGACAGGCCACCCAGGACGCGGGCAAGATCGCGGGCCTGAACGTGCTGCGCATCATCAACGAGCCGACCGCGGCGGCGCTCGCGTATGGACTCGGCAATTCGGGCAGCAAGCGCATCGCGATCTTCGACCTCGGTGGCGGCACTTTCGACGTTTCGATCCTCGAGATCGCCGATGGCGTGTTCGAGGTGAAGAGCACCAACGGGGATACGTACCTGGGCGGCGAAGATTTCGACCGCTCGATCTGCGATTTTTTGATCGACGGCTTCAAGGATGCGCATGGGATCGATCTGCGCTCCGACAAGATGGCCCTTCAGCGGCTCAAGGAGGCGGCAGAGCGCGCCAAGCACGAGTTGTCGTCCTGCGAGGAGACGGACGTCAATCTGCCGTTCATCGCGGCGGACGCGGCGGGGCCGAAGCACCTCCAGGCTTCCCTCAGCCGCGCGAAGCTGGAAGAACTGGTCGCCGATCTGATCGGGCGCCTGGTCGACCCCTGCCAGAAGGCGCTCGCCGACGCGCAGCTCTCGCGCGAGGAAGTCGACGAGGTGATCCTGGTGGGCGGCATGACGCGCATGCCGGCCGTGCAACGCAAGGTCGAAGAGATCTTCGGCAAGCCGCCGAACAAGAGCGTGAACCCCGACGAGGTGGTCGCCGCCGGTGCAGCGATTCAGCGGGGCTTGCTGACGGGCGCGCTCGCCAACGTGCTGCTGCTCGACGTGACGCCGCTCTCGCTCGGCGTCGAGACGCAGGGCGGCATCGCGACGAAGATCATCGAGCGCAACACCACCGTCCCCACCTCGAAGAGCTCGGTCTTTTCGACCACCGAGGACAGCCAGAGCGTCGTGCGGATCCATGTCGTGCAGGGCGAGCGCGAGATGGCGAAGGACAACAAGACGCTGGGCCGTTTCGAACTCGTCGGCGTTCCCCCCGCACCCCGCGGTGTGCCGCAGATCGAGGTCAGCTTCGAAATCGATGCCGACGGCATCCTGTCCGTGTCGGCGAAGGACCTGGGCACCGGCAAGATCCAGGCGATCCGCGTCACGGCCTCGAGCGGTCTCAGCCAGGACCAGATCGAAAGGCTCGTGCAGGAAGCCGCCCAGAACAGCCAGGGGGATCAAACGCGCCGCACGCTGGCCGAGCTGCGAAACAAGGCAGATGGCCTGATCTACTCGACCGAGCGTACGCTCGAGGAGTTCGCAAAGAACGTGAAGCCCGAGGATCGCAGCGCCATCAACACGGCGATCGCGAAGACGCGCGAGAGCATGAAGGAAGACGATCCGGAAGCGCTGCGCGCCAGCGTCGACGCGCTCTCGGCGCTCACCTACAAGATGACCGAGATTCTCTACGCCGAGTTCGGCGAGTCCGAATCCGACTGAACCACCGGGGCTGAGGGAACTTCGCTCGACACGAGCTATTCTGCTCGCCCGGGGCGGAAGGCAGTGTCGAAGCGCGATTACTACGAAGTCCTGGGCGTCGCGCGAAACGCGGACGATGCCGAGCTGAAAAAGGCCTATCGCAAGCTCGCGCTCGCGCACCATCCGGACCGCAACCCCGACGACCCGGCAGCCGAGGATCGCTTCAAGGAAGCGAGCGAGGCCTACGCGGTGCTCTCCGATCTGGAGAAGCGCCGCGCCTACGATCGCTTCGGTTTCCAGGCGGTCGGTGGCGGTGGGGGTTCCCCCGACTTCGGCGATCTCGGGAATTTCGGTGACGTCTTCAACGATCTCTTTGGCGACCTCTTCGGGGGGCGTGCAGGCGGTCGGCGACAGGGACGCGGTCAGCGCGGCGCCGACCTCCGCTACAACCTCGAGATCGAGCTGCACGACGTGCTCGAAGGCGTCGAAGTGCAGCTCAAGATTCCGAAGATGCGCGCCTGCGAAACCTGTAGCGGCAGTGGTGCGCGCCCGGGCACGAGCCCCGAGGTCTGCTCGCGCTGCCGCGGCAGCGGTCAGGTGGTGTTGCAGCAAGGTTTCTTCCGCATCAGCCGTCCGTGCGACGCCTGCGCCGGCGCGGGAGAGGTGGTGCGCGAACGCTGTACGGACTGTCGCGGTTCCGGCCGCAGCGAGGGCCTGCAAAACGTCTCCGTGCGCGTGCCGCCCGGTGTCGACAATGGCACGCGGCTGCGCCTCACGGGCGAAGGCGAGGCGGGCATTGCCGGCGGGCCTGCGGGCGATCTCTACGTCGTGATCGCGATCAAGCCGCATCCCCTGTTCACGCGCGACGGCCAGGATCTCCACTGCGAAGTGCCGATCTCCTTCACGCAGGCGGCGCTCGGTGCGGAGATCGAAGTGCCGACGCTCGCGGGCAAGCAGATGCAGCGCATCAGCGAAGGCTCGCAGAACGGGAAGACGATCCGTCTGCGCGGCAAGGGCCTGCCCTCGCTGCGTTCGTCCGCGCGAGGCGACCAGCACCTGCACTTGTTCGTCGAAGTTCCGACCAAGTTGAACAAACGCCAACGCGAGCTGCTCGCCGAATTTGCGGAGGAATCCGGGACGGAGGTCACACCGGTGACGAAGGGTTTTCTCGATAAGCTCCGCGATCTCATCGAGTAGTGAGCGTGCCCACGCCCTCGCCCCGCTTCGTTCGCTTGCGGTCCGCTGCGGAGCCGCTCCGCTCGCTCGCGCTTGGCTGTGCGGCGCTGGCCACGTGGGCTTCGCTCGCATGCGCCAGCGCAGGCCTGCCGCTGGCTGCGGCGGCGCCTGCCGCCGAGCGCGAAGCATTTGCAGCGGCCGTGGCGCCGCTGCCCCGCGACCCGGCGGCCGCCGAGCGCCGGCTTCTCGCATTCATTCAATCCCATCCCGGCAGCTCGCTCGCCGACGACGCGGGTCTCGAACTCGGCAGGATTGCGCTCGCGCGCGGTGACAAGGAGGCGGCGCTCGCGCGCTTTCGCAGCGTCGTCACGCAATCCGAGAACGGGGATCGCAGCGATTCCGCACGCGTCGAGCTGGCCAGTCTCGAAGCCGCGCGCGGCCGGCGCGAAGTCGCCGCGAACCTGCTCGGTCGCGCACGCCTCTCGAAGCTCCCGCCGTCGGAACGGCGCACGGCGTATCGGCTGCTGGCGGCGAGTGCGACGGACCGAGTTGCTTCGTTGCGCTGGATGGCGCGGTTGCGCGCGGAGGAGATCGATCCGGAGCAGATCGCAGGCCTCGATGTGGAGCTCGATCTCGCGCTCGGCGCGCTCAGCGCTGCGGATCTCGATCGCGCCGCCGAGCAGCTCGGCGATGCGATTCCTGCCGCACGTGCGCTCACACGCCGCGCCGAGCTCGCGCTCCAACAGGGGGACGTCGAGGGCGCGCGGCGTGCCTGGGAAGCGGCGCGGCGTTGCGATCTCACGGCAGCCGACAGCGCGCGTGTGACCGCGCTGGGTGAGCGCATCACGCTCGTCGAGAGCGGAGCGGGTGGCGGCGCGGGGGTGCCGACCTTCGACGAGGCCGCGCAGATCGCGCCCCCCGACACCTCCGCGGCGACCGGAACGATCGGCGTCGTGTTGCCGCTCTCCGGACCCTTCGCGCGCTACGGCGAGGAAACCCTGCAGGGCATCCTGCTCGCCACGGGCATCTTCGGCGCGACGGCGCCGGCGGATTCCGCGCCCGGCGTGAAGCTCCTGATCCGCGATACCGCGGGACGTCCCGAGCTCGCCGCGCAAGCCGTGCGCGAACTCGCGGCGGAGCCCGGAGTCTCGGCCATCGTGGGCCCGCTGCTCTCCGGCGAGAGCGAAGCGGCTGCCGCTGCTGCCGAGGCGGCGGGGGTGCCGCTGCTCGCGCTCTCTTCGCGCGAGGAGATCGCGCACGGGCGGCGCTTCGTATTCCGCCTGCGCACCACGCCGCAGGAAGAAATTGCCACGCTGGTCGAGCACACGGTCCGAGATCTCGGCGCGCAGCGCTTCGCCATTCTGTATCCGCGCGACCGCTACGGCAGTGGCGCGCACCGGCTTTTCTGGGAAACCGTCGAGCAGGCGGGAGGCCGCGTGGTCGCCGTCGCGGCCTACGACCCCGAGGCGAACGATTTCGCCGATCCGATCCGTCAGCTGCTCGGCTACACGTTGCTCTCGTCGGCGGACGAGGCCGTGCTGGCGCAACGCGCGAGCCTCGAACGCCGCGCGCGGCGGCTCGGGCCGCAGGCCGCAACGAAGCTGCGCGAGGAGGCGCGCGCCCTCGCGAGCCCGGGCGGCGGACCGCTGCCGCCGATCGTCGATTTCGATGTGCTCTTCATTCCCGAATCGTACGAGAAGGTGGTGTTGATCGCGCCACAGCTCGCCTTCCACGAAGCCTTCGGGATGCGGCTCGCGGGCACGAGCGGCTGGAACCACCCGAATCTGCTCGAGCTCGGGCGTCGTCACCTCGAGGGCGCGCGCTTCAGCGCGCTGTTCTTCCCGGAGGGCCGCTTGCCGGGGATTCCGGAGTTTGCGCGGCATTACCAGCAGACCTTCTCGTCGCAACCGGAGGCCTTCGCAGCGCAGGGCTATGACGCCGCGCAGCTCGTGCTGATGCAACTCGCGAATGGCAAGCAGACGCGCGGTGCGATGCGCGACGGTGTGCTCGCGGTGCGCGGCTTCCCCGGCGTGAGCGGCGTGCTCTCGATGCAGGAAGACGGCAACGCCCGCAAGCGGCCGTTCCTGCTGGGCGTCGAGGGCGGCCGTCTCGTGCAGGTGAACTAGGCTGCCGAGCCGACGGGACCGCGCAAATCCGCGCGCAGCCCGACGCCCCACGCGATCTCCCTAAAGCCCGCTTTCGGCTCCGTCGAAGACGCAGACATGGGTGAAAATTCTTCGGCGTTCTCCATCCCCGACGAGCTGCCCGTATTGCCGCTCCGGGAGATGGTGGTCTTCCCCTACATGGTGCTGCCGCTGTTCGTGAAGCGCGAGCGCTCGCTCGCAGCGGTCGAGGACGCGCTCGCCGGCGATCGGCTGCTGATGCTCGTCGCCCAACGGGACGCCGAGATCGCCGATCCGACTCCCGACGACTTGTACCGGGTTGGAACCGTCGTGACGGTGATGCGCACCCTGCGCACGGCCGACGGCCGCATGAAGGTGCTCGTGCAGGGCCTCGCCCGCGCCGCGATCGATGCCTTCGTCGACAACCCGCGCGCGCTGTGCGTCACCGCATCGCCGCTTCCCTCCGACGAGGAGGCGGAGTGGTGCGTAGAGGGCGAGGCGCTCGTGCGCACCGTGAGGGCCCGCGTCGAGGAGCTGCTGCCCCTCAAGAACCTGCCGCCCGAGGTGCTCGCGGTCACGGCGAACGTCCACGAGCCGGGGAGGCTCGCCGATCTCGTCGCAGCCAATCTGCGGCTCCGGCTCGAAGAAGCCCAGGAGCTGCTCGAGATCGCCGATCCGCTCGCGCGTCTGCGCAAGGTGGATGCGTTGCTGCGGCGCGAAGTCGACGTCACCGCGGTGCAGGCCGAGATCCAGTCCCAGGCGCAGGACGAGATGACGCGCGGCCAGCGCGAGCACTATTTGCGCGAGCAGTTGCGCGCGATCCAGGCGGAGCTCGGCGAGACCGATCCGCGCGTCGAAGAGGCGGAGGACTACCGCGCGAAGGTCGAAGAGGCCGAGATGCCCGAAGAGGCGCTGGCCGAGGCCATGCGCCAGCTGCGCCGCCTCGAGCGCATGCACCCCGACGGGCCCGAAGCACACGTGGTGCGCACCTACCTCGATTGGATGGTCGAGCTGCCGTGGTCGAAGTCTTCTCCCGACCGCATCGATCTCGCCAACGCCCGCGCGATCCTCGATGAGGATCACGCGCATCTGAACGCGATCAAGGACCGCATCCTCGAGTTCCTGGGCGTGCGCAAGCTGCGTGCGGATTCGCGCGGGCCCATCCTGTGCTTCGTCGGACCGCCGGGGGTGGGCAAGACATCGCTCGGCCGCTCGATCGCGCGCGCGATGGGGCGCGAGTTCGTGCGGCTCTCGCTCGGCGGCGTGCGCGACGAGGCGGAGATCCGCGACGCCGGCACCGGCTACGCGCGGACGGTGACGACCGATAGCCGGGGTCGTTTCGTCGCGCCCGGCATGCCGGTGGGCACCTACGCCGTCCAGGCCACCGCTCAGGGCTTTGCCACCGCGCGCCGCACCGGTCTCACCGTCTTTGTGGGCCGCACGGAGACCCTGGAAATCCCCCTGTCGGTCGCCGCCGTGAGCGAGGCCGTGACCGTCGAAGCGCGCGCACGCATCGACACCACCGCGGCCGCGACCGCCTCCAGCATCGATCTCCGTGAGATCGCCGACCTGCCGGTTCGCGGACGGAATTTCGCCGAGTTCGTCCAGCTGACGCCCGCGGTGGTCCAGGAGTCCGACCGCTACGGCCTGATCATCGGCGGCCAGCGCTCCATCAACTCGAACGTCGCCATCGACGGGGCCGACTTCAAC
>JANNIY010000104.1:0-37580 GCA_031405455.1 Deltaproteobacteria bacterium | reverse complement strand
ACCAAACCGGCCGCCGGGGGCTGTGCAATGCTGCATTCCGGGAGTGTCGCGTAGGCAAGTTCGGCGCGGTGACCGAGCTCATTCGTGAGGGCCACGGGGAAGGTGTGATAGAGCGCGTCGTACTGGATCTCCGCGTAGCCGGAGAATTCTCCGGCGGCCGCGCGCGGGCTCGTGACGCGAAACAGATTTCCGAACTCGTCGTAGTCGTAGCGTGTCGTCGGGTTCGGGTTCGGGACGCCGGGCGCCCCCAGCACGTCGACTCGGTTCGTGAGATTGCCTTGGGTCGGTGGCGCACCGCCCGCAACATCGCCGTCGTAGAAGAGCCGCGACTCTCGCAACACCGCACCGCTCCCGGGCGAGGCGCCCGCTCGCACACGACGAATCGAGACACGGTCGACGAGGTAGGGAGTGGCTTGGCTGGGGCTTCCGGGCAGCGCGTAAACAAGCTCCGTCGTGCGCGTGTCGAGGAAGTCGATGTCACCGCCGCTTGTCGAGACCTCGCCGTACTCGGTGGTGGCGGTCAGGTTGCCTAGCGTGAGCGGGCCTCCGCCGTCATATGTGAAACTGGTGAGCGAACGGCGCGGCGTCGCCTGCCCGTCGTATTCGAGGCGCGTCGTGCTAGCGAGCAATGGCGTGTAGGGCGCGACGCCGTCGGGATCCGGAATGTAGGTATTCTCGATGCGCCCGAAGAGAGCTCCCGACCCATTTCGGACCTCGACGGACTCGACGAGCCCGGCCCGCTCCGTGTCCTGGTGATAGAGAGTCGTAGTGGCGCGGCCATCCGCCGCGCGGGTTGCCGTCACGCGACGGAAGCCGCGCAGCTCCCGATCGGCTGAATCGAACACACCGCCCTCGTAGTCGAGCGTGGTGGTCTGTATGACGCCATTCGCGTCGTTGATGGAGATCGAAGTCACGAGGGGTAGGACCTGCGGCAGATCAGGGGCATCTCCGCCGGTGTTGTCGAATGCCGTGGAGGGCGTGTAGCCGAAGGTGGTCTGGGCACCCAGCGGCGAGACCGTCCCGATCAGCAGGTCGGGGATCCCGCCGCGGTTCAGGTACACTCGCCTGTTGCTTCCCTCCGCGCGGATGACGTCGACCATTCCGTCGCCATCCACGTCGAGAAACCGCGTTCCACTGTCCGTTCCCGACGAATTCACAGTCGGGGCTGGAGACGTCCAGCTGCTCGACGCGATCCAGGCATTACCGTCGCGAACGTCTCCATCGTTGAGCCAGGTGGTGTAGTTGGTTCCGTCTTTTGCCTTCACGGCATCCACGCGGCCATCGCCGTTCACGTCTGCGAGGCGGACACCTTCATCCGTCGCGAAAAGCGCACCCGCAGCGATCGAATACAGGATCGCCGCTTCGGGGAGTCTCCACTCGGGGGCGTTGGTGTAGCCGTAACGACCGTTGTTCAGTCTCGACCAACGCCAGATGAAGCCCTGCGAATAGGACGAGAGCTGATCCGCCAGACCGTCCGAGTTCAGATCGATGGACGTATTACCAAGCTCCAGTTGGCTGTCCCACCAGAAGCGGTTCGGGGGATCGCTCCAGAGCGCGTACGCGCGATTGTGGAACACCTCCTCCGCGCAACCGTTCCCACTCACGGTGAGGGAACAGGCTTGGAAAAGCTGTGGCGAGTAGAACAGCGTCGCGTTGCTACAGGCGGGAACCCCGGAGCCCGCCGCAGGCGCCGGGATCGTCATCGAGGCCTGGACAACCGGCGCCTGCGAAAACCTCAGGTCGCCAGCGTTCAGGTTGACGTAGTTCAGGGCTGCAGCGCGGTAGCAGCCGGTGACGCCGCCAGCCGCTACGTACGTACTGACACTCCCTCGGACGATCATTTCGGGGAGACCATCGCCCGTGAGGTCCGCGAATCGCGTATTCCCCCCGACGGTCATGTAGTCATTGGCACCTGCCTCGAGCCCCATGTAGGCGGTCGAGAACGCTCCGTCGGCGAGCGAGACGAAGGGATCGTCGGGGCCATACTCGGCGGGGCTCTCGACCCAGCCGTCGGGCGAGCTTTGGAACCACGGCCAATGAAAGAGCCTCGCGGGGTTCTCGCCGCTCTCGTCGTAGAAGTCCCCGGTGACCGGGTTGAGGATCAGGAGCCCGCCGGCCAGGTCGACACGACCGTCTCCCGTGAGGTCGATCGGCACCCTCCCGGTGCCCCAGATCTCGCCGTCGATCTTGGCCGCGAAGAAGGGTGCAAAGGCGAGGTTCTCAGCATTACTCGCGTAGGTCGGGAGCACCCACTCGGTGCTCACCTGCCCCGAGAATTGGGTGCCCGTGTTGAGATACACCCCGCTGTCCGAGGAAATCGATGCGGTTTGTTGGGAGAGGTTCAGCGTCGCATAGGCCTTGATGAGATCGACGAGGCCATCGCCATCGACGTCGCCCAGACGCACGCCATTGTCACGTAGATTGTCTTTCACGATCGGGAGGCCCGAGGGCCAGTTCCAGGAAACCTGCTCCCATCCCGTCGTGCCCGCCGCAATGTTCGAGTGGTAGGTGAAGGAAGTCACCTGCGGGGCCGTAGGACTCGAGGAGTTCGCGTCACTTCCATAGAGCGCGACTTCGACCAACAGACTGCGAAAGGAATCTGGGCTCGACGCGTATCTGAGGTCGTACCTGCGTACGAGCGTGGAACCAATCTGTACGTCGATGCGGTCGAGACGGCGATTGAGCTTTAGCTCGGCGCCAGATAAGAAGCTGCGCGAGGCATCGGGGCGAGGCTCGAATACGAAACTCACCACCCGATCACGGCTTGGGTCTCCGTCGAGGCTCTGGAGGGTGCTCCCCACGCGGCGCAGTGTGTAACGCAGCTTGGCGGGATAGGCGCTCTCGCCATCGAGGCGGTCATAGCTCACGGTGAAGGCGTTGCCATGAAGATCCTCTTGCTCCGAGAGCAGCCACTCGATCGTCCGCAGCGAGGCCGGGTGTCGGATCCGCGCATTTCCTGTCAGCCCAAAGCGCAATCGCTCGCCGTCCTTGCGCTCGACGGTCCAACTGTCATTGATCTCGTGAGTGATGCGTAAGAAAGCGTCGCGCCGCGTGCGGTATCGGCGGGGCAGCGATGGGTTCGAAGATTCGGCGACGAGATCCTGACCGCCGAACACAAAGACGGCCAGCGTACCGCCAACGGAGGGAATCCCGCGCTTCAGGGAGTGCGAGATGCTGGGAAGGCTCAGCGACCAGCGCGACCCCACCCACGAGTCGAGCGGCCCTGCGCTCGAGTAGGCGAGCGTGAGCTCGGGAGTCATTCCGCCCGTTCCCGGCGGCAGCTCGATGGGAATGCGATGCGTGGCGGCGCCGCTGAAAAGGTCCGCGGGAAGAGCCGCCGCGAGGGCGCCCGAATCGGGCTGCAGTCCACGGTCGCCAGCGAGCGTCGAGCCGTCCGCGGCGAGACCCCAGGCGGAGGAAGGAATCAGAAGCTGCGCACACAACAGGAGTGCGAGGAGCGAATGGAGGCCTGACGAGCGCGCGTGGGTAGGCGACCTCACGGCTCGCCTCTTCTCGGCGGAGCCGAACGCCGGGGCTCGAAGCCGGCATCTCCCACTGCCTCGGGAAGCAAAGGCAGGCGCAGCAACAGGTCGCGCGCGCTGCGCACGCCGGAAGGGGGCGGCGCTGCCAGCATCCGGCCCGCCTCGTCGTAGATGGGCCCGGGTAGCGGGAAGAGGCTGCCTTGCGCCGCTTCTACCCTCCCCGGCTCGAGGGCGGTGTCATCAGCGGAGGCGCTCGCCGGTGCAAGGCCGATCAGCGAAATGACGAGCGCGAGATTTGTCGTCCGCATCAATCCCCTCCGATATCCACGTGAGCCGAGCGACCCGTCGCGACGACGAATCTTGCCTGCCTGGAATGACGAGGCAGATGTGCGCCAAAGACGATGCGCAGCAGCCCCAAGACCGAGCGCCAGCGACCCCGAGCGGAGATGGGCTTCCCTCACGAGCACCACACATGGGCCGTCGATCCCGTGAATGGCGTGTTTGATCCCGACGACTCTTGATTCGATTCTGGGCGTCCGTACGCGCGCGTTCGATCAGCATTTGATCAAATCTCGATCATTCGGGGCGGCGGGCCAACGCGACCGCGATTTCGCGCCACCAGCCGCGTTCGGCTTCGTGTAGCCGCGATTCGCGGGGGGAAAGGGCGCGAGCCCAATCTGGTGCCAGGCGATCGCCACTGCTAGCCAGAAGGCACCCATCGCGGCCGGCTGGAGAATCGGCGCCCCGAGACGCGGGCCCACCCGCAACGGGTCGATGAGGAGCCGCCACACGCCGATTCCAGCCAAAACGAGAGGCGCCACCCGTTCGTTCCGGACCGTCTCCCGCCTGTCCCGCCGGTCGACATCGCAGGCCCGCCGCAAGATCACCAGCGCGACAGTCGCCTTCGGCATGGCTTGCCTCCAGCATCCCGAGCCGGGACGCGGGTGTCTCCGACTCGCCGACACCAGAGAGCAACCAGCATGCCCAGTGGGCGTTGCAGCTACCTGGATGACAAGTCGTTGATCTCACACGCGATTCGCACGCAGCCCTGACGCCCTCGGGCGAGCTGCGGGGGAACACGACAGCCTGGCGTGTCGTGTTGTCGCGTCGAGCCCGATGGCTGGAATCGGATGGAACTGGCTGGAGTTGGCTCAGGCAGAGAGAGTTGCGCAGGCTGCGCGCGGCGCTGCGGGCTCGCTAACCGGCGCGAAGTTTCTTTTTCGGCTTGTCTTCGATGTGGGCCAGCTTGCCCACGAAGACGAAGAATTCCTCGGGCGGGCTGCTGAGCACGACACCGATCCCGCCCTGTGCCACCGAAAGCAATTGCGGCGGCACCATGCGCACGCGAGCGACCGTCGCGAGAAGAGTCGTTTGCTTGCTCTGCCCGGGCAGCGTGAGCTCGATGCGCACGCTCTCGCCCGGTGTCGGCTTGGCGTTGGTTTGCACGAAGAGGCCGCGGGACGAGACGTCGAGCACGATGCCGAGCTGGCGCGCGCCCTTGATGTAGATCGCGCACGCCAGGCGCTTCTTGGTCCGCGTTTCCGCTCGTTTGTCCATGGATCTCCCAGGAGGTCCTCCCCAGGAGAACTCGGCTGGACCCTTCCGCCCCTTGAGCGCGCCGCCGCCGAATGGCCACGCGGCGCAGGGGCCCGCCGAAGCTAGGGAACTCCAACCAGTTTGTGGGTCTGGGGAATCAGCCGCACATCGCTGAGCGTGCGCGAGAGCCGCCAGAAGAGGGCGAGCAGGCGTTCCGCAGTCGGCGCCTCGCGCACCGCGCCGCACGGCGTCACGGGTTGCAGAACGAGCGTCAAATTGCGGTCGATGCGCGCGATGCGCGCGGCGGCCTCGTCGATCTCCGCGTCCTCGCTCGCCGGTGTCACGACGAGCTTCACCACCACCTCGGGCGCGCGCCGCGCCACACGCAAGAAGCTTTCGTGTGCGTCGTGAAACGGCTCGACCGGGCCACGCCGCGGATCCGATGCGCGACGCACGTCGCTCGCCAACTTCCAATCCATCGAAACGACATCGATCGCATCGATCACTTCCGCGAGCGCCTCACCTGCGAGGCCGTGCGTTTCGAGCCAGATGCGCGGGCCCCGGCCGCGCAGACCGCGCGCCAGCGCCGCGACCGCGGCGGGTTGGAGCAGCGGTTCCCCGCCCGTGAGGCTGACAAAACGATGGCTGCCGAGGGCGAGCGCTTCGCAGGCGGCGAGCGCGTCCAGAATCGGGACGGGATTCGGAATCACACGCGGCTCGCCGCCGTCGCGCCCCGCCTGAATGCGGCATTCCGCGGCGGGCTTCCAGGTGTGCGCTGAATCGCACCAAAGACAGCGCAGATCGCACTCGCCCAGGCGCACGAAGAGCGTCGCCTGGCCGACGTACGGCCCTTCGCCCTGCACGGACGAAAAGATCTCGACGAGGTTCACCGTCGCGGTCAGGCGCTAGGCCTCGAAGATGGAGCGTCCCATCGCGATCTCGGCGATCACCTCGTCGAGGCGCTCGGGGCGCGACGAAAGATCACGCACACGCAGGCGCGCCACATGGTCTTCGTCCGAGAGCGCCTCGACCCACTCGTGTTCGTTCGCGAGATGGCTCACCATGCGCCCGAGATCGAGCCCGCGCCGGCCCACGCTCTCTTCGCCCGTGAGCACGAGCAGCTCGCTCCCCTCGTGATTTGCGAGGGAAAGCTGCGCACTGAAGCGCTCGCGCGCGATGCGGGCCGTGAGGTGCAGATCGAGATCGCGAGGCACGGGCACGATGGCGAGCGTGTAGCCGCCGAAGTGGACGACGCGGAAGTCGCGGCCCGCGACATAGTCGACCTCGGGAGGCGGCTCCGTCGCCGGCGCGCGGTTCGCTTCGTGCGCGAGATCGCTCGGCCGGCCGACGAGCAGCGGCTCGACGGCCGCCCGCTTGTCGCCCGGTCGCGACGCCAGCTCCGCCAGACGCTGCCACCACACGCGGCCCCAACGCTCGTGATCGTGCAGTGAGAAGCGCGCCGTGATCAACTCCACGAGCTTGTCCGAGAAGCGGCTTCGGCGCGATCGCACATCGAGCACGAGCGGCAGCGAGCTTCCCGTCCCCGGGTGCACGTGGACGTTCTCCTTGCCGATCGCCACGCGCAGGCTCTCGATATCCTCGGGCGGCCAGTCGTGATGATCGAACCACGCGATGCGGCCGGCGTAGAGCGCCGCGGCTCCGATCGAGTCGCGCGCCGGAGAGGCGGCGAAGCCGACCAGATAGATCGGCGTCTCGCCGCGCAGATCGGTGGCGACGCTCCGGAAGAACGTCATCAGGTCTTCCTGTGGGTACACCCAGAATCCCTCGACCATGCGCAAGTCGCGCGCGAGCACGATCGCGGCCGCGAGCGAGTCGCGATCCGCGTGCGCTACGAAAGCCGCGCGTCGGCGCGGAAGCTGGGGCGCGGGCGGAGGCTCGATTTCGGGAGCCGCCTTCGCGATGCGCGCGCGCCGGCGGAGCTCACGCTCCCGTCGCTCGCGCTCTTCGTCGCCGAGCGGCTCGCCGCTGAACTCCTCGTCGTCGTCGTAGCTGGGAACCGGCTCTTCTTCGATCTCCGGCATGTCTTCGGAAAGCGGATGCAGGCCGGTTCCGAGATCTTCGACATCCTCGGGCTCGACCAGCGCGACTTCATCACCGGCTTCGCTCGGCTCCGGCTCGGTGTCCTCAGCGCGGGCGCCCCATGGCTCCGGAACGTCGTCGCTGCGGTTGCCCCCGGCTTCGGGCTCGCTTGCGCTCGCTTCCGAGGGCGTCCACGGGCGCTCGACGCGCCCACCGGCCTCGTCGGGTGCGGGACCGCCGGCACTGCCGCGGCCACGCCGTCGGCGACCACGCCGTCGGCGCCGCGTACCGGCGGCTTCCTCGCTCTCGCCCGCGGCGGGCCGTGCCTCGTCGTCGAGGTCGAACAGTGAAATGGCTTCGAAGCGCGGCGGCGCGCTGACCGCCGGTTCATCACGCCTGGGCGCTCGCTCACCACGGCGCGGGCGCCTGCCGTCGGGATCCCGGTCGTCCGGCGACGAATCTCGCCGCGGTTGCTCCTGCGAGGGTTCAGAAGCTTCGCGCTCGGCGAGCGGGTCGCGCCCGCCCCGCTCTGGAAACGCATCCCGGTCGCCACGTTCCCGCATCGGCTCCCGCGATGAACGCTCCGGCATCGGCTCGCGCGCCGGGCGCTCCGACATCGGTTCTCGCGGAGCGCGCGCCGCAAACGGCTCGCGCGGAAGCGACGCCGCGGACGGCGATGCCGGCAGCAGATCCCGCGGGCTCAGCTCGAAGCCGCCGCGCCCCGTGCGCACATCGAAGGCACCGATCTCGAGTCCGACCAGCTGCAAGGCGCGCAACACGAGCGCGTCGTACTCGCGCGCCGCCAACAGCAGACGCGGCGTCCCCACGAGCACGGGAGCGGAGGCGCCGGCGAGCAAAGCGGGCAACGCGGGCCGCAGCGCCAGCGTCGCGTCGAGAATCGCGGCGAGTGCGGGAAGCGTCATGCGCTCGCGCACGGCAGCGACGACGCAACGCCCGTCCTCCCCGACCGCAGCCAGATCGAGCACATCGGGATCCGAGCCCGCGAGCGGCCAGATCAACGTTGCACGCAGGCGCGCGACGCCCGCGAGCTGCATCACGATCTGGGCGCGCAGGCCTTCCTCGCCCTCGCGCACGCGTCGATCGTTCAAGCGCTTGCGTAGCAGGCCTTCGAGGCGATCCATCGCGGTGGCGATGGTCTCGCTGGTGAGCGGCGCGCTCGAGCGCTCGGGCTCGAGCGTTTCGAGCACCACGCCGCCGTCGCGCGCGTAGAGCACCGCCACGCGCCGTGCGAGCAGCACGAGCTCTGCGCCGAGGCGCGTGCCGCGCACCGCGCCGCCGTGCTTGGCGGCGAGTCCGGCGAAGGCTTCGAGCCCGCGCAAGAAGATTTCGCGGTCCTCGCCGCGCGCGAGCTGGGACGCCAGCTGACGCGGTGCAACGACGATCGGCGGCTCCGCGGGCTCGACGCCCACCTCACCGCCATCTTCGGCGAGTCCCGAAACGGCCATCGCGCGGAAGCGCAATGCGGGCGCGCGCAGCAATTCGAGCCGCCGGCGCGAGGCGATCGACCAATCGGGCGCGAGCGCGACGGCTTCGCCCGTGAATCCCTGCTCGGCGAGCAGCCGCTGCGCGTGGGCGAGGGTCGCCAGCGCCGCGTCACCGCCACTCTTGGGCGAGAAGCCGACGAGCAGTGTCGCCCCCTCTTCGGTGGTGCCGGTCGCGAGCACGGCGAAGGCATCGGGCACCTCCTCCGCGGCGACCCGCTCGAGCGCACTCACGGGCAGCACGCCCTCTGCGACGATGCGCTCGAACCAGCGCGTCGCGTCGATCGAGGCGCCCCGCGCCTCGCCCTGTCCCTTGTTGTTGTTGCGGCCCCGGCCGAATCGACGTCTCATGCAGCTCCTTGGGCATCGGTAGGCAGCTCCGACCACGGCTTCCCAGCCGCGGCCCAGGCGCGCCGACGCTTCTTCATTCCTCGGTTTCTGCGGCACGCTCGAGCACGAGCAGGCCGGTTTCGATCAGCACCGTGGTCGCATCGAGCACCACGCGTTGGTATTCCGCGAGCAGGCGGTCGCTGCTCACTGCGGCGACCACATGTTCCTTGTGTTTTGCGAAGTCGATCAACAAGCCGCCGACCAGCTTGCGATCCGAATGCACGTTCTTCGCAATCCGATTCCACTTCGCGAGCGGAATGTCGATGCGCAGCTCCCGCAGACCCTGAAGATCTTCGGGCAGCGAAGCCCGCACGATGTCGAGCACCACGACATCGCGCGCCTTCGCGAGTGTGGCCCGCCAATAGCGACCCTGGGCGAGCAGCATTGCGTCCCTCCCTACCGCTCAAGGCTTCACGAGCAGCGACGGCTCTGCTTCGCGCGGCGCCGGCTCCTCGAGACCCGCGAGCACGGAGGCGAACACGGTTTCGAGCAACGCGCGGGCGACGGGATTCTCGCCCCCCACGCCCTCGCGAAAACTCTGTGCCGCCGCAAGGCAAGCCTTCGCATCCTCCTCGCGGCCCGTCTTCCAGAATACGAAGGCGCTCTCCGTGAGGCGCTGCACCGTTTGCCCGGCGGCCGGCTCGGCGTAGACCTCGGCTTGCGCCTCGGCGAGCAGGCTCTCCGCGCGTTCGCGACGCGCGGCCGGGGACACCACGAGGGGGCTCTTCGCGAGCTCCTGGATCCTCTCGGCAACCTTCTCGAGGACGGCGCTGGCCGTGGGCCAGGGCCCGATTTCGAGCGTCCGCACCAGTTCGACGGCGCGCGCGAGCGCCTTGGCGTCCGTCGTCGTCCCCAGCGCCTCCTGCGCCAGCGCGCCAGGCGTGAGCGCACCGGGCTTGGAGACGGCGACGTGCGCCCGGTTTTCGATGAAGCCGCGCGGCAGCGGCCGCGACGCGGGCTGGCCCGCAGCAATTTTCTGGACCAGCGCGCGCACGGAATCCGCCGGCGCCTCGACGGCCGGAAAACGCTCGCGGCCGCGCAGATCGCGCAAGAACTGGCGCGCCTTGCTGCGGCCGGTGGCGTAGACCTCGAACTCGACGACCCCGCGCTCGTCATCGAGCACCAGCTCGAACAGGCGCACACCGCCGGTTGGGTTCGACTCGGCCAGATAGACGATGCGGGTGCCGCGCGGGTCGATCGCGGAAAGAAAGGCCGCCTCGAGATCCTCCTCGATCGGCGGAAGCTTCGCGACGACCGCCGCCGGCGGCGCCTCGCCAAATTCGATGCCGCGCGAGCGCAGGCGGTGCCGCACGCGGCTCAGCGCTTTGCGACCCGACTTGGGCAATTCGTCAACGCGCAGGCGCGCCAGCGGACCGCTTGCGACGTCCGGCTCGTCGGCCCAGCACTCGGCGAGCTCCGCGCCGGCGTCGGGTTCGTTCACGAGGAGCCAGCCGAGCACGCGCGCGGCGGCCTCGCCATCGAGCGCCCGCAGCAGTGCTCCCGGATCCCCGTTGGCCGGCCGGATGGCATCGGCATCGCCGGGCAGCGCACTCGCAGCCCGTTCGAGTCCTTCCGGCAGCCCCACGCTCGCACTCATGTCGACGACTCCCGCTCCAACCAGTCGAGGTAGGCCGTACTCCCGCCACTCGGGGCGAGTTCCAAAACCTCGGGAAGCTCGTAAGGATGGAGGGCTTGGATGCGCGCCGCCAGCGCTGCGCTGCGGTCGGCACGCGTCTTTACTACGAGCAGCAGCTCGGCGGCCTCTTCGAGCTGGCCCTGCCAACGGTAGAACGAAGTTACGCCGGGGACCAGGTTGACGCAGGCCGCGAGCCTCTCCTCCACCAGCGCACGCGCGAGGCGAGCGCCCGCGGCGGCGTCGGGCACGGTCGTGAGCACGACGCGGACCTCGGGACCGCGGGCGCGGGTCGGCCGCGCCCGCTTGCGCTCAGGCATGCGGGGCCCCCAGGCGTGTGTGCTCCTCCATCGCGAAGCGATCCGTCATGCCGGCGACGTAATCAGAGATCGCGCGCGCCTCGCCATCGATCGGGATTCGCGCACCCACGTGATCGGGCAGCCGCCCCGGATCGCTCCGGAAGGCGGCAAACAGATCGGCGAGAATCCCGACCGCGCGCTCGTTCATCGCCAGCACCTGCGGATGCTGGTAGAGCTCGTCGTAAAGGAATTTCTTGAGTTCGCGCTTCTGTTTCTCGATCTCGGGCGAGAAGCCCACGAGTCGTTCGTGGTTGGCGCGCACCGCAGCGACCGAAGCGAAGCCGCCGGCATCGACGCGCGCGGCGACGGATTCGATCAGATCGCTCACGAGCCGATTGATCAGCGCCACCACCACCTGGGCATGCAGCACGCGCTCGGGCACCGGGCCGAGTTGCTCCCGCACGCTCTGCTGCGTCTCGCGCCAGAGCGTCACCTCCTCGAGACGCCTGGCCGTGAGCAACCCCGAGCCCAGGCCATCGTCGAGGTCGTGATTCGTGTAGGCGATCTCGTCGGCGGTGTCGGCCACCTGGGCCTCGAGGCTCGGCTGCGCCGTGGCTTCGGGCACCGGCACCGGGTGCTCCCAGGGCGAGCCGTGCTTGAGCAGACCCTCACGCGTCTCGAAGGTGAGATTCAAACCGCGAAATTCCGGATAGCGATCCTCGAGCCAATCGACGATGCGCAGGCTCTGGCGATTGTGATCGAAGCCCCCGTCGGCCTTCATCAGGCCGGAAAGCACACGCTCGCCGGCGTGACCGAAGGGGGTGTGGCCGAGATCGTGGGCGAGCACGATGGCTTCGGCGAGATCCTCGTTCAGGCGCAGCGCGCGCGCGATCGTGCGGGCGATCTGCGCGCCTTCCAGCGTATGCGTCAGCCGGTTCCGGTAGTGGTCGCCGACGTGGTAGACGAAGACCTGCGTCTTGTACTCGAGACGGCGGAAGGCGCGCGCATGCACGATGCGATCGCGATCGCGCTGGAAGGCCGTGCGGTAGGGATGCTCGGCCTCCGGATGCAGCCGCCCGCGGGACTGCGCGCTCTTCACCGCCGCTGCCGCGAGCCGCTCGAGCTCCTCTTGCTCGTAGGCTTCGCGCGCGCGGTAGAGCGTCATGGTTTCACGGGCTCGTTCGCGTCGGCGTCGCGCAGCACCTGCTCGAGGCGCGCACGCGAGGCGTCGTCGATGTCGTCGTCCGGCGGCGCGGAATCCCGGGTGGTCAGCGCCCAGACGGCGAGAACCGCGGCCCCGAGACCCAGCGAAAGTGCCAGCCAGCGCGTCACACGTCTCCAATCGATGCGGCCCCGGTGGGATGTGGCGGAGTCGCAGGAACACCCGGTCGGAGGGGGGCGACCGGAACCGGGAGGCAGCGGCAAGGTACTCGCGCGCGCGCGGCGGTGTCAACGCGGCGCTTCCGTATACGTTCGATTCCGCAGCGTTTTCGCGCGCGCGACGGCTACCATGCCCCGGTGCCGTCGCCCGCCCCTCCCCGCCGCCTGTTGCTCGGACCCGGCCCCTCGAACGTCCACCCGCGCGTGCGGCGCGCGCTCGCGTTGCCGATGTTGGGGCACCTCGATCCGTACTTCCTCGCGATCCTCGATGGTGTTCAGGCGGGGCTCCGGCGCCTGTTCGGAACCGAGAACCGCATGACGCTGCCGCTCTCGGGAACCGGCAGCCTCGGCATGGAAGCCTGCTTCGCGAATCTGATCGAACCCGGCGATGCCGTGCTGATCGGCGTCGCCGGCGTCTTCGGCGAGCGCATGTGCGAAGTCGCGCGGCGCATGGGCGCCCAGGTGACGCGCGTCGACGCCGAGCCCGGCACGATCCTCGACGACGACGCCATGGCCGAGGCCATCGCGCGCACACGGCCGCGCATGGTGGCCTTCGTGCACGCGGAGACTTCGACCGGTGTCCGGCAGCCCGTCGAGGCCATCGCCCGCTCGGCGCGCGCAGCCGGCGCGCTGGTCGTGCTCGATTGCGTCACTTCGCTGGGCGGCCTGGAAGTCTCGCTCGACGCCTGGGGCATCGACGCCGCCTACAGCGGCACACAAAAGTGTCTCTCCTGCCCCCCGGGCCTGTCGCCGGCGAGCTTCTCGGAGGCGGCGCTGGCCCGCGTGCGCGCGCGCCGCACGCCCGTCCAGAGCTGGTATCTCGATGTCGGCCTGCTCGGCGCCTACTTCGGAAGCGAGCGCGTCTATCACCACACGGCGCCGATCGCGATGATCCTGGGCCTCGCCGAGGCGCTGCAGATGATCGAGGAGGAGGGCATGCCGGCCCGCATCGCTCGCCACCGCGAGGCGGGCGATGCGCTCGTCGAAGGCCTCCACAGCTTCGGCTTCCGGCCGCTCGTCGACGTCCGCCATCGGCTCCCGATGCTCACGTCGCTGCGCCTGCCCGAACGGCTCGCGCCCGCAAAGGAAGCGGCCCTGCGGCGGCGCCTGCTCGAGCGCTACGGCGTCGAGGTCGGCGGCGGGCTCGGCAGCCTCGCCGGTCGCATCTGGCGCATCGGGCTGATGGGCGAGAACGCCCGTCTCACCTCGGTGGAGTCACTCTTCTCCGCGCTGCGCCGCGAGATCGAGGCCTGAGCCGTTCCGGGCCACGGCGGGACTCAGCCGAGCTCGTCCCGAAAGAGTTCCTTCACGCGCTTCCAGGCGTCCTCGGCGGCGGCTTTCTGGTAAGTGCCGCGCTGGTCGCAGAAGAAACCGTGGTCCGCATCCGGGTACACGACCACGTCGTGCCGGATGGCGTGCTTCGCGAGCGCCGCGCGGATCGCTTCGACCTGGCTCTGTGGAATGAAGCCATCCTTGCCGCCGAACAAGCCGAGCAGTTTGCCGCGGATCTTCGGGGTGCGGCCGATCGTCGATTCCGCACCGCCGGGGCCGGCCGGCGCTGCGATGCCACCGCCATAAAAACTGGCCGCAGCGCGCACGTCCGTCTCGCAGGCCGTGAGGTACGTCATGTGGCCACCGATGCAGAAGCCCATGGCGCCGAGGCGATCGCCGCGCACGTCCTTGCGGGCGCGCAGAAAGCCGATGGCCGCCTTCGCGTCGGCGATCATCTCGTCCGCGCGCAGCGCGCCCATCAATTTGAGGCCTGCCGCGAAACCGGTGTCGTCATAGCCGTACTCGGCGCCCGGCCCGCTGCGGTGGAAGAAATCCGGAGCGAGCGCCACGTAGCCCTCGCGGGCGACGCGCTCCACGACGTCTCGGATGTGCGGATTCACGCCGAAGATCTCCATGTAGACGAGCACGCCCGGACGCGGCCCGCCGCTCGCGGGACGCGCGAGATACCCGCCCATCGTGCCGCCCCCGGTGAGCGGAATCGAAACGCGTTCGGTCGTGATCTCCATCTTGACTCCTTCGGGCATCGCATGCGATGCAGCCCCATCCAAGGCGAAACACTTTGCCAACTCGCTCGGGCCCGTCAACCGCCCGCGCCGCTCCGCAGTTAGAGGACTCCGCCGTGCAGGTGGCCGGTGAAGCGGGCCTCGGCGAGCACCGCCGCCTCGTGGCTCGCGAGCTCGCGCAGCCGCGCCTTCACGGCCGCTTCGGGCGCGAGGCTGCGCGCGAGCTTCACGTAGAGCCCGTGATGTCGCGCTTCGGCTTCGAGCAGGCGCGTCCAGAACTGGGCGAGCCCGGCGTCGGGAGCGGCCTCGGCCAGCAACCCGAAGCGTTCGCAGCTGCGGGCCTCGATCACTGCGCAGCACAGCAGCGTGTCGAGCAGGCGTTCGGGCTCGTGCGTGCGCTCCACCTCGCGCAGCTTCCCCGCGTAGGGACCCGGCCGGTGGCGCCCGAAGGCGAGCCCGCGTTCGGCGAGCAGCGCCAGCACCTGTTCGAAGTGCGCGAGTTCCTCGCGGGCGAGCTGCGAGAGCGGCGTGAGCAGGGCCGCGTGGTGTGGATACCGGAAGAGCAGCTGCACCGCGGTGCCCGCCGCCTTCTTCTCGCAGTGCGCGTGATCGATGAGCAGCTCGTCCAGGCGCGCGACGGCACGCGCCGCCCATGCGGGATGGGTGGCGGCAGCGAGTTCGAGCATCGGGGGGAAGGTAACGGCCAGGCCTCGACCGGGTAGCCCCCGCGGTAGAATGCGCGCATGCAATACCGGCCCCTGGGACGCAGCGGACTCCAGGTGAGCGAGGTCTCGCTCGGGTCGTGGCTCACGCTCGGATCGAGCGTCGACCGCGAGGCGACGCGCGAGATCGTTCACCGCGCCTACGATCTCGGCGTCAATTTCTTCGACACCGCCGACGTCTATGCCTCGGGCCAGGCCGAGGAGGTGCTCGGTCAGGCGCTGCGCGCCATTCCGCGCCGCTATGTCGTGATCGCCAGCAAGGCCTTCTTCCCGATGTCGCAACACCCGAACGACCGCGGGCTTTCACGCAAACACCTGTTCGAGAGCGTCGAAGCTTCGCTTCGGCGCCTCGGCACCGACTACCTCGACCTGCACCAGTGCCATCGTGCAGACCCCACGACGCCGATCGAGGAAACGGTGTGCGCCTACGAAGATCTGATCCGGCAGGGCAAGCTGCTCTACTGGGGGGTCTCGGAGTGGAGCGGCGCACAGGTCGCCGACGCCTGCCGCGTCGCGGGTGAGCGGCAGGCCTTCCGCCCGATCTCGAATCAACCGCAGTATTCCCTGCTCCGGCGCCAGATCGAATCCGAAGTGCTTCCCGTCTGCGAACGCGAGGGGCTCTCGCAGATCGTTTTCAGCCCGCTGGCCCAGGGCGTTCTTTCTGGAAAATATTCTGGCGGGGCGAAGCCATCCGGAAGCCGCGCCACGGATGCCCAGCGCAATCAGTTCATGCGCGCCTATCTCGAACCCGAAACCCTGGCCCGCGTCGATCGCCTGCAACCGCTTGCGAACGAGCTCGGGATTTCCCTCGCGCAGCTCGCGCTCGCCTGGTGCCTGCGCCAGCGCGGCGTTGCGAGCGTGATCGTCGGCGCGACGCGCGCCGCACAGCTCGAGGAGAACGTGAAGGCCTCGGGCGTCGCGCTCAGCGCCGAGCTGCTCGCCCGAATCGACGCGATCGCGCCCGCGTGACGGCGCCGCTCGCCCCGCCGCTGCGGGCCGACGCCGTCGTGGTCGGATCGGGCGCCGGCGGCGCAGCGGCCGCCGCGTGCCTCGCCGAAGCCGGCTTCGAGGTGCTGGTGCTCGAAGCCGGTCCGCGCTTCTCGGCGTCGGATTTTCTCCCAGACGAAGCCCTGATGACCGCGCGGCTCGGCCGCACGAGCACCACGACCTCGGGCGCGCAAAGCCTGTATGCCGGCGCCTGCGTCGGCGGCTCGACGGTGGTGAACGACGCGCTGTGCTGGCGCACGCCGCCGGAGGTGCTCGCGCACTGGCGACGCGAATACGCGCTCTCCGATCTCGGCGACACCGCCTTCGCCGGGTTCGTCGAGCGGGCCTGGCGGGATGTCCACGCGGAACCGACGTTGCGCTCGCACCTGAACCGCAACGCCCACCGCCTCGAACTGGGATCGCGCCGCCTCGGCTGGGCGGGCGAAGCGATGCCCCGCAACGTGCGCGGCTGCGCACGGCTCGGGCGCTGCAACTGGGGTTGTCCGGTTTCCGCGAAACAATCGGCGCTGGTCAGCTATCTGCCGCGCGCCGAAAGCGCCGGCGCGCGCATCCTCCCCGACACGCAGGTCACCCGCGTGCGCATCGAGGCCGGCGCCGTGGCAGGCGTCGAGGCGCGGCGCCTCGCCCCGGGCACGCGCGAGCCCCTCGCGGCGCTGCGCATCGACGCGCCGCTCGTGCTGCTCGCCGCGGGCGTGCTCGAAACACCCGCGCTGCTCCTGCGCAGTGGCATCCAGCGCGATGGCGCCGTCGGCAGCGGCCTCCAGCTGCATTCGAGCGCCGCCGTGACCGCGCGCTTCGCCGAACCGGTGCATGGCTATTTCGGACCGACGATGGCCTTCGCCGTAACGCAGTTCAGCGACGTGCATGGCCATGCGGGCCCCGGCTTCATGCTCGAAAACACCGCCGTCCACCCGCTGGTCACGGCGGCCGGCCTGCCGGGCTTCGGCCCCGAGCACGCGCGCGTGATGGAGGCGCTGCCGTATCTGGCGCGCGCGGTGGTGGTGTTGCGCGACGCCACGCGCGGCCGCGTCGAGACCGACGACGAAGGCCGCGCGCGCTACGCCTACGCGCTCGAGGCCGGGGACGTCGAGCGGCTGCGCCACGCGCTGCACGAGCTCGCACGCGCCTACCTGGCAGCCGATGCGCTCGAGGTTTGGCTGCCGGTGCACGGGCTCGCGCCGATTCGGAGCGAGAGCGATCTCTCGGCGCTCGCCGCCGTAAAGCTCGACCCCACGCGCATCGCGTTTCTCTACGCCGTGCATTTGTTCGGCGGCGCGGCGATGGGCGGCGCGCGCGCCGGCAGCGTGTGTCGCCCCGACGGCGCCGTTTGGGACGTGCGCGGCCTCTACGTGGGCGACGCTTCAGCGCTGCCGAGCAACACCGGCGTGAATCCGCAGATCACGATCTTCGCCAACGCGTTGCGCATCGCCTCTGCGCTGGCCGAGCGCGGGCCGGTTTCGTGAGCGACGCACGCCGAAGCCAGGCGCTGGCTGCCCTCGCGGCCCTCGATCGGCGCGCCTTTCTCAAACTCGCCGGCATCGCGGCAGCCGCGGGTCTGCTGCCGACCGGGTGCAGCGACGCGGCGCCTGCGCTCGCGCCCCCGCCCGATCTGCCGCTGCGCTTTCTCACGCCGCGCACCTACGCCGTGTTCACCGCTGCAGCCGCGCGCATCGTCGGACCGGCGGGTGCGGATCTCATCGCAGCCGGGCGTCTCGTGCCGGGCGCACAGGCCGAGGCCTTTCTGGCGAGCGCCCCCACGCTCGCGCCCACGCTGCGCCAGGCGTTGCTCGTGCTCGAGTTCGGAGTGCCACCGCTGCTCGCGAAAGTCCAGCCCTTCACCGCACTGCCAGGCGCCGCGCAGGACGCGATCCTGCGCGAGTTGATGAATTCGCGGTTCGCGAGCAAGCGTCTGCTGTTTGGCGGGGTCCGCTCGCTCGCGCTGCTTGCGTGCTACGGCACCGCCGTGGGTTACGAAACGATCGACTATCCGCCCGCGAAGCCGCGGGCCGGCGCTGACATCGAGACGGCCCATCGTTATGCGTCCGATGCTTGAATTGGCGCTCGAATCGCTTCCGTCCCGTGGGCGCCGGCGGTTAGAATCAGCCAGCCGAGTTCAGCCCTCGCCAGATCCGGAGCCGGCCCCTGCGCGGGGGCCGCACGGGATCTCGCACCGTTTCGAGAGGTAACCGCCTATGTACCCGGGATTGGTCGCCAAGCTCCACCCCGACAAGGTCGCATTCGTGATGGCGGACAGCGGCGAAAGCGTGACCTACCGCGAGCTCGACGAGCGCTCGAACCAGGGTGCGCAGCTGTTTCGCTCGCTCGGACTGAAGCCCGGCGACGGCATCGCGATCCTGATCGAGAACCACCCGCGTTTTTTCGAAATCTGTTGGGCGGCACAGCGCTCCGGCCTCTACTACACCACGATCAGCTACCGGCTCACGGCGCCCGAGGTCGAGTACATCGTGCGCGATTGCGGCGCGAAGGTCTTGATCGCGTCGCACGCCGTGCGCGACGTCGCGGAAGCGCTCGGCCCCGGCTTCGCCGATCTCGCCGGCCGTTACATGGTGGGCGGGGTCTGCGAGGGTTATGCGAGCTACGAGGCCACGATCGCGCAGCAGCCGGCGACAGCGATCGCCGACGAGATCGAGGGCTCGGACCTGCTCTACTCCTCGGGCACGACCGGACGTCCGAAGGGCGTGAAGCTCCCCGTGGCCGGCAAGCCCATCGGTACGCCGCCGACGCTCGTGGCGTTGCTCAAGGGGCTCTACGGCGTCGATGAGCAAACGGTTTATCTCACACCGGCGCCCTTCTATCACGCGGCGCCGCTGCGCTTCACCATGGCGGCCCAACGACTCGGCGCGACCTGTGTGCTGATGGAGAACTTCGACGCGGTGGCGGCGCTCGCAGTGATCGAGCGTCACCGCGTGACCGTGAGCCAGTGGGTGCCGACGATGTTCGTGCGCATGCTGAAGCTCCCGGCGGCGGATCGGGAGCGCCACGACGTCTCGAGTTTGCGCGTCGCGATCCACGCCGCCGCGCCGTGTCCCATCCCCGTGAAACAGCAGATGATCGAGTGGTGGGGCCCGGTGCTCTACGAGTACTACGCCGGCACGGAGAGCAACGGCTTCACGTCGATCACGTCGCAGGAATGGCTCGCGCACAAGGGCTCGGTCGGGCGACCCCTCAACGCCACGCTTCGCATTCTCGACGACGAAGGCAAGGAGCTGCCGACCGGCACGCAGGGCGGCGTCTACTTCGAGGGAGGCGGGACGTTCGAGTATCACAACGCGCCCGAGAAGACGGCCGGCTCGCGCACCCTCCAGGGCTGGAGCACGCTCGGCGACATCGGCTACGTCGATGCGGAGGGCTACCTCTACCTGACCGATCGCAAGGCCAACATGATCATCTCGGGCGGCGTCAACATCTACCCGCAGGAGGCCGAGAACGTCCTGGTGACGCACCCGAAGGTCGCCGACGTCGCCGTCTTCGGGATCCCCAACGAAGACTTCGGCGAAGAGGTGAAGGCGGTCGTGCAGCCGGTCGACATGGCCGACGCCGGACCCGAGCTCGAGCGCGAGCTGATCGCCTACTGCCAGCGCCAGCTCGCCAAGCTGAAGTGCCCGCGCAGCATCGACTTCGAAGCCGAGCTACCGCGCCACGCGACCGGCAAGCTCTACAAGCGTCTGCTGCGCGACCGCTACTGGGGCCAGCGCGATTCGCGGATCGTTTGAGGCGGTGGGCGTGAGCGCGGCAAAGACGCCCTCCGGCCGGCTCGGCCGCTACGACAACCCGTGGCTCGTGGCCGAGTGGCACCGCGATCCGCCGGCGGGAACCACCTGCACTCCCATTCAGCTCCCGACCGAGGATCGCGCCGTTGCTCACGGTTGGCTCTACGCGCGCGGCGGAGAACGCAGCGTCGTCTGTCTCATGCATCCGCGCGCGAACTTCTCGCGGCATTACCTCGTGCCGGGTCTCGTCGCGGCGGGTTTCGCGGTCTTCTGCATCAACAGCCGTTGGCTCGGCAACGACTCGACCTTGATCCACGAGGTGGTGTTGCTCGACGTCGCCGCCGGTCTGCGCGCCGTGCGCCCCCGCTACGAACGGGTCGTGCTGCTCGGAAACTCGGGCGGCGCCTCGCTCTTCACCTTCTACCTGAGCCAGGCGTTGGCGCCCGCAGGCGAGCGGCTGCGCGACACTGCCGCGGGCGACCCCTTCGATCTGAACCGCTTCGAGCTGCCGGGCGCGGACGCGATGGTCTACCTCGCCGGCCATGCCGGCGAAGGGCACTATCTGCTGCACGCGATCGACCCCTCGGTCGTCGACGAACGCGACCCGGTCGGCTGTGATCCGGCGCTCGACCTCTATGAGCCGGCCAATGGCTTTGCCACGCCACCGCAGGAAAGCCGCTACACGCCCGCGTTTCTCGCCAGCTATCGCGCGGCGCAGCGTGCACGCGTCGAGCGCATCGACGCCGAAGCGCGCCGCCGGGTCGCCGCCCGGCGCAGCGCGCGCACGCGTTGGCAGGCGACGGGCTCGCGCGAGGACCGCCGGCGTTCGATCGCGACCGATTTCATGATGGTCTATCGCACGGATGCCGACCCGCGCTGCGTCGATCTCTCGCTCGATCCTTCGGCGCGCGGTTATGGCTCGCTCTGGGGCGTGCGCCCCGACGCGATCAACTACGGAGCCGTCGGCTTCGGCCGCGTGGTTTCCCCCGAAGCCTGGCTCTCGACCTGGTCGGGTCTCTCCTCGCGCGCCGAAATCGAGCACGCCGGGCAGCGCATGACACTGCCGTGCCTGCAAATCTCGTACGAGGGCGACCACGGTATCTTCCCGTCGGATGACGATCTGATCGCACGCTCCATCGCCACGCGCGATCTCACGCGCCTGCGCATCCCCGGCGATCACTACGGCTTTCCACCCGAGCAGGGCCGCGAGGGCGCCGTCGCCGCGCTCGTGGAGTGGCTGAAGCGCTAACGCTGCGCGCGGCGATGATCCCGGGCCCGGTGGAATTGCATGCGCGGCGGTGTCGTCGGCCGCGCCGGGTCGGGGTCGGCGCGAGAAAGGCCCCCGGTGCGCGGGGGAATCAAGCGGGCCGGCGCTTGCGGCGGCTTGCACGCCGAGCAAGGGCGCATGTCCCCCGCGCGGCTGCCGTGCGTGGCCGTTTACGTCGGTCTCCGGCCGCAATAGGTGCGAAGGTGGACGCGCTCCGGGGCAACGAGGCGCCGAGAAAACCCAGGTAGCGTGCCTCCGACGGGTTCAACGCCACCGCTTCCTGAAAAAACTTGCGCGCCAGCACCGCGTCGTCGGTGATGGCCGGCGACAGCGCCTCCTGGCGCGCGCTTTCGGCCAGGCGCCAGATGTGCAGCCAGCCGCGCATCGGAGCCCTTCTCGCATCGACCGGTGCGCCCTGTCCCAGCGGGAGTAGACGGAACGGACCTTATCGGACCTGAAAGGCCCCTTTTCGTCCTACCCGCCAGGTTGCACGCGTTTCTCTGACACTTCCGGACTCCGTGAGCCACTACCAAGTGAAAACAGCCAAAGGGAAACCGCACCGGCCTGAATCACGGGCCGCAGGGGAACCCGTACACACGGAGATCGTCATGATTCGGAAGTTGTTTCTGCCCCTTGCTCTCGCAATCGTGATCCCAGCTCAGGCCGATGCCTTCTTCGACGGTCGAGCCAGCGCCGGCACGACGTGTGGTGGCTGTCACGGCTCGGCCAGCACGGCCGTTACGACGACGCTGAGCGGGCCCTCGTCGATGCTCGCCGGGACGACCGCGACCTACACGGCATTCATCACGCAGGTTGGCGTAGGGGCGGGCGTCAACGTCGCGCTCGGCGCCGCCGGGCTCGCCGGTGCGACGCTCGGGGACATCGAGGCCAACACCCATATCCTCAACAGCCAGATCGTCCACGACGACGGGGGGTCGTCCGCCCCGACCGGCAACATCGGGGACTGGTCGTACAACTTCACGCTGACCGCGCCGATGACGCTCGGAACCATCCTTCTCAACGCCGTGATGCTCGCGTTCGACGGCGACACGGACACCGGAGGCGACCTCTGGGACACGGTCCAGCTCGCCGTTCAGGTCGTGCCCGAGCCCTCGACCATTCTTCTGTTCGGGGCCGGGATGGCGGGCCTCGCAGCCCTCCGGCGACGGCAGCCGTCTCGCTCGAAGAAGAGCTGACCCGAAGGCATCGGTTCGAAAGATCTCGACGGAGCGCGGTGCTAGCCCACGCCGGGCTCCCCTTTCGTCTTTCGGACCTCTTCGAGCACGCGGCGGGCGTCGCTCGAGCCCTCGAAAGCAGGATCGATGACGAGCGACTGCTCGAGCTCGCGAACTGCGCGCTCCCGGTCGCCGCTCGCGAGCAGCGCGAGACCGAGGCGGTAGCGGTATGCCGCGACGGGGTGGGGTAGCAGCTCGATGGCGTTCTGGAACTGGTCGACGGCCGCCGAGTAGATCCCCTTTCGATGGAGCACGCGGCCGAGGGCTTCCGCAAAATCGGCGCTCGACATATCGGTCTCGCTCGCCGCCCGCGCGAGGTCGAGCGCTCGGTCGAGATCGCGGCCCGCGTCGGCGAGGGCGCGAGCCAGCGCGCTCTTCGAGATCGGAGAGCCCGGGTCCGCCTGTAGCGCCTTCTCGTAGGCCGCGATCGCGTCGTCGACGCGCCCGCCGCGCACCTCGACGTCGCCGAGCGCGCGCAGGGCGTCCGTGTCGTCGGCCCTCCGCGCGAGCGCGCGCCGGAGGAATTGCCGGGCGCCGTCGAGACGGCCCGCCTTCGCCTCGATCTGTGCGAGGTTGACGTACGCGGGGACGTAATCGGGATCGACCTCGATCGTCCGCTCGAACGCTCGCGCGGCCGCGGCTTCGTCTCCGAGTCGGAGCAGGATCTGACCCTTGAGGTACGCGAAGTCCGGCGCGTTCGGGTGTGCAAGCATGCCCATCTCCGCCCGCTCGAGGGCCGCGTTTCCCTCTCCACGCTTCACGAGGATCCAGACGAGGTCGACGGTCCACTGCACCGAGCCCGGATCGAGGGCCCGGGCGCGCTCGATCTCCGCCTGCGCGTCGGCGAGACGTCCGCGACGAACGAGCACCCTCGCGAGCATCGCGTGGAGCGCCGCCGAATCTCCGGTCGCCGCGCGCAGGACGGACTCGGCCTCGGTGGCGGCGCCGGAGCCGAGGAGCGCCTCGGCGAGGATGATTCGTGCGCGAAGGCTCTGCGGGTCGGCCTCGAGTGCACGGCGCGCCTCCGCTGCGGACCCGCTGAAGTCACCGAGTTGGAGCAGCGCCTCGGCGAGGAGCTGTGGCGCCCCGGTCTTCGAGGAGAGCCGGGCCGCCGCCAGATGAAGCGATCCCACCGCGTCCGCCGGGCGCCCCTTCGCGAGCAGCAGCGCGCCGAGCAGAAAATGCGCCTGAGCAGCGTTCGGATCGCCGGCGACGATCCTGCGGAGCACTTCGATCGCCTCGTCGTTCCGCGCGGCCCGGCTGAGAGCCTGCGCGTGAGCCAGCGCCACGCGCGCGTCCTCCGGGTGCTCCGCGAACAGCGAGCGGATCCGCTCGCTCGCACCCTCGAGATCTCCCTGACGCAGGAGTGCGTCGACCTCCTGCAGACGCAGCGCCCGAGACGAGGGGTCGAGGGCGAGGCCAGCGCGGGTCTCGGCGAGCGCCTCGTCGAGCCGTCCCGTTCGGACGAGGACGCCCGCGAGTTGCTCGCGAAGGTCGAGACGCTCGGGTGTGGCTTCGAGGGCGGACCGGAGCACCTGCTCCGCTTCCGAGTCTCGACCTCGACGCTCGAGGAGCCCGGCGAGGTCGAGGGCGAGATCGGACCGCTCCGCCGGGGCGAGCGACGGGATCGACTCTCGCAGCAGGGACTCGGCTTCGTCCAACTGCTCGGTCGCGCGGTAGAAGCGAACGACCTCGCGGGTCGCCGCGACGGATTCGCCGTCGAGCTCGCGGTAGCGAAGCAGGCTCGCCCGCGCGTCGTTGATCCGTCCCTGCCGGCTTCGAACCTGGGCCACGTGGTAGTGGGCGCGCTTCTCCTCCGGCCAGCGCTCGACGACGGCCTCGCTCTCCGCCGCCGCGGCCTCGAGGCTCCCCTTCGAGAGATGCGCGGCGACCCGGACCAGGGCCGCCTCGAGGTTCGAGGGATCGGCTTCCAGGATCACCGTTGCCTGCGCGAGGGCATCGTCCGGGTTCTGCGTCGCGACCGCGATCCACGCGCGGCGGAGCCGGGCGTCAAAGTTCTTTGGCTCGAGCCGGATCGCCTCGTCGAGCTCCCAGATCCCGGGTTCGAACCGTTCTGTTTCGAGGAGCGAGAGCGCCAGGCGGTAGTGGGTCTCCGCGTGATTCGGGTCGCCGCGGAGCGCGCTGCGAAGCTCGATCACGGCATCGGCGTGGGCTCCGCGCGCCTGGGCGGCGAGCCCCCGTTCGAAGTGGACCCGCGCCTTCTCCTCCGGGGAGGAGCAGGCGGCGAGCGCCACGCACACCGCGACCGCGAAGGGACTCTGCATCCACGATCGGAAGCGTCCGCGGGGTCGGTTCACTTTCCCCGTCATTCTCGTGCTCCGATGCCATCATCTCGCGCCCTTCGCCGGATCGCGGAGCGGATAGTCCAATCGAGCAGGCAGGTTACGTCCGGGTCGAGCGTAACGTCAACTTGCTCGGGCGGCGCCGGGTGAGTGGCGCGCGCTACGGCCCGACGAGGAGCGCGCGCTCGGTGAATCGGTTTCGCGAGCGCAGCGCGGGTAGCCGGCGACCCTGATCGGTGAATCGCAGCCGGGTCCCGACGCCGCAGCATGAACCGACTGGGTTGAAATTCCACAGTTGTACGGGCGAGACGCCCCCTCGCATCCCTGAGAGGCCGCAAGAACGCCGCTAACGCTCGGTATGAATCGTGAATCTGGTTCAGATTGCAGTGCTTGCAGTTTATTCTCACGGCCGCGTGAGGCATGCCAGAGGTCGGAGCCAACCGGACCGCGAGAGGAGTCGATGATGGGACGTTCGAGACGAAACGCTCGCGGCGCGGTCGTGGTTGCGGGGCTGCTGGCGGTGCTGCTGCGGCCGTCCCCGGCGTTTGCGGACCCGGAGATTGTCGCATCGTCGCCGTAGGAGACGAAGGCCTACAGCGAGGACGGCGTGGACACCTGCCTCGAGTGCCACGACGAGAGCGAGAAGCATCCGGTGCTGTCGATCCTCGCGACCCCGCACGCGGTGCTCGGCGACCCCCGGACAACGCTCGCGATGCAGCACAGCTGCGAGACGTGCCACGGCCCGAGCGCGGCGCACGTCGACGAAGAGAGCACTCCCGTCGAACGCCATCACCTCGGCACGCAGCGCCGCCGGCACGGGCGTGTTGCGCTTCGTGCGCCCCAGCGCCAGGATCGCTTCCCGCAGTCGAATCGCCGTCTCTTCCATCGCACTCCCCCTTCGTCACGCAATCTCGCGTAACTGGAGAACGATGAACGAGGTCAGATCAGAGGGGAAGACGGGCTACGGCGAGCTTGTACCGTGAAGGCGCCGCGGCAACCCGGTGCGGTGTCGGTTTTCAGCGGCCATGCCCTAGACCCTATGGAGCGACCGGCTCCATAGGGTCTAACCCGTTGAACCGATTGGCGCGCCGGGAGGGAGTCGAACCCCCGGCGTCGACGAAGCCGCGCAGAATGCGCCATCGGCTTCTGCTCGCCAATCCCACGGATGAGGCCCGTGGATGAGGCTGACCGCCCGCAGCATGCGTGATCCGTTCTACACCCGGGTCGAGACGCGCCGGAGCTGCCACCGACGGGAGTGAGCGCTTTTCTGTTGACAGATGTGCCCCCGAACCTTCCTAATCCCGGCTGCCGGAGCGCCGGGTGCGAGCGGTAAGACGCGCCCTCGCAAACCCTCGTGGACTCTCGCGGACTCTCGCGGAGGATTGGCGATGAACCGCATGTTCGCTGCAACGTGGCGCAGTGTCGGGCGCGCGGCCCTCGTGTGCCCCTCCTTCCTCGGAATGGCGCTGGCGGGCGCATCCGTAGCCCGCGCGATCGACAGCGACGGCGACGCGGTCGACGACCCGTACGACAACTGCGCTCTGCTCCAGAACACGGACCAGACCGACGCCGACTTCGACGACATCGGCAATGCCTGCGACGGAGACTTCGATCAGAACGGCGCGAGCGGAACTGCCGACTTCGGAGTGTTCCGGTCCTGCTTTGGCAAGCCGGTCGGCGCGGGTGGGCCGCCGGCCGATCCGACGTGCGCGGAATCTGACATGGACGGCAAGGGATTCGTGGGCATCAGCGACTACGGTTACTTCCTCCGGGCGTACGGCCAGCCCCTGGGCCCCGCCGGCGCGCAGGTGTGTTGCATGCCGTTCAGCGGCGACGCGCGCGCGTGGCTCGACGACGGGAGCGCCAAGGCGGATCAGCTGATCGCAGAAGGGAATGACAACGACGTGCTCTCGTGGCTGGTCCAGTTCGGCGACGGCTTTCAGAACGCGCAGGAGGTCTGCGTCATGGCCGGCGCGGCGGCCGACGGCTCCGGTCCCCTCAGCTACCAGATCCGCGACGCCTCGAACAACACCCTCTACTCGGGGGTGATCAACTACCGGTCCGGCGATCAGCCGGGCCTGCCGACGGGCTGGAACGCGGGGCTCGAGGCGACGCTCGACAGCGCGGTGACGTATCAGCTCAGCCTGTACACGGGCAACCTGTTGGAATCCCAGCTCGTGGACTCATCCACGCTGAGTCCCTCGCTCGCCGTCTTCGAGTCGCAGTCGGAGGTGGCGGATGTCTTCGTCGCGAAGGAGGGCGGCTACAACACGGGCGACGTGGGGATCCGCTTCGCCGGCGCGCTGCGCTTCGCGCAGGCCGTGGGGCATCAGCTTTACAGCGGCGGCTCGAGCCTCGGCGCATCCTGCATCGGCGGACAGGTTCCGGTGGATCCGCCCCTGGAGGTGGATCACGACGGCTCGAAGAACGACGTTCCCGCGGGCCAGGGCGAGGCGCGCGTCGCGAGCTGCACGCGGTCGGCGCCCGGCACCTTCCCCGACAACACCACGCTCGCCTCGCGCGCAGCGCCCAACGGCCAACCCTTCGTGCCGTGGGATCAGCCGGCCGGGCCCAACTCGTGGGAGGGCCGCTGCGGGCAGACGGCCGCCGCCAACATCATCCAGTTGTACGCAGGTCCCATCGCCCGCACGCCCAAGTACATCATCGAGCACGACAAATGCTGGGACCGCACACCCGGAACGACGGCGTCGACGCTGACGCAGTGCCTGAATGCCGTCGACGACCGGCTCACGTGGAACACCGTCGCCTTCTCCGATCCGGAGGCCTTGAAGGCGAAGCTCGCGCTCGGTCCGTTCATCGTTCTCCTCGCCCTCGACGACAACAAGAAGGGCGCGCACTACATGGTCGCCGTCGGCACCTACACGGATGGGGGTACCGAGTACGTCGCGCTGACCCACGGCTGGGATGAGTGCTACCGCGCTGTCGCGTGGGACACCTTCAAGGAGTGGTGGCGCAAGGCGACCTACTTCCACAAAAGCTACACCACCGTCCGTCCGGAGGAGAACCCGACGGGCGGCTGGACGCAGATCAGCAGCAAGCCCGCGGGTTGGTGAGCACCGGGAGCCGTTCGACCGCCGATCGCAGAGGCGTCGCCAGCGGGCAGCGCGGGCCAACAGACCGGTGCTGGTAGGCTGAGGCGTATGGACTCGACTTCGCTGCCGGACGAGGTGAAAGAACTCGTTCGTGACCAGACCGAGGCGGGACACTTCCACTCCGTCGACGAAGTCGTCCGCGAGGCCCTGCGTCTGCTTCAGGCGCGCGAAGATCTGTTCGCTTCTCACCGCGACGAGCTACGCACCCAGATCGCAGAGGGCGTGGCGGCCGAAAGGCGAGGTGAGTTCCGAGACGGCAGCGAGGCGGTTGCCGACGTGCGTCGCCGGATCGACGAGCGCCTTCGCAACGGAGAGTGACCCCCCGATTCCGAAATCACCGCTCCGGCCGAACGAGATCTCGAGGACAGCTTCCGCATCGGGGCCCGCGCATCGGCCTCGTCTCAGGTCGACGGGAGAGCCCAGTCCCCGCAGGAGTAGACGGAACGGACCTTCTCGGACCTGAGCGAAAAAACAGCCTGAACTTCCTAGGCCCCTGACGCGGCTCCAAGATCGGGCGCCTTGCTGACAACCTAGAAGAAACGCGCGACTCCCAGGCCAGCCGCCTTTCCCGCCTTGGCCATGCTCTTGTCCGCAGTTGCCAGCTGCCGGCAACGAATGCCTTGGGCGATCGCCAGGCGCAGCGCATCCAGGGTTCGCAACGGGTACTTGCCCAACCGTGTGATGAGACCCAGCGCAGCGATCACGTGCTCGTCGGAGACCGGGTAGACCTGCAGGAATCCCGCGCCAACATCTTTCTCGAACGACGCGTACACGCGCGATTCGATGGTCTTCGTAATCTCGCGTGCCCGCCGACGCCGGGCGAGAAGGCAGCGGAACTCGACGACGGTCAGGCGGCTGATCGCCGCCGTGGGTTGCTCCTGGATGAATGCCTCGAACTCCTTGGAGTAGGGCTCGTTCAGCTACCACTTTGCCAGTGCGCTGGTGTCGAGGTATGGCCCCATCACCGCTCGTCCCGCTCGGTGCGGATAGGCTCTTCGCTGCCTTTCTTCAGGCGCGGCATGCTGGCACGCAGATCGGCGTGCGATGGCATCCGCCGCTTGCTTCGAAGCGGGAGCAGGCGCGCAATCGGACGACCGCGGCGTGTGATCACGACCTCACCCTCGCGTGACACCAGCTCATCGAGCTGTGCCAGCTCTCTGCGGACTTCCCGGATGCTGAGGCTCTTCATGGGAGTTCTCCAATGTGCCACAAGAGAACGTGTTGTGGCACACCGAACGGCTCGTCGCAATCGACCCACAATGGCGTAGCGCCTGCTCGACCTCCGCGGGCGAGCGCGCGTCCGCGCATCGGGCCCTTCTCGCGTCGACCGCTGCGCCCTCGACCAGCGGGAGTTGACGGAACGCCCTACTCGGACGCAGGCTGCCCGCTGATACGGACTATCCGCGGCGATGATCGCGTGCGCGATGGAACTGCATGCGCGGCGGTGTCGTCGGCCGCGCCGGGTCGTCCTCCGCGAACAGACGCAGCGCGTCGGCGCCGTCCTGCGCCGTGAACGGCAGCGTCGTGGTGCAGAACTCGACCAGGATGCCATTCGGATCGGTGGCGTAGATCGAAGTGCACCAGACGTGATCGACCTCGTGCACGTCGATGCCGTGGTCGAGCCAGCGCGTGCGGCGCGCGGCGATCTCGGCGAGGTCGCGCGCGTCGAAGGCGATGTGATTGGCCCAACGCGGAAGTCCGAGCCCCTCGGAAATCGCCGACGACCACGTCGCGGGAAGATCCGCGTCGTGGAAATCCCAAAACGCGATCAGGGCGCCGTCGCCCGTGTCGTAGAACAGGTGCTTGGCAAAACCGTTCTCGCCGGCCGGCGCAACCTCCACCTTGACGAGCGTGAACCCCATCGGGCCGGTGTAGAATTCGTGCGTCGCCTTGATGTCCCGGGATGCGATCGCGACGTGATGGAACGCCATGCTGTCTCCAGCGCCGCGGGCTGCGGCAATCTCCTTTTTATCACCGCCTGCCGCTGCTGCCAATCGCGAGATACCTTCCGCGCGATATGAAGCTGCGATTGCTGCTCGCGCTTTCCGCGCTCCTGCTCGCGCTGCTTGCGACCGGGAGCTTCGAGCACTTCGATGCCGGGGCCCTGCGGTCCTGGATTCGCGAAGCCCGGTTCTGGGGACCGCTGCTGTTCGTATTGCTGTTCTCCCTGCTCGAACCGGTCGGCTTTCCCGGCCTGATCTTCATGCTCACCGCCGTCGCGGTATGGCCCGCCTGGCAGGCCTGGCTGCTGATCTGGGCAGGCGCAGTCGGCGCCGGCATCGTCGGCTATTCGCTCGCGCGCTGGATCGCCCGCGATTGGGTGCAGGCCCGCATGTCGTTGCGATTCGTGCGCCTCGACACCTGGGTCGACCGCAATCCGCTCCGTGCAGTGATCCTCATGCGTCTGGTCTTCTTCATTTTCCAGCCGGCGCATTGGGCGCTCGGACTCTCCCGGGTGTCCTTCGGCACGCTGGTGCTCGGCACGCTGATCGGCTTCGCGCCGACCAGCGCACTGATCGCCTTCGGCGGCGCGGGGTTGTTCGCATGGCTCCAGCGCCAGCCTGCGGAAGCCTGGGGGCTCGCGCTCGCCGGGGTTCTCGCGAGCTTTCTCATCGCGCGCCGCCTCTGGATGCGGCGCGTCGCGGCACTGGGCCCCGCGCCGAATTGACCCGCCTCCCGGCGCGGTGTATCAAGGCGCCGACATACGCGCTCAGGTGCCCACCGAGGGTGAAAAGGGAAGGCCGTGTAATTCGGCCGCGGTCCCGCCACTGTGATTGGGGAGCACCGCCTGCGAGATGCCACCGGGCCGTGAGGCCGCGGGAAGGTGCAGGCGAGGCGAGTGCGGCGAAGGCTTCTTCGTCGCACGAACCCACGAGCCAGGAAACCTGCCTGGGCGCGCCACGCGATCTGCTCTTCGAGGAACGAGAGCGGTGCGGCGACGACCCTGGCCCGTGAGCATCAGCAACACGACGGGGACGCTCCTTCACCCTCCCGCTGCGCGAGGGGCGACGGAGGTCCTGCGATGTGCGCGCTCCTGTTTCGCCGCGAGGAATCGGCGGAACGTGCTTCGTGCCGGCTTCTCTTCTTCTGGATCGTTCTCGTGATGGCGACCGATGTCGCGCGTGCGGACGCTCCCGCGCCCCCGCCCCGCTCCGTCGGCCCGGTGATCGCCACGGCGACGCGTGCCGAGCGCGACGTGCTCGACGTCGCCGGCAACGTCAGCGTGCTCGATCGCGAGCAGATCGAGCGCAGCGGGGCCACCACGGTGCCCGAGTTGCTGAGCCGCGAGCCGGGAATCATGGTGACGAACACGACGACCAGCCCCGAGGGCTACACCGTCGAGCTGCGCGGCTTCAACGACGGCGGCGGCAACGGCTCGAGCACCCTCGTGCTGGTCGACGGCCGCCGCATCAACGAAGGCGAATCGAGCACGCCGGATTGGAGCTGGCTGCGGCTCGATGACGTCGAGCGCATCGAGATCGTGCGCGGGCCCGCGAGCGCCGTCTGGGGCGACAACGCGGTGGGCGGGGTCATCAACATCATCACGCGCAAGGGCGCGCAGGGCACACAGGTCAACGTCATCGGCCGCGGGGGCAGCTGGGACACCTGGCGCGGCAGCAGCTTCGTGGCCGCGCGCCAGGGGCCAATCGAGGTGTCCGTCTACGCCGACGGCGGCAGCAGCGACGATTACCGCCAGCGCAGCGATTTCGACGACCACCGCTACGAGGGCTCGCTGCGCGGACTGCTCGGCGAGAACATCCGCGTGGGCCTCACGACGGGCTACGCGAGTGATCATGGCGACCGACCCGGCGCCCTCTCGCAGGACCAGATCCAAACCCTCGGTCGCCGCGCCGCCGCTCCGGGGACCGAAGGCGACGAGCAACAGCGCCGGCGCTACCACGTCGATGGCCTCGCGGAATGGACGCCGCTCGCAGATCTGCACTTCGAGCTCGTGCCCTTCATCGCCGAACGCCGCGACCACGCCGTGCTGACGCTTCCGGCGGGCCCCTTCTCCGGCCGCGCACGCTCGACCGATGAGCGGGACATCCAATCGGTCGGAATCAATGCGCAGGCCCGCTTCGAGCGTCCGCTCTTCGGTCTCGCGAGCCGGCTGACGGCGGGCGCGGATTGGCTGCACGAGGAGATCTCGGTCGACAGCGAGTTCCGCGATCTCGATGCGGGGGTCACGCTCTTCGAGGGGAGGACGCGCAGCCAACGGCGCACGCTCGGCGGCTATCTCCAGGAAGAGCTGAACCTCACTCCCGACCTGCTGCTCAGCGCGGGGCTGCGGTATGACGACGGCCAGCTGCACGGGAGCGATCCCACGCTTCCAGGTTCGTCTTTCGACAACGACGATGCGGTCTGGAGCCCGAAGGCCTCGCTCAGCTACCGCGTGATCGAACCGGTCGCCGTCTACGCCGCCTACTCGCACGGTTTTCGCTTCCCGAACATCGACGAAGCCTTCGGCCTGTTCGGCTTCTTCCCGCAACTCGCGACCGAGACTTCGAATGCCTACGAGATCGGTGGAAAGCTGCGAATGGATTGCGTCACGGCGAACCTCGCCTTGTACTGGATGGACGTCGAAGACCAGATCCTCTTCGATCACGAGATCGACGGGGCCTTCGGCCCGTCACCGATGAACGTCAACATCGATCGCGTGCGGCACCGCGGCCTCGAGTTCGGCAGCCAGCTCGACCCCCTGCCCTGGCTCGAGTTTCACGCCAACTACACGCTCGATGACACCCAGATCCAGCACGATTCGATCACCGGTCTCGACGGCAAACGTTTGCCGATCACGCCGCTGCACCGCGGCAACGTCGGCGTGCGCTTCAAGCTGCCCTACTCGATTTCCGTCGCCACCGACACGCGCGTCATCGGGAGCCGCTATCTCGCCAACGACCTGCGCAACGAATTCAAGAAGCTTCCCGCGTTCGCGGTCGTCGACGCCGGCGTCGGCTGGCGGCCAATGATCGGCGAAAACCTCGAGCTGGGCTTCCAGTTCTGGGTGCGGAATCTGCTCGACCACAAATACGAAGAAGTCGGCGGCGAGCGCACCTTCGCCCGCGGTGAGTTCGGCTTCTTCCCTTCGCCTGGCCGCAGCTTCGAGGGCAGCGTGGCCATCACGCTGCGGCGATGAGCGCAAACGGCTTCACGCGCGTTCGCGCCGCGATCACGCTCGCGGTCGTGTGCCTCGGACTCGCCGCCGGGTCCGCGACCGCACAGCCAGGCGGCGTGCTGGCGGAGGCCCACCGCCCGGCCGTCGACCTCGCGCCGAGCGGCCCCAGCGTGGAGTCGAGACTCGCCGAAATCCGGCGCCGAATCGAAGCCGCCCTCGTGTATCCCCCGCTCGCGCGTTGGCAGGATCGGGAGGGCGACGCGCTCGTGCGCTTCGAGATCGGCGCCGATGGCCGCGCGCACGGCGTGCGTGTGGCGCGCTCCTCGGGAGAGCCGCTGCTCGATGCGGCCGCCGCACGCGCCGTCGTCGCCGCCGGCGTCCTGCCGCGGGTCTATGGCCCGCTCGAAGTCCCGGTGTCGTTCGAGCTCGCAACCCGCCGGTAGATCGCCAGCGCCTCCTCGTCCCGCGCTGGAATTGCCGTGCGGAAGCGATGCGGATCGGGAAGAAAACGCGAGTGGGAGAGCGCCGGATTGTTGTTGTAGTGCAGATCGATCACCGGCAACGCTTCGCGCTCCCAATCCCCGCGCTGCAGGAACGCGAGCACCTCTGGCAGGCTGCTGCGCCAACGCCGACGCGGAATCACCAGATCCGGCTGCAAGCGCCGATCGGCGAGAAGATTGTTCAGGGTCAACCCCACGATCACGTGGCTCTCGAGGTAGTACATCAGCGCCAGCTCTTCGTAGTTGGTCGCGATCACGAGCCGCTGCGGCTCGGGGTAGCGATCGCGCACCCAGCCGACGATCTCGTCGATCGGCCCGCGAACCGGAGTGCCGAACGACGTCACGAGCGCGGCAACGTCCGCCGGCGCAGCGAAGCGCGCGGCGACGACGAGCGCCACGAGCCCCGCGAGCGTCCCCCGCACGGCGCGCGCCTGGCGCAGCGGGCCCGCAAGCCGTGAAACCGCCGCCAGCAACGCGGAGCCGTCGAGCAGGAACACGAGGCTGAGCAGCGGGCTCAGCACCACGAAATAGCGTTCGAGGGGCAGCGGATTGGCGCAGCCGAGCAACGCGTAGCCGCCCGCGAGAAGCCACAGGAAACGGCTCGTTTCGCGCAGGGCCGTCGGCTCGGGCGCTGCCCCGTCCTGCCGCGACCGGCGATCGACCGCGAGCAGCGCCGCACGGCAGACGAGCGCTGGCAGCAAGAACTCCCGTTGCAGGAGGTGTGCGCCCACGATACCGACGTTTTCGAGCAGGCCGCGCGGCCCGAGCGAAAGCTCCTGCGCGATCGCCGACGCGGTCGGAAACGTCTCGAACCAGAGCAGCAGCGGCGTCACTCCGACCAGCACCGGCAACAGCGGGAGCAGCCCCCGCAAGCCGTGACGCGCCCGCTCGATCGCGAGCACGGCGAAGACGCTGAAGAATGCGGCGAAGAACGTATTGAAAAGCAGGAACAGCAGCACGCTGATGGCAAGCGTGTAGGCGCGCATGCCCAACGTTCGAAAGACCGCGAAGCGGAGCTGGACGCAGACGATCGCTCCGACGAGCAACACGACGAGAGCGTAATAACGGACTTCTCGCAGATGCAGAAGCAACGAGACCGAGAGGCAGGCGCAGCTGAGAAAGAGCGCGCTGAAGAGCGAGCGCCGCCGGGGAGGCACGGCGGGCAGCGCCGCCACGCTGAACAGCGCCAGGCCGAGCGCTCCTGCCAGCGCGAAGGGCAATCGCACGCGCGCCGTCCGCCGCCACGGATCGTCGACCTGATCCGCCCACCAGAGTCCCGGCACGGCGAAATAAAACTGCCCCCAGGTGGTGCCGATATACGCATCTGTGCGTTCATCGACGCCGAGCGCGATGTTGGGGCCGAACTGGTAGACGACGTTCCGATCGGCGTGAACCTTCGGGTAGCCGAACTCGATGATTCGGCGCCCGAACATCGCGGTTTCCCCTTCATCCGCCCAGAACAGCGGATGGGCGAGGCCCGTAAACAGCAACAGGCCCAGGGCGGCGCATGGGATCACCCACAGCCACCCGATCCTCCTGTTGGTTCTCCCGCTGGGGCCGCTCCCCCCCGACATCACAGCACCTCCGTGGCCCCACTGCGCCCGGCATGTTATTGAAAGCCTGCCTCGCGGGAACCGAATATGACGCGCCCGGGCTCGCGTCGTCGCTCGCTGCGGCGAACCGGATCGTTGGAGGGGGAATGGGCCGGATCAAGATCGCGATCGTCGGGATCGGCAATTGCGCGAGTTCGCTGGTCCAGGGCATCGAGTATTACAAGAACCAGCGGGCGGAGGAGGCCATCGGTCTCCTGCATTGGGAGATCGGCGGCTACCGCCCCCAGGACATCGAGATCGTCACGGCCTTCGACGTCGACGTGCGCAAGGTCGGCAAAGACGTCGGCGAAGCCATCTTCGAGCCGCCGAACTGCACAGCCGTCTTTTGCGGCGAGATCCCGAAGAGCGGCGTGCTCGTGCGCATGGGACGTCCGCTCGACGGAATCGCAGATCACATGGGCGAGTACCCCGATGCGCGCACCTTCCTGCTCGCCGACGCACCCGAGGCGACCCACGCCGAAGTCGTCGCGGCGCTCGAACAATCCGGCGCCGAGATTCTCGTAAACTACTTGCCCGTCGGCTCCGAGCTCGCCTCCCGCTTCTATGTCGAGGCCGCGCTCGAGGCCGGTGTCGCGGTCGTGAATTGCATTCCGGTTTTTCTCGCGAGCGACCCGGCGCTCGCAAAGCGCTTCGCCGACCGCGGGATCCCGATCGTGGGCGACGACATCAAGGCCCAGCTCGGCGCCACGATCACCCATCGCACCCTCACTGATCTCTTCCGCAAGCGGGGCGTGAAGCTCGAGCGAACCTACCAGCTCAACACGGGCGGCAACACCGATTTCCTCAACATGTTGAACCGCAGCCGGCTGGCGTCCAAAAAAGAATCGAAGACCGAAGCCGTGCAGTCGGTCGCTGCGACCCGGCTCGCGGACGAAAACATCCACGTCGGACCCAGCGATTACGTCGCCTGGCAGAACGACAACAAGGTCTGCTTCCTGCGCATGGAGGGGCGGCTCTTCGGTGATGTGCCGATGCACCTCGAAATGCGGCTGTCGGTCGAGGATTCCCCCAACTCCGCCGGCGTCTCGGTCGACGCGATCCGCTGCGCGAAGCTCGCGCTCGAGCGCGGCGTGGGAGGGGTGCTCGAATCGCCCTCCGCGTACTTCATGAAGCACCCGCCCCGCCAATGGCCCGATGACGAGGCCTACCTGAAAATGGAAGCCTTCATCGCGGGTGAGATCGAGCGCTAGCCACCGGCGCGGCCGAGCGGCGCCAACGCCTATTTCTCGCGCTTGACGTCCCGGCGCGAGGGCATCGGGGCCGGGAGCATGTCGTTCGACGCCAGGCTGTCGAGCGTCTTGCCTTCCGCCAGCGCCAGCTCGACCCAGCGTGGCTGCTTGCCCTTGCCCGACCAGGTCTGCGCTGCATTGTTCGGATTCTGGTACATGGGCGCCTCGGCCTCGCTGATCCGCGTGCCATGCTCGCGCAGCCAGGCGCGACCGACGGCGCGCTTGCGCGCGATCTCCTGAGTGACGCGAACGGCGAGCTGCTCGAGCTCGGCAATCGTGTAGGCGGCGAGATCGGTGAGTTTCGGGTCGGCCACGCGAATTCCAGGCGGCGGTTTCAGCCGCTTCCAATCCGGATCTATCGGCAGCTCTTTCCGAGGGTGTAGCCGGGCGTCCGTCTCGTCACCGGCCCGCCCGAGAATTCCGCCGCTTCCCATCGGTGTGACACGCTGTCTCACCCATTCGCGTGACACAGGATTTCTACAGCCAGTGTGAGCGCCGTCACCTCATGCGCCCGCCAGATTCCGCAGGATGCTGCCCACAAGCTGTTGTTGGGGGGTGCTGTCATGGCCATTCGATTCGCGGGCGCGGTGATGCTTGCGCTCGTTCTCGTCTTCGCTTGGATCAATCCCGCTTTTGCGCTCACGCGCTGGGCCAGCTTCCAATGGCCGCCCTCTTCGGGGCCGGTCGCGGGCTATGCCGTCTACGCGTCGACCGGAGACTCGCTCGAACAACTCATCGCAACGGTCGCCGTACCGGGTGCCACCCTCCCGGTGGAGTCGAGCACCCGCATCACCATCCGAGTCGCCGCCTTCGATTCCGGCGGCCGCCTCGGCCCGATCTCCGAGCCGTCCTACCCGGTTCGCCTGTGTCCGGGCGACTTCGACGGAGATGAGATCACCGGACTGACCGATTGGACCAAGGTGCGCAGCTGCCTCGGCCAGACGGGCACAGGCTTCTGCGCCGGCGCCGACTTCGACCTCGATGGCATCGTCGGAGTCGTCGACACCAAGTCGGTGAAGATCGGCAGCAATGCCTGTGCGCTCGTGAGTGCACCCACGCTGTGCCTGGGCGACTTCGACGGGGACAAAATCATCGGGCTGAACGACTGGACCCAGGCCCGCAGCTGCACCGGCCTGTTCGCGATCGGGGCCTGCGCCCCGGGCGATTTCAACGGCGACGGCATCGTCTCGCTGTTCGAGGTCAACTTCGTGGCCCAGGCCATCGGCACGAACGCCTGCGGCGGTAGCTAGGAAGTCGCCTCCGCCGCCCCGCTGGCGCGAATCCTGACGGGCCTCGCGCGATCCGCGCTCGCGCGCGGAGGCGGATGGCGTCCCCAACGGGAGTCGAACCCGTGTTACCGCCTTGAAAGGGCGGAGTCCTAGGCCACTAGACGATGGGGACGCAGCCGGCCGCAGCGAGCCGCGCCGCAATATCGCCCAGCTTGCGCTCGCGCGCCCCCTCGAACT
>JANNIY010000103.1:0-17278 GCA_031405455.1 Deltaproteobacteria bacterium | reverse complement strand
GCAGAAGGGCCCGCACCTGCTGTCGTTCTTCGCGTTCTTCTGGCTCCTGGTCGGGGTCTTGTCCTTTGCACTGCAGATGCTGCTCGGCCGCATCGCCCTCGATAAGCTCGGGCTCGCGGTGACTGTCGCGCTCTTGCCTGGCGTGGTCATCCTGGGAGGAGTCTTCGGCCTCGCCATGCCCGGACTCGCCAGCGCGGCCAGCTTGCGGGGCGGCGAAGCGGCGCTAAGCAACTCCCTCTTCCGCGCGGCCTACGAGCTGCTCTACACGCCGCTGTCGGAGCAGAAGCGGCGCACGACGAAGCTCCTCATCGACGTCGGTTTCGACCGGCTCGGTACGGTCGCGGCGAGCGTCATCGCGTTCCTGACGCTCCAGTTGCAGCCGGACGCAGAGCGTGCGAGCGGGATTCTGCTCGTCATCACCGTGGCCTGCGCGCTAGCGACCCTGACGCGCTCGCGCCCGTTGCACACGGGCTACGTAGCGGTGCTCGAGGAGAGCTTGCGAACGGAGGCGAAGAAGATGGAACCGCGTGCCGAGGCAGTCGAGCCACCGTCGACACGCGAGAGCGTCGAAGTCCGCGACGAGATCGTCGAGCAATTGCAGGATCTACCGCGCAGCGTGGGTCTCGCGGCGCTCGCGACGGTGGAGTCGAAGGATCTGGCCGTACCGCTCGAGATTGCGGCGCCTGCCCCGATCGACGTGAAGGCGAGCCTCGACGCGTCGCTCGCGGCGATCCACGATCTGACTTCGGGAAATCCGCGACGTATCCGCAGCGTCCTCGCTGCGGATACGCCGTTGGCTTCGCCCCTGGTCTCTTTTGCGATTCTGCTGCTCGCGAGCGGGGAATTCCACCTCGATGCGATTCGCACGCTGAGGCAGGTTGCGCGAAGCGCCACGGGACAGCTTGCGGACGCGCTCTGTGATCCCAGCGTCGCCTTCGACATTCGCCGAAGAATCGCGCGCGTATTGTCAGCTTGCCCGACGCAGGCAGCCGCGGATGCGCTGATCCGCGGTACCGAAGACGAGCGCTTCGAGGTGCGTTACGAATGCGGTCGCGCGCTGCTCCGGATCACCGCTTCGGAGTCGAGCATCGTGATTTCCCTCCAGACCGTCATCGCGATCGTGGGTCGGGAGGTAGCGCAGAGCAAGGACGTGTGGGACAGCCAGTGCGCGCCGGAGCTCGACGACGAGGAGGCTGAAGCGCCGGCCCTGATCGATCGGCTCTTGCGCGACCGGCTCGACCGCAGCCTCGAACACGTTTTTTCGATTCTCGCGCTGGTTCTCGATCGCGAGTCGATCCGGATCGCCTTCAAGGCCTTGCACCAGGAGGATGAGCGCCTTCGCGGAACCGCGCTCGAATACCTGGAGACCGTGCTCCCGGACGAAGTTCGCGACGCCGTCTGGCCGTTCCTTGGAGAGGCCCGTCCGATGCGACCGGCGCGTCCTGCGAACGAAATCCTCGCTGACCTGATGAACGCCCGCGAGAAGTCGAATCAGGAGCCTCGCAAAGAGTAGGGTCTAGCGCGTCCGCTTCGGGATCGAGAAGCGGAAGCTCGCGCCGCGGGCCGCACGCGCGTGGCGGAGGAGGCGTCGGCGAAGCAGGGCGCCGAGGCCGGCGGCAAGGCCAGCGTCGTGCCGCTCGACGTGCACGAGGTGGGCGCCGTGCGCGAGCGCCAGCAATGCGGGCGTCTCGCCCGGCGCGCTGGGTCGCAGCAGCGACGTCTCCCGAACCGTGCTTCGCGCAATTCGGATGTCATCAGAACAGCGGCAGCTCGCCGCGATCGACGCGGTCGAGCAGCGTCCGCAGGCGCGTCTCGAGCGTGTCGAGCTCCGAGCGCGTGAGCCCGAGCTGAAGCCGTCCTGGAGAGTTCAGCGCCCCGCTCTCCGGGTCGCGGGGGGGGCCCGGGGGCACGATCTCGAGCATCGCGTCGGCGTTCGCGCGGAGCTCGACCAGCACGCCGAGCCGGTCGATCTCGCTGCGCCCCACCCGCCGCAGACGCGCGATCGCGGTGTGGGGCAGCGCGGGGACACGGATCACGTCCCAGTTGCGTACGAGGAAGTTGTCGATCAGCGTGTCGAACGAGATGCCGTTGTCGATCGCGAAGAAGCGGGGGTCATTGGGGGCCGTCGACGCGAGGAAATTGCCGGCGCGCCCGTCCCGGTGGTTCACGAGATAGGTGAGGAGGTTGAGGCGGCCGACGCTGGCCGCGTAGCGCGGGTCCGATGCGAAACGCTTCGCCTCGAAGATCTCGTCGGGAATGCTCACCTCATCGAGCCACACGGAGAGCACGCCGAGCACGCAGCGCGTGCCGGCGAGACTCGGTTTGGCGGCCACGCCGAGCGCGCGCAGCGATTCGAGGGGCAGACAGCGCAGGGCGGTCGTTGGGACCACGTAATCCGGCGGGTCGAGGAACCAGGCCTGGAGCGCGTAGGCCGCGAGCTCCTTGCGCGGCGTGTTGTTCCAGCCGTCGGCGTCGCCGCTCGGCACCGCCTTCCACTTGAAGCTGAGCGTGTCTCCGTGCGCCGGAAAGAACAGCGTGAGCTTGAGGGCTCCGGTCGTGCCGCCGGCGGCGTTCTCCGCGGAGCGCACCTCGAAGGCTTCGCTCGCGAGCCGGTGCTCGATCTCCTCGGGCGGCGCCGGCCAATTCGCGGGCAGGGCCCTGCTGGTCCTTGGCTCGCTCGCCGGCAGCGGCTCGGGCGTCCTGGCGCAGCCCGCGGCACCGAGCAGCCCCACGATGATGGCGCTCTGCAGGCAGCGGCCAGCCGAAGCCACGAGACTCACGGCTTCACGCCGTCACTCAGACGCCCACCGAAAATCGACAGTCTTGAGTTGTTCCGCGCCGACCGTGACTGTGCGTTTTTCTGCCATGCCCGTGAAGGTCGCGGTGACTTGATAATTGCCCGCCGGCAACCTGGTCAAGAGCCAAGGCCCTTCGGACGTGGTTTCCAGAAGCGTTTTACCTGCCGCGTCAACGATGGTGACCTTGACGCCGCTCACGTAGTCGCCGGACTTCAGAGCGAACACGAGCTTGAGATTGAATTCGCTGGCAAGCGAATTGAGCCGGTCGATCGAATCCGTTCCGATACCTCCAGACACATAGGACACGCCGCCGGCGGTCTGGACGATTGCATCGCTATTGGCGATCGCGACTGGAACGAGCAATGCAGAGCCCAGCAGAATGGCCGCAAAGCCGTGCGCAAACGATACGCTCTCCATACCGAGAATTCGTTTCATGTGCTGATGCTCCAATGTCGATTCGATTGTCGTTAGCAGGCGCACGCGACGCATTGGCAGCATACGACAAGCGTACCCGGAACACCAAACCGCTCTCCTCCCCAGATCCAGGGATTATAATCACGTTGGTGTCCCACCGAAGGATTCGCCGGCGGTTGCGTCGCCGCAGCACCGCGTAGATTTGAAGAAATTACCAACGATCGCAACCGAACTTACAAAGCACGATGACGCGCGAGCTCCGCCTTGTGCCGGCCATGCCAATCCCTCGGCATGGCCCTTGCTCTTTGTCTCGTCAACAGGACCATGAATCGGTCCAAAAAAGGAAACCCCACGATGAAGACCATGATCCAGAATCTCGTCCGGCTTACCTCCTTGAGCGTGATGCTGTTCGCCACCAGCGCCTTTGCGCAGCCGGCCGTCAAGGAAACGACGACGACCACGACGACGACGACATCCTCGGGCACCATCAGCCAGTTCGGCCCGGGAACCATCGTCGTGAAGACGACGACGTCAACTGATCCCATCAGCTACTCGTACACGAAGACGACGACCTACGTCGATGAGAAAGGCAATCCGGTCTCGATCGAGACTGTGAAAGCCGGTCTTCCGGTGACCATCTATTACGACAAGGCCGGAAACAAGATGGTGGCCACCAAGGTCGTCGTGACAAAGGCAGTGCTCGCCGCCCCGCCTCGCTAGGGTTCTTACCGGAAACGAGCGGGATGGGTTGCAGGCCCGGGCAGGCCGACGGGCAGGCCGACGGGCAGGCCGGATTCTACCCAGATCAGCGTGAGGATCTCGACATGAAACGTTTCGTATTTGCGTTGCTATGGACGACCGCCAGTCTGGTCGCTCCGTCGCAGGCCGCCGACGTCGCCGTCTCCGTCCGCATTGGACAACCTGGCTTTTATGGCAGCATCGATATCGGCGGATTTCCGCAGCCGCAGCTGGTTTATTCCGAACCCGTCTTCGTTCATCGAGTCGCGGTCGCGCCTGCACCCGTGTATTTGGTCGTACCTCCTGGGCATGCGAAACATTGGGACAAACACTGCGCTCGGTACCAGGCTTGCGGTCGCCCGGTTTATTTCGTGCAGGAGAGTTGGTACAACGACGTGTACGTTCCGCGGTATCAAGAGCGTCATCACAAAGACTCGGATGGACACCCTGGCAAAGGCAAAGGTCACGGCGGGGGGAAAAAGCGCGATTGAATCGACCGTCGCATTTTTTGGGTTGGTACCGGAGAGGACGATGCGCCTCACCCGAACTCACGTTCCGCCATTGACAGAAGCAGAGTGTTTCCTCGGTTTTATTGTGTCAGGTCGTCAATCCACCGTCTCGACAACTTTCGTAGATCAGCGCGATCAAAATTTCCGATCGATTCCATGCCGTAAATGCGCTTCAATATACGGGCGGAAGCAATGTTTCTCATTCGACAGGAAGATTTCAATGCGTAGACGAACAATGCCCGTGCTCGCCGCTCTAACGGTAGCGATGTCGCTGGTGGTGACATCCAGCCCTGCTTTTGCAGAGGACCAGCTGAAGTCGAACCAATTCTGGTGGCCTGCATACCTGGACCTCACGCCTCTGCGCCAGAACTCTGCCGAGTCCAATCCAATGGGCGCAGACTTCAACTACGCCGAGGAGTTCGAGGGTCTCGACCTGGCTGCGGTCAAAAAGGAGATCGCGGCGTTGCTAACGACGTCACAGGACTGGTGGCCGTCGGACTACGGAAACTATGGGCCGTTCTTCATTCGGATGGCCTGGCACAGCGCGGGCACGTACCGCATAGCTGACGGCCGTGGCGGCGCCGGCGGAGGCCAGCAGCGATTCGAGCCGCTCAACAGTTGGCCCGACAATGCGAATCTGGACAAGGCACGGCGGTTGCTCTGGCCGATCAAGCAGAAATACGGCCGAAAGATTTCCTGGGCTGACCTGATGGTCCTGACAGGAAACGTCTCGCTGGAAACCATGGGCTTCAAGACCTTCGGTTTCGCCGGCGGTCGCCAGGACGACTGGGAGGCCGACCTGGTCTATTGGGGGCCTGAGAAGAAGTTCCTCGCGGACGAGCGCTACACCGGCGACCGGAAGCTGGAAAAGCCACTTGCCGCAGTTCAGATGGGCCTGATCTACGTGAATCCGGAAGGGCCGAACGGCAACCCGGATCCGCTGCTGGCTGCGAAGGACATTCGAGAAACGTTCGGTCGCATGGCGATGAACGATGAAGAGACCGTCGCGCTCATCGCCGGCGGCCACACGTTCGGCAAAGCCCATGGCGCCCACAAACCGGCTGATTGCCTGGGTCCCGAGCCCGCAGCCGCAGGCGTCGAAAAGCAGGGCCTGGGTTGGGAAAACAAGTGCGGCACCGGCAACGCCGACGACACGATCACCAGCGGTCTGGAAGGCGCCTGGTCCTCCACCCCGATTGCCTTCTCCATGCAGTATCTGAACAACCTGTTTGCCTTCAACTGGGTGCAGAACAGGAGCCCCGCAGGCGCGATCCAGTGGGTTCCCGATGCCGAGTCCGCATCGAAACTCGTGCCGGATGCGCACGATCCGTCGAAGCGGCATGCGCCCATCATGTTCACGACGGACCTTTCGCTGAAGTTCGACCCGAGCTATCGGAAGATTGCGAAGCGTTTCCAGGAGAACCCGAAGGAATTCGAACTCGCCTTCGCCAAGGCGTGGTTCAAGCTCACGCATCGCGACATGGGCCCGCGCGCGCGCTACCTCGGCGCGGAGGTGCCGAGCGAGCAGCTGCTCTGGCAAGATCCCGTCCCCGCAGTCGATCATGTTCTGGTAGACGCCGAGGATGTCGCGAAGCTGAAGTCTCGGATCCTCGCATCGGGTCTGACGGTTCCCGAGCTCGTCAGGACCGCCTGGGCGTCGGCCTCCAGCTTCCGCGGCACCGACGAGCGCGGTGGGGCGAACGGGGCGCGCATTCGTCTCGCGCCGCAGAAGGATTGGAAGGCCAACGATCCGGATGAACTGGCGAAGGTGTTGAAGCGCCTGCAGGGCATCCAGAAGGAATTCAACGGCGCGCAATCGGGCGGCAAGCAGATATCGCTCGCCGACCTGATCGTTCTGGGCGGATCTGCGGCCATCGAGCAGGCCGCAAAGAAAGCCGGGCAAGACGTAGATGTCCCCTTCACGCCGGGACGCACCGATGCATCGCAAGAGCAGACCGATGTGAGCTCGTTTGCCGTGCTCGAGCCGACCGCGGACGGGTTCCGCAACTACTTCGGCAATGGCAACAACCGATCGCCGGCGGAGACGTTGGTCGATCGGGCCAATCTGCTGACGCTGACGGTTCCTGAGATGACCGTCCTGGTCGGTGGCATGCGGGCCCTGAATGCAAATGCCGGTCGATCCAAGAATGGTGTGTTCACCGACCGACCCGGTTCGCTCAGCAACGATTTCTTCGTGAACCTTCTCGGCATGTCGACGCAATGGACGAAGTCGTCGAAATCCGAGGGCGTTTACGAGGGTCGTGATCGCGCGACGGGCAAGCTCAAGTGGACGGCCACCCCCGTCGACCTCGTCTTCGGGTCGCACGCCGAGCTGCGCGCCGTCGCTGAGGTATACGCAGAAAATGACGGACAAGAGAGGTTCGTGCATGACTTCGTTCATGCCTGGAACAAGGTGATGAACCTCGACCGCTTCGACGCGATCCGATCCCAGCGGAGAGAAGGGCTCGAAAGTCCCTGAAACGTGGCTTGAACTTCGCATGCCCCCCGTCGTGGCTGCGAGCGATGGGAGCAGGTGGGGAATCCAAGATGAGTTGGCTCGTCGCAACTCTGCGTCACTCCTCGGTGTCCGGCTCCAGGTACATGATCGAAGACCCTGGGGGCGGTGCCGACCGCTTGCCAGCCACCGGCTCCTCGCCAACGGATGCACCCGTATCGACGGCGATCGCAGTTCGCGGCGTCGGGGCAGGCCTCGCCAGCTTCGCGTCCGGGCGCCCGCGGCGGGCGGGCCTGTCGGTCGATGGGGACGGTTCGGATTGCTAGCCTCGATTCCCCATCCACCTCGAGGAGAGACCATGAAGTTCCATGACTCGCTGGGTCCGAATCCGAAGCTCGTGCGCATGTTCGCAGCCGAGAAGGGCTTCACGTTCCCCGAGATCGTGAAGGTCGACATGATGGCCGGCGCGAACCGCCAGGAACCCTACCTGTCGAAGAATCCCGCCGGCCAGGTGCCCGCGCTCGAGCTCGACGACGGGCTCGTGATCTCGGAGACCGTGGCGATCTGCGAATACCTCGAGGAGCTGAAGGCGAATCCGCCGCTGATCGGCGCCGATCCGGCGCAGCGCGCCGAGACGCGCATGTGGGTGCGGCGCGTCGAGTGGAAGGTGACGCAGCCGCTCGCCGACGGCTTTCGCTTCGGGGAGGGGAACCCGTTCTTCAAGAACCGCATGCGAACGCTCCCGGAAGCGTCGGCCGGCCTGAAGGCGATCGCGAAGGACGGCCTCGCCTGGCTCGACCAGCAGATCGCGGGCCGCGACACGATCGTGCCCAAGCGCTTCACGCTCGCGGACATCGTGCTCTTCGCGTTCCTCGATTTCGGCGCGACAGTGGGGCAATCGCTCGACCCCGCGAACGTCAATCTCACGAAATGGTTCGCGAGCACGAAGGCGCGGGCCAGCGCCAAGGCGTAACGGCGCGCGCCGGCGCTATCCTCGGATCCCGACGACAAATCCAGCGAAGGACATGGACGCATGGCAAGGCTTCGTCCCGGTCTCCGATTGAAGAGCGCCGTCTGCACCACGGAAGTAATGGTCGTGGCGGCTCCCGACAGCGAGATCGAGATCACGTGTGGGGGCGCGCCGCTGCTCGCGCACGCTGCCGCGCCGCAATCTGGTGTCGCGCCCGCGGAGGGCGCCGCCGGGGGCACCCTGCTCGGCAAGCGTTACGTCGACGCCGCGGGAAGTCTCGAGCTGCTCTGCACCAAGCCGGGCAAGGGCTCACTCGCGGCGGGGGGCGCCCTTCTCGTCCTGAAGAATGCCAAGCCGCTGCCCTCCTCGGACTGAAGTTCTTCGCCAGCGACTCGCGGGGGGCGCGAACCGTTTCACGCCCATCCCGACTTCGGGAAGCTGGAACAGGCGTTCCCACGCGCGCTCGCGCGCCGGCAGAAAGCGGGAAGGCGGTACCCCGCACGGGATACCGCCTTCCTCTCGTCCAGGTCCCGGCCGCCGGCCGGGACGTCTCTCGAGCCGGCCGCGGACTACTTGTGCGGCTGGTCGTAGTGGGCCTGAAGATTGCCGCCGTCGATCGTCTGCAGCGGCAAATCGAGCACGACGTTGCTCGGGTTCGCTGTCTCGTAGATGCGCAGCGCCGCCTCGTCGTTCTTCCCGGGCTCGCCAGCGTCGACGAGCGTGAACTCGATCGTGTAGCCGTCCTGGTTGTCATAGCGACCGGTGCCGACACCGACGATCGTATCCAGGGGTGCGGCCGGAGGCGTCTGATCGATCGCCGGATCATCCGTGCAAGCGATCGTGGTCAGATGCTCCGTCATGTGGAACTTCTTCTTGCCCCAATTGATTTCGAGATTGTTCGACAGCAGCAGATCGCAGTGGATGGTGAGGCCGCGCGAGATGCGAAGCCCGTCGACGCGCGTCTGGAAGCCGCCGCCCGTGAAGCGGCCGAAACCGGTCACGACGCAACCCTGGGAAAGCTCCACGGTCACAGACGCGGACTGCCCGCCGCCCGTCCCGTCGTCCCAGATTCCGACAGCGAGCGCGGTCACGACGGCCGAGTCTCCCGCCGGCGCCAGCGTCGATCCGGAGAACGAGAACGCGGGAGCCTCGAACGCGCCCTGGTCGACCTTCACGTTGTTGACGAAGATGTCGATCTGGGGATTCGCACCGCCGTTGGTGCCCAGCAGCCAGGACGTCGCCGTGTAGTCGATCGTGGTGAGCCCGGTCGAAGGATCGCAGACTCCTTCTGCTTCGATGATCACGTGATGGGCCAGCGCCGCGCCGGCCATGGAGAACTGGGCCGCGAGCGCGACCAGGAATGCAGAAGCCAGAACACCGAATCGATTCCGCATGATTCGCTCCTCTTGAACTCTTTGAAGTTCGCTACGGGTGTTGCGTCACGGAGGCGCGGTCTTCGCCCCTGGTATGACGGTGAACATTCTGGGGCTCTGCCCCGCCACTGGCAAGAAGAATCTGGCGTCGTGCTCGGGAGCGAAGTGACTCAATACTGAGTCGCTTGATTCCGCGCAGAAACCGCCGCCGGGTCGCGGCTTTCGTCCTGGCGCTTGCGCATCGTCGATGCCGTCCGTGGGCGCCCGCCTGCACCTCGTTGGAGAATGATTTCTCCTGGTTCTCGTAGGGCGCGAACCGTTTCACGGCACGATCTCGTCGACGAGCCCCCAACGCAGGGCCGTCGCGGCGTCGATGCGGCTTCCCGAGAGCGCGAGCCAGGCGGTGCGCTGGCGCCCGATGCGGCCAGGAAGACTCGCCGTCCCCCCCGCCCCGGGCACGAGACCCATCCCGACTTCGGGAAGCTGGAACCAGGCGTCCTCGCGCGCGCTCACGCGTCGGCAGAAAGCGGGAAGCTCGCAGCCGGCGCCGACGCACGCGCCGTGCACCACTGCGCGCGCCCGCTCTGCGCACAGCGAGAGGAGCCGCGCGGGGCTTCGCGCCGAGCGCACCGCGTGCGCCGTCGCCGGATCCGGAAAGCTTCCAAATTCGTCGAGATCGCCGCCGCTACAGAAGGACGGGCCCTCGCCATCGAGGAGGATCTCCTCGATCGAATCGTCGCTGAGCGCGAGGAGGAGCCCTTCGGAGAGCGCGTCGCGCATCTCCACGGAGAACGCATTGCGCTTGCGCGGGCGGTCGAGTGTCAGGCGCAGGCGGGCGCCCTCGCGCAGCGAGCGCACGGCCGGGCGGTCGACGTGCTCGCGCTGCGCTGCGCTGCCGCGCGCGGCGAGCCAGGCCGCGAACTCGGGCCCGGCCTGGAGCGTCGAGTAGGCGAGCGACTCGGCGAGCAGGCGCTCGTCCAGATCGAGCGTGCGACCGTGACGAAGAATCTGCACCAGCGTTGCCGCGGCGAGCGGGCAGCGCTCGACGGACGCGATCACTGGCGCAAGATCGTCCTCGCCCTCGACGAGGATGTCGAACGCCGGCGCGAGGCGCGACCCAACTGGGGATGGCGTTTCGAACACGAGGCCGACGGTCGGGCACGGAACCCGCGCGAGCATCTCGGCGGCGGCCGCAATCTCGGAGATGGGCGCGTCGCCCGCGAGGTCTACCACGAGGATCGGAGCGCCCACGAGCGGCGAGTACGCCTCGCGCGCGAGCGCCGAGCGGAGCCCGGCCACGGCCTCGGCAAGCGTGAGGGCCGTTGCGCCTAGCGTGTGGCCTCCGCGAGCTCCGCGCGCAGCACGCGCCGCAGGAGCTTACCCGTTTCGTTGTAGGGGAGATCGCTTCGGAAGACGATGCGCGAGGGCACCCGCGACGAGCGGAGGCGATCGCGCACCCACCCACGCAGCTCGTCCTCCGCGGCCGAAGCGCCCTCGGCGAGCACCACCACGGCAGCGACGGCCTCCCCCCACTCGACGTCCGCGATGCCGACCACCGCGCAATCGGCGACGCTCGGGTGCTCGAGCAGCACGTCCTCGATCTCGCCCGGCGAGAGATTCTCGCCACCGCGCACGATCACGTCGTCGATGCGGCCTTGCAGGAACAGGTAGCCCTCCTCGTCGAGGAAGCCGCCGTCGCGCGTCGCGAGCCAACCTTGCGGGCCGAGCTGGCTTCCGCGCCCGAGGTACTCGCCCGAGACCTGCAGCCCGCGCGTGTAGACCTCGCCCGGCGCGCCCGGAGCGAGCGGCTTCCCCTCCTCGTCGCGCACCTCGATCTCGACCCCCGGGAGCGCCCGCCCCACGGAAGCCAGCCTGCGACGCACGCCGGTGTCGGAACTCGTCGCCGCCTTCCGATGCTCCTCGGGGCCGAGCAGCGCGATCGTGGAACTGGTCTCGGTGAGCCCGTAGGCGTTCGCGACCGCCACGTCCGGGAAGAGCGCGAGCGCTCGCTCGATCACGGGAAGCGGCATCTTGCCTCCCCCATAGGAAAGGGCCCGAAGGTGCGGGAGATCGGCGCTCGCGCGCCCTGCGAGAGCGTCGACGATGCGAGCGAGCATCGTCGGCACGACGAAAGCGTGCGTCACCCGCTCCGCCCGTGCGGCGGCGAGCCATGCCTCGGCGCTGAAGCTCGGGAGCTGGACGATACGCCGCCCCGCATAGATGGAGCTCAGGATCGCAGCGACTCCCGCAACGTGGTAGGGCGGTACCGAGACGAGCGTCGCTTCTTCTTCACCCGCGCTCGCGAACTCGACGGAGCCGAGCACGTAGGAGACGAGGTGGCGGTGCCGGAGAACCGCCGCCTTGGGCGCCCCGGTGGTGCCGCTCGTGAAGAGCAGCACGGCAATGCCCTCGGGATCGTCCGGCCATGCGCGAGCTTCGCCCTCCGTGCGGGCGCCCGCGAGGAAGGCGTCGCGCGCCACGACGGACGTGCCCGCGCGCCCGGAGAAGCGGGCGGCTCGGTCGGAATCGGTGACGAGCTTCGCGGGCGTGATCCGCTCGAGGAGCGCGTCGAGCTCCTCCCCCGTGAGCCTGTAGTTGAGCGGCACGTAGGGGACACCCGCGCGCGCCGCGGCGAAGAGTGCGACCGGCGCGGCGAGGCTCGAGACGTCGAGCAGCGCGAGGTGTGCGGCGCCGCTCGCCTGGAGCTCGCACGCCGCGGCGCCCGATGCGGCGAAGAGCTCCTCGAAGCGGAGCGCTTCATCCCCGCACTGGATCGCGACCCTTTCGCCGTGCGCCGCAGCCGCCATTTCGAGGAGCATCATGAGATTCATGGCTGGAGTCTCGCGTAGCGGCAGTTCCACATGCCGGACGGCTTACCATAACGGATACCATCGCTGCGGGTTGGACGACGGCGGCAACTCGAACCGTCCGGGTCGACGCCAGGGTTTACAAGTGGAAGGCGACCACCCCATGTACCCCGCCGGCAGCTACGCCGAGTCGATTCTCGCCGCGCTGCCGGCGGTCGGCGCCGAGCCGACTGTGGCGCGCCTCGAACACCCGGCGCTCGCGTGGGCGCGCTCGGGAGCGATGCTGCTCACCGGGCGTGCGGACGAACCGCCGCGTCTCGCGCCTGCGCCGTTCGCCACGTGCGCCGCGGGCGCGCTCGCTGCGCTCTGCGCGCTGGCGCCGAAGTCGCGCCTCGCGCTCGAGGCTGCGCACGCAGACTCGCAAAAACTCGACGGAGCGGCGCTCCTCGGCGAGCGCGCGGCATACCTCGGGCTTTCCCGCCGCGGCGCGATCTCTCCTGGCGGGAGCTGCCGCCTGCTGCGCGCGGCCGACGGCTGGATCGCGGTGAGTCTCCCGCGCGACGAAGATCGCGCGCTGATTCCGGCGTGGCTCGAGTGCGGCGAGAACTCCTCGACCGATCCCTGGGACATCGTCGCGTCTCACGTCGAGCAGCGGCCAGTCGCCGAGGTCGTCGCGCGCGCCCGCCTCCTCGGCCTCGCCGTGTCGGAAGCCGGCGCTCGCAGTGGCGTCGCGCCGCCCTGGCTGCGTGTGGCCGCGCGCGGCGCGCGGCGCAGTGCCGCGCGCGAGCGCAGCGCGCCGCTCGTGCTCGATCTCTCGGCGCTCTGGGCGGGGCCGCTTTGCGGCCGGCTCCTCGCGCTCGCCGGAGCCCGCGTGGTGAAGGTCGAAAGCCTGGGTCGCCCGGATGGCGCCCGCTACGGACCGCCCGGCTTCTACGCAGCCCTCAACAGCGACAAGCAAAGTCTGGCCCTCGATCTTCGGACACCGAAGGGTGTTGACTGCCTTCGCAGCCTCCTCGAGCGCGCGGACGCCGTGATCGAGAGCTCCCGCCCGCGCGCCCTCGCGCAGCTCGGAATCGATGCAGCGGCGCTCGTCGGGGAAGGACTCGTATGGGTGAGCATCACCGGCCATGGGCGCCGTGAGCCCGAAGGCCATTGGATCGCCTACGGCGACGACGCCTCCGCCGCCTCGGGACTGGCTGCGGCCACGGGCGATCCGGACGCGCCGCTCTTCTGCGGCGATGCGATCGCGGATCCGCTCACCGGTCTCCACGCAGCGGTGTCGGCGCTCGCACAGCTGCGCGCGGGCGAAGGAGCGCTCCTCGAACTCGCGCTGCGCGACGTCACCGCCCACTGCTTGGGTCTGGCCTCCGCCCGCGACGGCGCCGGCGTCGAGGCGCGAGGCTTCGGCTTCGAGGTCGTCGCTGGCGCGGCGCGCGCCAGCGTCTTGGCGCCGCGCGCCGTGCTTCCCACCGGCCGAACCCGGCCCCTCGGCGCCGACACCGCCGCCCTCCTCGCCGAGTTCGGCATCCGGTGCTGATCCGGCGCGCAGAGATCGAGGGCGAGGTGCGTGACGTGCGCATCGCGGACGGGCGGATCGAGGCGATCGCCGAACACCTGGCGCCGCACGCCGGCGAAGCCGCGATCGACGCCGCGGGTGCGCCCTGCTGCCCGGGCTGCACGACCACCACATCCATCTCCTCGCCCTGGCCGCTGCGCTCGAGTCCGTGAGCTGCGGTCCACCCGCCGTCCTGGATCGCGCCTCGCTCGTCGGCGCGCTCCGCGCGGCAGCAGGAAATTTTCTTCGCGGCGTCGGTTACCACGAGTCGGTTGCAGGTCCGCTCGACCGGGTGGCCCTCGATGCGTTGGTCCCCGACCGGCCGGTCCGCATCCAGCACCGCGGCGGTGCGCTCTGGATGCTGAACTCGCGCGCGCTCGAGCGCCTCGGGCTCGACGGCGGCGTCGATGCGCCCGGCGTCGAGCGCGACGCGGCCGGCCGTGCCACGGGCCGCCTCTTCCGTCTCGACGGCTGGTTGCGCACGCGGCTCGCGCCGAGCGCTCCTCCGGATCTGGCGCCCGTCGGACGCCTGCTCGCGCGCGCCGGCGTTACCGGAGTCACGGACGCGACGGCCGAAACCGACGCCGGCGCCCTGGCAATACTCGAGGCCGCGGTCGCTTCGGGCGCGCTCCCCCAACGGCTCCGCGTGATGGGCTCCGTCGCGCTTCCCAGACCCGCGCAGCGAGACATTTCTCGCGGACAAGTGAAGTTGATTCTCGATGAAGCGTCCCTTCCGAGCTTCGAGGCGCTCCGCGCTGCGATCGTGGAAGCGCACGCGCAAGCGAGGGGTGTCGCGATCCACTGCGTCGGGCGCGCGGAGCTGGCGCTCGCCGCGAGCGCACTCGCCGAAGCCGGCCCGCGCGCCGACGATCGCCTCGAGCACGCGTCGGTCGCGCCGCCCGAGCTGGTCGAGCTGATTGCGACGACCGGCGTTTCGGTGGTGACACAGCCGCATTTCATCGAAGAGCGCGGCGACGACTACCTGCGCGACGTGGAGGCGCGCGACCTGCCCTGGCTCTACCGCGGGCGCGCCTGGCTCGACGCCGGCGTGCCGCTGGCCGGCGGCAGCGATGCGCCCTTCGGCACACCGGATCCCTGGCGCGCGATCCACGCCGCGGTCTCGCGCGTCACGCGCGCCGGCGTGACGCTGGGCGAGGGCGAGCGGCTCGCGCCCGAGCGCGCGCTCGCTCTCTTCCTCGGGTCACTGGGCGATCCCGGAGGGACACCTCGCCGCGTCACTCTCGACCAACCAGCCGACCTCTGCCTCCTGGACCGCTCGTGGCGCAGCGCGCGAGAGGAACTTTCGAGCGCGTGCGTGCGCGCGACGTGGCGCGCGGGGCGCCTGGTGCACGAGGCCTGAGCCGCCGCCGCGCGTGGAGACAGCGGCAGTCCGCGCTCAGGAGCCCGCTCGCGACCTCACCAGGCCACGAGGCGCAGGCTAGCGACCCCCGGGTGGAGTGGCGCGTCACCCGCATGAGCGGCGGATCCAGAGAGTCGATTCCGCGCGACCAGGCCGTGCGGATCGCACGCTACGCGGACGAGATCATTCGACCTTCCCCCACGAGAATCGGCAGCGTGACGCAGCGGAAAAGACCGTTCCCCAGCTGTTTCGCGACGCGCCCGAGGTTCACGCTAAGCTCGCCGCGATGGCCGTCGGCTCGCTCGAGACGATCTTCGCGGCGCTGCAACACGCCGGCGTTCGTTATCTCGTGGTGGGCGGCGTCGCCGTGGTGTTGCACGGTCATCCCCGATTCACGGCCGATCTGGATCTCGTCCTCTCACTCGACACGGCCAATGTTCGCGCAGCGCTCGCCGCTCTCTCGGAGCTCGGCTACACGCCACGCGAGCCGGTTCGCGCTGAAGATCTCTCGGATCCACGCAAGCGAGCGGACTGGATCCAGAACAAGGGGATGATCGTCTTCTCCCTCGCGAGCCCGGTGCACCCGGCCACCGAAGTGGATCTGTTCGTCGAGGAGCCGTTTCCGTTCGAAGCGGCCTATCGTCGAGCCACCTGGGCGGACCTCGGGGACGTCCGCGTGGCGGTCGCTAGCATCTCCGATCTCGTGGAGATGAAGCGCCGCGCGGGACGCCCTCGAGACCTGGAGGACGTGCGCCACCTCGAGGAGATCGCTCGCGAGTTCGAGCCCGGCGATGATTGATCCGGAGCGCGAGCGCGCCTTCGAGCTCCACCACGAGACGCAACGCCGCGCGTGGCTGGCGCTCTCCTACCGCGAACGGCTCGCCTGGCTCGAGCAGGCGAAACGCTTCTCGGCCAAGGCGATCGCCGCCGCCAAGCAGCGCGCGCGGGTGCGGCCAGGCGCGGGTTAGAGAAGGCGATGCGCCGCGGGCCCCGCGCGAGGCGTCACACCCGAGCGTGTAGGTGAAGCGCCGCGCGGCTCCGGACAAGGGCCCACGGGCCAGAGGTCAGAGGGCCTGCGCGGGACGCCTGCGCCGTGCCGCAAGCCCTGCGAGGCCCGCCATCACGAGCAGCCCCGTGCCGGGCTCGGGGATCGGACTCGCGACACGAAACCCGACGTAGACGACCCCGTCCTCCACCGAGTTGCCGGCGGACGGGAGCGACGCGGCGAGGTAGCTGGCGTCGACGACCCAGGTCCCGCCCCGGATGCCCCGGTCCAAGACGTTCGCAAACTGCTCGTTCCACTCCATGACGTTGCCGCCCTGATCGTAGGTCCCGTAGGGGCTCGCGGACCCTGTGTACGCGCCCACGTCGGTGACCCCAGAGGTAGAGCAGTTCGCGCGGTTCGCCGTCGCCGTGGGCGCTGCGCACACCGTCGCGGTGTTGGTTCCCACCGGATAGTCGAAGTAGCTGGTGGACACCGCGTCGTAGTAGGCCGCCTTGTACCACTCATTCTCGCTGGTCAGAAAGATCGAGGCCCCGGCGTTGCGGGTGACCGTCAAGCCATTGCTCGGAGCCGCGGTTCCGCCGAGCAGCGTGTAGGCCCCTGTCTCGGTGCTCGCGCCGCCTTGCCCGTTGTTCAGCCAGTTGGAAAAGCGCAGCGTGTCGAAGAACGAGACGTAATTGACCGGCTTGCTCGCGAAGCCCAACTTGACCGCGTAGCTGAAGCTGCCGCTGACGCCGCTCTGCGTGATGCCGCCGCTACCCGCGTCGGAATTCATGCGCGTGTCGTAGAGGCTCAGCGGATCCGACGCCGCCTTCGCATTCAGGAACTCCGCGTACTGCGCGTTGGTGACCTCGTACTTCGAGATCTGGTACTCGTACGAGACCGCGCCGCAGCTCGCCACGTAGCAGTTGCTCGACGGCGTGTCCGCCGCGTTGCCCGGGTTCCCGATCGCGACCCAGTCGATCGTCACGGCCGCCGACGGGGGCGGCGCGAGCAAGAGCGCCGCGAGCCCGACGACCACGAGGGCGGACAGCCGCAGGCTGCGAGGCGAAACGGAGCGGTAGCGGGAGCCAGGCGAGCAGGTGCGCAAGTTATCCCCTTCCCAGTAGAGAGAGCGCGCGATTCTCTGCCCCCCCCCCGGATATCGACCAAAATCGGGAGAGGACTTCCCGGCGCCGGCGCGGCGTGAGTGCGGTGGCGGCGGATGGCGGCACCCGGCGTCGGTGATTCCGCCGTGCGAGCCACCGCTTCCGCGCGGAGTTGCCGGAGCCAGGCCCTCGGCACCGCGGCTGCTTG
>JANNIY010000102.1:0-8467 GCA_031405455.1 Deltaproteobacteria bacterium | reverse complement strand
TACTTGCGACGCGTGCGCGCGCGGGCGCTGCCCGTCGCGGCCGAGAGTGGAGCGTAAGCAGATGATGGGCTCGCCGGCATTCACGTGGACCTGCGCCGAGATCGAACGCGTCACCACGCTCTCCGAGCTGGTCGCGCGCGGCACCGTGAGGCTCGCGCTCAAACAGGCGGGGCTCGAAGCCCAGGCGGTGAGTGGACGCGAGATGGAGATCGTGTTGCGCGAGATCCTGCCGCGCGAGCTGGCTGCGCGCGCCGTCGCGAACGCGCCGAAGCTGTGCAGCGAGATTTCGGTGCGCATCAAGGGCCGCAACTTCGAGGGCGACGACGCCGTGGTCGACGTCTTCAAACGTCTTGGCGGCGGCAAGTAGCGAAGACTCAGAGGTCTTCGGGGCCAGCCTGGCGGGTCGCGGTGTAGGGCTCGACCACGGAAATCTTCAGCAGCTGCCCCTGGCTGAGGCGCACCGAGGCGAACATGCCGTTCGCGATCGCCGTACGCTGCGCATCCCAATCGTTTCCGGTGCGTTGCGAGAAATCAGCAAGGCCTTCGCCCGCCCGCGCCGTCGCGAGCCGCAGCCGCCGCACGCGGATTCCGGCGCGGTCCTCCGGTGTGAGCCGGCGGAAGCTGCGCGCAAAGATGTCGCCGCGGCCGAGTGCGCGCTCCGCACCGGGCCCCTGCACGAGATTGGCGAGCGAATACACGCGCCCGCCATACGCGATCCAGGTGAGCTTGCCGGCGACCCGGCCGGTGGGGCCGGGTGCGCTTCCGCGCAGCTCCACTGCCGGAAGCCCGTTGATCGAGAACGCCCGGCGCGAAGCGATCTCGGCGTGGATTTCCACGGCGCGCTCCGCGAGGAAAGCCTCGGCGAAGACGGCGGGGTCCGTGCCATCCCCGGCCATTTCGAGCGTGACGCGCGCGCGCCCATCGGGCGAGATCGCGCCGATTGCAGCCGGCGTGTTCACGAACCGCCAGCCGTCGGGGACGCGCAGCATGAAATCGAGATCCGGGTGCAGGAAGCGGCCGTTCTCGAACAGGCCCTCGGCCGGATCCTCGCCGACGATCAGGCCGTCGAGGTGGCGGAGATAATCCTCGCGGTCGCGCGTGACGCCGGGCTGTCGTGTCCAGCCGAGATGCTGTGCGCGCGTCGCTGTCGCCGCCGCGCGCTCGCTCGTCGGCGGATGCGTGTCGAAAAAGCCCGGAATCCGCGAGCTGCCGGCGAGCAGGCGCTCGATGTTGCCCAGGCTCGCGAGAAAAACGTTCATGCCGGCGGGGTCGTAGCCGGCTGCGCCCGCCAGGCTCTGGCCGCCGCGATCGGCCTCCCGCTCCTGATCACGGCTGTAGGCGGCGAGAAACACGGGGCTCGTGAGCACCATCGCGAACGGGTTCATGCCGCCCGCCACGCGCTGGCGCGCCGCGGCGTGACGCGCGGCCGCGTGCACGATCTCGTGCGCGAGCACGTTGGCCAGCTCGTCCTCGGAGTTCGAGAGCACGAGCAGGCCGCGCGAGACGTAGACGGCGCCGCCCGGAAGCGCGAATGCGTTGGGCGGCCACTGGTTGACGACTCCAAACGAGTAGCTGAACGCGCGCGAGGGAGCGCGTGCAACCAAACGCTTGCCGATCGCGTCGATCAGCTCCTGCACCTTCGCGTCGCGCACGAGCCCGAGCGCCGCTGCGACCTCGCCCTTGGCTTCCTCGCCCGCGCGCTGATCGTCGTACTCGGTCGAGAGCACGATCGGGCGGCGCGGCGGCGGCGGCGCCAGCGGCGAGGGCGTCGGGGCGCAAGCGAGGCCCGCGGCCAGCGCGAGCCCGGCGAGTGCGCCCAGGCATGCGAGGCGACGCGCCGTTCGGCGCTGATGGCCGTGACGCCTCACTCCGAGCGCTGCTTCTCCAGCTGTTCGCGCTGCGCGAACAGGGCCTGGAAGCGCGCGCGATCGGCGGAGACGAAAATCGCCTCGGCTTCCGCCGTCAGCACGTCACCGGCGAACAGCTGACCCGCGGCGAAGGTCTTGCGGCGTTCGGTGCCCGTCACGTGCACCTCGAAACGCAAATCGGTGTGGAGCGGCGTGGGCTGGCGGTAGCGCACGGTGAGCGTGCCCGTGAAGCCGGGGCTGCCCGCGAGCGATTGCACGAAGCCGAGGACCTCGTCGAAAGCCGCGGCGACCCAGCCGCCGTGCACGCAGCCCGGCGGTCCTTCGTAGGCGGCTCCGAAACGCGCGTGCGCCTCGGCGCTGAGCTCGCCGCTGCGGCGCACGGAGATCGGCGGTGCGAGCGGATTCGAGAGGCCGATCACGGGGCTCTGGTCGAAGAACGCGGCGACGTCGCCGGCGTTCGCCGTCTCGGCGAAGCCTTCGAGCCGGCGCAGGCGCGGGTGGGTGGCGAGACGTTCGGCGTAGCGTTCGAGCCCGTCGGCGGCGGCCGAGAGTTCGTCTTCGGGCGCGTTGCTCTCGACGAGCCGTCCGATCACGAGACGCATGGCGGAGGCGAGCCGCCGCTTCTGCGCCCAGGCGCCGCTGGCCGGTGTTTGCGCGGCTTCCCAGTGGGTCAGGATCGAAATGCGCGGCGCCGGGGCCTCTTCACTCACGCTGTCCTCCTCAGGCTCGGGCGCCGAACACGTCGAGCATAGCGTCGAGGTTCTCGCGCAGGCGTCCGGGCGGGACGCCGATCGACGGGGCGTAGAGCAGCGGTTGCTCGCTGAGCCCGCGCCATTGCTCGAGGCGCTGCCGCGCCTCATCGGGGGTGCAGGCGATCGCAATCTCGTCGACGAGCGAATCAGGCACGGCGTCGGCCATCGCCTTCACGTCGAACTTGCGCAGCGCAGCCCGGCAGGCCTGGCCGATCGCACGCAGGCCATGCAGATCCAGGATCGAGTGATAGAGCTCGGTCGTGAAGTAGAAGCCGATCTGGCACTTCGCGTCGCGCACGGCATCGTCGCGGTTCTTCTGGATCGAGGTCATGACATAGGGCACGAGCGCACACGCCCCCGCTTCGCGCCCGGCGGCGGCCTCGGCGCTGCGCAGGCCGGGGAGCGTCACTTCGCGGTGCCAGCGGCGCGTCGCAATCGGGTGTCCCACGAGGCCGTCGGCCACGTTCCCGGCGGTTGCGATCATGCGCCGGTTGACGGCGGCAACCCAGATCGGAACCTGCTCGCGCGCGGCGCCCGGGCGCGCGTAGATCGGAACCGAGAGGTTCCAATGCTTGCCCTCCCAGCGGAAGCCGCCGCCCTTCTGCGCCGCGAAGACCGCGCGCAGCAAACGCACCAGCTCGTGCATGCGCTCGGCGGGCGCCGAGAACGGCATGCCGAACCAATCTTCGTTCATGCGCCGCGTGGCGCTGCCGAGCCCCAGCACCATGCGCCCGCCCGAGAGTTCGTCGAGATCGAGCGCAGCGCTCGCGTGCAGGAGCGGCGAGCGTGTGAAGGCGTTCGCGATCGCCGTGCCCACGCGCACACGCCGCGTGGCCTGCGCGATGGCGGCGAGCGGCACGTAGCCGTGCCGGTTGAAGAACTCGATCGTGTAGACGCCATCGAGGCCGGCGGCCTCGGCGCGCTGGGCGAGCTCGACGTCGCCCCGCACGCTGCCTGCAGTGAGAATCAGTCCGATGCGCACGCGGTCCTCCTCCTGGCTGCCGGGATGCTACCCGGGTCCGGGCCCCGGAGCCGTAGCCGGTGTGACCGCATCCGTCACCCGCGCGGGTTTGAATACCGCCATGGCCCCGAGTCCGGGGCGGAAGCAAAGGGAGATCCCCATGCAGGCGATTCTTCGCACGCTCACGCGCTGTCTCGTTTGTGGCTCTGGCGAGGTCCGCACCGACGAAGTGATCGATCGGGGCATCGTGTTCCTGGCCGAGTGCCCGCGCTGCGAGCACCGCTGGACTTCGCGCGCACCGCTCGCGAGCGAGCGGCGCTTGTACAAGGCCGGCGGCGCCGAGCGCCATCGGGAGGCCGTCTCCGCGGCGTGATACCGTCGGGCCGTGAGGCTCGTACTGTATACCGGCAAGGGGGGAGTCGGGAAAACGACGACCGCCGCCGCCACCGCTGTGGTTGCGGCGCAGCGCGGGCGCCGCACGCTCGTCGCGTCGGCCGACGCCGCCCACAGTCTCGGCGATGTCGTCGAGCGACGGCTCTCGCCAGACCCGCAGGAGATCGCGCCGGGCCTCGACGCCATCGAAATCGACGCGCGCGTCGAGACGCAGCGCCATTGGGGCCGCGTCCGGGATTTCCTCGTCGAGCTGCTCGCCCACCAGGGGCTGGACGCCGTCGTCGCCGAAGAGCTGGCGCTGCTGCCGGGCGCGGAAGAGATCGTGACGCTGCTCGCCGTCGAGGAGCTCGCGGCCTCGGGGCGCTACGACCTGATCGTCGTGGATTGCGCACCCACGGATTCGACGTTGCGCCTGGTGACACTCCCTGATGTCGCACACCGGGCGCTGCGCGTGTTGCTGCCGCTGTTTCGCGCGGTCTCCGGCGTGGCGACGCCGCTCGCGCGCCGCTTCGTCTCGCTGCCCCTCCCGGGCTCCGAAGTCTTTCGCGACGTCGAGGAGCTTCTCTACGTCCAGCTGCGCGGACTCCAGGCGCGGATCACGCACGCGACGACCAGCGTGCGGTTGGTCGTGACGCCCGAGCGCATGGTGATCGACGAAGCGCGCCGCGCCTGGACGGAGCTCTCGCTCTTCGAGGTGCCGTGCGACGCCGTGGTGATGAACCGTCTGCTCCCGGAGGACGCCGCGGAAGAAGACTTCTTCCGTGCGTGGGGGCGGCTCCAGGAGGATCGCCGGCGCGAGGTCGAAGAGCTCTTCGCGCCGCTCCCGGTGCTGGCGGCGCCGCTCGCTCCCGACGAGGTGACGGGCATGGAAAAACTTGCAGAACACGGCGCGCAGATCTTCCGCGGCGTCGAACCCGACGCGCTGCTCTCGTGCGCGCCCCGTGTGCGCTTCGCGCGCGATGGCGAAGATTACACGGCGAGCGTGCCGCTTCCGGGCGCCGATCCGGCGCGCCTCGACGTCAGCAAGATCGACGACGAGCTCACCATCACCACCGGCGTGCGCCGCCGCCTGCTCATGCTCCCGCGCCGCTTCCTGCCGCTCGACCTGAAGGCCGCAAAGCTCGAGGGCCCCGCGCTCGTCGTGCGCTTCGCGCGCCCGGCGCGCGTCGAGGGGAGCGAATAGGTGCGCGTGCTCCTCTACACGGGGAAGGGTGGTGTGGGCAAGACGAGCCTCGCCGTGGCGACGGCGCTCGCCGCCGCCGAGCACGGCCACCGCGTCTTCCTGCTCTCGACGGATTCGGCGCACAGCGTGGGCGACGCGCTCGGGCGCACGGTGGGCCCGCGCGCCATCGAGGTGGCGCCCGGCGTGGTCGCGCAGGAAGTCGCGGCGCTCGCCGAGCTCGACCGCTCGTGGTCCGAGATCCAGGAGTGGTTGCACGCGTTCCTGCGCTCCGACACCGACGAGTTGCTGGCCGAGGAGCTGCTCGTGTTTCCGGGGCTCGAAGAGCTGGTGGCGCTGCGCGCGGTGCGCATGGTCGAGGCGCTCGGCGAGTACGACGTCTGTGTGGTCGATTGCGCGCCCACGGGCTCGACGCTGCGGCTGCTGCGCTTCCCCGACGTGTTGCGGCTGTTCATGGAGAATTTCTTCGACGTGAAGCGCCGCGCGGCGCGTTTCGTGCGTCCCATCGCGACGCGTCTCGGCGCCGGGCGGCTGGTCGCGCCGGATTCCGTCTTCGAGGCGATCGAGCGCCTCTATCACGAGATCGAAGACGTGCGCCAGATCCTGCTCGACGAAACGCGCACCAGCGCGCGCCTCGTCGTCAATCCCGCGCGCGTGGTCGTCGACGAAACGCGCCGCTCGTTCGCGTATCTGTCGCTCTACGGCGTCGCGACGGACGCCGTGCTCGTGAACCGCGTGCTGCCGCAGGAGGCGACCGGCGGCTATTTCGCGCGCTGGGCGGAACGCGAGAAGCGCGAGCTCGCCGAGATCGAAAGCTCGTTTCCGGTGCCGATCTTCCACGCGCCGCTGCGCCCGACCGAACCCATCGGCGTGGAAGCGCTGCGCGGGCTCGCGCGCGAGATGTTCGGCGAGCGCGATCCCGCGGCGCGCTTCGCGCAGGGCCGCCCGATCCGGCTCGAGAAACGCGCTGGCCGAACGCTGCTCGAAATCGATCTGCCCAGCGCCCGCCTCGACGAGATCGACGTCAGCACGCTCGGCGACGAGCTGCTCGTGCGCGTTCGCGATGCGCAGCGGCGCATTGCGCTGCCGGCGTCGGTGGCCGGCCGGCCCGTCACCGGGGTGCGCCTCGTGCGCGGTGTTCTCGCCATCGAGTTCGGGGCATGAAGCCGGCGACGCTGCCGCCGCGCGTGGTCTCGCTCGTGCCGAGCCTGACGGAAGCCCTGATCTGGCTGGGCCTCGCGGATCACCTGGTCGGGGTGAGCGATTGGTGCGTGCATCCCGCGCAAGCCGTGGCGAAGCTTCCCAAGCTGGGCGGCACGAAGACGCCCTCGATTCCCCAGATCCTCGCGCTCGCGCCCGATCTCGTGATCGCGAACCACGAAGAGAACCGCCGCCGTGACGTCGAGAAGCTCGAGGCCGCGGGTGTGGCGGTGTGGGTGACCTACCCGCGCAGCGTGCGCGATGGCGTGGCGCTGCTACGCGAACTCGCGGAGCTCGGCGCGGCGTCGGGCGCGCAGGCGGCGCGCGTGGATCCGATCGAGGCAGCCGTTGCGGCCGCGGAGGCGGAACGCCCGGCGCGGCGCGTGCGCACTTTCTGCCCGATCTGGAAGACGCCGTGGATGAGTGTGGGAGGAGATACCTACGCGCACGATCTGCTCGTGCTGTGCGGCGCCGAGAATGTCTTCGCCGACCACGCTGATCGCCGTTATCCGATCGTGAAGCAGGAAGAAATCGTGGCTGCGGCGCCGGAGCTGATCCTGCTGCCGGACGAACCGTATGCCTTTGGTCCGCGTGAGGCGGCCGAGCTGGCGGCGCTCGACATCCCCGCCGCCGCGAACGGACGCATCCACTTGATCGACGGCACCCTGGTGTCGTGGTACGGTCCGCGCATCCAGCGGGCCATCGAGACGCTCCGGCCCCTGATCGCGGGTTGAGAGGTTCTGCCTTGACGCAGCCGCAGCCCAGCAATCGCGGCAATTTCCCCACGGCCCTGGTGATCGAGTCGCCGATTCGATTCAAGCGACCCGGTGGATTCTCCGATGCGCTTGGCGGAATGAGGCGAGTGCTGCTTCGACACACACTGGTGATCACCGGGCTCGCGTGCGTGCTGCTGGCGGCGCCGAGTCTCGCGGCCAACGTCGTGCAGGTCCGCGTCGGCAATCACCCGACCTTCACGCGCGTCGTCTTCGAGCTCGACGCCCCCGCCGGCTACCGCATCTCGAAGGGCGTCGACCAAGGCACGCAAGAGCTGATCGTGACGCTCGAGGCGGCATCGTCGCCCCGCAGCGTGCGCTCGGGCAGCCCCGAGGTCGGTTCCGTCGCGGTGCAGCAGGGCAGCGATCTCACCGTGGCTCACATCCGTCTGCGCGCTGCGAACGCGGGCGTGAAGGAGCTGATCCTCAGCAATCCCCCGCGCATCGTGATCGATCTGATGCGCGAGCCGAGCCGGATCGCCGCTGCGAAGCCGCCCGTGCCCGCCGTCGCTCCGAAGCCGGCCGTGGAGCCCAAGCCGCCGGTCGTCGCCGTGAAGCCCGCTCCCGAGGTGAAGGCCCCGGCCATCGCGGTGAAGCCGCCCGCCGAGGTGAAATCCCCGATTCCCGCCGTGAAGCCCGCCGACGCGAAGCCTCCGGTGATCGCCGTGAAGCCGCCCGCCGAAGTGCAGGCGCCGGTGGTTGCAGTGAAGCCTCCCGCCGAGCCCGTCGTGGCGCCGAAGCCGGCCGTGAAGGCCAGCGATGCGCCGGAGATGGCGAGGCTCGCGGCCAAGCCGGCCCCGCTGCCCGTGGCGCCCAAGCTCGAAGCGAAGCCCGTGGTGCCTGCGCCGACGCCCGCGCCGGCCGGCAAGCCTGGCGAGATGCCGGTCGCACCGAAGCCCGAGCTGGCGACGACCGCCGCGCCCGAGATTCCCATTCCCGCGCCCGCCGCGGAGCCCTCGGCTCCCGGGCTGGCGCCCGCTGCCGGCGAGCCGCCGACGCCTTCCCCTGACGTGATCGCGAAATCGCCGCCGCCCGCCGCGGCTACCCCTGCCGTGCCCGAGCGCGCCGCCGCTGCGAAGCCGCGCGCCGCGGAGCCCACGGCTCCCATGAACTTCTTCGGACTCGAGCCGACGCAACTCGCCATGCTTGCAGGCGGTGTGCTGCTGCTCGTGTTCCTCGTCGCCATGTTGCTGCGCCGACGCCGCCTGCCGAACGATCTCGACGTGACGGCTCTCGTCGATGCCGACGATGAGCTTTCCGGTTCGATCTCGGAAGGCCTCGATTTCGGCGCCAGCAGCGATCGCGAAGTGACGCGCGCACCCGAGCCTGTGAGCAGCGCG
>JANNIY010000101.1:0-5466 GCA_031405455.1 Deltaproteobacteria bacterium | reverse complement strand
AAGCAGGGCGAGTCCGATCGGGATGAAGCCCAGATAGCAGAGGAAGCCGACGGCACGGTACGCGCGATGCTTTTCGTAATAGTCGAAGCTGAGACTTCCCCAGAGCGGATGACGATCGCTCGGCAGGAAGAGGAACAGCGGGTCGATCCCCTTGGCCTCCTGCGCCTTCTGGAAATAATTCTCGCCGCTGGTGAGCCCCGCGAGGAGCGGCCAGACGGCGGGAAGCACGCAGACGGCGGCGAGTCCGGCCGCGAGCGCCAGATCCTTCAGAAAGCCCGTCGCTTCGCGCTCGCGTTCGGTCAACACGAAGATCGCGAGCGGGATCAGCATCAGCGTCAACAGCAGCCCGAGCTGCCAATCCACCAGCGCGTTCAGCGCGTAGCAGGCCCCGAGGCCGAGCACGTTGCGTCCGCCTCCGGCTCGCCCCAGGCGCAATAGAAATAGCGCCGCGAGCGGCATGAACTGGGTCGAGAAGAGATTCAGGTGTTCGAGCGTCTGCTCGACGTGCTGTGGGAAAAAGGCGAAGACGATCCCCGCCAGGAAGGCGCCGCGTGCGTCCCCCGTCAAATCCTTCACCAGCAGGTAGGCGCCGAACCCGGAAAGCCAGAGCGCCAGAATGACACAAAAGTTATAAGCGGCCGCGGGGCCGAAGAGCAGGTTCACCGGCAGGCTCACGAGCATGTTGAACGGCGAGTGCGTGTGAAAGACGAGGCTCGCGCCATCGGGATGAAACAAAGCCTGCGTTGCGTAGGGGTGTTGATGCAGCACCAGCAGGCTGTGCTTCCACCACCAGAAATTCCAGACGTTGCTCCAGAGATCCACCGTGCCGAGCGGTACGGAAGCGCGGAAGTCGAGGATCAGGGGGAAGGTCATCGCGAGGCTGAGCAACAGGAAGAGGCCGGCCGCCGCGCCGCGGCGATCGAGCCAGCGCGCGGCGCGCGAAGCGAGTTCGGGTGCCTGCTGCGGCTCCGTCATGATCTCCCGGCCCGGTGACGAACGTGGCAGCACGGTAGCGGAGGGAACCCGTCTCCCGGTCACGACGTTTACCGCGGGATCGCCGCGCTACCGACAGCGACCCGAAGGCGACAAGACGACAACGGATACGACGCCTGTCGCGCCCCGCCTGTCACATGCGGGCGTAACGCCCGGCGCGCTCGCTTCTCCCCAGAAAGATTTCCCCGCATTCGCGCGGCTTTGCGTCACCCGCTCCGCGCGACGGCGATGGGCACGCCGCTTGCTCTCCTGATTCTCCGAGCGCGATCTCCCGATCGCCACAGGAGAACGTCAGTGCCCGCTTGCTGCGACGACTCCGAAAACGCGCCGCCGCGCCACGAACAATCCTGCGGCCAGGATTGCCATGCCCGCCAGGAGCGCGGCGATCCCAGGCAGAACGAAACGGATCGGCGGGACACCGCAGACGACGGCGGCGAGGTTCAGCCCCGCGTGCAGGCCGATGCAGAGCGCGACCGAGCGCCCCGTCAGCATCAGCCATCCGAGGCCGAAACCGACCAGGCCGGTTGCCAGCAGCGACCAGGGCTCGAGGTGGGGCAGGGCGAAACACACGCTCGAGAGCACGAGGGCGGCTGTGGAGCCGAGCCGTCCGTGCAGCGCCAGCAACAATCGCTCGCGGTAGAGCAGCTCTTCGAAGATGGGCGCGAAGCCGAGGACGGCGATCAGCAGCAGCGGATCGTCCGGGCGCGGCGGAGGCGACACGGGAAGCATTCCGATTCCGCGTCCAACGACGCCGATCGCATGGATCCAGACGGGAAAGCTCACGCAGCCGGCGAGCGCCCCGAGCGCGAAGAGCACGCCCGCGCGCGTCGGCTCGCGCTGGCGCGCTGGCTGACGCGTAGCGAGCACGAGCGCCGTCACCGCGACGAACGCAATCAAAACGGCGGCTGGGCGTCCGACGCGCGGACTGAGCAAGGCCTGCGTGGCGAGCAGACTCCACGCCGTGACGACGAGCAGCAGCACCGGCAGCAGTTCGCGAGGCGCCGCGGGGTTTCCGACTCGCGTGTCGACGGTGTCTCGGCGGGTGACGGGCGTCGGCATGCGCACATCATGGGGCAACGCCCCCTGCACTTGTCAACGTGGTTGCTCGCCCTCGCCCTCGCGGCGTGCGTCTCCTCGGCGCGCGTCGCGGGCGCGAGTCCCCTCAACTGGGAGGGCACGCTCTCGCTCGAGCTGCTCGGCTTTCCGCCGCTGGCCGTGACCGGCGGTGGTGTCTCGACCGTCGATGGGCCGGGTGGCGGCGTCCACCTCCAGACGCTGCGCCTTGCCGCGTACCGCGGGGGGATTTCCGGCAGCGCGATGTTCCCGATCAGCGACCCCCTCGTGCAGGCAAATGGCCTGGCATCGCTGCGCGCCGACGTGAGCCTCGCGAGTGGAAGTTTTGCGCCCATCTCGGGCGGAATCGATTACCTGCCGCTCACCCGCAACGCGCTCCCGCTGCAGGGGATCGCCAAGGTCTGTCTGCTCTCGACGAGTTGCACCAACTACATCCCGATCCTGTTGACGCAGCCAACAGGCGCGGCGCCGGGCGCCGGCGTGAAGGGCGTGGGGGTCGGCGGTCTCGTCACCATCGGCGGGACCGGACCCCTGCGGGTTTCGATCGAGGCCGCGCCGTGGACCCTGTATACGGCGACCGTCAGCGTGGCGAGCGCCGGTGGCGCCAGCGTTCCCGTCTTTGCGAGCGGCTTCGCGCACGGCGCGGTCTCGCTCACCGGCTCGACCGGGCTGCCAGGTGGCGCGCTCCAGCTCGTGACGCCAATCCGCGTCACTTCGAACCTGGGCAACGAGTTCGCGGTGTTCGGCCGCCTGAAGCTGCGTTTTCTCCCCGAGCCGGGCGTCGTCCTGCTGCTCGCCGCAGGCTGCCTCGGCCTGGGCGTCCTCCACCTCATGGGTCCCCCTCGTTAGGAGATGCCGATGTCGGATTGGATTCGTTCGCTCTTCGGTCGCAGTCTCGCGCTCGTCCAGATCGCCTTGCTGCTCTCGGCGGGGTGTAGCGGAGGGCCCCTCACGCCCACGCCGGGTTCGTCGGAGCATCAGGCCCCGGGGATGGTCCGTGTCGCGGGCGGAGTGGTGAATGCCGCCGGTGGCAATCTGATGATCGAGCGCACCGACATCACGCTCGACAGCATCGTGGCCGGAACCCAGGCCATCACCGCCGTCTACAATTCGAGCCTGCCCGGCTGGACCTGGAGCTTCGGCGCTCGCTACGACGGTGCGACATTCAGCGACGCCACCGGCCGCTCGTTCGGTGTGGCGCAGCTTGCGGATGGAGCCGCGATTCCGGGCAGCCACTGGCTGAAGATCGATGGCGATACGGTGCAGACGAAGGGCGGCCTCGCTCATCACTTCGATGCGCAGGGTCGGCTCGCCAGCGTGCGCTGGGCGACGCTCGAGTATCCGCGCATCCGATACACGTGGAGCGGAGCCGCGCTCGAGCTCGCACAATGCAGCGCAGCGAGCGTCTGCACGGTCTTCTATCAGATCGCACTCGACACGAACGGGCGCCCGCAGAGCATCATGGATCCCCGCAGCGCCCGGCGCGCCGAGTTCGCGTGGGACGCCGTGGGCCATCTCGCCGTCGCGAGGAGCCCCCTCGACGTTGCCAGGGGCTGGCCCGGCACGCGCTACGAGTACACGCCCTTCGGCCTTCTCACCGCGATCACCAATTCCGAGAACGAACGCATCGAATACGCCTACCAGTCGGGGGGGCGCATCTGGAGCGTCAGCCAGATCGGGGAGGGCAACCCGACGGCTCGCTTCGAGTTCCACTCGGCCAACCGCGCCGGCCTTTACGAGACGCTATACACCAATCCGCTCGGAGCGCGGACGCGGCTCTGCTTCGATGCGAACACGCGGCTGGTAGATCTCGAGCTCGTGGAGACGGGTGACCGGCGCAGCCTGACGTGGGAGGGGCTCCGGCCGGCGAGCGTCCGGTATGAAAACGGAGCGACGGTCACCTACGTCCATGCGGGCGACGATCCGCTGACGATCACGGATGCGACAGGCAATCTCTCGGTGATCACGGTCGAGCCGAACGGCTTGAATCTCGAGAACCCGCGAGCGCGCGCGATTCGACGCATCGAGGATTCCCTCGGTGTCGTCGAGGAGCGCAGCTACGATGCCTCGGGTCGCGTGATTGCCTTGGCCAACGGCGCCAGCGAAAGCGTCGACCTCGCGTACAACCCGGCCTCATTGGTCGATTCGATCACGCAAGCGAACGGCGTCACATTCACGTTTCCCCTGTATGGCGCGCATGGCCACTGGCTCGACATGGGAGGCGCCGTTTCCGACAAGCGCAGCTTCGATGCGACCGGGAATCCGAAGGTGGATTCCGCCAAGGGGCGGCGCGGTGGCGTGCTGACCCAGCAGTTCGACGCGAATCGTGAACTCGCGAGTCTCGGCGTCGCCGCCAGCGACGCGAGCGGCGCGACGGCCAGCGGAACCATCACGATCGAGCGCCGCAGCGATGGCCAACCGCTCGCCGTCCGTCGGCCCTACGGCGGAGATCACGAATTCAGCTACGACGGCCTCGGCCGCATGCTCGAGCAGCGCGAACGCGTGGATGGCCAGTGGCAAGCGACGAGCTTCGAGCACGATCTCGCGGGCAACACGACCGCCCGCAGCCGCCCGAACGGCATGCGGGAAGAGTGGGCGTACGATGGTTACGGCCGGATCGAGCGCTACCGCGCCCTGCGAAACGGAACCCTCGAAGGCGAGGCCAGCTACGGCTACCAGGGCGGCTCGCTCGTTTCGATGCACGACTCGATCCGTGGCACGAGCGAGCAGCACGCCTACGACGCCGCGGGTCGACTGGTTTTGACGACCTATGGCTACGGCGAGACGCGCAGCCTCGAGTACGACGCGCGGTCGCGCGTCACGGCGGAAGTTCTCGCCGTTCCGGGCCAGGTGCTCTTCGACATCGGCTACGCCTACGACCTCGCGAATCGCCTGATTCGCACGCTGGATCGCGCTGCGCAGGAGACGCTCGTCGAGCACGTCATCGAAGCCGGCGAGCGCGCGGAAACGCAGTACGGAAACGGTCTCGTGCGCAGCTTCGCGTATGACGGCGCCGGCCTGCTGGTGGCAGCCGAGACCCGAAATGCAGCGAACGCAGTTCTCGAATCCACGCTCGTCGAACGCACTGGCGAGACAGATCCTTTGCGACTTCAGGTTCGCACGCAGACGACGACTCCCCTCGCTGCAACCGAGGAGCAGTACTGGCTCGATGCCGGGGAGAAGCTTTCCGATCCGGGCAGGCGGGTGTTTGGTTGGAGCCGTGGCTCCGGCGCTCCGGGAAGTTTCGCCTACGATGAACTCAGCAATCGCGTGAGCGTCTCGGGCGGCGCCGAGTTCGTCTACAACACCGAGCACAATCGGCTCGTCTCGGCCGTGCTCGTCCCCGGCGCTCCCCCGCTCAGCTACAGCTACGACGCGGCGGGTTTTGCGACGGCGCGC
>JANNIY010000100.1:0-13616 GCA_031405455.1 Deltaproteobacteria bacterium | reverse complement strand
GTGGTGTTCCTGCTGGTTCCGGTCGGGAGCCCGAACTCAGGCGCGGCGCAGGCCGCTCACGGGCATGGCGGTGTCCCGGCGCAGGCGTGGCCCGACGGGCCTGGAGCGAAACCGAATGCGAGCTTGAACAACCCGAAGTCGCTGATTCCAACGGCATCGTCACCCTCCGCGTCCACGTCCGGGTTGTAGGCCGGGTCGCCGAGCAATCTGCCGAATGCGAGCTTGAAGACCCCGAAGTCGCTGATCCCGACGCCGAGGTCGCCATCGTAATCCATGTCGCAGAGGTTGCCGTAGCCGTCCTGGTTGGTGTCGCGCTGGTCCGGGTTCGGGACGACGAGGCAGTTGTCGAATGCATCCACGACGCCGTCGCCATCCGTATCCGGGCTGGGACCGAACTCCGTCGCCGTGATCTGGTAGGCGACGGTCCCGGTGACTCGCACGGCCAGCACGTACCAGGTGCCTGCCTGCGGGTCGTTGAACTCGCAGGAGGCGAAGTTGCCAGTGGCGACGCCGGCGCAATCGTAGACCGAGGTGGTGGGAGGCGCGCCGGCCCTCAGATACAGGCTCACGTCCACCGGATTCGTGCCGCGCGAAACTCCGTTCAAGCTGACCCGCAGCCGTTGGGTGTCCGCGGGAACCTGAAAGACGTGCTGCTGCTGCAAAAGCGCGCTGCTCAGCTCCGCGCCGAATCCGCACACGCGGGGTGCCTCCCCTGTCCCCCAGGCGATCCCGCTACAGCCTCCCGAGATCGCGTCCGCGTCGAGCTGCGGAAGGCTCCCGCAGTTCGTGACCGAGAGATCCACGCCGCCGAGCTGCGCCACGGTTTGCTCGATCCACGGGTGGTGCCGAAATACATTGGTGTCATAGGCCTCGACGGGTGGAATGCACGAGCCACTGTTCAAGATCGCTCCCTTCGTGATCCCGGCCACCACCTTCACGCCAGCCTGATCGACGAACAGCGGCCCCCCGGAGTCCACGTTGCAGGTGCTGACGTCGACGCCGGGATCGCCAATCACGGCCGAGGGATCCCAGCACAGGATGTCGTACGGGCTCAAGGTCGGATCCTGGCAGGCCGCCAGCGTCATCGAGCCGGAGCGCTTGATCCCCAGGTTCTGAAGGAAACTTGACACTTCCGTGAGTGGATCGCGGCCGAATCCCACGATCCGCCCGGGAGTTCCCGGGCCCGGAGTCTGCGTGGTGTTGATCGGCGACGGCGTGATTCCCGACACCGGCGTCACCAGCTTGATCAGGGCGATGTCCTCCTGTCGGGTGACTGCGTTGTCCGCGCAGGGGAACGTGCAGGCCGCGTAGACGGGATGCTGGGTGTAGCTAGCAATCTCGTAGAAGCCGGCGTGTTGGAAGAAGAGGGTTTTCCGAAGCGTCGGGCTGACGTTGAAGCAGTGAGCGGCCGTGATCGCCGTGTCGCAGCCGATCAGGGTGGCGGAGCAGGCGACGAGGGCCGTCGTCGGATCGAGCCCCTGAAGCAGAGCTGCGGTGGTGGGCTCGGCAAACTCCGGTGCCCCATTCACGATCTGGGGCGTGATCTGCGCCCCGGCCGGGGCCACAGGAAAGCCACCGATGAGGGGCGCAAGAAGCAGCGAAGCCATCAGAATTGCTAGTTTTTTCATCTACGCGAGCCCCACGCAGGCGGGCTGGTAATGGGTGCCGGACCGCGTGCCCTAGCTTACCACGTGCTCCGACCGATGGGGGGAGCTACCCCCAGGGTGCCGTTTGGCATCGATTCGGCGCGTTGCGCCCCTGCAGGGACGGGGAGCTTCGCCCGCAGCAGGTAAGCTCCAGAGCTTGTTGGCGATACTGCTCGCGCTGCTCTCCGGGGCTCCGGCTCTCGCGTACCAGGTGGTCTGGACGCGCCTGGTGGCGCTCGCCGCCGGGAGCCAGGTCGAGGCCATCTCCGCGGTGCTGGTGGCGTTCTTCGGAGGACTGGCGCTGGGTGCCAGGCTGCTGGGACCGCGGGCCGACCGGGTGGCCTCGCCGCTGCGGCTGTATGCCCTGCTCGAAATCGGCGCCGGCGCGCTGGCGGCGGCGACGCTGCTCCCGCTGGGAGCCTTGGCCAACGGCCGGCTCGAGCTCGCCTCCGGTCCCGCCCTGCTGGTGGCAGCGGGCAGCCTGCTCCCCGCAACCATTCTGTTAGGGGGCACTCTCCCGGCACTGCTGCGTTCGGGCCTGCGAGATCCCGCGAATACGGCGCGCCGTGCGGGTTGGATCGTCGGCGCCAACACGCTGGGATCCGTGGCGGGGGTTGGCCTCGCGGCCTGGGCCGTCCCCACGCTCGGTCTGCGGTTGACCTTGGTATCCGCATCGGTGGGCTCGCTGGCCGTGGGCGCCGCGGCATGGGTCGCCGCGAGGCGCGACGCGACGCCTGGCGCTCCGGGCCGCGCCGTCGCCCGCGAGGCCGTCTCCGCTGGGACGGATGCGGTGCCCGCCGGAGCCGCGGTGGCGCCGCGGACCGGCCAGTTGCCGATGGCTGCGCTGCTCGCGGCGGCGACCGCTGCCGGGGCCGCCACCCTGGCGTTCGAAGTGCTGGCGGCGCGCATGACGGCGCTGCGCCTCGGCTCGTCGTTATTCGCGTGGGCTGCCGTTCTCGCACTCTTCCTCACGGGCCTCGCCGTCGGCAACCTGGCCTTCGCGGGCCCTGCCTCGCGCAGCCGCCGCCCGGTCCTGGCGCTCGGCTGGATCGAAGGGGCCGCAGCCGTCGCCCTCGCCGCCGGGGCTGCGGCGCTCTCGCATTCCCCGGCGCTTCCCGCCGAGGGGGTCACGCCGCGCGCCCTCCTCGCCCTGGTCACCGGGGTGGCGCCAGCCGCGCTCCTGATGGGCGGCGCGTTCCCGTATTTCGTCCGCCTGGCCGTTCGCGAAGACGAAGTCGGCCGCGCCTTCGGCCGCGTGAGCGCCTGGAACACGGCGGGGGGGATCGTCGGGGCGCTGCTGGCTCCGTTCGTCCTGCTGCCGATGCTGGGGCCCGCGGCGGCGGTCCGGGTCTGCGCCGGAATCGACGCGCTCCTCGCGGTGTCGCTCCTGCTGGCGGGCTCCGAGAGAATCACCACCGGCCTCGTCAGGGCGGGTCTGACGTGCGCTTGTGTCGCATTGGCCACTGCACTGCCTGCCCGCCTTGCTCCCATTTCTTCCCAGGGCGCTCGGGTCCTCTTCGTTGCCCATGGCCGGCAGGCCACGGCGGTGGTGGCGCAGGTGTCCGGACGGCGCGACCTGATCGTGGACGGAGACCCGGAGGCCTCCACCGGCGGCGACGCGCGGCGCACGCAGGAGCTGCTGGCGATGCTCCCGCTGCTGTTGCACCCGGCACCCGAGCGCTTTCTCGAAGCGGGCCTCGGCTCGGGCATCACCCTCGCAACCGCGGCACGCTTCCCCCTCGCGGCGATCGACTGCGTCGAGATCGCGGACTCGGTGATCCGCGCGTCGGTTTTTTTTGCCCCGGACAACGCCGTGGGCGAAGCCGGCGAGCGGGTTCGCATCCTGCCAGGCGACGCGCGCGTCTTCCTGGCGCGCCATCCGCGTTCATACGATGTGATCGTCGCGAATACACTCCACCCATGGTCCGTGGGATCCACGGGGCTCTATTCGGTCGAGTACTTCGCGCGCCTCGCCCGGGCGCTGCGGCCGGGCGGAATCGCCGCGCAATGGCTCCCCGTCGGGCGCATCGGCGAGCAGAGCCTGGCGGCGATCCTGCGGACATTTTTTGACGTCTTCCCGGACGGGGCCCTCTGGTGGGGTGCGGGCAACCTGATCGCGCTGGGCTCCGATGAGCCAGTTGGCGCGCCCGACGAGTCGATCCTGCGCGCCAGGCTCGCGGCGACCCGGCTCGACCCGGGCCGCGCCAACGCTGCCGTCCCCGCCGAGCTTCGGGCCAGCCGGATTGCGAGCGCCGCGGCGGTGCGCGCCGCGCTCGGGCCGGGTGATGTCCTGTCGGACGACCGTCCCGTGCTCGAGGCGCGCGGGCTACGAAAAGGGGCCGAAGACGGGGCGGTTCGGCGACTCCTGGTGCGGATTGCGGACGCCGCGGTGGGCGAGCCCGGGGCCTCGCCTGCGGCTCGCGCGTGGCTCCAGGCGCTCGCAACGCGTGCTGCCGGTGACGCGCCCCGCGCCGTCGCGCTGGAGGCCCAGGCAGCGGCCGCAGGACTGGCCACCCTGGTGGCTCGCGCGCAGGCTCAGCCCCTCGTGGAGGACGGCTACCGCGCGCTGGCGGAGCGGCGGCTCGAAGCGGCGGCACGTGCGTTCAGGGACGCGCTGCTCGTCGACCCTGACCAGCGCGACGCCCGCTTCGGGCTCGCGGGGGTGGCGCTGCTCGGGGGGCACGGCGACGAAGCGATCGCCGAGCTGCGCAGGCTGCTGGATCGATTCCCCGACGACGCCGCGGCGCACAACGAGTTCTCGGCCGCCCTCGATCGCGCGGGCAATCACCCGGGTGCGCGCGAGGCAGTGCTGCGCGCGCTCGCAGCGAATCCCTTCTATCCCGAGGCGCTCGCCAATGCGGGGCTGCTGGCCGCAGCCGTCGGGGACATCGAGGTTGCCGAGCGGATGCTCGAACGTCTGCGCGCGGTGACACCGCTCGGACCCTCGGCCGAGGAGCAGGCGCTGAGCGGAGCCCTCGACGCTGCCGCCGTCGGGCGATCCGTCGACCGCCCGCTCGCGCCCTGAATCGACCTCACGGCTCGACCCGCTCGCCCCGCACGTGGATTGAATCTTCGCGGAGCTTCGAGTCGCGCGTCACCGTGGCCACCTGGCGCTGGTTCTTGAGCGCACCGCCGTCGATGTGGCGGTCGTAGGTGGCGGCCTCTTCCGAATCGAAGATCCGCACGCTCAGCGCATTGGCGTCGCGGTGGTACGCCTGGATGTCGCGGCACAGCTTCGTAAGCTGCGCATCGGAGATCTCCGGATCCACGATCACGTAGGCGCCCACCAATCCGAGCTGACTGCGATCGTCGGTGGCTCCCCAGGCTCGTATCACGTGATGCGACACGGCGCTCATCGGCCGCTTCGCGTAGAGGAGGAGATCAGCGGTGCGTTCCGGGGCGTGCTCGGAGTCGTCGTGCGGCTCGGAGGTCGTCTCCTCCCTGTCGGCCATCGGCGCCACGTCGGCCGGCTGTGATGGCTCAGCCCGGGGTGTTGCGTGCACCGCGGCAGGTGACGTCGGCTCGCCCTCGGGCAGGCTCTCCGACGCCGGACTCGCGCGCCGAATCGATTCCGGCTCGCGCGGCCACAGCCACCAGGCGAGGACGCTGACCGCAAAGAGTCCCGCGGCGACGAAGAAGGGCGATCTGGATCTCATATCGCTCGGCTGGCGATCACCCACCGCAGGGGGCGCCTGAAACGAGGCTGCCGACCCCCTTGCGAGGGCCGGCAGCCGGGATGCGCGGGAGTCGGTCCGTCGGCTACTGCACGACGCCGATACCGTTGTTGATATCGTCGAAGCACTCGTGCGCTTCGTGCACCTCCGGCGTGTCTCCGAGGATCTCGACCTTGCTGTAGCTCACCGCGACGCCGACCGTGATCCCAGTTCCGCAGGCGTTCGAGGTGATGTCGTTGCCTTCGAAGAGCTTGCACTTCTGGTTGTCCGGGAAGAGATCCCCCGCCGCCAGGTTGAGGAGCGTCGCCGCCATCTGCTGCTTGGCGCGAATCAGGATCGAGCGGGGGCCCTTGCTCTGGAGGTAGTAGAGGAGATCGGCGTTGCTGGTGAAGATCCCCGACGAGAGCGCCACGGCGGCGCTCACCGTCGCGGTGAAGTCACCGTTCGGGAACCATTGCGTCGTTCCCTGCTTGCCGTCCGCGCGGTTCTTCCAGAAGCCGATCGTGCAGGCGATCGGCTCGCCGACCACTTCCGGCGGAGTATGAGGTCCAACGCAGGTTCCCGGCGTGTCGAGCGCGAACTCGTCGCTGACCGAGATCATGGTGTCGATCACCGAGCCCGGCCCGTAGGGCGAATGGATGTAGAGCTGCTCGCTCGTATTTCCGGGGCAAAGGGTCGGGGTAATCCAGTCCCACTCGACCGAGACCGCCCCGACGGTGACTGCGCTCGGCGCGACGCCCGCCCCGGGGATGAAGCCGGCTGCGGTCACGCTGCCAGCCGGAGTCTCCATGTCGAAGCCGACGAGACAGGTGAACGACCCCGCGGTGTTCGTGATCGTGTAGATGTAGGTGTAATTGCCCGCCAGCGGGAGCGGATTGGTCAGGTTGGTGGCTGAATACAGCTCGTAGCTCTTGACGACGGTGTAAGCCCCAAAATTGGGCTCCACGAGAGTGACGGAACCCGAAGCGTCCGGTGCCGCCGACGCAGTCCCCGCTCCGAACGCAGCCAAGAGCGCTGCGGCCCCAAACGCACGGAAAATTTTCAGCATGCTCATCTCCTTGGATTCAATAGTTTTTACATTGAGGCGAAGAGGCCCCATTTGTCAATTGATTAAGTAGCTTCAGCGGCCGAAAAGTGGCAGGAGCCGCGAGAAACTTAGAGACGGCGACGCCCGACGAGGCCGAGCCCCAAGAGCCCGCCGCTGAGCAGCAGCAGCGTCCCCGGCTCCGGTATCGGTACCGCGATGCCGGTGACCGTGAAGTCCGTCGCCGCGCTGAGCATGAAGCTCACCGTGCCGGGCGGAACCACGAAGGGAGTGAGTTGTCCCGGCCCAGGCAGGGCACCCAGCGAGAACGCCACGAACAGCCGGTCGGACGTCTCGGGGACATCCCCGGATCCGCCGAGGTTCTGGGCGATCACAACACCACCGGCGCCGTAGTTGAATCGCGCCAGGGTCGCAGGTGAAATCGAGCCTGATTGAGGCGCCAAGCCCGGGTCAGCACTGAAGTGGCCCAGCCCCGCCACCGAAACCGCCGGCAACCCCCGCGCGAGCCCGATCTCATCGAGGTAGCCGGTGGTGACCGTTACGGTGAAGACAAGGTAGTCGTCGGTGACGCCGCCCCCACACGCTCCTGCCAGACAGACCGTGGTGCCTGAGAGGCTCGCCACCGGATCGATCGTGCCGGTTGCGCCAGCACCGCTGAAGGCCACGGATGAGGCCAAGGTGTAGGCGAGTGCGCTGGCCGACGGCGACCAACCCAACAGGAGCAGCGACCCAACGGCAAATACAAGCCCCAGCTTCCGCATAGCGTCCCCTTCCAAGCTGCGCGAACAGCGCGCAGCACTTCCCGTGGCACTGGAACGATGCAAGTGTCATTCCAGCAGATCGCGTGGCTAACTCATCTTTCAACTGATTGATATTAATGAGATTTGATTCCAAGAGTCCAGTTTCTCGGAGCGACCAGACAGAAAATTTCTTCCGTTGGCTTCGCAAAATAGGAAAATATCTTCCGCGTCACCCCCGCGGGGCTTCAAATCGGCTGCGAGCCCATAGGCGTGAGCCGTTGCCGGCAAAGAGTTCCCCTACCCTCACCACGACCTGCGTCAGCTCGCGCTGGGACGCGAAACGGGGGCCCGATGAAGTTGATGGCGCAGGCATCGTGGAGACGAGCGGAGCCGCTGGTACCCGTCGAACTGCCCACGCCGATGCCGGCAGCGGATCAAGTGCGCGTCGCAGTGAAGGCGATCGGCGTGAATCCTGTCGACTGGAAGATGCGGGAGCACGGCCCCCTGCGGCTCGTGGCGCGCTGGCTCGCGCCGCCGCCGCCCGTCGTCGTCGGCGTGGATTTCGCGGGTGTCGTGGATGCCATCGGATCCGATGTCCGCGACGTGCGCGTCGGCGATCGCGTGCTCGGCGGCACGGATTTCTCGCGCGGGCAACGCGGTTCCTACGCCGACACCGTCTTCGTGCGACCCGAGCAGACGTGCGCCCTGCCCGCCCAGATCGCCTTCGATGTCGCGGGCGCCCTGCCCGTGGCCGGCGTGACCGCCTGGATGTCGGTCGTCGAGATCGGGAGGCTCGGCCCCGGCCAGCGGGCGCTGATTCTCGGCGCCTCCGGCGGCGTCGGACAGCTCGCCGTGCAGATCGCGAAGCACGTTCAGAACGGTTTTGTGGTGGGCGTGTGTTCCGGCAGCAACGCCGCGCTCGTCGCAGGCCTCGGCGCCGACGTGGTCCTCGACTACACGCAAGGCGACGCGCTCGCGCAGGCGCGCGCCCACGGCCCGTATCAGGTCGTCGTCGATTGCGTCGGCAGCTATGCGGGTGCGGGTTGCCGCGGCCTGCTCGCCCGCGGCGGGCGACACGTGATCGTCAGCGGCGATTCTCTCGCCCAGGTCGCGCAGTTGCTGGTGCCGCCGTTCGCTTCGAAGGCGGTGCTCGGCCGCCCGAATCGCGAACGCCTCGCGCACGTCGTCGCGGCCGTCGCGGCGGGCCGTGTGCAGGTGAACATCGCGCGCCGTTTCGCGCTCGCGGAAGCCGAGCAGGCGCACGCGCTCAGCCAGACGGGACGCGTGACCGGAAAACTCGTGCTGCTGGTGTAGTCGCGCACCGCGAGCGCGGGCTCCCGCCCCCTACACCTCGAGCCCGATCGCACGCATCAAGGCCAGCGCGTTGCTGCGCGTCACCACGCCGGGCCGCATGCGGTAATCGAAGCGCATCGCGCCGTCCACGACCTGATCCTCGAAGTGTACGTTGGCTGCGCGCGCGCCGAGATCGTCCGCGATCTGGGCGAGGGCGAGATCGTGGGTGGTGACGAGCCCCAGCGCCCCGCGCGCAACCAGGCTGCGCACGACGGCCTCGGCGCCAATGCGGCGATCGTGGGAATTCGTGCCGTGCAGGATCTCGTCGAGCAGGAACAACACGGCGCGCTCACCCGCCGTGCGCTCGACGATCGAACGCAGCCGGCGGATCTCGTTGTAGAAGTGCGAATGGCCCTCCTGCAGCGAATCGAAGACCCGCAGCGAGGCGCCGACCAGCAGTGGAGACATCACGAGACGCCGCGCGCTCACGGGAGCCCCGGCTTGCGCCAGCACCGCCGCGACGCCGACGCTGCGCAGCAGCGTGCTCTTGCCCGACATGTTCGAGCCGCTCACGAGCAGCAGCCGCGGCGCATCGCCGAGACGCACGTCGTTGCGCACACAGCGCGCCGCCGCGATCAGCGGATGTCCGAGCGCCTCGGCTTCGAAGCGCGGCGCGCCCGCGACGAACTCCGGGAAGACGTCGCCGGGCTGCTCGTAGGCATGCGTTGCGAGCGACGCGAGCGCCTCGAATTCGGCGGCAGCTTCGATCCACGTCCGCAGCGACGGCCCGCAGCGTGCGCGCCACGCATCGATTGCGAGCGCAACCTGCGTGGTGAAAAAAAGCGCCGCCCCGATCGGGGCGAAGAGCTGGTTGCGGCGCGCATCCAGGAACTCGACGAGCCGCCGCAGCCGCGCGATTTCGCGCGAGGCGGGGATGCCATCGGTAGCGATCGCCTGGCGCAGGGCCGCGAGTCTCGGCGCCGCGAAGCGCTGGCCCTCGAGCACGCCGAGCAGCCGCGCCAGCAGCGCGAGCTCGCGCGCCGGCGCTTCGGTCGTGGCGAGCGTCCGGCGTACACGGCCGCGCACCGTCGCCGCGACCCCGCCGCCGATCACGAGCACGCCTAACCACGGAATCAGCAGTGGCGCACCGGCGAACGTGGCGCCGAGCAGCGCCGCGGAAAGCAGCGCCAGCACGACGAAGACGGCCCGTAGACCGGTGCCGGCAGCCGGCGGCGCCGATTCACCCCAGCGCTCGAGCGCTTCGGCGTGCAGGTCGTTCGCCACCTCGTCACCGACGAGCGTGAGCGCCTCCCTCAGATCGAGCAGCGGCCGCAGCTCCGCGACGGCCGCCTGCCTCGCGAGCACGACCGCGATCTCGGCTGGCGATAACAACCACGACGCCAACGTCGCCTCGCCCGCCGCGGTGCGCGCACGGCACAAAAGTTCGAAGAGACCGCCCGCCCCGAAGAGATCGAGATCATCGGCGTACGCATGCTCGGGATCGCGGAAGTGTTCCCCTGTGGCCCCCCGGCCGGCAAAACGCGCCTCGAGTCTCGCGATGCCGTCCTCGTAATGACGAACCGAGTGCTCCCGCGCGTCGGCGCGGCGCAGCACGCGATCGTGCGCGACGACGAGCCCGATGAAGCCGATGGCGGGCGCCAGCAGCCACCGCGGGTCGAGCCATTTCGGCCAGAAGGCGATCACGGCGAGGGCGACCCCCAGCGTGAAAACCGCGAGACGCGCCTGCGAGATGCGCCCGGCGGCCCGGCGTGCCGAAGCCGCAGCGCTTCGCCGCGCGGCCAGACGGCTCTCGTATTCGGCGCGGGCCTCGAGCTCGGGCGCGGGGGTCAGCGACATGGGGGCCAGTCTCCCGAACTCGCCCGGAGCGCGCATCCGCCGCGGCCAATCAAGCCGCCGTTCCACAGAGTTCCCCTTCCACCCATGCGCCGCTCGTCTTTGGCGGGAGCCACTACGGGACTTGCGATTTCGGGGTCGGAAGGACACCCGTACCGCCCGCCCCACTGCAGGATGCTGCTGCGGGCGAGCGCGCGCGGCGACGGTGCCGCGCGCGTGCCAGCCAGGAGATGACGATGCGCATCGGTTCGCTCGCGATCCCGTTCGTGCTCGAAGGCATGCAGCCGGGCGAGTCGCGGTCGCTCGCGCAGACGGTCTCGGTGAATCATCTCGACGACCCGTCGGACCAACGCTACGCCGGATCGCTCACCGGAACCTACACCTACGTGGGTAGGTACGAGGTGAAGGTGCCGGCGTCGTCGCGATGATCAGCCAGGAGGACGTCGAGGCCTTCTGGATCATCCACATCGACACGACGTCGGGGAAGATACTCGTTTCCTCGCAGTAGCCGATTGCGGCGCCGCCACGAGCGGGAGACCTGGCGTCACTCGACCTGCGAAGGCGTCGCGGGCGCCGGCGCCTCCTCGTTCCCCGTCATGCTCTGCGTGAGATTCGCGACGAGATACCAGAGCACGAGCGCGAGACCGATGACGAGCGCGATGCGGACCCAGGTCTTCACGAGATTCCTTCCCCGGTAGCGGCTGCGGCGAAGCCTACCATGCGGGTCGCCGCCGGCACGCGTGACTCAGCCGGTTTCGCGTTCGGCCTGCGCTTCGCGCGGCAGCCCGAAGCGTGCGCGATAGCCGGCGAAACGTTCGTCCATCTCGGCCGGGTTCAGCGCGTAATCGGCCGCGTTGTAGCGGTGCTCCCCGTGCTTGCCCTGCGGGTTTTCGGCGTGCCAGCGGCGCATGGCGCTCTCCCCCGCCGGCGTCCATTCGAAGCCGAAGTGGGCGTAGATGCGACGCACGGCGGCGATCGGATCGGCCAGGACCTCGCGAAAGTCGAGGTCGAAGAATTGTTCGCTGGGGCTCTGCGACCGCACCTCGAGCCCGGTTTCCATCATCTCCGCGTAGAGATCGAGCTGCTGGCGCCCGATCGCAGCGGCATCGACACCGCCTTCGTAGAGGCTGCGCCAGCCCGCGACCAAACTACAAATCGAAGGCAGCACGTTTGCCGGGTCGCGATGCGTCTGCACGATGCAGGCGTCGGGATAGCTGGCGAGCAGCGCGCGCAGGTTGCGCAGGTGCGCTGGGTATTTCAGCACCCAGCGGCGCTCGGGCGTGGGCGAACCGATCAAGCGCAGCACGTCGCGGTGTCGCGCATAGGCGGGTCGCATGTCCTGCGCCTCGAACCATTTCGTGTAGCTCGGAACGCTGGCGTTCGAATCGAAGGTGTGGTCGACGAACGATTGCAGCAGCAGGTGCCGGCACTCGTCGGGGCCGTCGACCGTCATCCAGTGAATGGCCTTGAGCGTGGGGTCGAGGTAGTAGGTGAGCCGCAGCGCCTGGCGCGCCGCCTTGAAGCGCGCATCGCCCGCCCAGCTCGCGCGCGGCGGGCGCGGCCCCGGCGCGGCGGCGAGCCAGTATTCGAGCACCTGGTTCGCGGGATCCTGCGCCAGCAGAAAATGCAGCGCGGTGGTCCCGCTGCGCGGAAGCCCGAGAATGAAGAGCGGGCGCCGCACGGGGAGCTCCAGGATCTCCGGCGATTGCTGCCACGCGCGCTCGACGCGCAGGCGATTCTCGAGAACCTTCGCCAGTTCGCCGCGCACCATCAGGCGGCCGAAGGGCGAGAGGTGGGATTCTTCGTCGTAGGCCCGCAGCAGCACGCGCAGGCCCTCGCGGAAGCGCGAGTCTCCGAAATCGTCGAGCCCGGTGGCCTTGCGCGCCGCGTCGAGCAGCGCGGATTCCGAATCCACGAACTTCGTGGGCCCGCGCCCGAGCGCGGCGAGCGCGCGCTGCACGCCGTCGAAGATCCGCACGGGAAGCGGATGGCGTCGGGCGCGTGCGCCCGTCATCCCATCGCCGTCAGGCCGGGCGCGCCGAGTAGCGCACCGGCATCGACTCCCAGCCCTGAACGAATTCCGTCTTGATGCGGCGCAGCCTGGCTTCCTCGACTTCGTAGTCGGGAATCGTCGCGAGCACCTTCTCGAGGCAGAGCTTGCCTTCGAGCTTCGCAAAATGCAGTCCGATGCAGGCGTGGGTGCCGTGGCCGAAGGAGAGGATGCGCGGCGGCCGCCGGTCGATGTCGAACGTATCCGGCGCCTCGAACTCGCGGCGATCGCGATTGGCCGACGGGTAGAGGAACATCACGGGCCGGCCCTTGCGCATGCTCACACCATGCAATGTCACGTCCTTCTTGAGCACGCGCATCAAGAACTGCGTCGGCATGTCGTAGCGGAGCACCTCGCGGAAGGCGTCGGGAATCAGGCTCGGATCGTTCGCGCAGCGCGCGCGCTGGTCCGGGTGCTGCCAGAGCCGGTAGATCGCGCTCGAGAAGGTCTTTGGAAACGTCTCGGCCCCGCCGATCAGGAACATCGAGAGGTGCGACCCCACCTCCTCGTCGCTGTACTTGCGGCCGTCGATCTCGACGTCGAGCAGCGCATCGATCACGCTGCGATCGGCGTCCCCCGCCTTGCGGCGCTTCTGGATCAGCTCCGCGAAGTACGCGGTCATCTCCAGCATCGCGGCGAGCCCGTCCTGGGTCATGCCCTGCACGCCCTCCTCGCGTCCGAAGAAGCGCCACACCATGCGGTTCAGCATGTCGCTGTCTTCGAGCGGGAAGCCGTTGGCGAGGCACGCGACCTTGACCGAAACGTTGGCGGCGAACTCGTTGAAGAGATCCGCTCCAGCCCGCCCCCGCAGCGGCTCGTAGGCTGCGTCCACGAAGGCCTGGATCTGCGGCTCGAGCCGCGCAACGACGCCGGGTGTGAAGAACCGCGCGATTCGCGAACGCAGCAGCGTGTGCTGCGGCGGATCCATCAAATTGATCATCGGTGTCACGGGCTGGACCTTCGTCAGCAGGTGCGCCGCCGTCGTCCCCAGCGTGGTCGTGTAGCTCTCCGCGTCCATCGAGGCGGTCCAGATGTCCTCGAAGCGCGAGAGCGCATAGCAATCCCACTTGGCGACGTGGTAGCAGGGCGCCTCCTCCCGCAGCCGCGCATAGGTCGGATGGGGATCCCGAATCACGTCCTCGGAGAACGGGTCGTAGGCGATCATTTCACGCGGTCTCCTCTGCGAAGCGGGGCTTCAGTGGGCGCTCGCCTGCGTCTCGAGATGGGCGAGGATCTGGTTCGCCAGACCTTCGGCCGCCGGCAGCATCAGCGGCTTCATCATGGCGTTGACCATGGGCGCCATCGGCCCGCCCG
>JANNIY010000099.1:0-23601 GCA_031405455.1 Deltaproteobacteria bacterium | reverse complement strand
GCTGATCGCCCTAGGTGTAATTCCTGCGAGCGTTGTTCACTCAGGCTCCACTCGAGCCCGCTCTCGCTTGCGAGCGCTGCGGAGGCGCTTCGCGGTTCGAGAGCGCTCGCGCGAGCCGCGGGTGGGAGCTGTCGGGCGGCGAGGGGCGCGCTCGATCAGCGCAGCGCGCACCAGTTCGACCAGGCGGGCGCGGGCGTGGTCGCGGTTGCTCGCCTGGCTGCGCGAGCGTTGCGCGTGGAGCACCAGCTCGCCGTCGCGGGTGAGGCGAGAGCCGAGGCGCGCGAGCAGGCGCGTGCGCTGACGCTCCGAGAGGGCGGCGGAGGTGGCGACCGACCAGCGAAGCGTCACGCGCGAGCTGGTCTTGTTGACCTTCTGACCGCCAGGGCCGCTCGCGCGGCTCACCTGCTCGCCCAGCTCGTCCTCTGGGATCCGCAGATCGGGTCGAACCTCGAGGTGCTCGCGCGGCATGGCTACAAGTTGTAGCCGCGCTCCCCGTGCTGCGAGAGGTCCAGCCCCTCGACCTCGGACTGCTCCCCGACCCGAACGCCGATCGAAGCGTCGATCAGCTTGACCAGGACGTAGGAGACGGCCGCGGCCCAGACGGCGCAGGCGGTCGCTGCGAAGAACTGGATTCCGACCTGGTTCGCGATGGCGAGGTCGGGCCGGCTGCCTCCGAAATGGCTCGACGCGAAGACGCCCGCCAGGACCGTCCCCAGGAAGCCGCCCACGCCGTGCACACCGAAGACGTCGAGCGAGTCGTCATAGCCCGCGCGCCGTTTGAACGACATCGACGCCCAGTAGCAGGCGGCCCCCGAGGCGATGCCGATCATCAGACCACCCATGGGCCCGACGAAGCCGGAGGCCGGCGTCACCGCGGCGAGCCCCGCGACGCTGCCGGTGCAGATTCCGAGCACGCTCGGGCGTCCGTGCTGGCGCCATTCGACGAGCATCCAGGTCACGGCCGCGGCCGCGGCCGAAATCTGGGTCGCGACGAGGGCCATGGCGGCCTGGCCGTTCGCGCCGAGCGCGCTGCCGGCGTTGAAGCCGAACCAGCCGACCCACAGCATCCCCGTGCCGGTGACCGTGAGCGTGAGGTTGTGGGGGGGCATCGGCGTTTGGGGCCAGCCCTGGCGCTTGCCGAGCGCGATGGCCAGCACGAGCGCCGAGACGCCTGCGGTCACGTGAACCACGATGCCGCCGGCGAAATCGAGAACTCCGAGATCGTAGAAATAGGCGCCGGGGCCGCCCCAGACCATGTGACAAACGGGCAGGTACACGAGTGTGAGCCAGCCGATCATGAACCACAGCATGGCGGAGAACTTCATCCGCTCGGCGAAGGCGCCGACGATCAATGCGGGCGTAATGATCGCGAACGTCAACTGATAGGCGAAGAAGAGCGGCTCGGGAATCGTTCCTGTGAGCGAATCCGGCCCGACACCACGTAGGAACGCCTTCTCGAGTCCGCCCACGAAGGCGTGCAGGCTGACGACGCCGGGCTGCATGCCGCCGGAGGAAAACGCGACGCTGTAGCCGTAGGCGAGCCAGAGCAGCGTGACCACCGCCGTGAGCGCGAAGCACTGCATCAGCACCGAGAGCGCATTCTTGGTGCGCACGAGGCCGCCGTAGAAGAGCGCGAGCCCCGGGATGGTCATGAAGAGCACGAGGGCGGTCGCGCTCAGCATCCAGGCCGTGTCACCCCGGTCGAGGGTCGCCACGGAATCCTGCGCGAATGCAGCGGGAGCCGCGAGCGAGAGGAGCAATGTGAGGAAAGCGGGTACAAGCTGGCGCTGGCTCGAAGTCATGCGGCTCCTCCAGAGGCGGAATTCCCCGATCGTCCCGCGGGCCCTGCCGCGGGAGGCGATACCGATACCAGAAACCGCAGCGGGACTGTGCTCTTTCCGGCCGATTTGGGCGTATTACCGCACAGGCGCGTCGCGCGCGGCGCTCTGCGAAGAATTCCAAAACATTGTTCTAGCTGGGCTGGCGTGGGGCGGGGCTGCCGGTCAGCTCGGCAGCGTGTCGTGCGGTTGTAGCAGCGGTTCGGGCTCCTCGCCGAGCGAGCGGATCAGCGCGGAACGCACGGCCGGGGGAATCTCCTCCTCGCGCCGGTAGTTCGGGTGCTCGGCGCGCAGTCGCGCGCGCACCCTGGCGTCCAGGAAGCGAACGCGGGCGTTCGGCTCGAGCGGGAAGCGCAGGTACTGGACCGCGGAGATCCGTCCGGCCTCGAGCTGGCGCGAGTCGAAGACCGCGGGAACCCGCGTCGCATCGGGTTCCTCTCCGAGCACCAGCACGAGCGTGTGGTCGAGGCCCACCAGGCGTTCGAGCGTCGGGCGGATCTCGGAGGCCTCGGTGATTTCCAGGAAGAGCGTTGCGGAAAGGTCGGCCTCGCCGGGCATCAATTCGTTGTACACGTCGAGCTCCGCCTGGATCTTCGCCGGTTCAGCGATGCGCTCGATCCAGAGCATCTCCTGCACCTGGCAGCGCAGCGTCTCGCGGTCCTCGAACAGCAGGGTCGCGAGTTCCCCGAGTGCAACGCGCCGCGTGCGCTTGTAGGCGATCACGCGCTCGCGGTAGGCGTCGCGCAACGGGCCATAGCGATCGAGCGGAACGATCTCGAACCGGCGCAGCGGTCTCACGCGAGGCTGCCGTAGGCGTGGCGCAAGAGCACGATGGGATGCACGGGCTTGCGGCCGGTGCCCTCCTCGATGCGCAGGGCCGCAAGCGGGCAGTCGCTGGCGACGTGATCGGGGCGCTCGTCTTCGATCCGGCGCAGCAGTGGCGCAGCGACCTTCAGTGAAGCCTCGTGGAAGCGCGCTTGCATGCCCCAGGTGCCGTCGACCCCCGAGCAGGCGTCGATCACGCTCACTTCCGCGCCGGCCAGCTGGAGCAGATCGCGCGCGCGAAAGCCGATGTTCTGGGCGCGCAGGTGGCACGGCGCGTGGTAGGCGACGCGGCCGAGGGGGTTGCGAAAGTCGCGGGCGAGTTGCTTGGCGCGAGCCAGCTCGTAGAGGTGCTCCATCAGATCCCGCGTCGCCGCCGCCACCCGCCACCCGCCGCGAGGCGTCGCTCCCGAGGAGTTTCGGATACTCGGTCTTGAGCATCAGCGAGCACGAGGGGCCGGGACAGACGATCGTTGCGCCGGCTTCGACGTGAGGCAGCAGGTCGGCGACGTTGCGCTCGGCGTTCTCGCGCGCCGAGGCGACGTCTCCCGTATCGGTGTACGGCATGCCGCAACAGCGCTCGTAGCAGAGGTCGACCTGCACACCGCTGTGCTCCAGCACCTCGACGGCGGCGCGTCCGGTCGCGGGGTCACTGTAATTGACGGAGCAGGTCGTGAAGAGCACCGCGCGGCCCGTGTTCCCGGCGACCGGGGTGGCCCGCTTGCGGAACCAGCGCGCGACGGTTTCGAAGGCGTAGGAAGGCTGCACCCAATCCCGGTGGATGCCGAGCGTCTTCTCCATCATCACGCGCGCCGCGCGATTGCGGTTGGCGAAGTTCATGAGCACCGGCGCGAGCGACCCTACGCGCCCGATCAGATCCGTTTGCGTCGTCAGTTTGCGTGCGAACGGGATGCCGTCGCGTTCCGCGCGCTGCAGCTGATGGCGCCGCATGAGCTGGGGGAAATCGACGTCCCAGGTGTGCGGCGGTGTATAGGGGCAGTGGTTGTAACAGAGTTTGCAGTGATAACAGAGCTCGTTCACGTCGTCGAAGCCGGACATGGCCACGCCCTCGATCTCGCGATCGGTGGCGTCGATCAACTCGAACAGCTTCGGGAATGCCGGGCACAGCGGCAGACAGCGCCGGCACTGATGGCAGATCTCGCCCACGCGCCGCAGCTCGCGCTCGACACTCGCAGGGTCCGACCAGGCCGGGTCTTCCCAACCCAGCCCGGCCGACGGGTGCTCGGGGGGCTCGACCTTCAGCTAGAGCTTCTCGAGGCTGTCGAGCGCCTTCTGGAAGCGGCCGGCGTGCGACTTCTCCGCCTTCGCGAGCGTCTCGAACCATTCGGCGATCGAGTCGAATTTCTCGTCGCGTGCGGCGCGCGCCATGCCCGGGTACATCTCGGTGTACTCGTGGGTTTCGCCGGCCACGGCTGCTCGCAGGTTCTTTTCGGTCGAGCCGATCGGCAGGTCGGTCGCCGGGTCGCCCGCCGGCTTCAAGAAATCCAGATGCCCGTGCGCGTGCCCCGTCTCGGCCTCGGCCGTGTCGCGGAACAGGCCGCCGACGTCCGGGTAGCCTTCGATGTCGGCATGGCGCGCGAAGTAGAGGTAACGCCGGTTTGCCTGGGACTCGCCGGCGAACGCATCCTTGAGATTCTTGTGGGTCTTCGTGCCTTTGAGCTCGGCCATGGGGCTCCTCCTGCGGCTATCCGCGTCGCGACGATGGAGCTGGATCTTGACCGACGGTCCGGCCGCGGTCAATTCCCCCAGCGCTCGCCGTGCCGCCGGTTCCGCTGCATCATGGAGCGTTCGTCGGATCCGAGCCGTCGCGGGAGGGGGGCATGGCGACCAGCCGCGAGGACGTGCGCAGCGAACGCGATTCGCTGGGCGAGGTCGAGGTGCCCGCCTCCGCGTTGTGGGGAGCCTCGACGCAGCGCGCGATCGCCAACTTCACGGTGAGCGGCGAACGCATGCCGCTGCGCTTGATTCATGCGCTCGCGCTCGTCAAGGCGGCGGCGGCCGCGGCGAATCGGGAGCTGGGCGTGCTCGATGAAGCGCGCGCACGCGCCATCGAACAGGCCGCGCGCGAGGTGGCCGAGGGGCGACACGACGCCCATTTCGTCGTGGAAGTGTTCCAGACCGGCTCGGGAACCTCGACGAACATGAACGCGAACGAGGTGATCGCGCGCCTCGCCGGGCAGCGTCTTGCCCCGGGCGTGGGCGCCGTGCATCCGAACGATCACGTGAACCGCTCGCAATCCTCGAACGACGTGATGCCGACGGCGCTGCACGTGGCGGCGCGGCTCGCGATCCACGAGGAACTGCTGCCGGCGCTCGCGCGACTGCACGCCTGCCTGCTGCGCAAGGCGGCCGAGTTCGACGCGGTCGTGAAGATCGGCCGCACGCATCTGATGGACGCGACGCCCATGCGGGTCTCGCAAGAGATCGGGGGCTGGGCGCGCCAGATCGAACTCGGCATCGCGCGCAGCCAGGCGGCGAGCGAAGCCCTCGTCGAGCTCGCGCTCGGCGGCACGGCCGTCGGCACGGGGCTCAATCGGCCACCGGGTTTTCCGGAGCGCGCGATCGCGCACCTTTCGCAGGCGACGGGTCTGGTGTTCCGGGAGGCGCGCGATCATTTCGAAGCGCAGGCTTCCCGCGACGCGGCCGTCGAGGCCAGCGGAGCGTTGCGCACGCTCGCGGTGTCGCTGTTCAAGATTGCCAACGACGTCCGCCTGCTCGCGTCGGGGCCGCGCGCCGGGCTGGCCGAGCTGCGGCTGCCCGCGCTGCAACCCGGCTCGTCGATCATGCCGGGGAAGGTGAACCCCGTGATCTGCGAGTCCGTGACGCAGGTGGCGGCGCAGGTGATCGGCCACGACGCCGCGATCGCCGTGGCGGGGCTCTCGGGTCAGCTCGAACTCAACGCCTTCCTGCCCTTGATTGCGCGCAACCTGCTCGAATCGATCCGGCTGCTCGCGAACGTCTCGACGTTGTTCGCCGAGCGCTGCCTGGACGGCCTCGAAGTCGATCGCGACCGGATGGGCGCGCTCGTCGAAAGCAGCCTCACGTTGGTGACGGCGCTGGTTCCGGCCATCGGGTACGACGCCGCCGCGCGCATCGCGAAGCGCTGCGCCGAGACTGGCAAGAGCGTGCGCGAGATTTGCCTTGCCGAGCGTGTGCTGGCGCCCGAAATTCTCGACCGCCTGCTCGATGCGCGCGCCCAGACCGGGCCGCAAGACGATCGCTAGAGGATCCCCTGCTCGCGCAGGTGACGGCGTTGCTCGGGCGCGATTCCGAGCTCGCTGAGTATTTCGTCCGTGTGCGCCCCGAGCGCGGGGGCGGCGCTGCGCACGCTCAGCGGCGTGCGCGACAACTTCGCGGCCGGCCCGGTGATGGGCACGGCGGTGCCGGCGGGGCCGCTCGGCGTTTGCAGCATGTCGCGCGCGAGCACCGCGGGGTCGCGCGCCGCCTCCGCGTAGGTCTGCACCTTCGCGGCCGGAAGATCCGCCGCGATCAGCTCCGCGAGCGCCGCCTCGACGCTGCGTTCGCGCGCCCAGTCGGCGACGAGCTGGTCCACTTCGCGGCGACGCGCGATCCGGGCCGGTGCGGTGGCGAAGCCAGGATCCTCCGCGAGTTCCGGGCGGCCGAGCAGCGGCGCCAGGCGGGCCCAGTGCGCATCGAGCAGGGCTCCCGTCAGGATCTGGCCGTCACTACATGAGTAGGTGTTGGCCGGGGCGGCGATGCGGAACTCGTTGCCGAGTCTCGGGAGCGCGACCCCGAGCGCCCCGAGCGTGAGATAGCCGGTCGACTGGAAGAGCATGGCGTCGAGCAGCGCAACGTCGATCTGCTGGCCTTCGCCGGTCGCGTCGCGGTGGCGCAGCGCGGCGAGGGCGGCGAGCGCGGCGTGCAGGCCTGCGAGATCGTCGGCCAGGAAGGTCGGCGCCTTGACGGGCTCGCCGTCCGGGCTTCCGTTGAGCGACAGGAAGCCGCTCGCGGCCTGCGCGAGCGGGTCGTAGCCGACGCGTCCGCTGTGCGGGCCCCATTGTCCGAAGCCGCTGATCGAGACGTAAATGATGTTCGGCTTCAGCGCGCGAACGGCTGCGTATCCCGCGCCCCAACGCGCGAGCGTGCCGGGTCGAAAGTTCTCGATCAGGATGTCGCTGCGTTGCGCGAGTTCGAGGAAGATCGCGAGGCCTTCGGGCCTGCGCAGATCGAGCGAAAGGCTGCGCTTGTTGCGGTTGACGGTGGCATGCATGAACGAGACGGGCGGCTGGGTTCCGGGCAGGAGCGGGGGCGCGCGCCGCGCGATCTCACCGTCCGGGTGCTCGACCTTGATCACGTCGGCGCCGAAATCGGCCAGCAGGCAACCGCACATGGGGCCGGCCCAGGTGGTCGTCGCTTCGAGCACGCGCACGCCGGACAGGGGGCCCGGAAGGTCGTGGCGGGCGTCGCGGTAGAACTCGCTCTTCTCCATCCTGGCTCCTCATTCACGGGACACGGCGAAATCTGGATTCGGCGTGCGGGCGCGGGCATGGTAGAACGTGGGGCGCGCCGCCGCGCTCGCGGCCTCGGGGGAGGGTTCATGGAAGTTCTCGCCGGAATGCTCGTCAGCACCTCAGCGGGGCTGACGGATCCCGCACTGTTGATCGGGCGCCTGTTCATCGGCGTGTGTTTCGTGATCCACGGTCTCGGCAAGCTCGGCCTCGTGGGAACCGGCAGCATGCAGGGATTCGTGCAATTTCTGGAGAGCCTGGGCGTGCCGCTTGCGCCGCTTCAGGCGCGCGTGGCGATGATCTCGGAAATCGTCGGCGGGAGCTTGCTCGCGCTCGGCCTGTTGACGCGCCCAGCGTGTCTGTTGCTGGCATTTACCATGCTCGTCGCGGGGCGCCTGGGCCACCGGGGCGCGGGCTATCTGATCACGAACGATCCTCCTGGCGCCGAGTACACGATCAATCTGGCGGTGATCTGCGTCGTCCTCGCGCTGCTCGGTCCCGGCGCCCTGTCCCTCGATCAGCTGCTCTTCGTCCAGGGTTAATTCGCGCCGGTCTGGGAATTCGCAGCGGCTTCCGGCTGGCGGGTGGGAGCGCGGGGCGAGGGATCCAGATAGGCGCGCCGGTCCGCGTAGAGAGCCCCGCGTTCGCGGCTCTCGCGCGCCAGTTCCGGATGTCCCCCCGCCTCGGCCGCGCTTGCTGCTCGCAGGCTGGCCGCGACGGCGTCATCGAATCTGCCCGCCGCCGCGTAGGCCGCGGCGAGGGTGTCGAGCAGATTGGGATCGTCGCCGCCGCGCGCACGCGTCGCCTGTTCGGCCAATGCGACGGCCTCCTGCCGCTCCTCGCTCGAGGATTGCTCGCGGGTTGCGAGCACCCACGCGAGGTTGTTCGCGGCGTCGATCAGTCCTGGGTCGAAGCGAAGTGCCAGGCGATTGCTGCGAATCGCGTCTTGCGTGCGTCCCAGTTGACCATGGACGATTGCGAGAGCCGCGTGCAGCAGTGCCGAACCTGGGTGCGCGGTAATGGCCAGCTCGAGCGGGCGTTGCGCTTCTGCGACGCGACCCGCCTGGAGCAGCGCGAAGCCGTAGCGGCCGGCGACCAGCACGTCGTTGGGGTGGTTTCGCGCCTCGCGCTCATAGATGGCAAGCGCGCCGGCGAGATCGCCGCGCTGCACGCGCACGTCCGCCAGGCCGAGACGCGGTGCGACCCGCTGGGGGTCGATCATGGACGAGCGCGCGAAGTGACGCTCAGCGGCGTCGGTATTTCCCAATTGAAGGTAGGCCTCGCCCAGATGGAGATGGGGAACGGAGTTTTCCGGGGTGACGGCCAGGGTGTGCTCGAACAGGGCGATCGAGTCGTGCCAATGCCGCAGATGAAACCACGTACACAGCCACAGGGCGCCGAGCACGGCGCCCGCAGCGAGTGGCGCGAGGCGCCGCGCGCGCACACGCTCGAGGAGGTCGCCAGCGCCCCAGGCGAGCATGATCGAGAGTCCGATCAGCGGCAGATACATGTAGCGATCCGCGCGCGCCTGCGCGCCCACCTGGACGAGTCCGATCATGGGGACGAGCACTCCCAGGTACCAGAGCCAGCCCACCACGAGGTAGGGCTGCGCGCGCCCCCGCAGCACTGCCCAGGCGGATACGCCGATCAGGAGCAGCGCGGCCGCAACGCTCTGCCACACGGGCGAGGTTCCGCGCAGGTGCGGGTAGAAAACGGCGAGATGGCTCGGCCAGAAGCTGCTGCCTGCATAGCGGACGTAGGCTTCGAGCGCGTTGCGCAGGCGCGCAGGCCAGGGGATCACATCCCCCGATTCCATGGCGCCGGCTTCCCGTTGGACGACGTACGTGAGGATGGCGAAGGCCGCCACCAGCATGAGCATCGGAAGCTTCTCGAGCACGGCGCGTTGCCAGGAGACGCGTTCGCTGCAGGTTCCCGCTGCGGAGCCAGGGACGCGCCCGAGAGGCCACCAATCGAGCAGGAGAAGCACAAAGGGAAACGTGACCAGACTTGCCTTGCTGAGCAGGCCGAGCAGCAGGGGCAGCAGGACGGCGAGCATGCGAACCAGCCGCGGGCGCTCCGCGAAACGGGCGTAGGCGTAGAGTCCCAGCATGAAAAATGCGGCGGAGAGCACGTCCTTGCGCTCACTGACCCAGGCGACGGATTCCACGTGCAGCGGGTGGAGCGCGAAAATCCCCGCCACGAACGCGCTGCGGCCGCGTGCGCCCGTCAGGCGCGCGAGCGCCGCGTAGAGGACGAGCGTGGCGAACGCGTGCAAGACGACATTGGTGAGCAGGTAGCCCGCGGCACTCCGGCCGTAGAGCTCGAAGTCGAGTCGCAGCGATAGCGATGTGAGCGGGGACCAATTCCCCAGGTAGGGTGAGCGGAATGCCTCGCGAACGCTTTCCCAGCCGAAATTCAGGCGCAGGTTCGGATTCAGGATGATGTAGTCCGGGTCGTCGTAGATCAGGAGCTCGTGATCCCGGACCTGCGCGTAGACCGCGAAGGTTGCGAGTACGAGTACGAGTGCGGTCAAGAAGTGTTGGCGGCGCGTGCGCTGCCCGGGACCGCCGCGAGCCTGCCTGCGGCGCCCGGCCGGTTCTCTTTTCGCCGGGCCGCTCATGCTAAATCGCGTTCGCGCTGGGGTAGCCGCTTGCAGTCACGGCGAGCGCCGCCTGGGCCAGGCGCCGGCTGGCGGCGTCCGGGTCGGAGGCCGCCACCTCGCCGAGACGCTCGCGCACCGCCGCCGGCGGTTCGTCGAGCCCGGCGAGGGCCGTGAGCGCGGCGCGCCGAACGCCGAGGTCGGCGTCGCGCGAGGCGGCGAGCAGGATGCGGGCGACTTCCGGCTCGCCGGGGGCGAGCTCGCGTAGCGCACAGAGCGCCATTCGCCGCACGCGCGCGGAATCGTCGCTCGCGAGGTTCGTGATCACGCGCAGCACCTCGCCGTGCAGGCGCCCCATTTCGACGAGGATGCGCGTCGCGGTCCAGCGCACGTCGCCCTCCTCGGACGCGAGCGCGCTGACGAGCGCGGGCAGCGAGCGCGGCTCGGGCGGTTCGAGACGCGCGAGCGTGAAGGCGGCGCGAACGCGGCAGCGGGGGGTGTCGCTGCGAAGCGCGTCGCGGAGCGCTTCGATCACCGCAGAATGGCTGCGCCCCAGGCCCGCCAGCGCCTGGGAAGCCGCGCGCGCGACGGGGGTCGAGGCGTCGCCGAGCGCCGTGGCGAGCGCAGGAACCAGCAGCACCGCCGAGGCATCGTGCTCTGCCTCGAGGCAGGCGCGCCGACGCTCATCGGCGTCGGCGCTCGCGAGCCGCCGCAGGATGGGATGCGTCACGTCGGACGCCAGCGCGCTGCGAGCAGATCGTCGCCTTCGCGCGCGACGCGGCCCTCGCGCTCGAGCTTGCGCAGGTGGGAGGCGACGGACATCGCGGCCGCCGGGTGCAGCGATTCGGGGTAGCTGGCGTAGATGCGCCGCACCATCTCCGGGATCAGCGCGAGCCCCTGCGTCAACGCTTCGAGGATCTGTCGCTCGCGCTCTCCGCGATGCGCGATGTACTCATGGATCTTGCCGACGCCGTCGGCGATCCGCGGGCCGTGGGCGGGATAGATCGCGCGCGGGGATTGCGCGAGCAGACGCTCGAGCGAGTTCAGGTAGTCGAGCAGATCGCCGCCGCGAGCGGGAATCACGGTGGTTCCGACGCCGAGCACGTTGTCGCCGGAAAAGAGCGCGCCTTCTTCCTCGAGCATGAAGCAGAGATGGTCCTGCGCGTGGCCCGGTGCGTGCACCGCGCGCAGCGTCGCGCCCTGCGTGCGCAGCACGGAGTCTTCTCCGATCGGCGATAGCTCGATGCCGTAGGCCTCGTCATTTCCGGGCCAGCCGAGCTTCGAAACGCGCAGGGGGCCGAAGCGCTCGAGCACGCCCTTGGCGCCCCCCATGTGATCGGGGTGTCCGTGCGTGAGCACGATCTCCTGGAGGCCGGTCACGCCGGCGCTCGCGCAGGCGCGCTCGAGGACGTCGAGATACGCGGGGCGACCTTCTCCAGTGTCGAGCAGGATGCGCTGGGGGCCGGTTCCGATCAAATAGGTGTTGGTGCCCGGGCCCGTGAATACCCCGGGGTTCTGGCCGAGCACCACGACGACCCGTTCCGACCAGGTGTCGATGTCCGGCAGCTGCATGCCGAGCATCACGGGCGCCGACATTCACTCCCCCGCGACGGTCATGCGCGCGACGCGTAGCGAGGGCGACGCGACCCGGCCGAGCCAGACGAGATCCGAGCCCACGGCATCGACATCGCGCAGCATCTCGCGGAAATTGCCGGCGATCGTAATCTCTTCGACGGGCCCCGTCAGCTCGCCGCCCTCGATCCACAGGCCCGCCGCGCCCCGTGAGTAGTCGCCGGTGACGGGGTTGAAGCCCTGACCGATGAGTTCCGTCACGAACAACCCGCGCGGTGTCGTGGCGATCAGCTCCTCGAGCGAAAGCGGACCGGGCTCCAGCCAGAAGTTGCTCGGCGCCGCCGTCGGGGCGCTCCCGGCGCCGCGGGCGGCGTTGCCGGTCGTGCGCAGCCCGAGTTTGCGCGCGGAATAGCTGTCGAGCAGGTAGCTCGCGAGGCGCCCGCGCTCGAGCACGACGTTTCGGCGCGTCGCCTGGCCTTCGCCATCGAAGGGCCGGCTGCCGAGGCCGCCCGGGCGCCGGGCGTCGTCGATCACCGTGAGCAGCTCGCTCGCGATCGTTTCACCGATGCGCCCGGCGAGAAAGCTCATCTCGCGATACACCGAGTAGCCGTTCACGCAGCTCGCGAGCTGCGCGAGCAGGCTCGCGGCCGTCAGCGGATCGAAGACGACGGGGACCTCGCAGGTGGCGACGCGCCGACCGCCGAGGCGGCGCAGTGCGCGCTGCGCCGCGCGCCGACCCACGGAGGCGGGGTCTTCGAGATCGCGCAGCCGGCGCGAGAAGCTGAGCCAGTGATCGCGCTGAAGCGAGCCATTCTCCCGCGCCACCGGCTCCGACACGAGCGAGTGCACGGCCGATTCGTAGCTCCCGAGAAAACCGCGCGAGTTGCCGTAGGTCAGCTGCGTGAAGTCGGATCCGACCTGCGTGCCTTCGGAGTTGACGATGCGCGGATCGACCGCGCGAGCGGCCGCTTCGGCGACCCGCGCCTGCTCGATGCGGGTTTCGATCGCCAGCGAGCGATCGGCGGGATCGAAGAGCGCGAGATCGGGCGCGTCGAGGGCGGGGGGCTCTTCCGGAAGGCCTGCCGTCGGATCTTCGGCGGTGGCGCGCGCGAGTTCGACCGTCTCTCGCGCCATGCGCGCGACGGCCTCGGCCGAGAGGTCGCTCGTCGAGGTCACGGCCGAGCGCGAGCCGCCCGCACCGCGCACCAGCGCGCGGATCCCGAGCGTGCGCTCGCGCGCCTGTTTCACGTAGTCGATCTCGGTGTCGCGAACGCGCGCTTCGATCGCGTCCGAGATCACGAGCAGCGCATCGGCCGCATCGGCGCCGGCGGCGCGAACCGCCGCGAGCGCCTGTTCGACGACGCTTTCGGGAGCGCGCGCTGCGGCGGGACTCATCCCTGGGTCCCCCCGACAGTGAGACCGTCGATGCGCAGCGTGGGCAGGCCCACGCCGACGGGAACGCTCTGGCCGTCCTTGCCGCAGGTTCCGACGCCCTGGTCGAGCGCCAGATCGTTTCCGATGCGCCGCACGCGCGTCAGCACGTCCGGGCCGTTCCCGATCAGCGTCGCGCCCTTGAGCGGCGCCCCGAGGCGACCGTCTTCGATGCGGTAGGCCTCGTTGGCCGAGAAGACGAACTTTCCGCTCGTGATGTCGACCTGGCCGCCCGCAAACGAAACCGCGTAGATCCCGCGCTGCACCGAACGCAGGATTTCCTCCGGATCGTCGGGGCCGGCGAGCATGAACGTGTTGGTCATGCGCGGCATCGGCAGGTGCGCGTAGCTCTCACGGCGCCCATTGCCCGTCGGCTGCATGCCCATCAGGCGGGCGTTCAGGCGATCCTGGAGATAGCCGCACAGGATGCCGTCTTCGATCAGGACGGTGCGCCCCGTCGGCGTGCCTTCGTCGTCGACGTTGAGCGAGCCGCGGCGGCCGGGAAGCGTGCCGTCGTCGACGACCGTGACGCCCGGCGCCGCCACGCGTTCGCCCAGACGGCCCGAGAACGCGGAGGTCTGCTTGCGGTTGAAGTCGCCCTCGAGGCCGTGGCCGATGGCTTCGTGCAGCAACACGCCGGGCCAGCCGGGCCCGAGCACGACGTCGAGGGTGCCGGCGGGGCAGGGCTCGGCGGCGAGATTCAAGGTTGCGATGCGCACCGCCTCGGCGACGAGCGGGCGCCAGGCTGCCGGATCGAGCAGGCGGGCGAGATCGTAACGGCCCCCCATCCCCTGGTAGCCCACCTCGCGGTGCGCGCCGTCGGCGGCGACGACCTGCACGTTGAGGCGCACGAGCGGCTGGACGTCGGCGCACAGGGTTCCGTCGCTGGCGGCGACGAGCAGCTGGCGGTGCTGCGAGACGACGCTCGCCATCACCTGCTTCACGCGCGGATCGAGACTGCGCGCGTAGAGATCGATCTCGCCCAGCAGGTCGACCTTGCGGGCGACCGGCACGTCGGTCGGCGCGCAGGCGACGGGGTAGAGATCGCGAGAGGGAGCGCGCCGCTGCACGGCGACGGCGCCGCCGCTGCGCGCCTGCTCGGAGATCGCCCGCGCCGTGGCGGCGGCGAGGCACACGCTCTCGACCGTGATTTCGTCGGCATGGGCGTAGCCCTGGCGCTCACCCGACAGCGCGCGCACGCCGACGCCCTGCTCGAGGTGGCGATCACCACTCTTTACGATGCCTTCCTCGAGCGAAACCGAATCTTGCGTCGTGACTTCGACGAAGATGTCCGCGTAGTCGACGCGGCGTTCGAGCGCGGCGTCGAGGCCCGAGGCGAGGCCGCGCTCGTCGAGGCCGAAGCGCTCGCGAAAGAACTGGAGCGCGTCGGGACGATCGTCGAGTTCGCTCATCATGGCCCTTTCCGCGCCGGGTCGAGCAGCCGCTCCGGAAGACTGGCGAGCGTAGCAAGCGCCGTGGCGTCGATCGCGAGGAGGCCCGCTGCGCGGGCGCCCTCGCTGTCGCCGGCGTGGTCGTCGCCGATGTAAACGGCGTCCGGGGCTGGGACTCCAAGGCGCGCGAGCGCGAGCGTGAAGATGAGCGGATCGGGCTTGGCCACACGCGCGTCGCCTGGGAGCATCACGACATCCAGCAGCTCTGCGAGCCCGAGGCCCGCAAGGATCGCGGGAAGCCGCCCATCGAAATTCGAGACGATGCCGGTGGCGGCACCCAGCGCGCGCAGGCGCAGCAGCGCCTGGCGTGCGCCGGGTCGCACGCGCCAGGCGGCCGCGGCGGCGTAGTGTGCAAAAAGGTCTGCGAAGAAGCCCTCGAAATCGCGGAAGCGCGCGGTCCCGTCCGCCGCGAGGAAGGTCGAGCGCACGACGCCGCGCCACCAGCCGCGTTCGAGCGCGCCAATCTGGTCGCGAGGCGCTTCGGGGAACACCCGCGGCGGCGCCTGCGCGAGGATCCTGCGAAAGGCGTCCGCGAGGCGCGCCGGAGAGAGCGCGACGCCGTGTGCGGCCGCGAGCTCCGCGTACACGTCGCCCACCGGCCGCGCCGTCTCGATCAGGGTGCCCGCAGCATCGAAGAGCACGGCGCGGAGCGGCACGTCTCGAATCCTTTCCCTGCCTGTGGCGGGACCCGGCCTAGCGCGCGAGCGAGAGCCACAGGCGCAAGAGGTGGCGCTCGCTGCCCGGGGCATCCTCGTACGCCGTGCGCGCGTGGACGACCGTGTGGTTCGAGATCAGCTGCACGTCGCCCGGTGCGAAGTGCATGTCGAGGCGCAGCGCCTCGGAATTGGCGAGCTCTTCGTAGAGGTCGAGGAGCTCGTGCTCGAGAGGGGTGAAGGGAGACACGTCAGTGTGTCGGACGACGGAGCGGAAGTAATCGCTGTGCCAGAAGGTCGCGAGGCGGTCCTGCGCCCGACGACAGGGCGGCACGGGAAAGTACGGACGCGCGCCCTCGCGCTGTTCGTCGCGCGAGTCGAGCAGGAAGGGCTCGTACAGGCGTGCGGCGAGCTCGGGGCTGCGCGCGAGGATCGCGTCGTGAATCGATACGCTGCTCGTGATCCGGCTCGCGCCCCCCGTGCGGGCGCTGCGCAGGCACAGCAGGCCCACCACATCGGCGAGATCGCAGTGGAAGCGGATCTCGCCGCGCGTCCGATAGCGGCGCACGTGCGGGTTCGTGGCTTCCTCGTGCGTGTCGACGACGTGCCCGAGCAGCTCTCCGGCCGGATTCTGGGCGCCCGGCCGGCCGAGGTGCTGCCCGAGTCCCCAGTAGACGAGCGCGGAAGCTTCGTCGCCCCAGCGCGCGACGGGCAGGCCCCGCACGCGCAGGAAGCCGCGCCCGTCGCGCAGTTCGCGCGTCCAACGGGCGAGCGTCGGCGCCAGGCCGGGGAGGGGAAAGTCCTCGCGGTGGATCGCGGCGAGGGGAAGTCCGCGAGCGCGCACGGCGAGGAGCGCCGCATCGAGCTCCGCGATCTCGCCAGGCGCGAGTTCGTGCGTCCAGCTCTCCGGAGCAAGCGCGAGATCCGCACCCCGCCACGCGGCGGGTCCCGCGATCGGCGCGCGGGGGATCCCTTCATGCTCGCGTCGGAAATAGTGGAGCGCCTGCGCGGCGAAGCTCTGGAACGCGGGGTCGGTGGCGGTGAGCGACATGCGATGCCGTAGTCCTCGGCTGCGGTGCCCGGCCTGGCCGGCTCAGCCCAGCTTGGCGTAATCGGTGGTGAGCCAGCGTTCGGGCCGCAGCGTGACCCGAATGTTGGCCGCGCGCGAGCCGGCGTCATCCGTCGACGCGATGTAGCGATCGCCCAGCTCGCGGCCGAGATAGCGGCGCGCGAGCGGGCGCCCGTCGCGCTCGACCTCGGACGCCACGATGGCCGTGATGGGCCCCTCCACGCTCACGTACTTGTAGGGGGGCTGTTCGTTCTGCGCGCAGAGGCTGAAGCGCGCGGCCTGCGCCAGCAGGCGCCCCTTGCGCGAGTCGCGCTCCGTGACGATCCACAACTCTCCTCCCGGCTCGTAGCCATACCAGATCGGCGCCGTGAGGGGGCCGCGGCCGGGCTCGGCGATGCTGATCACTCCGACGTGTACGCCGGCGAGGAACGCCTCGCGCTCGGCCTTCGTCATTTGAAGCGACATTTCGTCTCCTTTCGCCGTCCGCAAGCGCTCGGCCAGTCGGTTTCTCAGCCGCGCAGGTAGTGAAACACGACGCGCGGCGATCTGCGATACGCGAAACTGCGCCGCAGCAGCGCTCGCGCCTCGGCGCGCCGTCCCTGTCTTGCCTGTCGGAGCCCGGCCTTGATCAAATACTTCGCGATCTTGGCGCAGACCGCGGCGCGATCGCCAGCGGACATGTCGGGATACACGCGCAGCAGATTCTCGAGGATCTCACTGCGATCCAGATGTCGGCGCGAGAGATCCTTGGAAAAGCTGCCGGGGCGTTGGGTCACATCGACCAGGACTTCGTCGACGAAGCCGAACGCGTTCGTGTAGGCGAGCCTCAGGATCAAATCGTAGTTGCCACCTGAACGCGTGAGCTCGCGCAAACGCGAGAGCGCGAGCAGGCTCGCGCGGCGGACCAGCAACGTGGAGGTCTTGACGGTGCCCTTGGCGACTTCGCGCGCGAAGATGCGCCCGGAGTAGTTCTGTTTGGGCAGGATGCCGCGCGGCGCCCCGTTCGGTTCGACCGCGCGGTAGCGGGTATAGACGGCGCCGAGATCGGGCGCCGCCGCGAGCTGATCGAGGCAGGCCGCGAGGTAGCCCGGTGCGTAGCGATCGTCGTCGTCGAGGAAGGCCACGAACTCGCCGCGCGCGGCTTCCCAGCCGCGCCGCCGCGCCCTGTCGGGGCCGGCCCTGGCCTGCCGAAGCAGGCGTACCTTCGGCGAATCGGCCAACGCTGCGAGGATCGGAACCTGATCGGAGCGCGAGCCGTCGTCCACCAGCAAGATCTCGAAGTCCTGGCGGGTCTGCGCCAACACCGAGGCGACGGCGCCGCGCGCGAATTCGGCGCTGTCGTACGACGGAATCACGATGCTGACGAGGGGTTGGGAGTCGCCGGTCCCGCGAGCGTGCATGGGATCCGCAGTATAGAACGGACCGCCGCGCGAAGGCGGGATCTCCGCTCAGCGCGGCTGCGGAGACGGTCGGGCAGGATCTACCCCGCGGCAATCCCTTTCGGCGCGCCTGACGTCGGCTGCGTCCCGGCGCACCGAATGGTGCCGGTCCGCGTGTTAGGATTCGCTCCTCATGAAGCGGCTATCACGCTGGTTGCGGATCGCGGGCACGGGGATTTCCTTCGCAGCCTTCGGCATCGGCGGGCTGCTGCTCGCGCTCGTCTGTTTCCCATTGCTTCGGATCGGCGTGAAGAGTGCGCGGGTGCGTGAGGAGCGAGCGCAGTACCTGGTCCATCTGGCTTTTCGATTCCACGTCCGCTTGATGGAGGCGCTCGGGGTCTGCAGGTTGACGGTGAGCGGGCGGGAGAAGCTGCGCGAGCCGGGCCAGCTGATCGTCGCCAATCACCAGACACTGATCGACGTGGTGCTGATCGGCTCGCTGCTGCCGCAGCTCGATTGCCTGGTGAAGATCGGCGCCTGGAGCAATCCGTTCATGCGCGGTGTGGTGCGCGCAGCGGGCTATCTACCCAACGACCTCGGCGAAGCCGTCGTCGAGGCTTGTGCCGCGCGGCTGCGGGACGGCCGATCGCTGCTGCTGTTCCCGGAAGGCACGCGTGCGCTGAAGGGAGGCGAGCTGGGAGCGTTCCGTCGCGGCGCCGCGCACGTGGCGCTGCGCAGCGGGCGTCCGCTCCGCCCGCTGGTGATCCGCTGCGTTCCACAGGCGCTGATGCGGGGGCAACACTGGTACGACGTGGGGGACCGGCCGATGCAGATCACGATCGAGGTCGCCGAGCCGATCGATCCGCGCAAGCGGATCCAGCACGACGAGAGCCGGGGCGCCGCCTCGCGCAAGCTGAACGCGGCGCTCCGTGACTTCTACGAGGGCCGATTGTATGCTGGCCGCGGGCGAGGTCTCGCGGATGCACTCCAAGGACGAGATCCTCAAGTGGGTCACCGACCTGATGAAGACGGAATTCCATTTCCGCGATGAGGAACTTCGCCTCAGCACCCACCTCGTCGACGATCTCGACCTCGACAGCATCGACGCGGTCGATCTCGCCGTGCGGGTCGAGGAAAAGACGGGCCTTTCCCTCAACGAAGCCGATCTCAAGTCGATCCAGACCATCCAGGACATCGTCGATCTGATCGATGAGCGCCTCTAGCCTCGGCTCGCAGGCCGCCTCCCACCCGAAACGCTGGGCCCGGATCGCCGAACGCGGCTCCCTATGGGGGCTTCGGTTCACCGCGTGGCTGTTTCGCGCCGCCGGCCGCGGGCCGACACAGGTGCTCGTCACGGCGATCGTCGGCTACTTCTTTCTAACGGACCGGGCGGGCCGCCGGGCCTCCGCCGCCTACCTGGCGCGCGTACATGCCAGCGAGGTCGGGCGCGCCAGCCTGGGTCGGGTTCCGGGTTTCTGGGACAGTTTCCTTCACTACCGGGCCTTCGCGTTCTCGATCGTCGATCGGCTGGCGATCTGGTTCGGGAAGACGGACGATTTTTCGCTCGAGATCCACGGCTTCGGGCCGTTCGATCGGCTCGCCGCGGCCAAGCGCGGCGCGATCGTGCTGGGGGCGCACCTCGGAAGCTTCGACGTGCTGCGGATGCTGGCCACGCGTCACGCGACGGTGGTCAACGTCTTGATGTTCACCGTCAACGCGCAGCGCATCAACCAGATCTTTCGCGAGCTCTCACCCGAGGTCGAGACGCACGTGATCCACGTCGATCCCGGGTCGCTCGAATCGGTCTTCGAGGTCCGCCGCTGCCTGGAGCGCGGCGAGCACGTCGCTATCCTCGGCGATCGCGTCGAACCCGGCGATCGGCGCCGCGCCAGCCGGGTGCCGTTTCTGGGCGGCAGCGTGGAGCTGCCGCAAGCGCCGTTTTTGCTGGCGAGCCTGCTCGCCTGCCCGGTGCTGCTGGTGGTGGCGCTGCGCAGGGGGCCCCAGCGTTATGAGATCTTCACGGAGCAGCTGGCCGAGCGCGTTCGCCTTCCCAGGCACGGGAGGGAGGCGGCCGTGACCGAGCTGTTGACAACCTACGCCGCGCGGCTCGAACATCACTGCCAGCGAGCGCCGTACGAGTGGTTCAACTTCTACGATTACTGGGGGGACGACCCCTCTTGAGAGGCTGAGTCCGTGAACCGTCGCGTCGTCGTCACAGGGATGGCCGGGCTGTGCCCGCTCGGGCAGGAATGGAAGCAGGTGCGAGAAGGCCTGCGCGAGGGCCGCTCCGGCATCACCCGGATTCCGGAGTGGGACGACATCGAGGGGCTCGCGACGCGTCTCGGCGCTCGCGTTCGCGATTTCGTGGTGCCGGAGTCCTACCCGCGCAAGAAGACGCGTTCGATGGGCCGCGTGTCGTTGCTGCTCACGCGCGCGACGGAGCTCGCGCTCGAACAGGCGGGCCTGCGGAATTCCCCGGAGCTCACCGCAGGCAGACTCGGCGTGAGCTGCGGCTCGAGCTCGGGGAGTCCGCCGGCCATCGGCGTCTACGCGCGCCAGCTCTTCGTCGGTCGCACCACCAACGGGATCGGCGCCAACGATTATCTCCAGTTCATGAGCCACACGACGGCTGCGAATCTCGCGAGTTTCTTCGGCGTGCGGGGCCGCGTGATCCCCACGTCGAGTGCGTGCACCTCGGGCAGCCAGGGCATCGGCTACGCCTACGAAGCGATCCGCCATGGGCAGCAGGAGATCATGCTGGCAGGCGGCGCCGAAGAGCTCGACACGATCGACGCGGCGGTTTTCGACGTGCTGTTCGCAGCCTCCACCCGCAACGACGAGCCGGAGCGCACGCCCAGGCCCTTCGACCGCGATCGCGATGGCATGGTTGCAGGCGAGGGTGCGGGTTGCCTGGTCCTCGAAGAACTCGAACATGCGCGCGCGCGCGGCGCGGGGATCCTGGCCGAAATAATCGGTTTCGCCACGAATTGTGATGGCCGGCACCTCACGCTGCCCGATCCCAAGGGCATGGAGCAGGTGATGCGCCTGGGGCTCGCGTCGGCAGGGCTCACTCCCGACGCGATCGGCTACGTGAACGCGCACGGGACGGCGACGGAAGTCGGCGATATCGCGGAGAGCCGGGCGACGCACGCCGTCTTTGGCGGCCAGACGCCGATCAGCACGCTCAAGGGTCATCTCGCGCATACCCTGGGCGCTTGCGGGGCGATCGAGGCCTGGCTGAGTCTCGAGATGATGCGCGAGGGCTGGTTCGCGCCGACCCTGAATCTCGAGGTGGTCGACGAACGCTGTGCGGCGCTCGATTACGTGCGCGGCGAGCCCCGCGCGCTCGACGTCGACGTCATCATGAGCAACAACTTCGCATTCGGCGGGATCAACACTTCGCTGATCTTCAGGCGCTGGGACGATTGACCGCGCGCTCGTGCCGCTGTCGCAGACAGTTCGCCGGTGAGGATCGCCAGGCCTCCGCAGCGCGCGTCCCGAGCCTCGGGTAGCCGGAATGGACGGCGAAGGGATGGGCGGGGAAGAGGGCAGCCTGGAAGATTTTCAAGGCGATGCGCCACACGGGAATGGCGGGATGCTTGGCGCCGGCTGCGGCGGACTGCATGCCCCGTCACGTCAGGGGCGCGCCGTTGCGCGATCCAACGCCTGGCGTGGGTTGCGGCTGCGAGCGCTCGTGTGGTAATCGGCGAAGCGATGCGAGCCAAGCGCGGCAGATCGATCGCGGTGGTCGGAGCCGGGCCTGCGGGCGCGACGCTGGCCACGCTGCTGGCGCGAGCCGGATTTCGCGTCGTGGTCTTCGCGCGCTCCCGTTCGAGCGGGCTGGTGGTGGGCGAGTCGCTGGTTCCCGCCGTGATTCCGATGCTTCGGACGCTCGGCATCGAGGACGAGGTTCGCTCCTATAGCGTCCTCAAGCCCGGGGCGACCTTCGTCGTCGACCGCGAATTCTCGATCCAGATCTCGTTCGACGAGGTGTGCGGCCGGATCCCCGGGTACGCCTACAACGTGCCTCGCGACCGCTTCGACGCGACGCTGCGAGCGGTTTGCGAGCGCAGCGGCGCTCAGGTGATCGAGGCGAGCGCGCAATTCGAACGCGTCGCCGGAAGCACCGCCGCGGAAGGGGAGCCGCGCGTGTCTCTCGCACCCGAGGCGCTCGCGGCAGCCACGCAGCATCTCGGCGGACCGCCGGATTGGGTCGTCGACGCGAGCGGGCGCTCGCGCTCGCTCGCCCGCCTGCTCGCGCTCCCGAGCACTGGCCAGCAGCGCCACGACGTGGCGCTCTTCGCCCACTGCGCCGACGTCGTGCTCGACCATCCGGGGCACGTGCACTCGGATCGCCTGGATCACGGCTGGTGCTGGAGGATTCCGCTGCCGGGGCGGGTTTCGCTCGGCATCGTCGCCGACCCCGCGGTGTTCCGTTCGCTGGGCGAGAAGGCCGAGGAGCAATTCGACGCCTTCCTCGCCACGGATCCGCATCTGAAGCGGATGTTCGAAGGTGGACGCCGTTTGACGCCGGTCATGCGCTACGGCAACTACCAGCTGACGACGCTGCGGGGTGTCGGCGATGGCTGGGCCCTGGTGGGCGACGCGTTCGGCTTCATCGATCCGGTGTTCTCGAGCGGCCTCTTCCTGGCGATGGATGGCGCGCGCATCCTCGCCGATGCGATCCGCGCCGGCAGCCCGGCGGCGCTGCGGCGCTACGAGCGCCAGCACCTGCGACACATCGAGGCCTGGCGCCGTGCGATCGGATATTTCTACGACGGTCGCTTCTTTGCGCTGTTCCGGATCCGCGAGGAGGCGAAGGGCCGCAGCTTCGGGCGACTGGTGAACGCCCACGTGTCGAAGCACGTGGCGAGAATTTTCACCGGCGAGGCGACCGCCGACTGGTATAGCGGTTGGATCACCGAATTCCTGATGACCCACGCACTCGGCGACCAGGACCTGGGCCGGCTTCGGATCGTCTGATCCGGCCTGCGCCGCAGCGGTCGAGCGGCGCCTGCGCGGCAGCGCGCGGGGCTAGGCGGATTTGGCCCACTCGAAGCGCCGCGCTCCCGCTCCCAGCGAGAGCCGTGGCTCCGGAGATTCGAGCCAGCGCAGGAACTCGAGCGCATCGGGCCAGCGCGCGGGCGCGGCGGCCTTGCCGCCGGGCGTGATCCCGAAAACGAGTCGGGGGGCGGGGCCGTCGCTCGCGAGCAGCAAGCCGAGTCCATAGGACGCGACCGGCTCGACCACGAGTTTTGCGAAAACGTCCGCCAGTGGGACGTCGGCCATCACCAGCAGCACCGGGCGTTCGGGCGCGCGCTCGAGAAAGCTCAGGGCCTCCAGGTAGCCGCTGGCGAAGGTCTCCGTTTCCGCGGCGATCGAGCTGGAGGCCTGCCGATTCCCGGCCGCGATCGAGAAGAGCCCCGCTTGCGCATTGTGCACCGAGTGGCTGAAGCGGGTGGGCGAGAGCGGCAGCTGGTGCGCCAGGCGCTCGAGCAGCTCGATCGATTCGTTGATGTTGCCGTGGCGCGAGGCGAACACGCTCCCCACCTGCGCGCGCTCGTCCTCGCCACAGCACTCGAACGCCACCGTCAGCATGATGCGGCTCAGGGGACTGCAGCGACGCCGCAGCAGCGCCGGCAAAAAGCTCGCCTCCGGCCGCCCCTCCGCCTCCAGCTCTCGGGGCTCCGCGCACCAGCGGAGCCAGGCCTGCGCATCCTCGACGCCGGGGGCCCAGGCGGCCCACTTGCGTAGGTGGACCGGAATCACGGGTGCCGCGCCAGGATCAGCGTGCAGTTGTTGCCGCCGAAGCCGAAGGAGTTGGTCATCACGGGCCCCATCGGGGCCGTCGTCCCCGGGCCGGCCAGCCGCAGTCCGAGCAGCTCCGGATCCAATCGCCCGTCGTAGGCGTGGGGGATGAGGGGAATCTCTCCGGCCGTCGCCTCGCGGAGCGCGAGCCAGCAGAAACCGGCTTCCATCGCCCCGGCTGCGCCCAGCGTGTGTCCCACCAGAGACTTGGTCGAGCTACACGGTGGACCGACGCCGAATACGCGTGAGATCGCGTGAGATCGCGCTGCTCTCCATCCGGTCGTTGAGCGACGTCCCGGTGCCATGCAAGTTCAGGTAGGCGATCTCCTCGGGTCGTATGCCGGCGTCCGCGAGGGCGCCTCGCATCGCTTGCTCGGCTCCCCATCCGACCGCAACCGGCGCCGACAGGTGGGGGGCTTCGCTCGACTCGCCCACGCCGCGGAGCTTAATCCCGCCGGCCTCGCGCGTCACCAGGAAAAGCGCCGAGCC
>JANNIY010000098.1:0-7998 GCA_031405455.1 Deltaproteobacteria bacterium | reverse complement strand
CCCGTTCGCGTCGACCGGCATCCACGGTCTGTGCGAGCTCAACGTCTGGTGGATGAAGCTCGGGATCGTGCACCAGAGGATCCGACCCGCGAGCCCGCAGGAGAACGGCCAGCACGAGCGCATGCACAAGGACCTGAAACGCGAGGCCGCCAGGCCGCCCGCCGAGAACCTCGCGAAGCAGCAGCGCCAGCTCGATCGGTTCCGCCACCGCTACAACCACGAGCGTCCGCATGATGCGCTCGACGGCGACTTCCCTGCGGAACGATGGCAGCCTTCGGAGAAGGAGTACTCGGGTCGCCTCCGGCGACCCGAGTATCCGGGGCACCTGGAGGTCCGGAGAGTGAGTGCCAGCGGGACGTTCCGTCTGCTCTCGGGTCAGTACTTCCTGAGCAACGCACTCAAGGGAGAAGACGTCGGCCTCGAGGAAGTGGACGATGGGATCTGGAGCATCGTCTACTACAACACGCTCCTGGGACGGATCGATCTGCAAACCGGTAGGATCACGGGGAATGACAAACTGTAAACCATGTGCCTGGACTTCTGTTAACCATCAGCCAGACCGTTCAGCGCATCACGACGCCCGGCGAAACTTCTGGACCTTGCGACTCGGGCGGTTGAGTGCGAGATCGTAGGCGGCCTGGAGGTTGAGCCAGAACTCCGGTGTCGTATTGAACGCCTGCGCGAGCAGCCAGGCCGTCTCTGGCGTGATGCCGCGCTTGCCGCGAACCAACTCGTTGATTCGCTGCAACGGCACCCCGATGTGTTTTGCAAGCGCTACCTGCGTCTGCCCCAGAGGAGCCAGGAACTCTTCGCGAAGAATCTCTCCGGGATGTGTGGGAACTCGATTCTCGGGCTGCATCATTAACCCCTGTGATAGTCGATGAGGCGAACTTCATGGGCCTGGCCTTCGGACCAGCGAAACACGATCCGCCATTGGTCGTTGACCCGGATACTGTGAGCCCCGTTCCAGCGGCCGCGAAGTACCTCGAGTCGGTTCCCGGGGGGCGATCGAAGATCGAGCAGCGCTTGGGCTGCATTAAGCGCGTCGAGTTTCCGCAGCGCCGCCGGCAGGATATCCGAGGGGAACGCCCGAACCCGCCGCGTGCGGCGCCCGTGGTAAAAATCTGCTGTCGCTTGCTCGCCAAACGAGAAGATCACTAGTCCGTTAGATTAGAGAATACACGGATACCGTGCAAATCGGTAATTCCGGCCGTCTAACGGATGGCCGCTAAGAGCTTGAGAAAAAATGCGCTCTGCGACGCCGTCCCTGCGGCGCATGGCGACACGGGGCGCAAAGCGACCTCGGAGATCGTTCGAGGCGGCGAAGTGCTTTCTCCGCACGGGCGCGAAACCTGGTGGCAGCAGGTGGGTTGTCCAGCGCGACGTAGGCAAGTGCGCCGAGGAATTGACGCCGGGCGGCAGGAGTAAAGCGAAGAGTCACTTGCGCGTGCGGGCAAGGACCTTGTCTGCGTCTGCGAGAACTCGTTCGAGCGAGATCCCGCGCCCTGCTGCGATCTCGCGTTCACCTCGAGCCAGCTCGCGAAGAATCTTGCGCTCTCGCTCGCCGCGCTCGTAGGTTTCCACGCTCAAGAGGACTGCGGTTGCTCGCCCCCGTTGGGTGACCATCAGGGGACGCCTAGAGTCTCGAACTCGGCGCACAGCGCCTGCGTGGTTCAGGCGAAGCTGGGCGACGGAAACAACTCTTGATGCCTTGGCCATGAAGAAACTCCGGTCAATGAACGGGGAGAAGCTACCGCCGAAGGCATAGCCCGACAAGGAATCGGTCGTGAACCGCCGTACTCGATCTCGCGCCGTCCAACGGATCGGCGCTCAGCTGCCGGGCCCGCCGCCGACGGCTGAGCGAAGTGCCCAAGTTGCAATGCCAAACACTACCAAAGGTCGATCGGAGCTCGCTGTGGCCCGGTCTGCTGCAGCGCCGTGTTGGGCTGCGCGCTCCGCAAGCACTCTATCGACGCCAGCTGACGATGCTTACGCAGGCGACCCATAGCGTTGTTCCGAATGGAGCTACTGAGCTCGGAACTCCCGTGGGAGAGAGCGGACCCGATTCCGCGAACGTTCCAGCCGATACCAGATGAATGGCTACAACAGCCCATCCGAGCCACAGGAGCCAGCGCGGGAATCCACCGGCACGCCGAAAGGCGGTGGTGAAGGCGCCCAGGCACAAGGCTGTCCCGAAGCCTGAGGCGTTGTTCGAGAGCGCTGCGCCGTCGCTGAGAAGCTGAACCACGGCTGGCGCGAGCTGACCACCAGCCCGCAGTGAAGCGAGTGTGAAGAATAGAGCGAAGAGTACGATGCAGATGGACTGCGAAAGGCCGCCAATGACGGCGATCGTTGTGCTGAGCTCGGTCTCGGGAGCGCGTATCCGAAGTTGGTGCCGCAAAGCGACGAGGAACACCAGGTAGGCGGCGCCCCAGCCAATCCCGGTGAGATACATGCTGATGAGAATGGCGCTGCGCTCGGTCGCGAAAATCCGAGTGAGGGCGTCCGGTATGGCGGCAGCCGCTGGGAGAGACGACGGGAAGGTCGCAACGGCCACCACCATGGAAAGAACGACAAAGACGCCGCTCGCGACGGTTACTTGAACTGCACGCTGCTCTGACAAGCGTTTCTCCGCGCTGCCCAACGCGCCAAATGAGCCGCGCGCCGCAGCGACATGATGGCACGGGATGGTCGGCGCGTCGGCTCCATTTGGATGTTAGCCGGCGTCGTCGCAGTCCAGGGAACAACGGATGCAATGAGGCGAGGGGTCTCCACTACCGGGCGGTCTGTGCGACCGAACGCCGAATGGCGATAGCGTCTGACAATGCAACGCGCCCGGCGTCGAGCCCCGGCCCCACCTCGATTCTCGGCCCCAGGACCAGCCGCTCGCGCGCAGTTGGCTGAAGCGCCGGCCACTGCGGGAGGCCGGCACCGTTGGGATCACCGCGCGTCGCGAAGTTCACCCAATATGAGGACATGGTGTCGGCGAGCGCACGATCGACATCCGCCCACGACCCGGCAGGGCTATTGAAGGCGTACGGGATCTCGGCGCCGTGTAGCGCGCCTCGGTTCGGCTGCCCGGGCGCCACGGGGGGCTCGTGGACGAAGTAATACAGGTATGCCTTGCCTCCGCCGGCTCTCGTTTGTGCCAGAGCCCACTCGCGCGCGTTCCACGCGGCTTCGTCGCGGAAGGCCTCACGCAGCGACGCCCGCGCGTCGTCATTTGACGACCCTGCCGGGTACAGATCCAGAAACGCAGTGGCCTTCGAGCCAAAACGGCGACGCGCCTCGTCGGTGAACTGCTGCGCGGTCGTTTTCTCGAGGCCGAAGAACGGCGATGCCGGGTAAAGGCTCACGAAGTTGGCTTCGTCCTTGTTCGAGCCAACCAGAAGGTCGACCCGGTTGTGCCGCCCCTCGGCGATGGTGATCGAGACGTCTTCCGTCACGTACCAGCCGTCGACGACGAGCCGGCCGGTTTGCATCCCGCGCTGAATCTCGTCTGCCGGCTTCGCGCGCAACTCGGCCAATGTTGCGACACCGATCTTCGCCGCTTCCGCCTGACCGACCGCCTCCGACTCCGCGCGCGTCCACATCCGATCGATGCGCACTGGAGCGCTCTGCGAGATCGCGCGATGAACCAGCCCCTTGCCTTGCGATGATGCGACAACGGCGCGAGTGAGCCGTCCGCCGCCCGATTGGCCCGCCAGCGTGACACGGTTCGGGTCGCCACCAAACGCGGCGATGTTCCGCTGCACCCAGCGCAGCACGGCGACCAGATCCATCAGACCGTAGTTGCCGGACGCGTTTCGCCCCGATTCCTTGGTCAGCTCCGGATGCGAGAAAAAGCCGAACGGGCCGAGACGGTAGTTGTAGGTGACCACTACCGCGCCCTTTCGAGCCAACGTCTCGCCATCGACTCCCGATCCAGTGCCGATGGTCAACGCGCCACCATGCGACCACACGATCACCGGTCGCCGTTCCGAAGCCGACGCGGCCTCGGTCCACACGTTGAGATACAGGCAGTCCTCGCTCATCGGTGTCGCGGTGGACGTCGCGCCGCCGCGCCCGCCGGCCCCGCCGCTCGGCTGCATGCACCGTGGGCCGAACTGGTCCGCCGAGCGAACGCCAGCCCAGCTCCGAACGGGCTGCGGCGGCCGCCATCGCAACGCACCCACGGGGGGCGCGGCAAAGGGAATGCCCTTGAACACGCGTATGTTGGCGGTGCTGCCAGCGATACCCGACACGAGCCCGGCATCGATGCGGACCGGAGCCGGAAGGGTGGCCACGCCAGATTCGCCAGTGAGAACGATGGCGGTCACGACCAGGGTCGAACACCACGTGGAGAGCTTAATTTGGTCCGCCATTCTTCGCCGATTTAGACGTGGTGATTCATCGACATTCAAGCATCGGTCGTCTGGCTAACGGATCGGCGCTCAGCTGCGAGCGCCGCTGACCCGCCACGTTAGCCCACCGCGCCCCGCCGCCAGACGGCACGAGCCGCCCCGCGAGCGAAGCGAGCCCGGGCGGCGGCGCCCCACGACACCCCGGCCAGCGCTCGACAGCTGCAGCGCCTTGTTAGGCAGCGATCTGGCAGGCAACTACTTCGTAGTTACACTGTACGCATGCTGCGCTTCGAGTGGGATGCGGCGAAGAACCGAAAGAACAAACGCAAGCACGGTGTCTCGTTCGAGGAGGCCGAAACGGTATTCCTGGACGACTGGGGTGTACTGATCGAGGACGAGGACGAGGATGAGGAGGATCAGAGGTTCGTGCTGGTTGGGACGAGCGCTGTCCTGCGGGTGCTGGTGGTGAGCCACACCTACCGGGCCCAAGACCAGGTGATTCGGCTCATTTCAGCGAGGAAGGCGAACCGATCGGAGCGCAGCGACTACGAAAGGAGGTGGAAGCGATGAAGAAGAACTACGACTTCTCGAAGGGGAAGCGGAACCCGTACGCGAAGCGACTCAAGAAACAGATTACGATTCGGCTGGACGAGGAGACCCTGGCGTATTTCAAGCGCCTCGCTGACGAGACGGAGGTGCCCTACCAGACGCTGATCAATCTCTTCCTTCGCGATTGTGCTCGAGGGAAGAAGCGCCCTGTCACGCGGTGGGAAGCTGCGTAGCCCCTCTTGCTCGCCGCCCAACGCTCCGGTTCAGCGGCGGCGCGCAGCGCCGTCCGCTGCAACCGGTTGTTAGGCCGGCCCCGGTTGTGCGTTGCGTGCCTACATGTCGGCGTCACTGTCTTGGCACGTCAGCTGCGCCACGCACCTCCTCATCGGTGAAAACCGCAAAAACGAACGGCTGCGCTTCGAGGAAACGCGCCAGGTCACCCAGGGTCAGGCCAAGCTGCGACAGCCGGTCCTCTTCGACGAACAACTGCCCGTTTTCAGGTTCGTAGCCTGTTACGAGCTGCTTCGCCTCTGGATCAAACCGCTGGTGCAGCAGGTCAACCACTGCGGGCGCCAGGTGCCGGCGCTCCGGCGGTGCGGAGGGCATGCCATGATCAGCGGTCACCGCCAGGAGATAGTCCTTTCCAACCTTGGCCTCGAGCGCGGCGATGATCCGCGCCAGGTTGCGGTCCATCTCGCCAAGTGTCAGTCGTAGCTCGTCCGAATCCGGCCCGTAGGGATGGCCCACGAAATCAGCGCCCTTGTAGTTCATCAGAAGCAGGTCTGCGACACCGTCTTCGCCCAGCGGCTCGTGCTCGATCATGGCGATCATCGCATCGGCCTCGAAAGCTGGGAAGAGCGCTGAACGACGCACCGCCGCGGGCGAATCGATTCTGTGATGCAGCCACTCGCTCCCCGCCGACCACAGTGTACTCGCATTGCGATTCTTCAAATAGTCAGGCAGCCGAAAACAGTCGGGGTTCGAGTGCCAGGCACCCGTCGCCTCGTCGTAACTGACGAGCACGACCGGCGCGCCATTCGGCTGACACGCGCCATGCCCGGCGAGCGGCGTCGCCGCGCGGTCGATGCTTCCCTGCGCCAGGACGATCGCGCGGCCTGACGTCGCCAGTTGCCATACGTCCGCAAGCGTCAATGCCATCAGAGCCTGCGGCGCCATCCCGACGAAGAAGTCCTGGCGCCGCCGGTGGATGCGGTCATAAATGTTGTTGCCGGTGACGCCGTGGATACCCGGATCGGTGCCAGTTGAGATCGTCGAGTGTCCGACGGCGGTGTTCGTAGGCAGAACGTTCATGTGCGCCTGGCTGAACCACGCGGCGCGCCCGCGTAGCGCGAAAAGCGTCGGCATCACGTCGGCGTACCGATCGAAGTAGTCGCGCCGCATGCCATCCAGAACGAGGAGGAACACAACGCGCGGTTGAGCAAGACCAGGGCGCAAGACCGGCAATACATGGCCTGTCGCAGTCGGGGGCATCGACACGCCCAGCGCCGCCGCAAGCGTTGGCGCAACGTCCTGCTGCACGGCCGGCATCGAATAGACTCCCGTTCTCACTGCAGGACCCGCGAACATCAGGGGAATCTCGACGTCATAGGCCCACGGGGAGCCGTGCATGTACGCCACGTCCGGGTCGGGCCGCGTGATGAAGTCGCCTTCACGCGGCACGATCAGGAGTTGCCCGGTTCGTCCGGGAAAGTACGCCCGAGCGAACATCTCCAGGAAGCGCTGTCGCGCCGCGGGAGCGGCGGCATCAGCCGACTGCGTGCCTGGGAGTCGACGCGCGTCGCTCCCCAACGTTCGCTCGGCCTGCTGGCCTGAAAGCGTGCAAGCCATCGCGAGCAGTGTCAGGGCGAAGAGGACGGCACCGCAGACGGTAAACCTCGAAGCGGTGGCGAAGGTACGCGGCGTTGTCATGGCGCCTCGATCAGCTCAAGCCGGACGACGCAGGAACTCGATCCGACCAACGCGCAGAGCCTGCGTCCACCTTGATTCCCAACCGCACGCCACGTCATCCTCCCGCCAGCGCGGCCTAACGGATCGGGCGCTAAGCTGCGGCCGCCGATGATCCTACCATGATCGGTGTGGGCTGAAGCCGATCGATTGGCAGAAGCCCGCGGCCGTCAGCTTCAGCGGCTTGTTAGGCGGCATCGTCGCGTTCAGCTACGGCGCCATGAGGCAGAGGCCCGCCGTTTAGAATCGCCGCGAGCGCCAGCGCTTCCTCGGCGGTCGTCAGCCCATCGATTTGCAGGAAGGCGCCGACTGCGCTCCGGATGACTGGGGATATGAGCAGCTGTTCGTTGAGGCAAAGGGCCACGGGATTCCCAATGTTGCCTTGGGAATACTTATGCATGGCGTCTCCACCTGGCGCAGTGAGGCGCACTAATACGACGGGCGCTTGCTCACCATTGAATCCGACGTGCGCCTCCTCGACCAATCCTGATTCGACGATCGTTGGCACCGACGGATCACAAGGCGCGGCAGCTCCCGGCCTCGGGATTCGGACAGAGAACACACCTGGGTCTGCAAGGACACGCGCGATGAACTCTGAAGTGCGCTTGGGTGCCGAGAGCCCAACGGAAAAGTTCCCCATTCCCCGGTAGCGCACACGGGGGCTGCCAAGTGGCATCAGTAAGGCGGATCGATTGAGAAGGGCCGTGCGGACGCGAGCGACGAGCTCGGGGTTCTTATCCAAGTCTCCCGGGATACGAACCGTCCAAGTCTCGGTCGTCTTGACTGTTTCGTATGCCAGGTAGGCGCACGTGAGCCCTACGACGAGAGACACGCCGCCGATCGCAATCAACGCCCACCTGATGACTCGCATTGATGCCGCCCAACGGATGGCCGCTAAGCTGCGGCCGCCGATGATGCTACCACGATCCGTGTCGGCCGAAGCCGTTCGATTGCCTGAAGCTCGCGGCCGTCAGCTTCAGCGGCTTGTTAGGCGGCACCCGGTACGGTCCGGGCACATCCTTTACAGAAGTCCAGGCACATCCTTTACACCGGAAGGATGCCCTGGATGGAAACCGACTCCAAGAAGCAGCGTCAGCAGTTCTATCGCGACTACGTGAGTGGCCAGTGGTCGATGAGCGAG
>JANNIY010000097.1:0-6730 GCA_031405455.1 Deltaproteobacteria bacterium | reverse complement strand
AATTTGGATGGAATGGAGGGGGCCAATCCGGCAGGCCGGCTCAGCCGGCGAAGCCGAGGTAGAGCACGCCCGCGAAGGCCGCGAGCCAGCCGTGCAGCGCGGCGCGGGCGAGGGGGCGCGGCGCCAGCGCGGTGTCGAGGCTGCGGAAGCCGAGCGCGAACCAGAGTGAAAGAGGCGTCAGCAGCAGCAGCAGGTAGGTGGCCTTCGCCTGGGCGAAGTAGCCGAGGCGCAGCGCCAGATAGAGGTAGGCGAGGCCGACGATCCAGGCCGCGCTCGCGAGCAGGGCGTGCGCGGCGCGCCGGCCCGGCTCGGGATCGCGCAAGGCGAGGCGTACGCCGCGCAGCGCGCCGGCGATCAAGAACAGGCTTGCCGGCAGCGCCAGCCAGTAGCCGATCGACATGAAATCGTAGTTCCAGAAGCCGTGGCGATCGGCCGGGAAGACGCGGCCTGCAATGAAGCCATCGCCCCAGAACGTGGAATAGCTGCTGTCCCAAAACGACCGGAAGCCGGCCATGTAGGGATGCACGAGCACTTCCCCGAAGTGCGTGAAGTACGCAAACGTGTGGAACCCGGGCTGCTGCCACCAGGTGTGGCCCGCGCCGGGCATGCGCCCCCAGTTCGCCATCAGCGGATCGCCGAAGTGCAGCCAGTTGCGCAGGTAGAACCAACCCGCGATCGCGACCACCGGCAGGCTGGCGGCGAGCATGCGCAGGGCGACGCGGGCGGGCGGCTCGCCATCGACGCGCCAGAGCTTGCCGGCGACGAAGACGAGCACGATCGGCAGCAGCGCCAGCACCGTGAACTTCGTGAGCGCTGCGAGACCGAGCAGCGTGCCGAGCAGCGCGAGCCGCCACACGGGCGGGCGGCGCACGAGCAGCACGTCGACGGTGGCAACCAGCGCGAGACTCGCGAGCAGCGTGTGCAGCGACTCGTTCGAAAAATAGGCGGCGCTGTAGAGATTCACCGGAAGCACGGCGGCGAACAGGATGGCGAGCGCGCGCGCGACGGGATCGGCCGGCAGCAGGCGACGCGCGAGCGCGGCGGTGGCGACGAGGCCGAGCATGCCGGCGCCGAACACGACCGCCTTCAGCGCCAGCCTCCCGCTCCCCGTGCCGGCGCCGCCCGCACCGACGAGCGCCGCGTTCAGGGCGTAGAAGAACGGCGGATGAAACGTCGACCAACCATCCGTCGCGAGCGGAAATTCTCGCCGGCTCGCCAGCAGATCGACGTACTGAAGATGCGACTGCGCATCGAAGCCGATCGCCAGCGGCAGGCGCACGAGCTTGCGCGCGAAGAGCGCTGCCCAGGCGACCAGGGCGAGCACGAGGCTGGCTGCGGGCAAGCGCTCGCGCCAGGCCGCCCAACCCAGGCGCCGGCCAGCGAGCGAGGCGGCCACACCCGCGGCGAAGAGCAGCAGCACCGCGAGCGCGCGTTGGCGCAGCGCCTCGGCTGGCGTTTCGACGGCGAGGGCGCCCGGGCTGCGGCGCGTGTCGTCGGCCAGCTCGGCGAGGACCAGCGGCCCGCCGTCGGCCGAGACGAGCCACTCGCGATCGCTCGTGAGCGGCGGATCGATGCCCTCGAGCCGCAGCGAAAGCAGGTTCGGCCCGATTGGATTCTCGACCTCGACGCTCAGCTCGTTCACACCGGGCACGAGCAGGGAACCGATCTCGAACTCGCGCGCGTCGCGCCAACGGCTGCCGTCGCTCACGGCCGCGGGCACGGGCGTGTCGTTCACCCGCACGCGGAAAGCCCGCAGCGCGCGCACCTGCAGGCGGGCGCTTGCGGGCGCCTGACGCAGCTCGAAGCGGCGACGGAAGACGCTCGTCGGGAAATCCTCACGGCCCCACTGCCGCAACGTCCCCGCGACGGGCTCGGGCGCCGCGATCCACGGCGCTGCGCTGCCCTGCACGATGAACGGGAGGTCGTTCGAGCTCGCGCAGCGCAGCACGACGAAGGCGAGCGGAAGTGCGAGCAAGACGCCGGCGGCGGCCAACGCCCGGCGGGAGAGCGGCGCGGTTCCGCGCGCGGCTGCGGCCTGGCTCTGGTTCGGGCGCGTGCTCGGCATTGCGGGTCGCGAAGGTAGCCGAGCGGGCGCGTCGTCCTCGCTCGGGCAGGGGGCTATTCTCGCGCGCGTCGATCCCGAGCCCCGCGGCGGCATGCGGGTCGGCAGCGGGAGGATCTCGATGCGGCAGATGCGGCAGGGTTGGCTCGCGGCGCTCGTTGGCGCCCTCGTGGTGGGAACCCCCGCCGCGGCGACCGAGCAGCTCGCCGACGGCATCGCCGCCCAGGTCGGCAGCGATGTCGTGCTGGTGTCGGAAGTCATGCACGTGGCGAGGCCGACGGAAACGCAGCTGAAGGCCGCCGGCGCTCCCGCGGCCGAGATCGCCAAGGTGCGCGCCAACGCGCTCGAGCAGCTGATCGAAACCCGCCTGCTGGCGCGGGTGGTGAAGCAGTCCGAGCTCTACGCGAGCGACAAGGACATCGACGACACGATCGCAGGCATCGCGAAGGAGAACGGGCTCACGGTCGAGCAGCTGAAGGCGAGCGTCACCGCTCACGACATCACCTACAAGGAGTACCGCGACCAGATCCGCCAGGAGATCGAGCGCCGCAAGGTCGTGCAGACCATGATCGCAGCGCGCGTGCGCATCACCGAGGAAGACCTGAAGGAGATGTATGCCGTGACGTTCGCCAACCAGCCGGCGGGTGGCGAGACGTTTCACATCCGGCAGATCCTGATCGTCGCCGGCCCCGAAACCGGCCGCGACCTGAAACAATCGTGTGCGCTCGCCGGTGAAGCGCTGAAGCGCATCCGCAGCGGCACACCCTTCGAGGAAGTAGCGCGTGAAGTTTCCGCGGTGGCGCCGATGGATGGCGGCGACATCGGTTGGATGCACGCGGACAGCATGGCGGCGTGGATGAAGCAACCGCTCGCAGGGCTCGAGCCCGGCGGCGTATCGGACGTGATCGAGCTGCCCTTCGGGTGCGGCATGATGAAGCTCGTCGAACGGCGGGAATGGGTACCCGTCGGTTACGAGGCGGCCAAGAAGACGCTCGAACAGCAGGTCTACGAAGAAAAACTCGCCGAGGAATACCGCGAGTGGATGAACCAGCTGCGCAAGACGAGCTTCATCGAGCGGCGCGGCTACTTCGCCGACGCCGCCAGCCTCGGCGGCGGATCGCTCGGGGGGGAAGCGGGAGGGGAATCGAAGGCGGAGGGAACCGGCACGCCGTGAGCGACTCCGCGGCTTCCGGTCCCGCCTGCATCGTCGTCCGCGGCGCGCGCCAGCACAATCTCCGCAGCGTCGATGTCGACATCCCGCGCGATCGGCTCGTCGTGATCACGGGCCTCTCGGGTTCCGGCAAGTCCTCGCTCGCGTTCGACACGATCTACGCCGAAGGCCAGCGCCGCTACGTCGAGTCTTTGTCGGCCTACGCGCGGCAATTTCTCGAACAGATGAGCAAGCCCGACGTCGATTCGATCGAGGGCCTCTCGCCGGCGATCGCGATCGAGCAACGCACGCTCTCCCACAATCCGCGCTCGACCGTCGCCACCACCACCGAGATTGCGGACTACCTGCGCCTGCTCTTCGCACGCATCGGCCAGCCGCACTGCATTCGCTGCGACAAGCCGATCACGAGCCAGAGCGTGCAGCAGATGACGGATTTCGTGCTGGGGATCGGCGCCTCGGCGCCGGGTCCGCGCGTGCAGATCCTGGCGCCCGTCGTGCGCGATCGGAAGGGCGAGTATCGCAAGGAGCTGGAGAGCTTCCGAAAGCAGGGCTTCGTGCGCGCGCGTGTCGATGGCGAGCTGCGCGAGCTCTCGGAAGAGATCGTGCTCGCAAAGACGTCGAAGCACTCGATCGACGTGGTGGTCGACCGCCTGGTCGTCGCCGCGAACGTGCGCCCGCGCATCGCCGAGTCGATCGAAGCCGCGCTGCGGCTGGCCGACGGTCTCGTGTTGATCGACGTCGGGCCCGGAGGCGACGAGCATCTGCTCTCGCAACGCAACGCGTGTCCCGATTGCGGCCTCTCCTACCCCGAGATCGCCCCGCGCATGTTCTCGTTCAACAGCCCGCACGGCGCTTGCGCCGCATGCGGCGGGCTCGGCACCCGCAACGAACTCGACGCGCGCCGGGTCGTGCCCGACGAATCGAAATCGCTCGCGGCGGGCGCCATCCTGCCCTGGAGCGGGCGGCGCGTGCCCCGCTACTACGCGGAGCTGCTCGGTTCGCTCGCGCAGCACTTCGGCGTGTCGCTCGAGACGCCGTGGCGCGAGCTGCCGGCGCGGGCGCGCGACGGGATCCTGAACGGTGCGGGGGCCGAGGAGATCAAGTTCCGCGTCGCGCGGCGCGGAGCGCAGGCTGCCTTCTCGCGGCGCTGGGACGGCGTGCTCGGGGAGCTCACCCGCCGTTTCGAGGCCGCATCCGAGCTCGAGCGCGGGGAGCTCGAGCGCTATCGCAGCGAGAAGCCGTGCCCCGAGTGCAAAGGCACGCGGCTGCGCCCGGAAGCCCGCGGCGTGAAGCTCGGCGGGGCCTCGATCGCGGATCTGTGTCGGCTCTCGGTGGGCGAGGCCGCGCGTTTCCTGGAGAAGCTCGAACTCGGAAAAACCCAGCGCACGATCGCCGATCGTGTGCTGAAGGAAATCTGCGACCGGCTGGCCTTCCTGGCCGAAGTGGGCCTCGAGTATCTGACGCTCGACCGCGGCAGCGCCACGCTCTCGGGCGGCGAGGGGCAACGCATCCGGCTCGCGACGCAGGTGGGCTCGAGCCTGATGGGCGTCCTCTACATCCTCGACGAGCCCTCGATCGGATTGCACCCGCGCGACAACCAGCGCCTGCTGCAATCCCTCTTGCGACTGCGCGACGCGGGCAATTGCGTGCTCGTCGTCGAGCACGACGAGGAGACGATCCGCGCCGCCGATTACGTGCTCGACATGGGGCCCGGCGCCGGCATCCACGGCGGGCAGATCGTCGCGCGCGGCACGCCGCGCGAGATCGAGCAGACGCCGGGCTCGCTGACGGGCGATTACCTCGCCGGCCGCCGCGCGATCCCCGCCCCGAAGCAGCGGCGCAAGCCGGGCGAGAAGGCGCTCGTGCTGACCGGCTGCCGGGAGCACAACCTGAAGAACGTCACGCTGCGCATCCCGCTCGGGATCTTCACCGTCGTGACGGGAGTGTCGGGTTCGGGAAAATCGACGCTCGTGAACGACACGCTCTACCGCGCGCTCGCGAGTCATCTGTATGGCGCGCACGACACGCCGGGCCGCTACGACCGCATCAGCGGGCTCGAGCACATCGACAAGGTGATCGACATCGACCAGGCGCCGATCGGCCGCACGCCGCGCAGCAACCCCGCCACCTACACGGGCGTGCTCGACGGGATTCGCGCGCTCTTCAGCCAGGTGCCCGAGTCGCGTGTGCGCGGCTACGGGCCCGGGCGCTTCTCGTTCAACGTGAAGGGCGGGCGTTGCGAAGCGTGCCAGGGCGATGGCGTGCTGCGCATCGAGATGCACTTCCTCCCGGACCTGTTCGTCACCTGCGAGAGCTGCCGCGGCCGCCGCTACAACCGCGAGACGCTCGAGATCTTCTACAAAGGCAAGACGATCGCCGACGTGCTCGAGATGACGGTCGAGGAAGCGCTCGACTTCATGGCCAACATCGGCGGCGTGCGCCGCCCGCTCCAGACGCTGCACGACGTCGGGCTCGACTACGTCCACCTCGGCCAGGCGGCAACCACGCTTTCCGGCGGCGAAGCGCAGCGCATCAAACTCTCCCGCGAGCTCTCACGCCGCGGCACCGGCAAGACGCTCTACCTGCTCGACGAGCCCACCACGGGCCTGCACTTCGCCGACGTCCAGAAGCTGCTCGAAGTGCTCTCGCGTCTGGTCGACGCCGGCAACAGCGTCGTCGTGATCGAGCACCACCCGGATGTGATCAAGACCGCCGACCACGTGATCGATCTCGGGCCGGAGGGCGGCGAGGCGGGCGGGAACATCGTCGTCGAAGGCACGCCGGAAGAAGTCGCGAAGCACCCCGAGAGCCACACGGGCCGCGCGCTCGCGCCGCTGCTGAGGAACCGGGGATGACGGCTGGCTACGACCCAACAATCATCTCGCCGATGTCGTACCCCCGTCGCACGCGACGCACCCGACGAAGCTAGTCCAATCTCTCGCTGCCAAAGCCGTCGTGCAGCTGTGGCGCCTCACCCGCGATCTCGTCCCAGGGCGCCTTGGAACCGACGAAGATGTGGGCTGCGATGCGAACGCCCGGGTCCGCGAGAGATCGCTGCCGCGCTTCGTCGAACGCGAGCTGCGGGCCTTTCTCGCGTGCGGGATCCTCGCCCACGGCTTCGTTCGCGTGCGCTGCGACGCCTGCGCCCGCGAGCGGCTCGTCGCCTTCTCGTGCAAGGGCCGGGGCTTCTGCCCCGCCTGCGGCGGCCGCCGCATGGCCGACACCGCGGCGCAGCTCGTTGACCGAGTGCTGCCCGATGTCCCCGTGCGGCGGTGGGTGCTCTCGCTGCCTTTCGCGCTGCGCTACCGCATGGCCTACGACGGCTCGCTCACGAGCGCGCTGCTCGGCCTCTTCGGGCGCACCGTCTTCGCCTCGCTGCGACGGCGGGCGAGGCTGCGCGGACGCCGCCGCCATGCGCAGTGCGGCGCCGTCAGCTTCGCGCAGCGCTTCGGCGATGCCCTGAATCTCAACGTGCATTTTCATTCGCTCGTGCTCGA
>JANNIY010000096.1:0-3390 GCA_031405455.1 Deltaproteobacteria bacterium | reverse complement strand
AACCCGGCTTCCTGCAGGTTCTTCGGCAGCTTCTTCGCAATCTCTGCTGCCTCGAGAAACGCCTTCTCAAGGTCCGTACCCGCCATCTTAGCCTCCTTGTGTCATCGGTATTCTGTCACAATGCTAGCGATGTGACAGTATTCATCAACCGGAGGCCGCTGTCTAACACGCCGCTGAAGCTGCCGGCCGCGGGCTTCAGCCGATCGTTTAGCTTCAGCCGACACGGATTGTGGTAGCATCATCGGCGGCCGCAGCTTAGCGGCCATCCGTTAGACGGCGCGAGAAAGGAGGCTCACCATGGCCGAGGCTGTGCTTCGTGGGAGCTGCCTTTGTGGCGCGGTGGTGTACGAGCTCGAGCCGCCTCTCATTCGCTTCACGTACTGTTATTGCTCTCGCTGCCGCAAGGCGTCAGGTGCTGCTCGCTCTTCCAACCTCGCAGTGGCGCCAAGCCAGTTTCGCTGGGTCTCCGGCGCCGAGTCTATTTCCCGCTACGACCTGCCGTCAGCCCGCAGCTTCGCCACAGCAGTCTGCAGGAACTGCGGATGCTCTGTTCCGCATGGGACGCGAAGCGGCCGCGAGATCATCGTTCCGGCAGGTTCGCTCGACACGGAGCCGCCGCACGGACCGAGCTACCACGATCATTGGTCTTCCCGCGCGGCTTGGGCATCCGACGACGAGGCTGATCTTCCTCACGTCGAGTAGCCGTGGTGCGCGCGCCGTCTAACAAGCCGCTGAAGCTGACGGCCGCAGGCTTCAGCCAATCGTGCGGCGTCAGCCGACACGAGTCATGGTAGGATCATCGGCGGCCGCAGCTTAGCGGCCATCCGTTGGACAGCACGAACAATGCGCACCACGATCATCGCGCTCCTTGTCGGAGTGATGTCCGCATGCGCAAGCCCTAGTGGTGTCGCGCAGAACTCGTCGTGGTATATCAACGACGCTCCCGCTCCAGACACAGAGTGGCGCAAGACCGATGGGCCCTTCGGCGCCCAGCTTTTCATTACTGACGACGCAAAGTCCGTTTACGACTTCTGGGAAAACGAAGAGGGTGGCGTTCCAATCAAGCGGCTCGATCGCGCCCCGGCCGGTACGCACGTGGAAACCGTAGTGTTCTTCATTCGCTGCGCGCCGAATCGCGACGGAAAGTGCTCAGTGCGAGGCTTCATCACCGTGACGCGGAGCGATGGCAAGGTACTCGCGAAGGACCAAGAGCTGCTCTTGTCTGAGAAGCCCCCTCCCGAGGGCTTCAATCTGGGCATATCAGAAGCCGGCGCCGGGTTGGAACTCGAGGACTTCGACGGCTCGTATCTCTTCGAGGCGCGCGTCGTTGATGCTGTCGCGAACCGCGAGGTTCACGTGAACCAGCGAATCGCTGTCGAACGCTAGTCGCGTGCTGCCCAGCAAGGCGTTGCAGCGGACCATCAACAGCTTGCTTCGATTGACCCTGGTTGCCGTCTGGCGGCATACTTCTGTGGCACGATCGGGTCCTGTCAGCGCTGTTGCTGGCCGCTGAACGCCGATCCGTTGGGCTGCGCGGGTTGCGGAACGCGAGTGCTATCCTCGGTTCGCTAATTCGGAGGCGGATCGTGAAGTTTCGAGTTCTCATCGATCAAGACGAAGATGGAGTCTTCGTGGCGCAGGTCCCGTCACTTCCTGGCTGCATTACACAGGGGTCTACCCGCCAGGAGGCGGTCTCGAACGCCCAAGAGGCGATCGCGGCGTACCTCGAGAGTCTGCATGCTCGGGGAGAGGCAATTCCCCCGACTATCAACGAAGAATTGGTTGACGTCGCCGTTTGAGCAAGCTGCCTAGCATCTCGGCCAGGGACGCGATCCGTGCGTTCGAACGCCTCGGCTATGAACGCGACCGCCAGCGCGGCAGCCACATCGTCCTGCGGCATCCCAATTCACCTCACCGCCGGCTGGTGGTGCCCGATCATCGGACCTTGGCCAAGGGGACGCTACGGGCGCTCATTCGAGAGGCAGGACTCACTCTCGATGAGTTCCGCGCCTTGCTGTAGTGCGCGCGCAGCCCAACAAGGGCTTGCAGCTGCCAAAGAACAGCGTGATTCAATTCGGTCGTGTTAGCATTCTGGCGGCGAGCAGCTGCATTCCATTGTTAGCAGTCAGCGCTGCTCCTTGCAGCTGAAGCCCTATCCGTTAGGCAGCAGGCGGGGGCACTTCGAGGTCGCGGCAGATCTTCCGCGCGAGATGCTCATTGAGTTCGCGGTGGCGAGGGATTGTCGAACTCTTCCGAGAACGCCGGTTCACATATACCGAGTGCCGAGCGCCTTCGCGCAACAGCTCACAACCGTGCGCCTCGAGATGACTGACGAGGTCGCGCCGCTTCACCCGGCCGCGATCTTCAGGGACTCTCGAATCACGTCCGCCGCGCCGAGCTCCTCGCGGGCGAGGGCTCGATTCGCCTCGATCACCAACTCAACGGCTTCCCGAAGGTTTTCGCGAGCCTCTTCGAGGGTGGCGCCCTGCGTATTCGCCCCGGGCAGCTCCTCAACGAAAGCGACGTAGCCCTCGGGAACCTTTTGAAACACCGCCGTAAAGTCCATCTCCATACCGAATACTCCCGACCCTCTCTTCGGCGGTCCCAGTCTGCTGCCTAACAAGGCGCTGCAGCTGACCGCCAACAGCGGGGGCGAATCGTGGCATAGTAGCATTCTGGCGACAGGCGCTTCTGCCCCGGCGCTAACGGTCAGCGCTGTTGGCGGCAGCTGAGCGCCCGATCCGTTAGGCGGCTGCAGAAGAGAACAAGCCACGCATGCGCCGCGTTCTCCACTGTCTTCTAGCTCTTGGTCTTCTTCAGGCGTGCGCTGGGCCCGTTCGCCATTTCGGAGCGGGTAGCGGTTCCCATGTCGAGTCGAACGGCGATCTCCGGGTGATGCTGCTCCTCACAAACGATCTCGAAGAGGTCAAAGAGCGCTGGGCGCAGCCGGCGTCTCCGACGCTCGACACGATCAGTACCGCAAAGACTGGAGAGCGCATTTTTGCCGTTTTAGTCTTCACAGGCTGCGCGGCCGACGCGTCAGGTCTTTGCCAACTGGTAGTCGACTACGCCATTACTAACCCACATGGCCAGACCTCCTGGTCTGATCATGGGCGGCCAGTCTGCCTGGGAAGACCTCCTCCGCCTGCAGGCCTACTGTCGCTCGGCCAAGAGTCCCCGGACTTCTCCGTTACGTCCGGTCCACTAGGCATCTACAGGATCCGCGCCGCCGTTCACGATCAAGTCAATGGCAACGTAGTCGAGCTGGAAGTGCCAATCGATATTAGGTAGGCTGAACGGTCTGGCTGATGGTTAACAGAAGTCCAGGCACATGGTTTACAGTTTGTCATTCCCCGTGATCCTACCGGTTTGCAGATCGATCCGTCCCAG
>JANNIY010000095.1:0-49880 GCA_031405455.1 Deltaproteobacteria bacterium | reverse complement strand
ATCGTGATCGGCGCCAAGACCTTCAGCGAGCAGTACATCCTTTCGGAGCTGCTCGCCGCGCGGATCTCGGAGGTCACCGGCCTGCCGACGCGCACGCTGCCCTCGCTCGGCTCGACGGTCGCCTTCGACGCCCTGCGCTCGAACGAAATCGACGTCTACGTCGAGTATTCGGGAACGGTCTGGGCAACGCTGATGCAGCGCAGCCGGCTGCCGCAGGACCGCGCGCACGTGCTCGCCGAAGTCACGGATTTCTTGCGCAACGAACACGCGATCGGGGTTGCCGCGGCGCTCGGCTTCGAGAACACCTACGCCCTCGGCATGCGCGCCGAGCAGGCGCGGCGCCTCGGTATCGAACGCATCAGCCAGCTCGCCGTGCACGCGCCGCGGCTCGAGATCGGCGGCGATTACGAATTCTTCCAGCGTCCGGAATGGGCGGCGCTTCAGCGCAGCTACGGCCTCGCCTTCCGCGCCGAACGCAGCATGGATTCATCCCTGATGTACCAGGCCGTCGCGCAGGCTGAGGTGGACGTGATCACGGCCTTCTCGACCGACGGCAGGATTGCGGCGTACGACATCGCGCTGCTCGTCGACGATCGCGGCGCGATTCCGCCCTACGACGCGCTCGTGTTGGTCGGCTCGCGCATCGCGAGCGAACAGCCGGAGGTGCTCGCGGCGCTCGCCGGCCTCGCGGGCTCGATCGATTCCGCCCAGATGCAACGCATGAATCTCGCGGTCGATCGCGACGGCCGCGCAGCGAATGAGGTGGCGCGGGAATTCCTGCGCAGCCAGAGTCTGCGCTAGGCGACGACCGGAATCTTCATCCCGCGCTGCACCGCCGGCCGCGCGCCGATGCGCTCGATCACACCGAGCAGACTCCGGCTTTCGTTGTGCGCTTTCGCCGACGTTACGGGCACCACCTCGTAGGGGAGGTCCAGTTCTTCGAGCGCAATCGAAAGCTTGCGGCCGTTGGGCGTCGTCCATGTGTAGAGACGGATCCCGAGCTCTCCTTCCACGCAGGCGCGCGTGGAGGCAGCCTATCACGCCAGGTCGCGTCGTCCCGCTCGGCACGAGCGGAGCGCGATCAGGTCGACGCGAACGGTCGGCGCAGCTGCGCCAGGTAGCCACGCGGGTAGTCGGGCTCGGCCGCGATGCCGATGTCGACCGACCTCAGCCGCAGACCCGGTGGGACGTCGCACAGCGTGCCGAGCAGGCGGTCGCCGAGCGTGGTGAAGAGCCCGAAATTCACGCCGCCGAGCGCGGCGTCGCGGCGATGGTGCAGGCGATGGATCTCCGCGGCCGCGAGCCAGCCGCGCAGGGGTCCCAATCGGAAGTCGACGTTGGCGTGCTGCAGGAGCAGCTGCACAGCCGTACAGAAAGCGAGCGCGGTGCCCACCTCGAGCGGCATGCCGAGCGCAATCAGCGGCGCCGTACCCGCCACCATTTCGATCGACTGGTGCACCGGGTGCTTCATCAAACCGTTGAAGCCATACATCCGCTCGGCGCTGTGGTGGACGGCGTGGAAACGCCAGAGCCACGGCAAGCGATGGCTCGCGTAGTGGCAGCCGGTGATACCGAGATCGAGCACCAGGATCGCGGCAAGCACCTGAAGTGTGAACGGCCAGCTCCGCGGCCAGACCCCAAGCCCGAGACCGGCGCCAGCGAGCAACGGGATCGCGGCCAGGGAGGCGAAGTTCGAGAACTCGTTGACGACGGCATGGACGACGTCGCGGGCGGCATCACCGTGCGAACGATTCCAATCGGCGGTGTAGGGCGCGATGCGCTCGGCGCCAAACGAGAGCGCGATCGCGGCGGCGAGCAACGCGGCGAGCCAGAACGCACTCGCTCCGGTCGCGATCGCGTGCAGGGCCAACCCGTTGATCAGGAGCAGCTGGCTGGGGACATATCCGAAGCGCATCGCGCTGCGAAGAAGACGCATGCTGGGTGCCTCGCAAGTGGGTGATCCCCACGAGCATGCTGCGAACACCGCCGGCTGTCTTGAATGAACCGACTACTCTCGGGCGTCCAGCCGGGCCACGCTCGCCGAGAGCGTGGTGCCGAACATGCGCCGGAAGGTGCGTGCCAGATGGGCGGCGTCCGCGAAGCCTGCCGCGTGAGCCGATGCGCTCAGCGACGCACCGCCCGCGATCGTCCGCACGGCCCGCGTGAGGCGGGCCCACAGCACGAACGGCCGCATCGCGATGCCCGTCTCGCGCCGGAAGAGCGCGGCGAGCCGGCTCGGCGAGAGTCCGACCGAGCGCGCGATCGCCGCGGCCGACACGCGGCCGAGCGCGACCTGTGATTCGATGCGATCGATCGCACTCGCCACACGCGGATCACGCGCGGGCGTGGGCGCGGGCGCGGGCGCGGGCGCGGAGACTGCACCAAAAGCGCGCAACATCGAAGCCCGCAGCGCGGCCGCGGGCGCCCCGCTCGCAGCCAGACGCCTCACCTCCCGGACGCGCGACGCCGCGCGCCGCGACGCTCGGCCGCGCGCGAGCGCCAGCGATTCGCCCGCGTCGCTCCGGGGATCGAGGTACAACAGAACCGCAGCGCCCTGGGTGGCTTCGAGCCGATGCCGGCGCCCGGCGGGGATCGCGATGCCGGGCGACGCCACGGCGGAGCGCTCGTCGACCGAAACGCGAAGCGCGCCGCGCAGCATTACGCACAGCTGGATCGCCTGGTGGGCGTGCGGCGTATTGTCGCCGACGCGGCCCACGAAGATCGCCCAACCCGGCCCGAGGGCGAGGGCGCCGGACCACGGGCGCTCGAGGCGGCGCAGCGAGCGCGGCATCAAACCAGGCTTCGACTTCGCGCGCCGGCTACTTCCGCACCGTGATCGCCGCGTTCGAGATGATCACGGCGTCGCGCTCCTTCGACTTCGCCTGGATCAGGATCTTGTCGCCTTCCCGCCAGTACGACGTCAGGTAGGTCTCGCCCGGAAAACCCACGCCGGCGAAGCGCGCCTGGTAGCGCGCCACCTTCGACACGTCGCCGCCGAGCACGTTGTCGACGATCGCCTTGCAGACGATCCCGTACGAGCACAGGCCGTGGATGATGGGCTTGTCGAAGCCGCCCATCTTCGCGAATTCGGGATCCGCGTGCAGCGGGTTCTTGTCGCCCGAGAGCCGGTAGATCAGCGCCTGCTGCGGCAACGTCGTGGACGTGATCACCCCGTCCGGCGCGCGCGACGGCGCTTCGTTGCCCGCCTTCGGGCCGGATTCGCCGCCGAAGCCGCCCTCGCCGCGCAGAAACAGCGAGAAGCGATTCGTGAACAACGGCTTGCCAGCCTCGTCCTTCGACTTCACCTCGAGCACGACCAGCGCCGCCTTGCCCTTGTCGAAGATCCCCGCGACGTGGCCCGCGCTGGTGACGGTCGCCTCCGGCGGAATCGGCTGGTGGATCTCGATGTCCTGCTCCCCGTGCAGCAGCATGGCGAAGTTGAACGTGAGGCCCGGAACGCTGCCGAGACCACCGAGCGCACCGAAGACCGGAATCACGCCGTAGCTCGGCAGCACCTTGAGATTCTTCTCGTAGGTGTACTCGAGCTCTCCGCGATCCGTGGGCGGAACGCCTGCCCCGACCCCCAGGTGATAGAGGATCACCTGATCCTTGGTCCACGTGTACTTGCCTTCGCCCAGCTGTGCGCCCAGGGCCTGCTTCGGATCGATCGGCATTGGCATTCCTCCGGATGGACTGATTGAATTCCGTTCGCCTGCGGCCCGCTGCGAGCGCTGGCTAGGCGCGCGCCTTGAGCGCTTCCGCCATCGCCTTGGTCTCGTCGGCGATGCTCGACGGGATGCTGTAGCCCTCGTGCTTGCGGATCGCGGCGAGATTGTCCCGGATGTCCTCGACCGAGGGCATGCTCCCCTTCGGCGCGATCCAGCCGGGCCCCATGCCCACGAAGATGCGCGCGTAGCGGCCGGCGCCGACATCGAAGATCTCATGGGTGAGCTGACACTCTTCGGAGACGAGGTACGCAACGAGCGGCGTCACGAAATTCGGATCGAGAGCGTCCGCCATCGGCCCGAGCAGCTGCTCCGTGAGGCGCGTCTTCGCGATCGGCGCGATCACGTTGCACTTGATGTTGTTCTTCGCTCCCTCGACCGCGAGCACGTTCGAGAGGCCGACGAGGCCCATCTTGGCCGCGCCGTAGTTGCTCTGACCGAAGTTTCCGAACACGCCGGCGCCGGAGGCCGCGAAGACGATCCGGCCGTAGTTGTTCTCCTTCATCACGCGGAAGGCGGGTTGCGTCACGAAGAACGCGCCCTTCAGGTGCACATCGAGCACGATCTCGAGATCCTTCGGCTCGAGCTTCGCGAACGTCTTGTCCCGCAGGATGCCGGCGTTGTTGATGACGATGTCGACCTTGCCGAAGTTGTCGACGGCGGTCTTCACGATCGCCTCTCCGCCTTCGGGTGTCGCCACGGAATCGTAATTGGCGACGGCCTTGCCACCGGCCTCGTTGATCTCCTTCACGACCTGATCGGCCATGCTCGAACCGGCACCGGTGCCATCGGCGCGGCCGCCGAGGTCGTTTACCACGACGCTCGCGCCGCGCGAACCGAGCATCAGCGCGTAGGTCTTGCCGAGCCCGCCGCCCGCGCCGGTAATGATTGCGACCCTGCCGTCGTATCGAATCTCGCTCACTTGGGGGTTACCTCTTCAAGGGGAATGACCGCAACGGACGGCGGCCGGCCGGCAGCATAGCCGAAGGACTCCGGCGGCGGGAAGTCCCGCCACGAATCGCGATTGCGGCGGCGGGCCACGGGTGTCAGCCTCGCCGCGGCGGAGGTGCGGGATGGGCTACGAACGGGCGAGCCGAGCGCGCGGCGAGGAAGCCGCGGCCCAGGCCCCGGTGTTCGCCAGGACACTGTCCAGTCATGGCTTGCCTCCGCTGAGGCGGAGCCGCCCGACGACGCTTCAGATCAACGTCGGCAAGCGCTGTGACCTGGCCTGCCACCACTGCCACGTCGAGGCCGGCCCCAAGCGCACGGAGACGATGGATGCGCGAACGGCGGCGCGCGTGCTCGCCCTGCTCGCACGCGATCCGCAGCTCGCAACGCTCGATCTGACGGGGGGGGCCCCGGAGCTGTGCGCGCAGTTCCGTCCGCTCGTCGAGGGCGCCCGCGCGCTCGGCCGGGCGGTGATCGATCGCTGCAACCTGACGGTGCTCCTGCTGCCGGAGCAATCGGACACGCCGGAGTTTCTCGCACGCCACGGCGTCCGCATCATCGCTTCGCTGCCGTGCTATACGCCCGAGAACGTCGAGCAGCAGCGAGGGCGCGGCGTCTTCGCCCAAAGCATCGAAGCGCTGCACCGGCTCGGCTCGCTCGGCTACGGGCGACCCGGCTCCCCACTCGGCCTCGATCTCGTCTACAACCCGCAGGGCGCGAACCTCCCCCCGGATCAGGACGTGCTCGAAGCGCGTTACCGCACGGAACTGCGCGAGGCGTTCGGCATCGAGTTCAATCACCTGTTCACGATCACGAACGTCCCGATCCTGCGCTTCGCGCATGCACTCGCGCGCGAGGGACGCGAGGCCGAATACCTGGCGCTGCTCGTCGACCACTTCAATCCGGCGACCGTGCCCGACCTGATGTGTCGCCATCTCGTGTCGGTTGCCTGGGATGGCGGACTCTACGATTGCGATTTCAACCAGATGCTCGAGTTGCCGCTCGCCGGCAAGCGCCGCAGCGTGTGGGATGTCGAGAGCCTGATCGGCCTCGAGGGCGAGCCGGTGGCGACGGGTTCGCACTGCCACGCGTGCACCGCCGGGGCCGGCTCGAGCTGCGGCGGAGCGCTCGTATGAAGCCCGCGAAGCTCGTACTCGCCGCGCTCGCGCTCGTCGTGTTGGTCGTCGTCGGTCGCGCCGCCGGGGAGCATTTCGCCGCCTTCGCCGCGTGGGTGCAGGAGCTCGGCCCCGCGGGTCCCCTCGTCTTCATCGCCGCCTATGCGGCCGCGGTCGTCGCGTTCGTGCCCGGATCGATTCTCACGCTCGCCGCGGGGGCGATCTTCGGTCTCGTTCCCGGAACGCTCTACGTGCTCGTCGCGGCGACGCTCGGCTCGACGCTCGCGTTTCTCGTCTCGCGCTACGTCGCCCGCGGCTTCGTCGAAAAAAAACTGGCCGGCGACGCGCGGCTCGCGGCGATCGACCGCGCGATCGGCGCCGAAGGCCGCAAGATCGTGCTGCTGCTGCGCCTGTCGCCGGCGTTTCCCTTCAGCGTGCTCAACTACGCGCTCGGCCTGACGCGTGTGCGCTTCCTCGATTACGTCCTCGCCTCCGTCGGCATGCTGCCGGGGACGCTGCTCTACGTGTACTCGGGAAAAATCGCGGGCGACGTGGCTACGCTCGCCGGCGGCGCCGCGGTTGCGAAGGGCGCCGGTTATTACGCGCTGTGGGGGGTCGGCCTGCTCGCGACGCTCGCCGTCACGCTGGTCGTGACGCGCATCGCGCGGCGAGCGCTCGCGCAGGCCACCGCCATCGGCGTCGCGCCCTAACGCGAACGGAGGCTCGATCCGCATGTCGCACTCCCCCGAAATTCCCGCGCGAGACGTGCACGATGCGCAGCTCGTCGCGAACGTGCACCCGCCGGATTGGAAGAATCCGGAGCCCGCCGGGCGTTACAACCTCGTCGTCCTCGGCGCCGGCACGGCCGGTTTGATCAGCGCAGCCGTCGCCGCGGGGCTCGGCGCCCGGGTCGCGCTCGTCGAACGGCACTGGCTGGGCGGAGATTGCCTCAACGTCGGCTGCGTGCCCTCGAAGAGCGTGATTCGCGCCGCGCGCCGCGTCGAGGAAGCGCGCCTCGCGCACGCGCTCGGGGTTCCGGCCTTCGCGCGCGACGCGGTCGATTTCGGCGCGGCGATGCGGCGCATGCGCGAGATCCGTGCGCGCATCAGCGTCGACGATTCGGCGCAGCGCTACCGCGACGAGCTCGGGGTCGATGTTTTCTTTGGAGACGCCCGCTTCACATCGCCGAGCGAAGTCGACGTGGAGGGCCAGCGCCTGCACTTTGCGAAGGCGGTGATCGCGACGGGGGCCCGCGCGTCGCTCCCGCCGATTCCGGGGCTCGCTTCGGCGCGCCCGCTCACGAACGAAACGGTCTTCGACCTGCGCGAACGCCCGCGCCGGTTCGCCGTGATCGGCGGCGGTCCGATCGGCGCCGAGCTGGCGCAGGCCTTCGGCCGCCTCGGCTGCGAGGTGACGCTGATCGAGGCCGGGCCGCGGCTGCTGCCCCGCGAAGACGCCGACGCGGCCGAGATCGTGCAGCGCCGGCTCGCCGCCGAGGGCGTGCGCCTGCTGCTCGGCGCGAGCGTCGAACGAGTCGCAGAGAGCGGCGGCGCGAAACGACTGCAGCTGCGCGATGCGAGCGGCGCCGTCTCGGAGATCCCGGCGGACGAGATCCTCGTCGCCGTGGGCCGGACGCCCAACGTCGACGGCATGAACCTCGAATCGGCGGGGGTCGCCTACGACGTGCGCACGGGCGTCGTCGTGAACGATCATCTCCAGACCACGAATTCGCGCATCTACGCCGCCGGCGACGTTTGCATGAGCTGGAAGTTCACGCACGCGGCCGATGCCGCGGCGAAGATCGCGGTGCAGAACGCGCTGTTCGCGCGCACCCAGAAGCTTTCGTCCCTGGTGATGCCGTGGTGCACCTACACCGACCCCGAAGTCGCGCACGTCGGCCTCTACGAGCGCGACGCGGCCGAGCGCGGCATCGCGATCGACAGCTACCTCGTCCCGCTCGCACAGGTGAACCGCGCCGTGACCGACGGCGAGGAGGACGGCTTCGTCAGGCTGCTCACGAAGCGCGGCAGCGACCGCATCCTCGGCGCCACGATCGTCGCCTCCCACGCCGGCGAGATGATCAGCGAGGTCACCCTCGCCATGGTCGGGGGCCTGGGACTCGGGAAGCTGCTCGGCGTGATCCACCCGTATCCGACGCAGGCCGAAGCCATCAAGCGCGTCGCCGGCGCCTGGCTGCGGACGCGCGCTACGCCGCTCGTGAAGCGCCTGCTCGCGGGCTACATGGCGCTGCGGCGCTGACGCTTTAGACTCCCCATCCGTCGCATCCGGAGGCGCGCGTGTCGCTGCTGCGGTTCCTCGGAATTTCTGAAACTGGGAAGCAAGCGCGCGAGCGCGGGGATACGGAGAGCGTGCGCCGGATCGCGGCGCAGCTCGAGCGCCTCGAACCCGAGGCCGCGAAGCGTCTCGCGAGCTTCGCCTACGTGCTGGCGCGCGTCGCCAATGCCGATCTCGAGATCGTCGACGCCGAGATCGCGGAGATGGAACGCATCGTGCGCTCGCTCGCCTCGCTCTCGGAGAGCGAGGCGGCGCTGGTGGTACAGATCGCGAAGACCCAGATGAACGTGCTGGGCGATACCGAGAACTACGTCGTCACGCGCGAGTTTCGCCGCATCTCGGATCGCGAGCAGCGTGCGCAGCTCTTGCAGTGTCTGTACGCCGTCGCCGCGGCCGATGGGACCCTCTCGGGCGACGAGCGCGCGGTGGTCGGCGCGATCGCCGAAGAACTCGGCTTCTCGCGCGCGGAGGCCAATGCCTTGCGGGCGGAGTATCGCGACAAGCTCTCGGAGTTTCGCGCTTCCTGAGCTCAGCTGCGGACGAGCAGCAGCGTCCGCGGGTCGAGGGAGACGTGCAGCGCGCTGAGATCGGTGTTGGCGTGGTCCTTGAGCGCGCGCAACGCAACCACGCGGTCGTCGGGCTCGAGCGCGAGCACGACGCTGATCCGATCCCCGAGCTTGCGCAGGGGCCCGGGCAGGGCCGCGACGCGCTCCGCAGCGATCGCTGACGACATCCAGACCTCGGCCTCGAGCTCCGAAGCGAGCGCCTTGATCTCCGACACCTCGTCGTGCGGGAGCTTCTGACAATCGAGGCCCTCGAGAATCAGGAGCGAGGGCCTCGCGCCGGCATCGCTCTCGAGCTTCACCGCATCGCGCAGCTTCGAAGCCGTGAACGTATTCGGCGGGTAGACGCGGATGCTGCGGTTGCGATCGATCTCGGCACGCTGCTCGACGCCGTTCTCCAGATGCTTCGAGGCCAACAGCTCTTCGAAGACGGTGTCGTAATGCGCGCGCACGTGCGCAACGGTGTGATCGAGGCAAACGTGCAACACGCGACCGGAGCGCAGCAGCTCGTCGAGCGCCACACCGACGAGGAAGGCCGTCTTGCCGACCCCGTGGCCTGCGAGCACCACGCCGAGGTTGCCCGCGCCGAGCCCGCCGTGCAGGCCCTTCTCGAGCAGACGCAGCGGACTTCTCGCGTTCAGATACTTCTTGTGCAACGGAGCGCTTCCCCTGGAGATCGTCACTCGTCGTCATCCTTGATCTTGGAGCCGTACTTCTCTTTCAGCTGCTTCTGGACCTCGGACGGGGCCGGCAGGTAGCGTGCGAACTCCATCGTGAACTCGGCCTTGCCCTGGGTCATCGAGCGCAGATCCGTCGCGTAGCCGAACATCTCGGCGAGCGGCACCTCGGCCTCGACGCGGCTGAAGCCATCCTCCTCGGTGGTGCCGATCACCGTACCACGACGCTGCATGATGGTCTTGAGCACGACCCCCTGGAATTCGGTGGGGCCCTCGACCTCGAGCTTCATGATCGGCTCGAGGATGATCGGCTTCGCTCGCGGATACACCTCGCGGAAGGCGCCGCGCGCAGCCGCCTGGAAGGCGTTGTCCGAGGAGTCGACCGAGTGGGCCTGACCGTCGTCGATCCCGATCCGCAGGCGGATCACCGGGAAGCCGATCAGCCGGCCCTTGGCGATCATCGAACGGAAGCCCTTCTCGACGGACGGGATGAATTCGGTCGGGATCGCGCCGCCGCGCACCTCGTTCACGAACTCGAATTCCTCGGCGCCCTCGGTGAGGGGCTCGATCCAACCGGCGATCCGGCCATATTGACCCGAGCCACCCGTCTGCTTCTTGTGCGTGTAGTTGAACTCGGCACGCTGCGAGATCGCCTCGCGATAGGCCACCTGCGGCGCGCCCGTCTCGACCTCGCAGGCATACTCGCGTTTCATGCGCTCGACGTAGACGTCGAGGTGCAGCTCGCCCATGCCAGAAATGATCGTCTCGCTGCTCTCCGGATCCACGTGGGAGCGAAACGTCGGATCTTCGCGCACGAAGCGCCCGAGAGCCTTCGCGAGGTTGTCCTGCGTCTTGCTGTCCTTCGCCTTGATCGAGAGCGAAATCACCGGCGCCGGGACGTGCATCGAAGTCATCGCGACACGGATCGACTCGTCGTTGAACGTGTCGCCCGACGCGCAATCGATGCCGAAGAGCGCCACGATGTCGCCCGCGCCGGCGGTCGTGATGTCTTCCATGTTTTCGGCGTGCATGCGCACCAGCCGGCCCACCTTGTTGCGGCGCTGCGTGCGGCTGTTGACGATCGTGCTGCCCTTCTGGATCGAGCCCTGGTAGATGCGCACGTACGTGAGCTGGCCATAGCGTCCGTCTTCGAGCTTGAAGGCGAGCGCCACCAGCGGCTTGTTCGGATCCGAGGTGAGCGCCACCGCGGCTTCGTCGTTCTCGAGATCCATGCCGACGCTCGCGATGTCGAGAGGGGTCGGCAGATAGGCGTTCACCGCATCGAGCAGCCGCTGCACACCCTTGTTCTTGTAGGCGGAGCCGAGAAATACGGGGGTGAGCTCCATCGTGAGGGTGCCGTTGCGCACCGCCTCGTGGATCAGATCGTCCGTCACCTTCTCCTCGAGAATCGCCTCCGTCAGCGAATCGGAGAACATCGAGACGGCGTCGAGCATCTTCTCGCGCGCGGTTTCGGCCTCGGCGAGCAGCTCGTCCGGAATCGGCTTCTCGACCATGTGTTCGCCGCTGCTGCCCTCGAACGAGAAGGCCTTCATCGTGATCAGGTCGACCAGACCGCGGAATTCCCCCTCGAGACCGATGGGGATCTGCATCAGCACGGCGTTGTGCTTCAACTTCTCGCGCAACTGCTCGACCACGCGCCGCGGATTCGCGCCGGAGCGGTCGAGCTTGTTGATGAATGCAAGGCGCGGAACCTTGTAGCGCCGCATCTGGCGGTCGACCGTCAGCGACTGCGATTGCACGCCGGCGACCCCGCACAGCACGAGTACCGCGCCATCGAGCACGCGCAGCGCGCGCTCGACTTCGATCGTGAAGTCGACGTGGCCCGGCGTGTCGATGATGTTGACGTGATGGCCGTTCCAGATGCAGTGCGTCGCGGCGGATTGAATCGTGATCCCGCGCTCGCGCTCGAGATCCATGTGGTCCATCGTCGCGCCGACTTCGTCCTTCCCCTTCACCTCGTGGATCGCATGAATGCGTCCGGTGTAATAGAGGATGCGCTCGGTGAGCGTCGTCTTGCCCGAGTCGATGTGGGCGCTGATGCCGATGTTCCGGATCTTCGAGATGTCGACCATGCTGCTGCCCTTGCCCGCGCCACGAAACCGCGGGTTTCCGAGATCGGCCTGTTGGGGGGCGGAGAAAGACCGACCCAGAAGCGGTGGCGGGGCAGATTAGCCGGACGCAGCCGACTCGCCAGCCACACCCGCGGGGACGCCCGCACCAGACCGGGAGAGATTACTCCAGGCGCTGCCCGGCTTCGAGGCCCAGCTCGGTCGCGGCCAGCTTCTTGCCCTCGCCGAGGCGCAGGCGCCCCACGCCGAGCCGGCCGCCGCGGGCGGCCAGGACGAGGCGCCCAGCCTCGAATCCGAGCACGCTTCCGGCCGGGGCATCGCTCGCGCCGGGCAGCAGGCGGCCATCGAACAGGCGCAGCTTCTCGCCGCGCAGGAGCGCATACGCGCCCGGCTGCGGATCACAGCCGCGGATCAGGCGGTCGAGTTCGCGGGCGTCGCGCGTCCAATCGAGCCTCGCCATCGCGTCGCTCGTGAGGCCCTGCGCCGTCGCACGCGATTCGTCCTGCGGCGCGCCGCGCACGCTACCGGCGGCGACCGCGGCGACCGCCTCGGCGATCGCCGAGACGCCGAGCGGATACAGGCGCTCGAAATAGAGACTCCCGGCCGTATCGGTGTCCCGGATCTCGACCCCGCCCTTCTGCACCACGATCGCGCCGGTGTCGACCCCCGCGTCCGGCCGGAAGACCGTCACGCCGCTCTCGCGCTCGCCGAGAATGATCTGCCACGCGAGCGCCGATCCGCCCCGGAAGCGCGGCAGGAGCGAGGGGTGGAAGCACAGCGAGCCGTGCGCCGGAGCGTCCACGATTTCGGTCGGCAGGATCGTCGTCACGAAGGCCAGCACGTTGAGCTCGGCGCCGATCGCGCGGTGCTCGGCCACGAGCTCGGGCAGCGCCTGGCCGCCGCGACGGAAGCGGCGATGGCGAAAAAGCGGGAGACCGCGTGCAGCGGCTTCCGCCGCGAGCGGATCGGGACGCCCCTCGTCGGGCGGAACATAAACGCCGACGACGGCGTGCCCGTCGCCGAGCAGGCGCACGAGCACGTCCTTGCCGAACGCCGCCTGGCCAAAGAGCGCGATGCGCAACGTCACCCGCCCAGCCTACATCAGCGCACGCGCGAGCGGTCCCCGACACGCCCGCGCACCGTCGCCGGCTGGCCGTAGGCGAGCGAGTGCGGCGGAACGTCGCGCGTCACGAGCGAGCGTGTACCGATCACGCTGTGCTCGCCGATCGACACGCCCTTGAGCACCGTCACATCCGAGGCGATCCAGACGTGCTCGCCGATCGACACGGGCTCGGCAAGCTCCTCCCGGTCTGCATCGAAGTCGTGCTGGTCGGAGTCGAAGACGCGGCTGCCCGGCCCCACCCAGGCTCGCCGCCCGAGCGTGAGTTCGCGCTTGGCCGAGAGGTGGCAGCCGTTCAGGAAAACCTCGGGTCCAAGGCGCATGCGCGCGCCCTCGAAGGCGACGATGTGCACCGGCCCGAGCTCGGTTCGCAGCCACACGCCCGCGCCGATCTCGACCTGGGCGCCGGGGCCGAGCGAGAAGCAGAGCGCGCCGCGATTGCGCTCCGTCACGACGCCGGGGCCGATGCTCAGGCGCGCGCCGGGGCCGAGCGCATAGCGCGCGTGCGCGAGATTGCTGCTCGCCGACGGGTCGATCTCGAGTCCCGGATGCAGAATCGGCAGCGCGCGCAGCCGCACGCGATCAAGCGCCTGGATGCTGTGGAGCAGGAGCGAGACGACCCGCTCGCGCGTCACGCTAACGGGCCGTGGTCTGCCCCTCACGGAGCCGGAAGGTGATGAAGCCATGCGTCGGATCGTAGGGCGAAACGCCGACCTGAACGCGATCGCCGGGAATCACACGGATCCGGAAGCGCCGCATGCGGCCCGACAGCTGGGCGGTCACGATCTGGCCACCCTCCAGCTCGATCTTGTAGCGACCTCCGCCGAGGATCTTCTCGACGGTGCCGGTCGCCTGGAGCAAGTCGTCTCGGGCCAATCGTCTCCCTTCGGCGGAAACCCCTGAATAGGGGGTCGCGAACGGCGCAAGTTAGCGGCTCCGCCTGCGGGCCGCACCGAGCGGCTGGCCCGCCCGCGCGCGTGCGGTAGGTTTTGCCCGGTCGGAGAGGTGGCGGAGTCCGGTTGAACGTGCCTGACTCGAAATCAGGTGTACCCGGAAGGGTACCGTGGGTTCAAATCCCACCCTCTCCGCCATTTTCACGATCCCCGCTTCACGTCGGACGAAGTCGCCACCCCGGCGGGAACCAACGACCGCACACGGGGATCTTCGCGGCGCAGGCCCCCGACGCGTAGCGCGGCGCGGGGCAGGCGGGCGCCAGGGCCGGGGGGTCTGGATCGATGCCGAGCCTCCGCGCATGGCGCGTGCCGGGCCTCGCAGGCCTCGTGCTCTGCGCGCTCACGCTGCTCTTCTGGAAGCTGCGCATCCTCGACACCGGCGTGAATCTCGAACTCACGCTCGAGAATGTCGATCTCTACGACAGCCACTACCCGATGACGTGGTTTGGTTTCCGCGCGCTGCGCGCGGGCCATCTCCCGTTGTGGAACCCATGGCAGTTCGTCGGCGAGCCTTTTCTGGCGGCGTATTACGGCGGCCTCTTCTATCCGCTCAACGCGATCTATCTCGTGACGAGCGTTCCGCTCGGCATGGAGATCTCCGGCGCGCTGCACATGGCGCTGGCCGCCTGCGGGATGGCCACGCTCGCGCGCCGGCTCCGCATCCGCTGGGCCGGCGTGCTCGTGGCGGCCTTCACGTTCGCGTGGTCCGGTTGGTTCGTGTTCTCGACCAACCAGCCGCGGATCCTGGCGGCGATCGCGTGGCTGCCGTGGACGCTATGGCTCGTCGATCGCGTGCTCGCGGGCGAGCGACGCGCGGCGCTCGCCCTCACGCTCGGCGTCGCCGCGCAGCTCCTGATCGGAGACGGCGAGCATGTGCTGCACGGCATGCTCGCCGGCGCCGTGCTCGCGGCCATGCGCCTGTGCGAGCTCGCGATCCGCGGCGCCTGGCGCGACGCAATTTCGCGAGGCGCGCTCTGCGCCGGGAGCCTCGCCACGGCGGCCCTGCTCACGGCCTTCCAGCTGCTACCGACGCTCGAGTTGGTGCAACGCAGCGCACGCTCGGCCGGCGATTTCGACGTCCAACACGCGATCGGTTCGGGCGCCTACACCTCGGCGCTCTTCCTCGCCCAGGCCGCGGAAGCGACCGGCTGGGTGACCGTCGGTGTGCTGCCGCTGGTTGCCGCCCTGCTCGCCCTGGGGCGCGGACGGGGGCCGATCCCCTGGCTGCTCGGCGCGACGACGGCGCTGCTCGGCGCGCAGCTCGTGCTGGGCGGCGCGCTCTTCCAGCTGTATCACGAGCTGCCGTTCGCGCAGCTCTTCCGCCGTCCGTACAAGTTCCTCGACGTCTACGCGTTCGGGCAGGCGCTGCTCGCGGGGCTCGCGGTCGCGCGGCTCGGCGATCTGGCGCTCGCGACACGGCGCGCGCTGTGGTCCGACGCGCGTTGGCTCGGCGCGCTCGCGCTCGCCGCCCTCGCTCTCTACTTCCTCCACGACGCGGACCGCTCCAGCCCGTGGCTCGCGGCGCTGCTGCTCGCGCTCGCCGGCTACGGCGCGGTGCAGGGCAGCGTGCTGCGGCGAACGGCCATCGCGCTCGTCGTCGGCGTCCAGCTCGCGAGTCTCTTCTCCGGCTCCGCCAACACCTACATGCGTCCAGTGCAACGGCCGGAGGTGCTCGCCGCGCGGCGCGAGATCTTCGCGGCAGCGCGGATGCGCGGCGATCAGAGCCGCGTGTACGTGTCTCCCCACTTGTGGGCCACACCGGGCCTCTCGCTGAAACAGGGCATGCTGAACGACGTCGGCGTCTCGAACGACTACGAGCCGCTCGCCCTCGCGCGCTATCGCGAATTTTTCGGCGCCGTCTCGCCGTGGCGTTCGCCCGATGGCTTGTTCAATGGCCGCTATCGCCTCGTCGGAGACACGAAGTGGTGCCTGCTCGATCTCACAGGCACGCGCTACTTCGTCCTGCGCCGCACGGAGGAAGCCGCTGCGCGCATGAGCGCGCAGCCTGTCGGCCCGGACGGCCAGGGCTTCCGCCTGCTCGCGGGCGGCGAGGTGCCGATCTACGAGCGGCCGGCGACGCTCCCGCGAGCCTGGTGGGTCCCGCGGGCGCGCGACGTCCGCGACGGCGCCGAGGCCCTCGCGGCGCTCTGCGCGCCCGGCTTCGATCCGCGCCGCGAGGTCGTTCTCGAACGCCCGGCTGCGGGCGAACGCGACGCCGCAGCCGCCGCGGCGCCGGATCTCGGCGCCGCAGTGGCGACGGCGCACGTCTCGATCGACGCCTACACCCCGGAGCGGATCGAGATCTCGGTCGCTGCGCCGCAGCCCGGCTGGCTGGTTCTGAGCGACCTCCACTACCCGGGCTGGCGCGCGCGCGTAAACGGCGCCGAGGCGACGATCGAGCGCGCCGACCATCTGTTCCGCGCCGTCCACGTCGGCGCCGGTCTCTCGACGCTGCGTTTCGAATACCGTCCCGCCAGCCTGCGCATCGGCGCGCTCGTGAGCGGTGCGACGGCGCTCGCGTTGGTCGCCAGCGCTGCGCTCGGGATGCGGCGCCGGCGGCACGCCGCCAGCGCGGTTTGACCCGCGGAAGCCCCAGGGGTAGAGTCGCAATTCGCCTTGCGGTGAGCCGCGATCGCAGGGTCCCGCTCGATCACGAACCTCGTGAACTCCGTCAGATCCGGAAGGAAGCAGCGGTAGCGAGAATTCGGTTGCGAGTGGGGGCGCCCTGCGATCCCGGCTCGGCGCAGGCCGAGCGCGGAGAGTCGCGCGGCAAAGGCGGCGGAATCGCGGGTCTCCGGTGAGCTACCAGGTCCTCGCGCGCAAGTGGCGCCCGCAAGGTTTCGACGACGTGAGCGGTCAGGCTCACGTGACGACGCCGTTGCGCAACGCGATTCGCACGGGGCGCGTGCCGCACGCGATCCTGCTCACGGGCCCGCGCGGCGTCGGCAAGACCACGCTCGCGCGCATCCTCGCCCGCTGCCTCAACTGCGAGAAGGGCCCCACGGATACGCCCTGCGGCGAATGCGTGGCTTGCAGCGAAATCACCGCCGGGCGTTCGACCGACGTGCAGGAGATCGACGCGGCGAGCCGGACCGGCGTCGACGACGTACGCGAGCTGATCGAAGCCGTGCGCTACGCGCCCGCGCCGGGCAAGCACCGCATCTTCGTCGTCGACGAAGTCCACATGCTCTCGACCGCGGCCTTCAATGCGCTGCTCAAGACCCTCGAAGAGCCGCCGCCGCGCAGCCTGTTCGTCTTCGCGACGACGAATGCGGAAAAGATCCCCTTCACGGTGATCTCGCGCTGCCAGCGCTACGACCTGCGCCGGTTGCTCGTCCCGGAGATCGTCGATCGGCTCGCCGCCATCGCGCGGGCGGAGGCCATCACGGTCTCGGAGAAGAGCCTGCTCGCAATCGCGCGCGAGGCCGACGGTTCGATGCGCGACGCGCAGACCCTGCTCGACCAGGTGATCGCCTGGGGCGGGAGTGTCGTGGCCGACGACCAGGTCGCCCAGGTCCTCGACCTGATCGATCGCCGCGTGTTGCTGGGCATTCTCGTCGCCTGCACCGAAGGCGATGCCGCGCAGGCGCTCGCAGCCTGCGGCCGTGCGGCCGCCACCGGCATCGATGCCAAGCGTCTCGCCGAGAACCTGGTCGGTTTGCTGCGGGATCTGGTGGTGTTGCGCATCGCGCCCGACGCACCGCAGCTCGTCGAGGGCAGCAGCGAGGAGGTGGCCGAGCTGCGCGATCTGGCCGCGCGCTGCGACCCCGCGCGACTGCGACGCATGTTCCGCGCGCTGGTGAAGGAACAAGAAGATCTCGCGTGGGCGCCGCAACCGTTCGCAGTGCTCGAAATGGCGCTCGTGCGGCTCGCGACGCTGCCCGCCGGCGACGAGGTCGCGACGCTGCTTTCGCGACTCGAGGCGCTCGAAGCGCGCTTGCGTGGCGCCGGCCCGCCCGGTTCCCCTCCCCCTCCGCCGTCCGCAGCGGGTCGACCCCCCGAGCGAACGCGCGCCGCGGGTCCGGGCAGCAAGGCCTCGGCCGCAGCCACGAGCGCCGCGCCCGAGACCGGCCCCGCGCTGGCGTCGCTCCCGCCGGCGGTGGTTTTCGACCGGTTGCGCGCCTTCGCGGGCAAATCGGATCCGGGCCTGTTCGCCGCGCTCGATGGCGGGGAACTGCTGGTGATCGAAACCTCGCGGCTGCGCATCCGCGTGCCCGCCGGCTTCGCCGCCCGTCGGCTCGAACAAAAGCGCGCGCCGCTCGAGCAGTGCTGTGAGAGCTTTTTCGGGCGCCCGCTGACAGTCGAGCTCGAAACGGCGGGCGAAGCACCGGGGGCTGCGGGCCAGGCGCAAGCGTCCGGCGCCGAGGCCCTGCGCCTTCTGCGTCAGCAGGCGCTCCAACACCCGGCGGTGAACGCCGCGATCGAGGTGCTGGAGGGCGAGATCGTCGAGATCCGGCCGCTCGGAGCGCCACGGTGAGCCAACCCGATCTTTCCGCCCTGCTCGCCAAGGCGAAACAGATGCAGGCCCGGCTCGCGGAAGTGCAGCGCGAACTCGCCCTGCGTCGCGTCGAGGGCAGCGCGGGCGGCGGCATGGTGACGGTGGTGGTGACCGGCGACCTGCGCATCCTCGAGATCCGCATCGAGCCCTCGCTCGTCAGCGCGGGCGACCGTGAGATGCTCCAGGATCTCACGGCGGCGGCCGTGAACGCCGCACTCGCAAATGCGCAGCGGATGGTGCAAGAGGAACTCCAGCGCCAGCCCGCCGCGCTGCGACTCGACTGACCGCGTGCGCACCTCCCCTCCCATCGAACGTCTGGTCGCGGCCTTGCGCCGCCTGCCGGGCATTGGCGAGAAAAGCGCGACGCGCCTGGCCTTCTTCCTGCTGGGAGCATCGGACAGCCTCGTCCAGGACCTCGGCGACGCGATCTCGCGGCTCAAGCGCGAGATCGTGCTGTGCGCCGAGTGCTTCGACCTCACGGACATCTCGCCGTGTTCCATCTGCCGGGATCCGAAGCGCGATGCCTCGCAGCTGTGCGTGGTCGAGGAGCCGGCCGACGTCGCAGCCATCGACCGCACGCATCGCTACTCCGGACACTTTCATGTGCTCGGCGGAGCGCTCGCGCCGATCGATGGCATCGGGCCGGGCGAGCTGCGGATCGGGGAGCTCGAGGCCCGCGTGCGCCGCGGCGGCTTCCGCGAGGTGATCCTCGCGACCAACCCGAACGCCGAGGGCGACGCCACGGCCCACTACCTGTCCGGCCTGCTGCGGCCGCTGGGCGTGAAGCTCACCCGCATCGCCTACGGCCTGCCGCTCGGGGGGGATCTCGAGTACGCGGACCACGTCACGATCGCGATGTCGCTCGCCAACCGGCGCGAGCTGGAGTGATTCGCCTGCGACGGGCCTAAAGCGCCGCCTCGGGATCGCCGAACGAGTGTCGGACGCGAGCTTGCCCGGGGCTTTGCGTCCGGGGTAGAGTGCGACGGGAAAAGGGTTTTTCTCCCGAGCGCTTATCGAGGCACTTGCCGATGCACGACACGCAGCTCGCGATGTACGACGAGGATTTCCGCAAGATCCTGGCCGTCACGCAGCGCCTCGTGAAGGACGCCAACGCCAAGGGCATCTTCGTGGTCGACCGCAACGGCCAGCTGATCAGCGAGGCCGGCGAGATGCGCGGCATCGACACCACCAGCCTCGCCTCGCTCACCGCCGGCTGCATCGCCGCGACGGGCGGGCTCGCCAAGATCGTCGGCGAAGAAGAATTCCCGGTCCACTTCCACCAGGGCGCTCGCGACAACCTCCACATCACGCTGATCGCGGGGCGCATCATCCTGGTCGTGGTATTCGACGAGCGCAGCTCGCTCGGCCTGGTTCGCCTGCGGGTCAAAAAGGCCGGAGCCCAACTCGCACGCGTCTTCGAGGAGATCCAGAAGAAGTCGGAGCACGGCCACGCCGCCGGCACGCCGTTCGCCGAGATCACCGACGAAGACATCGACAACCTGTTTTCGGTCTGACGCAAGAACATGTCATTCATCAATTATTCATCACGAGAAATCAACTGCAAGATCGTCTATTACGGCCCCGGCCTCTGCGGGAAGACGACGAATCTGCAGTACATCTACACCAAGACGAACCCCGACCTGAAGGGGAAGATGATCTCGCTCGCGACGGAGACGGAACGCACGTTGTTCTTCGACTTCCTCCCGCTCGCGCTCGGACAGATTCGCGGGTTCAAGACACGCTTCCACCTCTACACGGTTCCGGGGCAGGTCTTCTACGACGCGAGCCGCAAGCTGATCCTGAAGGGTGTCGACGGGGTCGTCTTCGTGGCCGACAGCCAGGTCGAGCGCATGGAGGCGAACATCGAGAGCCTCGACAACCTGCGCCAGAACCTCGGCGAGCAGGGCTACGAGCTCGACAAGATCTCGTGCGTGGTGCAGTACAACAAGCGCGACCTGCCCAACGCCGCCGATCTCGGCGAGATGAAGCGCCTGCTCAATCCGAAGGGGATCCCCGATTTCGAAGCCTGCGCCCCGCAGGGCAAGGGCGTCTTCGAGACACTCAAGGCTGTCGCCCGCGGCGTGTTGCGCGACCTCAAGCAGATGAGCCGCTGAAGCGCGATCCGCGCCGGGCCCGCTAGACTCGCCCCGTGCCGTCCACGGTCGTCCAGGGGCGCCGGGTTCATTACGAGTTTCACGGCGAGGCGCGCGGCGTCCCGCTGGTGCTCGTGATGGGTATGGGCGGCTCCTGCCAGGGCTGGCTGCCGCTGCAAGTGCCCGATTTTTCCCAACAGCACCACACCTTGATCTTCGATCATCGCGGCGTCGGCGGCAGCGAGGATCCGGGCGGAGCCTTCGACACCGCGCAGATGGCCGACGACATGGCCGGGCTCTTCGATGCGCTCGGCATCGAATGCGCCGACGTGCTCGGGGTCTTCATGGGTGGCATGGTCGCGCAGGAGCTGGCCCTGCGGCATCCGCAGCGGGTCGACCGCCTCGTGCTGGTCGGCACCTGGGCACGTCCCGACGCGAAGCGCCGGTTGCTCCTCGAACAGTGGCGCGATCTCGCGCGCTCAGGCGTCTCGACCGAGATGCTCGTGCGCGAGCGTCTGCTCTGGACGCTCCAGGACGACACGCTCGAGCAAGGCGACCTGATCGAGGCGATGGTTCAGTTCTTCGCGCGCGACGGAGCGCCGCTGTCGGCGGACGTGTTCGCGCGCCAGTGCGACGCCTGCCTGCGTCACGACAGCGCCGATCGGCTGCGTCAGATTCGCGCCCGCACACTCGTGGTGTGCGGACGCCAGGACGCGCTCACCCCACCGAAGTTCCACCGCGAGCTCGCCGACGAGATCCCGGGGGCCCAGCTCGTCACGATCACCTACGGCGCGCACCTGGTGATGGCCGAGTCGGCGGAGAACTTCAATCGCTGCATTCTCCAGTTCCTCGACGAAGGGCGCAGCTAGCGCTCGAGGCGCCCTGACGGGCGTGCGGCGCGTGCGCGAACCCGCGTGAGCGTGCGCACGCGCAAGCGCGGAAGGGTCGCCGCGAGCAGCGGCTCGCGGACGATCGCCCCGCGCAGCGCGCGCGCCGAGTGGTGCGCCGCCCCACCGACCAGCACCCGGTTGTCGAAGTCCCGGATGGACAGGCACAGCGTCGAGGGAAAGATTCGCGCGAACTCGCTGGCCGTCGCCGGTGCCTCGTCGATGGCATTCGAGACGAGCAGGCCGCCGGGTGCGAGACGTAGCGCGAGGCGCGCGAGCGCCGGGCCCGCGAGCCAATCGGGCTTGTGCACCGCTCGACCGCGCCCGACGAAGACGTCCTCGACGATCAAGTCGAAGCGGCCGCGCAGGCGCGCGAGATAGGCGCGCGCATCGGCCTCGACCACTTCCACGCCGAGCGCATCCAGCCCGAGCCCGCGGCGCGCAGCCCGCAGCACGCCGCGGTCCCTCTCAACGCCGACGATGCGCGCGTCGGGCGCCAGCGCGCGCAACACGCGAGCCACGCTCCCGCCACCGAGCCCGAGCACGAGCAGCGAGCGGCGCCGCGCCGGCGGCAGGAGCAGCACGGGCGCCGCCAGGGCGTCCCAGACGCCGCCGGTCACCTGGCTGCCGGGCGTCCACCACGAGGCAAACGTGCCGTCGATTCGCAGCGTGCGGCCGCGCCGCCCCACGAGCACCTCGACGTGGGCCGCCCCCGTTCTCTCGCGCGCATGCTGCGCATAGACTCTCGTCATGAACGATCCCCTGTTCGCGCCGCGGGAGCATGACGTGGCGCGGGTCGCTCTGCCCGTGCCGATCGACGAACTCTTCGACTACGCCGTGCCGCCGACGCTGTCGGCGGCGGCGCAGCCCGGCTGCCGTGTGCGCGTGCGCCTGCGGCGCCGGCCGCTGGTCGGGGTGATCGTCGAACGCAGCGCGGTGAGCGCCTTCAGCGGCCGGCTCGCCTCCCTCGAGCAGCTGCTCGATTCCGAGCCCGTGCTCTCCTCGGCGCTGCTCCAGGTGCTGCGTGAGGCGGCCGTCGAGTGTTTGTGCCCAATCGGCATCGCCATCGCCGCGGCGCTGCCTGCGGGATCTGCGCCGCGCAAGGCGCGCGGCTTCATGCTCACACCCCGCGGCCGTGAAGCGCTCGCGACGGCTGCATTCCCGGAACCGACGCAGCGTCTGCTCACGCGGCTCGCGCGCAGCCCCGCCCGCGCGGCCAGCCTGCGCCAGGGTCCGGACGCTTCCGGCGAGCGCGAGCGTCTGCTGCGGGAGCTCGCTCGCGACGGCCTGGTCGCGACTTGCGAGCTCGAGCTGGCGCCGAGGGCGCGGGCAGCGACCGAGCGCATCGCGCGCGTCGCACACGGCGCCCTGGCGGGCGCCAGCGCCATGCTCGCCCGCGCACCGGGGCAGGCGGCACTCTTCGAGCGCATCGCGGGCGCAGGCGAAATCCGCGTGAGCGACCTCGAACGCGAACAACGCGGGGCCGCCGCGCGGCTGCGCGCGCTCGCCGCGCGCGGCCTCGTCGAACTGGACGAGCGCCCTGCCCCGCGCGACGTGTTGGGCAAACGCGGTCCCGCCGAACCGCCTCCCGCGCTCACTGCCGAGCAGTCCGACGCCGTCGCGCAGATCGCCGACGCGATCCGCGGCTGGCGTTGCGAGCGCTTCCTGCTCCACGGTGTGACGAGCAGCGGCAAGACCGAGGTGTACCTGCACGCAATCGCCGAGGCGCTCGCGAACGGTCGCCAGGCGCTCGTGCTGGTGCCCGAGATCACGCTCACGCACCAGATCCTGGCGCGCTTGCGCGGCCGTTTCGGCGACGTGCTGGCCGTGCTGCACAGCGGCTTGTCTCCCGGTGAAAGGCTCGAGCAGTGGCAGCGGCTGCGGGACGGCGCGACGCCGATTGCGGTGGGAGCCCGCTCGGCGCTGTTTGCGCCGCTCGAAAAGCTCGGCGTGATCGTGATCGACGAAGAGCACGACAGCGCCTACAAGAACGAGGAAGGCTTTCGCTACCACGCGCGCGAACTCGCCGGCCGGCGCGCCGCTGCGGCGGCCTGTCCGCTGATCCTCGGCTCGGCCACGCCATCGCTCGAGTCCCGCTTCGCGGCCGATCGGGGGACGCTGCGCCGGCTGGTGCTCGCGCGCCGGATCGGCGACCGGCCGCTGCCCGCGGTCGAGATCGTCGATCTCGTGCGCGAACGCGAACTGGCCCCGCGCGGCCGGAAGATCGTGCTCTCCGGCGCGCTCGAGCGCGCCCTGCGCGAGACGCTCGCCGCAGGCGCGCAGAGCATCCTGTTGCTCAACCGCCGGGGCTTTTCGACGCAGGTGTTCTGCTTCGCTTGCGGGGCAGCCGAACGCTGCCAGCACTGCGACATCGCGCTCGTCTATCACGCCACGCCGCAACGCCTGCGCTGCCACTATTGTGATTACTCGATCGCGCCGCCGGAACGCTGCTCCGCGTGCGGCGCACCCGACACGGCGCTGCTGGGCACCGGCACCGAGCGCCTGGAGGAGGAGCTGCGCATGCGGCTTCCCGAGGCGCGCATCGCGCGCCTCGATCGCGACACCGCACAGCAACGCGGCTACACCGAACGCGTGCTGCGCGATCTGCGCGAGCGCCGACTCGACGTACTGCTGGGGACACAGATCGTCGCGAAGGGCCACGATTTTCCAGGCGTGAGCCTGGTGGGCGTGGTGCTCGCGGACGTCGGCCTGCATCTGCCGGATTTCCGCGCGGCCGAGCGCACCTTCCAGCTGCTCACGCAGGTCGCAGGCCGCGCCGGCCGCGACCGCACGCCCGGCCGCGTGATCGTGCAGACCTACGCGCCCGGGCATCCCGCGATCCGCCCGGTGCGCGATCACGACTACGAGAGCTTCTACGCCGAAGAACTCGGCCAGCGTGCCGCGCTCGGATATCCGCCGTTCGGGCGCCTGGCGCAGGCGGTCGTCTCGGGCAGCGATCTGGAGGCGACGCTCGCCGGCGCGCAGAAACTCGCGGAAGCCGCTGCGGCAGTGAGCGGGCCCGGCGAACCGGAAGTGCTGGGGCCGGCCCCGGCGCCGATCGCACGCCTGCGCGGGAAGCACCGCTTCCAGCTGTTGCTCAAGGGCGCAGACGCAGAAAAGCTGCACGCCGCTGCACTGCGCGTCGTGGCCGCCGCCGCCCTGCTCCCGCGTGGCGTCCAGGCGAGCGTGGACGCGTTTCCGGTGAACATGCTATGAATCGGAGAAAGCTGCATTCTTCCAGCTAGTTAGACCATCAGCCCGGCTCGCGGGCCAGCGGGATGTCGATGGCGTTGCGCGAAGTGCTCCTGTTCCCCGACAAGCGGCTGCGACGCGTGTCGAAGCCGATTGCCGAGATCACGGACGCGATCCGCACGCTCGCGAGCGACATGCTCGAGGTGATGTACGACGAGCCGGGGATCGGCCTCGCGGCGCCCCAGGTGGGCGAGGCCGTGCGGCTGGTCGTCGTCGACACCGAGTGGCGCGAGGAAAACGCGGAGCGCAGCCCGCTCGTGTTGGTGAACCCGCAGATCGTCGCGGCCGAAGGCGAGATCCAGTGGAACGAGGGCTGTCTGTCGGTTCCGGATTTCGAGGCCGAGGTCGAGCGCTTCGCCAGGTTGCGCCTGCACGCGCTCGACCTCGACGGTCGCAAGCTCGAGATCGACGCCGAGGGCCTGCAGGCAGTGTGCTTCCAGCACGAGATCGACCACCTCGACGGCGTGCTCTTCATCGATCGCATCAGCCGCCTGAAGCGCAACCTCTACGTGCGCAAGCGGCGCAAGCAGCTGCGCCAGGAAGCCGCGGAGAACGATTCCCCGCCGCCGGCCTGAGCTGCCGCCGTGCGCCTGATCTTCTTCGGAACCCCCGAGTTCGCGGTGCCTGCGCTCGAGGCCCTGCTCGCCGGTCCGCACCCGGTCGTGGGGGTCGTGAGCCAGCCCGACCGCCCTCACGGCCGCGGGCGCAAGCCCAAGCCCTCGCCCGTTTCCCTCGTCGCGCAGCGCGCGAACCTGCCGTTGCTGCGACCCGAGCGGGTCGGCGACCCCGCGGTGGCGGCCGAGCTGCGCGATCTCTCGCCCGATCTCGGCGTGGTGGTCGCGTTCGGACAATTCCTCCCCAAAGCGATCCGCGAGCTGCCGAGCCTCGGTTTCCTGATCAACGGCCACGCGAGCCTGCTGCCGAAGTACCGCGGCGCCGCGCCCATTCAGCGCGCGATCCTCGCGGGAGAATCGCGAACCGGCGTGTCCGTGATGCGGGTCGAGCGCGAGATGGACGCAGGCCCCGTGGCGCTGGTGCGCGAGCTCGCGATCGGCCCCGAAGAGACCGGCGGCGAGCTGGCTGCGCGGATCGCGCGGCTGAGCGCCGAAGCCATCGTCGAGGTGATCGCGCAGATCGCGCAGCAGCGGGTGCGCTGGACGCCGCAGCCGAACGAGGGCGTGACGTTCGCGCCCAAAGTGCTGGCGGCCGACGCCGTTCTCGACTTTCGCGAGAGCGCAGAGGCTCTCGCCCGGCGCGTGCGCGCCCTCGCCCCCACGCCGGGCGCGGCGACCCAGATCGACGGCGAGCGGCTCGCGATCCTCGCCGCGCACGTGCAGAGCGGTCCCGTCGACGGCGAGCCGGGAACGCTGCGACGCGGATCCGAAACGCTGTTGCGGATCGCGACCGGCGACGGCTGGCTGGTGCCGCTCGTCGTGCAGCGCGCCGGCGGACGCGCCCTCGCCATCGATGCTTTTTTGCGCGGACGCCCGCTGCTCGACGGCGTGAGGCTGGGTGCGGGGCTAGACTGCAGACAGTGATCATCCGACCCGCCACCGGCAGGCCGAGCCGTCCGCACCGCGGACGACCCGACCTCAAACGCGGTCAGCGCTCCCGCGGTGCGCCGACGCTGACGCGCCTGCTCGCACTGCGCGTGCTCGAGCGCGTGCAACGCGCCGGCGCGTATGCCGACGTGCTGCTGCACGCCCAGCTTTCCCGCAGCGAGCTCTCGGCGCCCGACCGCGCCTTTGCGACGGATCTCGTCTATGGAACGCTGCGCTGGCGCGGGCGCATCGACTTCTGTCTCCAGCACGTGCTGGATCGCGACATCGACAAGCTCGAGCCGTTGGTGGCGACGGCATTGCGTCTGGGCGCCTATCAGCTGCTCTTCTCGGACCGCGTGCCGGTGACGGCAGCCGTCGACGAATCGGTGCGCTGCGTGCGCGCCGCCGGCGTCGAGCGCGCTACCGGGCTCGTGAACGCCGTGCTGCGGCGCCTCGCCGCGGAACACGCCGCGCTGCCGATGCCATCGCTCGCCGACGATCCGCTGGCGCATCTCACCCACGCGCTCTCGATTCCGGAATGGATCGCCAGGCGCTGGCTCGAGCTCTTCGGCCCCGACGAAGCCGCGGCGCTCGCGCGCGCCTCGAACGAGCCGCCGCCGCTGTGCGTGCGCGTCAATTTGCAGCGCACGTCGCCGGACGCCCTCCTCGACGAGCTTCGCGAGCGCTTCCCGGAAGCGCGACGTTGTCAGATTGCGCGCGATGGCCTCGTGCTCGGCCGCAGCGGCAACCCGGCGATCGACCCGGCCTTCCTCACCGGCCGCTTCACGGTGCAGGACGAAGCTTCGCAACTCGTCGTCGCGCTCCTCGATCCCCAGCCGGGCGAGCGCGTGCTCGACACCTGCGCCGCACCGGGAGGCAAATCGACGGGCATCGCCGAACGCGTGGGCGCGAGCGGCAGCGTGCTCGCGCTCGACCGCCACGTTCGGCGTCTCGATCTGATCCGGCGCAGCGCGCGGCGCCTGGGGCTTTCGACGGTGCAGACGCTGGATCGCGACGTCTCACGACCGCTCCAGGATCTGCCGGTCGCGGCCGGCTTCGACCGCGTGCTCGTCGATGCGCCCTGCTCCGGTCTGGGTACGCTGCGCCGCAATGCCGATGCGCGTTGGCGCGTCGGACCCGACGATCCGGCGAAGCTGGCGAAGATCCAGCGCGCGATTCTGCGCAACGCCGCCGCGGCGCTCCGGCCGGGCGGCGTGCTCGTCTACAGTACCTGTACGTTGCTGCCCGAGGAGAACGAGGCCGTGGTGGACGCCTTCCTGCGCGAGTCCAAGGAATTTCGTCTCTCCGAGCGCAGCGAGCTGCCGGCCGAACTGGCGCCCGTCCTGGATCCCGAAGGCCGTCTGCGCTGCCTGCCGCAGCGCCACGACACCGACGGCTTCTTCGCGGCGCGGCTGGAGCGGCAGTCGTGAACGCGCCGCGCATCGCACCGTCGATCCTGTCGGCGGATTTCGCAAAGCTCGGCGCCGATGTCGCGGCCGTCGAGCGCGCCGGCGCGGATTGGATCCACGTCGACGTGATGGACGGGCACTTCGTGCCGAATCTCACGATCGGGCCGCTCGTCGTCGAGGCGGTGCGCCGCAGCACCTCGTTGCCGCTCGACGTGCACCTGATGATCGAGAAGCCCGAACGCTACGTGACGGAATTCGTCAAGGCGGGCGCCGCCACCATCGGCGTGCAGGTCGAAGCCTGCCCGCATCTGCACCGCACGATCGCGCAGATCCACGAGGCGGGCGCGCGCGCCAGCGTGGTGCTGAATCCGGGCACTCCCGCGCTCGCGATCGAGCCGGTTATCTCCGACGTCGACCAGGTGCTGGTGATGACGGTGAACCCCGGCTTCGGCGGCCAGAAATTCATCGAGAGCATGCTCGCCAAGATCGCGACACTGCGGCGCATGATCGACGAGCGCGGCCGCGACGTCGCGCTCGAGGTCGACGGCGGCATCTCGCTCGAAACCATCGGACGCGCCGCCCGCGCCGGGGCCGACGTATTCGTCGCAGGCACGGCGGTCTTCGGCGCTCCGGACTACGCGCAGGCAATCGCTGCGCTGCGCGCAGCGGCCGTCGCAGCCCGCTAGGCCGGCTTCCGCGCCAACCGCTCCAATGGTACTCTCGCAGCCCGGTTTCCTGCGGGGTGCTTGCTTGATTCGACGCTTCCTTCTCGCCGCGGTCACGGCCAGCCTGCTGCTCACCGCCTCCGCGCTGCAGGCTGCCGACGCTCCGCCGACGACCGTGGCGCCCGCCGCGCCGGTCGCGAGCGACGACGCGAAACTCACGGGGCGCGACATCTATGATCGCGTGCTGCGCAACCGCTTCGACGCGTTCACCCAGGATTCCCAGCTGATCTCCGGCGATCACGGTGGCCGCGCGCAGGAATCCCGGCTGCGGATGATCTGGCAATCGTTTCGAGACAAGGACGGGAAGCCGACGCGCGGGGTCGTCTCGAAGACGATCGTCAAGTACGTCTACCCCTTCGACGTCCGCTTCTCCGGCTACCTGCTGATCGCAAATCACGAGCGCAGCAACGACCAGTTCGTCTACTACCCGTCGCGGCGCAAGGTCGTGCGCGTCAATCTGCGCAGCGAGGCGGTTTTCGGCACGGACTTCTCGTTCGAGGACGTGGTCCCGCGCGAGATCGAAGAATCCGAGTACGAGCGCGTGGCCGACGAAACGGTGGGCAGCATCCCCGTCTATGTGGTCGAAATCGTGCCCAAGCCGTTCGCGGCCTCCGAATACTCGCGGGTGCGGGTCTACGTCGAGAAGCAGCGCTTCGTCCCGCTGCGCACCCGGTACTGGGACGACGTGGGGGTCGAGGTCAAGGAGCTGCGGGCAGTCCCGTCGGAGATTCGCGAGTTCGACGGGATCTGGCTGCCGATGAAAGTCACGATGCGCAACCTCCAGCTCGAATCCTTTACGACGCTCGTGGTGACGAATTTCGTGCCCAACCCCGACCTGCCGATAGCCACCTTCGATCTCTCGCGGCTCGAATCCCACTGAGACCCCCGGCCGGCACTTTCCGGTGCGGGTGGGACGGGTTGAGGAGAAGGGCCAGAGGCGGCATACTCCGCCGGCTTCGGCCGGGAACCCAGGACAGCTCGGGGCGTGGCGCAGTCTGGTAGCGCGCTTCGTTCGGGACGAAGAGGTCGCTGGTTCGAATCCAGTCGCCCCGACCAGTTCTACGGTGTCCGGCGCGGGCGTAGCCCGCGCCGACCGATCTTCGCTCGGCTGCGCCTCGCTGCGCGCCTCGCTTGCGGCTGTGGCCGAACCGGGCGTCCTCTCGAGCCCCGCCGCCGGGCGTGCGGCGTTCGGCTTGCAGGCTCGTGCAGCGCGCGCGTACGATGCCCGCGAACGGTGGGCCCCGATGGCGCTACACGCGATTCTCGCGCTCGTGCTGCTCGCGCCGCTCGCATGTAGCGGGCGCGGGGAGGCGCCGAACGAAGTGCCCGTTCGCGTGAGCCTCATCCTCCGCGACGCCCAGAACACTCCGGTGTTGATTCTCGAAGAAGCAGCCGGCGCCCGGATGCTCCCCATCTCGATCGGCGCGGCCGAAGCCAGCTCGATCGCAGCCGAGATGCACCACGAACGGCCCGCCCGACCGAACAGTCACGATTTTGCGGCGCGCTTGATCACGGGGCTCGACGGCGAGCTGCTGCGCGTGGTCGTGACCGAGATCCACGCCGGCACCTTCTATGCGATTCTCGTGCTCGGGGTGGGCGGCAAGCGTATCGAGATCGATGCGCGTCCGAGCGACGCGATCGCCACCGCGCTGCGGGCCGGCGCTCCGATCCTCGTACGCGAGCAGGTGTTCGAGGAAGCAGGCCAACCGCCCGCGGACGACGCCGATCGCGAAGCCATCGCAGGCGCTGCGCCGGCCGGATCCTCGCCGGCAACTCGCGCCGTCGAGCTCTGATTCTCGACGAGAAATCAGCCGCCGTTGCACATCGACGACGTCACGCAGCGCGGGGCGCAGACCGCCATTTCGGACCGGGCGCAAGCCTTGCGCAACATGCACGGAAGGCGCGCGAAATCGTGCAATACGACGCGCAGGTTCCGTTGACAGCGGAGCGCCCCGCTGTCAGGATGCGAGCCGAGCGGTGATTTCGCTCCACGGATGAACCCCCCACCGAAGGCGGCGACACACTCATGGGTCTATCAGACACGACGGATCGACTGCGGCGCGAAGAGCTCGCCTGGGAGCTGGTCGAAGTCTTCGACGAGCTTCGCATCGAACAGATCAACGAAGTGCTCGCGAAGAATGTCCCGCTCGAGACGCTCGAATTCTTCTCGGCCTACGCCGATGAGTTCGCCGAAACCCACGAGATTGCCGCCGATTCACGCAAGCGACTGCCGAACCTGATGTTGCTCGGATACCTGCTGCGCGTGCTCGAAGATCGCCTGATCGACGACTCGAACCCGCTCGACGCGTGAAGAAGAAGAAGAGCGGCGCACGCGCGAAACGCCCGCGCGCCACCCGACGCCCCCGAACCCAATCGGCTCCCGCACGCAGCGCCGCGCAGGAGATCCGCAGCCCGGCGGCGCCGTTACCTGTCGGACCCTACTCGCAGGCGGTGGCGTTCGGCGAACTGCTCCTGTTGTCGGGGCAGATCCCCCTCGATCCGAACACCCAAAAACTCGTGGCGGGCGAGATCGAAGAACAGACCGTGCGCGTGCTCGAGAACCTCGCTGCCGTGCTCGCCGCGGGGGGCTCCTCGCTCGCAGGCGTCGTTCGCACGACGGTGTACCTCACCGATCTCGCGCTCTTCCCGCGCATGAATGCCGTCTACGCGCGCTACTTCGAGCAGGTTCCCCGACCCGCTCGCTCGACGATCCAGGCCGCGGCGTTGCCCCTGGGCGCCCAGATCGAGATCGATGCGATCGCGGTGCGCTCCGGAAGGGCGGCCGCGCTTCGGCCCCGTCGCTGAACCGTGCTCGCCCGCGGCTCGCGGCCGCGATCCGCGCCAGCCTGGTGAATGGCTTCAACGCTGGCGCGTGAGCAGGCGCAGGTTCACGCCGTTGATTCCGGCATGCGCGACGATCGGAGCGATCAAGCTCCCGGTCGCGTCGAAGAGCCAACCCAGCAAGAAGCCGGCGGCGACGGCAAAAAACGCCCAGGGCAGCAGTTCCCGACGCGGGACGAAGTGCGCGGCACCGAACAACAGGCTCGCAGCCACGAGTCCGACCTGCGGCTGCAGCGCTCCGCGAAAGAATGCCTCCTCGGCGATCCCGCTGACGAGCGCCAACCACCAGCACTGCGCGAGCGTGAGTGGACCGAGCGCGTCTCCGAGCAGGCGAGCGAGCTGTGCGCCGAGCCGCGTGCGCTCACTCAGCTGGCGCGAGGCCAGGACGACGATCGCCGCCGCCAACAGCCCCGCCCCGAGCCCGCGCCAGGGCGAGTCTGCCCCCCCGGTCGCGCCGGGTGACAGCCACGGAAGCGATCGCCCGTCGAGGGCCACCCAGACGAAAGCCGCGAGCAGCAGCAGCCCGTAGAAGCCGACCGCGAGGCGCACGAGCGGCGGGCGCACCGGCGCCCGAGGCGCCGACCGCGAGCCGGCGGGCGGCCGCTCGGGATCAAACTCGGAAGGGCCTCTCGGCTCGGATGCCACGATCGAGGACCTCGTTGACAGTAATCCCCGGGGGCAGGTAGCTTCGAGTTCTCGCGACGCCCTGGCTCCCAGGCGTCGCTTTGTCGTCGTGACGATTGTATCGCCTCGGCATCGAAGCCACGGAGTGAGCCATGTCCGAGCGCCTGCCCATGACGCGCGCTGGTTACGACAAGCTCGAAGAGGAGCTGCGCCGCCTCAAGTCGGTCGACCGCATCAAGAACGTGCACGAGATCGAACTCGCCCGCGCCCACGGAGATATCTCTGAAAACGCGGAGTTCCACGCCGCCAAGGAGCGCCAGTCGCATATCGAGGGGCGCGTGCGGCTGGTCGAGGACAAGCTGGCTCGCGCCGTGGTGATCGACCCTTCGGGGCAGTCGCTCGACGAGGTCCGCTTCGGGCTCACAGTCCAGCTCGAGGATACGGATACCGGCGAGCGCGTGACGTATACGATCCTCGGCGAGGAAGAGTCGGACGTCGCCAATGGTTGTATCTCAGTCTCATCGCCCGTCGCACGCGCCTTGTTGGGAAAAGCCGTCGGTGACAGCGTCAGTGTTCGTGTCCCCAAGGGGGTCCGGGTTCTCGAGGTCATCGAGATTCGTGTTGGTTGAGGCGCGCAGCCGTCTCCGGTAGCCTCGCGCCCGACGCGTCCGGAGCTGCCGCCGGCGTCCGTCGACCGCATCCCCACGAGGCTCGCTGTCCTCGGCAACGGCGGGGCCCGCTTGCGATCTCTCCAGATCAAATTCAGCGCGCTCGTCGTCAGCCTGCTGGTGCTGGCGTGCGTGGGCCTCGCGGCGATCGCGACCCAGCACGAACGCCACGCTCTCGAGGCCGAAGTCGAGAAAACCGGGCGCGCGCTGATCACCAACCTGGTGGGCGCGGCCAAGGAGCCGCTGCTGGAGGTCGAGCAGGGCGCGTTCGACGACGAGCTGACGCTGGATCGCCTGATCGAGGAGACGGGCGGCAATCCGGGCGTCGTCGCGGTACGGCTGTTCGGCCGCGAGGGCAACCTCGCCGTCTCGCTCGATCCGGCCGAGCGCCAGACCGAAGGCCCCCCGCGGACCGATGCCGCGCAGGCGACCCGCACGAACGAGATCAGCGTGCGCCGCGAGGATCCTCGGCGCCTGATCTTCGCAGCTCCGATTTTGTATAGCGGGGTGCGCGTCGGAGAGGCCCAGGTCGAACTCGACCTCTCGGTGCTCGTCGACCCGATCGTGCGCAGCAACACCCTCCAGCTCGCCGCAGCCGCGGTCACGGTGATCGTTTTTGGCGTCGTCGCCGGGGTGATCTTCGTCGCCCTGCTCGTCGGTCCGCTGCGACGATTGCGCCACGGCGTCGAGCAACTCGCGGCCGGCGACCTCGCGGTGCGGGTGCCTCCGACCTCCCGCGACGAAGTCGGCGAGCTCACGCGCGCCTTCAACGAGATGGGCGATTCGCTCCAGCAGAAACAGCGCGTCCAGAATGCCTTCGGCCGCTACGTGAACGACTACGTGCTCAACCAGCTCCTCGAGGGCCCGGAGGAGGCGGGCCGCGGTGGCATCGAGCGCGAGGTCACGATCCTGTTCGCCGACATCCGCGGCTTCACGCGTCTCTCGGAAGGGCTCGAGGCGCACAAGGTCGTGGCGCTCCTCAACGAGATCTTCCAACTCGTTTCCGACCGCATCCTCGAAAGCGGCGGAACCATCGACAAGTTCATCGGCGACTCGGTGATGGCCTACTTCGGAGCGCCGGTTTCGCAACCCGACCATGCGCTGCGCGCCGTGAATGCCGCGATCGACATCCAGCGCGTCGTTCGCGAGCGTCTGGCCTCTCCGCGAAACCCGGACGACGACATCGCAGAGCCCCTGCCGGTCGAGATCGGCATCGGCATCCACACCGGGATCGTGATCGTCGGCAACATCGGCTCCGACCGGCGTACGGATTTCACCGCGGTCGGCGACGCCGTGAACGTCGCGCACCGTCTCGAGAAGCTCGCGCGCCCCGGAGAGATCCTCGTCTCGGAAGCCGTGCAGCGCAGCGTCCGCACCGCCATGCGATTGCGCTTCGAGGGCGAGCGCCAGCTCTCGGGCCGCGAAGAGCCTGTGCACGTGTATTCCGTCGAGATCGATGGCAAGCCGCCTGCTGCGGATCCGCGCGCGCCCCTGCACGCATGAGGGCAACTGCTACCAGGCTCGCCTGCGGGTTGGCCGCAGCGGCGCTCGCCGCCGCCTGCACATCGCCCGTCGAGCGCGGTGAGCGGCTCTACCGTGAAGGGGACCGGCTCGGCGCGCTCGAACTCTGGCGCGCCATCCCCGAGAATGCGCGCGCCTACCCTTCGGTGAAACAGCGAATCGAGGTCGTCGAAGCGGAGTTTCAGCGTCTCGTCGTGCGCTACAAGCAGCGCGCGCGCTACTTCGAGTCGAAGGGCCGTCTGGCAGAGTCGATTCTCAACGATCGCCTCGCCCTCGAACTCCAGCCCGACGACGCTGTGACGCTCGCACGTGTGCAGTCGCTCGCGCGCATCCTCGACGCGCGCAAGGCGGCGTTGTTGACGGAGTTCCGCGCCGCCTTCAAGGCGGGCGATCTCGCGTCGGCGCGGCGCAGCCTCGCCCAGCTGCACACCCTCGACGCGTTCGACCCGGAGCTCGAGGCCGAGGCGCGGGCGCTCGGCGAGGCTCTACGTTCAGAAGTGTCGAAGCAGATCGCCATGGGACGCCGCGCCTTCGCTTCGGACAATTACACCGCGGCGCAGAAGGCCTTCGTCGCCGTGCTCGATCTCGATCCCGACAACGAGTCCGCGCAGGGCTACATCTCCTACATCGATTCGTTGCTCGAGGAGCGCAGCCGACCGGGCCGGCCCGCTTCGGGGCTGTCGAACCGCGAAACGTTCGCTTCGCAGGCCGAGATTCGCGCCGAGGGCTTCTACCAGAATGGGCTCGCAGCGGCGCGGCGCGGCGATGCCTACGCGGCGATCCGTCAGCAGCTGTTTGCGCTGGGAGCGAACGCGGATCACGCCGCCGCGCAACGAGAACTCTCACGGCTGCGCCGAAGCCTGACGCCCGAGGTCGACAAGCTGATCGAGAGCGGGCGACAGGCGTTTCGAAACGAAGACCTCCAGTCCGCTCTCGACGACTGGCGCCTCGCACTGCTCGCCGACCCCGAGAATGAACGCACGCGGGCCTACGTCAGCCACGCGGAGCGACAGCTCGAGAACCTCGAACGCATGCGCGCGGAGCCGCAGCCGGCGGCGCGGGGGCAGTGAGCATGCACTCGCCTCGCGCGCGCGCGCTGCTCGCGGTCTTCGCGCTCTCGTTCAGCACGGCCTGCGCCACGAAGCTCGATTTCGAGCGCATGCGCCAAAGCCTGCTGCGCCGACCGCAACCCGAAGCACCCGTGCTGGTCGAAGCGCCTGGGAGCGTGCTGCCGGCGCCCGAGGGCATCGCCGCAACCAGCGGCCAGCTGCGCGAAGTGCCGCTGCAGTGGGAGCCGGTGATCTCGGGCGACGTGGGCGGCTACGTGGTCGAACGCGCCTTCGCGGAAAACGGGACGTTCACGCGCGTCGCGGTGCTCACGGGGCGCAACACGACGCTATGGGTCGATCGCGCGGATCCAGAAGCAGGGGCCGGAGCGCGCGCAGCGCTGGGCGACGGCGTCAGCGTGTTCTATCGCGTCCGCAGCTTTTCACGAACCGGCCAGCTCGGCGCCGCGGCGACGCTCGTGACATCGGCTACGACCGCAGCACCGCCCGCGCCGCCGCCGGCGTTGCGCACCTACAGCCACCAGCCGCGACAGGTGCCGCTCGCCTGGCATGCCTCGGACGACCCGAACGTGACGGCCTATCGCGTCTATCGGAGTCCGAGCTTCCGCGGCTCGTTCGAAAAACTGGCCACCGTCCAGGGCCGCTTCCAGACGATCTACAACGACAAGGGCCTGGGGGATCTTCGCGTCTTCTACTACCGCGTGGCGGCGTTGAATCGGGCCGGAGGCGAGGGACGCGCTTCCGAACCCGTGCGCGCGGTGACCAAACCCGCACCGCTCCCGCCGCTCGGGTTGCGCATCACGGCGCAACGTCTCGGCGCGAACCAGCTCAGCTGGGAGCCGAACGTCGAGACGAACCTCGTCGGCTACCGACTGCTGCGCCAGCGCAAGGGATCAGACGAGCGTGAGCTCGTGGCGACGCTGACGCCCACGCAGACCACGGTGGAGGACGCGGTCGCCAGCGCTGATGAGCCGATCGACTACACGCTGGTCGCCGTCGACGAAGATGGCCTCGCGAGCGATCCCGCGGAGCCCGTGGCGGTGACGAGCGTCGGCTACGAGCTGAGCGCCACGGCGCGTGCCGACGGTGTCCACCTCGCCTGGAACGCGCGCAGCGAGGAGGGCTTCCGCGGCTCGCATGTCTTCCGGCTCGGCACGCTCTCCCGCAGTGAGCTCGCCTTCGTCAAGGGCGCGGCCTACGTAGACACGGAAGCGAAGCCGGGTGGCCGCTATCGCTACACGGTCGTACTCGAGCGCGCCGACGCGACCCTGGCCCCGACCTCGCCGCTCGTCGAGATCCGGGTTCCGGAGCGCTGAGGCGGGTCGCAGCTCGCGGCTTCGTTGATTTTCGGAAGGGCCTTCCTAGAATCCCCGCCTGAGTCCGATCCCCGGTAGCTCAGTTGGTAGAGCAAGCGGCTGTTAACCGCTTGGTCGCAGGTTCGAGTCCTGCCCGGGGAGCCATACGCCCACGCGCCGGCCAGCGAGCCTGCGATGACTCCGAGAGGTTCCTGATGATCGGACGCTCCCACCCGCGCCACGGCTTCCCCGCCCGGGCGGCGCTCGCCCTCGCGCTGCTCGTCGCGGGGCGAGCGAGCGCCGAGACCAGTTGGGTGGACGACCAGGTGCGCCTCAACCTGAGAACCGGCCCCGGCAGTCAATTCCGCATCGTCGGCAGCGTCGAGACCGGAGATTCCGTCCAGATCCTCAATCGTGGCGACGGCTGGATCGAAGTGCGCGCCGAAGGCAAATCGGGTTGGGTGCCCGAAGGCTTCCTGAAGAGCGAGCCCCCCGCGGTGGTGAAGCTCGCACGCATCGAGACGGAAACGGCTGAGCTGCGCTCGCGCGGCGGGCTGCTGAACGAGGAAGTGACGAAGCTGCGCTCCGAGAATGCGCTGGTCGCTGCGCGCGAATCCGAGCAGCGCGCCGAGCTCGAACGGCTCACGCGGGACAATCTCGAGCTGCGCGCTGGCGCACGCTGGCCCGAATGGATCGCGGGAGCGTGCATTCTCGGCGTCGGTATGGCGCTCGGAGCGCTCCTGCGCGGCAGCGCTCGCCGCCAGGCGCCTCGCATCCGGCTGTAGCCGGACCGATTCACAAGATCGCGATCGGGCCTGCTTCTCCGCGCAACGCGGCGCGGCCGATGGCGGCGCCGAAATCCGCCGCGCGGATCACCGTGGGAAGATCCACCGACTCCGGCACGTCATCGACGCGGTGATAATGCCGAGGCACACCATGCGCCTCGAGCGAGATCAAGGAAAGCGTGGGAAAGCCGCGCTCGGCCGGAACATGACCATCGGTGCCGGCGAGCAGATCGACGGGGGTCACCTCGCCGAACACACCGCTCGCCGCAACCCGCCTCGCGAGCTCGACCAGCGTCGGCGGGTAGCCTGATTTCGCGAGCGTCCCTTCGCTGCGCACCCAGTGGAGCGAACCACCGCCCACGCACTCGAAATTCACGAAGTACGTGGTGTCGGTCGGCCACTGCGCGTGCGCAGAGAGGAAAGCGTGCATCCCGCGACAGCCGACCTCCTCGGCACCCGTACCCACGATCCATAGTTCGACATCGTCCGGAAGCTGCGAGAGCAGCTGCTCGGCGCAGGTGAGCATGGCCGCCACCGCCGACGCGTTGTCGTTCGCACCCGGTGAGGCCGGCGCAAAGGCCCACTGCAAGGTCAGCGCGCAGCCCGCCGCCAGCCCGAGGCCGAGCAGCACCTGCGCGGCGCCGACGAGCCAGCCCTCGGCGCCGAGCCAAACCGCCAGCAAGAGGCCCGCAGCGATCAGCACGGCCGACTCCGGCAGCGCATTCGGGCCGAGCGGCGGCGGGGCATGCGCCGGACGACGACCCGCGCGGCGGGCGAAGAAGTCGGCGACGGGCCGGGTGAAAAGCCAGCCCGCCTGCGCGCAATCGATATGCGCGGAGAGCACCACGCGCTGGCCGGGGTGGCGCTCGCCCGCGCGTCCGATCACGTTCAGCGAGTCGGGACTCGGCAGCACGCGCGACAGCAACGAGACGCCGCGACGCAGCTCGCCTCGGATCGAAACCGCCGCAAGCCCGGCGAGCAGAGCCCCAAAGCCGCCGCCGACGAGGCAGGCGAATGCCGCGAGGCCGAGGTGCAACGCAAGCACCAGACCCGCGGGCGGCCGCGACGGAACCACCTGCCGCTGCACGTCTTCGACCCCGAGGTCGCGAAGCCAGCTTTCGATGCGCTCGGCCGCTTCGCGCTCGGCGGCGGAACCCGCAAAGCGCCCGGGAAGCTCGGCGAGCATGCGGATCCAGTGAAAAGCACGGATCTGGCGTTCGAGACTCTTCTCGTGGTCGAAGGCTTCGGCCAAGTCCAGGCCTCCAGCGGCGCGCAGCCACGCGCCCATCCTGCATGCGACCCGGCGGGTTGTAACAAGTGGGGCCGCGTTTGGAAACCCAAAGCTGAAACCCCATCCTGGGTGCCCGAATCCGGCGGATCCGTCGTTGGCCCGATCCGCAACGGCAATCCGCCCCGCGGAGGAAAATCGGGATGGCGCGTCGCCTCGTCGCTGGCGCCCTCCTGCTGTTGTTGGGGAGGGAAGCAACCGCGCAGCACGAGCCCAGCGGCCTGCCGCTGCGGGCGGGTGCAGCGGTCGTGGCGATCTCGCTCCCCGAGGGAGCGCCGCTCGGGGGCTACGGCGGACGCGGTCCCTCCAACCACAGCGAGGGTCAACTTGCACCCGTCGAAGCTCGGGCGCTGGTGATCGCGGGCCGCGGGGGCCGCCCGCGGGTGGGAATCGTCACCCTCGACATCCTGATCGTGACGCCTGCGCTGCGGGAGGCTGTCCGCGAGCTCGCGGCCCCGCTCGAGCTCGACGGGCTGATCCTCGCTGCCACCCACACGCACTCGGGACCGGGCGGCTACGCATCGGCCTGGATCACCGAGGCCGGAAGCCTGGGCTGGTACGACCCGGCCATGCTGCGCAGGTTGACCGAGAGTGCCGGCACCGCCCTCGCGTACGCCAGTCGGGCGCTCGCACCCGCCGCGCTCGGCGTCGCCGTCGCCTCGAGCCCCAGCCTCGCGCAAAACCGGCGGCATCCCGGCGGTCCGATCGATCCGAGCATCCCGGTGCTGCGGGTCGACGGCGCGAGCGGCGAACCGATCGCGACCCTCTTTTCGCTCGCCGCGCATCCGGTGGTGATGCGATCCGACAATTTGCGGCTCTCCCCCGACTATCCCGGCGCGGCCCGGGATTTCGTCGAGGCGCGCCGTGGCGGGCTCGCATTGTTCGTCGCGGGCCCCCTCGGCGACCAGGTTCCACGGATCGCCGACCCACCTGCCAGCGGCCCGGCGGCATTGGAAACACAACAACGCAGCGCGCGCGAGCTGGGCGAGCGTCTCGGCGCGCTCGTCGTCGAGGCCGCCGAGCTGGCATCGCCCAGCGAGGACGCCCCGGTCGCGTTCGCCGAAACCCGTTACGCGCCGCCCGCGATCGACGTGCGCGCCGCCTGCGCAGGCTGGGTCTTCGCTCCGTTTCTGCACGCGGCGGCGCGCATCACGCTTCCGAGCGAGAGCGTGCTCGCCGCGGTGCGCCTCGGCGGACTGCGCCTGCTCGCTTCGCCCTACGAGCTCGGCGTCGAGGTGGCGGCGCGGATCCGAGCGCGTGTCGCAGGACCGCTGATGCTCGTCGCCCACGCGAACGACTGGCTCGGCTACCTGCTCGAACCGGACGATTTCGCGTCCGGCGGCTACGAAAGCTGTCTCGCCTTCCACGGCAGCGACGCCGCATTGCCGTTTGCCGCAGCAGCCGAAGCTCTGCTCGTTCCGCTCGCACCGCCGCGAGCCGAAGCCCCGTGAGCCGCGCTGAACACGGGCTCAGCGTTCCGCGCTGATCTCCTCGAGCTCGCGGCGTCCCGTCTCGGGCAGCCCGAACAGCACGAAACCCGCGAGCATCGATGCGAACGCCACCGTGCAGATCATGGTCGTGATGTCGAAGGCGCGCGCCGTGCCCCAGCCGACGATGAAGAGGCCGCCCGAGCGACCCGCGGCTTCGGCGAGCTGGAGCCAGCCCGCCGAGGTGCCCCGATACGACGTCGGGAAGAGTTCGCCGCCGAGTGCTCGCAGGATCGTGTTGCCGCCCGTGAGCGTGAAGACGAGCGGCACCCAGGCGAGCGGCAGCACCCAATCGGGCCCCTGATAGAACGCGAGCGCGCACAACGGAAAGCCGGCGAGCAGCAGGAAGCCGGCGCGGCGGCGGCCGCTGCGATCCGCCAGGCGTCCGGCAATGGGATAGCCGACGATTCCGACCAGGCCGCCGGCGATCACCATCGTCGTGTAGTACCCGGGTGCCCAGCCGTGCACGGACTGCACGAAGTAGGAACTGAAATTGTACACTACCGTGTGTCCCCCCGATGCGAGAACCGCGATCAGACCGATGCCGATCGCGCGCCCCGGGTAGTTGCGCAGCAGATCCAACAGCGGCTTCCACCAGCCCGAGAAGCCCGTGAGCGAGCGTCCTTCGGCAGCGCTCTCTGCCTGGTGGCGCGCGAAACGGCGCGTCTCGCGGATCTCCCGACGAAACATCGGCAGCAACAGCAGCGGCAGGATTCCGAGCGCATACATCGATCGCCACCCGAACGGCAGCCACTCGATCGCCGCGAAGAGCAGCAGGGCGAGCGCGACGCCGAAGGCGCCGACGGCGCTCGCGATGCCGATGCCCCAGCCGCGGTGTGCCGCCGGGAATTCCTCCGTGATGATCACGAAAGCCGTCGCCGAGCACGTGACCATGAACACGCGGCCGATCATCTGCATCGCGACGAACTGCACGATGTTGCCTGCAAAGGCAGAGGCGAAGGTCGCGAGCGAGATGCCGATCACCGAGATCAGGAAGAGCCGGCGCCTGCCGATCCGATCGGCGAACGGGACGAGCAGAAACGCCGGCAGCGCACCCAGGTGCACGAAGCCCAGCGTGAGTCCGAGATCCGCCTCGGCCACCCCGAAGCTCAGCGCGATCTGCTTGAGCGCCGCCGTGAGCGTCGCCTGATCGAAGTTCTCGAACAGCAGCGCCAGCGAGATCACGCCGAGCAGCCGCAAGGTTTCCGGCGGCATCTCGGGCACGCGCCCGAGGAAGGGCGGAATCCAGCGCGGATTTCGCCGCTTCCCGGCGTTCAGGGCCGCCGCGGCGCTGGGCTGCTCCGGTGCTTCGTTCACAATGGCGAGTAGCGTTGCTTGGCGGCCTCGGGGGAAAGTTTCGCGGCGGCGGCAATCGCAGCCAGCGTCCGGGCGTCATCGAGATCGCTCTGGAAGACGCGATCCTGGAGCGCCAGCGCATGTAGATACGAATCCGCCTCGATGTCGACGCCGCGCACGCGCGCGCGCCCCGTCTTCGGATCGACGATCTCGGCGAACGGCACGGGCCGGATGCGACCCTCCTGGCGCGTGATCATCACGCTCGAACCGCCGGCTTCGAGAGTCTTCACGGCGCCTACCCCGAGATCGCGGGTGTAATCGCGATCGAAGGCGGTCGGGTAACCGCAGCGCAGCTCGTAGCCGACGTCCTTCTCCCCGATCGTCACCTTGACGCCGCGGCTCGCGAGCGACTCCGCGACCGCGGTGCGCAGCACGCGCGCGATCGGGATCTCGGCCAGGCGCAGGTGCCCGTGCTCGTCGCGCGGCGCGTCGCGCAGGATCGGGTCGTTCTCGTCGAGATACTCGGCGATGCCCTCGGCGATCACGGCGACGCCATCGGGGTGCCCCGCCGCAAGACGCTTCACGATCGCGCCCTCGAGCGTGCGCACAACGTCCTCGAGCCGGATCGGTCGCTTGCGGAATTCTTCGGGAATCAGCGAGATCGGCGCGCCGGCGGATTTGCCCGCTCCGAGCGCGAGGTGGCCGGCGCTGCGCCCCATCATCACGATGAAGAACCAGCGGCCGGTCGTTCGCATGTCTTCGAGGATGCGCTCGACCACGGCCGTCGCGTGCTCGCGCGCGGTTTCGAAGCCGAACGTCGGAACCCCGGGAGGCAGCGGCAGATCGTTGTCGATCGTCTTCGGGACGTGCACCACGCGCAGGCGGCCTCCCGCCGCCGCGGCGAGCTTGTTGGCCGAAGAAGCCGTGTCGTCGCCGCCGATCGTGATCAAGCGGTCGATTCCGAGGCCAGCGAGGGTTCGTACGCAGGTTTCCAGATGCTCGGGCTTGCGGGTCGGATTCGCGCGCGACGTGCCCAGGATCGAGCCGCCGCGCAGGTGGATGCCCGCGACGCTCTCCTCGTTCAGATCGCGTACGTGAGAGGTGTCGCCTTCCATCAGCCACTTGAAGCCATCGTGGATGCCGATGACGCGAGCGCCGCTGCGCGCCGCCGTCGTCGCTGCGGCCCCGATCACTCCGTTGATGCCCGCGGCCGGACCGCCGCCGACCAGGATTCCGTACGTGCTCATGCTGCTGCTCTCCTTTTCGAACGCGATGCCGCGCGCGATCAATGCCGGCGCTGCGATCCCATCGGCAACCCCGCCCACGCCACCGCGCGTGCGAGACCTGCGGCGGCGCGCACGGGCCCGGGCGCCGCGAGTCCCAGATCTGCGAGCACCTCGCTGGCGAGATCGCGCATCTGCGAGTGCACGATGCTGCCGCGCGCGTGGTGCAGGATCGAGAGCGGCGTCGCGTGCCCCGAGTTCAGCACTTCGACCCGCGGACTGCGCGAAAGATGCGTCGTGTAGCACGGCCAGCCGCGGCGCTCGATCTCGTCGAGCAGCCGATCGACCAGATGCAGCCCCTCGCCAGCCAGCCGGGTGCGCAGATCGACGAGCGTGAGGATCACGCGCGCGCGGTCGACGCCGAGCTTCGCGCGCTCGAGGATCGCGATCGCCTTGGCGGCTTCTTCGAGCGACGACGCATCGGCGATGGGTATCAGCACGCGATCGGCCGCGTGATAGGCATTCAGCGTCAGCGCCTCGAGATCGCTCTTGGTGTCGAGAATCACGAGCCCCGGCCACTCCGTGGCGGCGAGGATCCTGCGCAACATGCGCGGATCCTCGGCGCGGCCCTTGAGCAGCGTCAGATCCGGCGGGGAGGGCACGAAGTGGACACCGTACTGTCCGAGCTGGATCACGCGGGCGAGGCTGCGCTCCGCCCAACCGTGCTTGAGGTTGCCCTCCCCCGGCTGCAGCGGCCGGAGCTCGAACATGCGGTCGAGGACCCGCTGGTCGTCGAGGCCCACGATCAGCACCGGCAGGTCTTCGCGCAGTGCGCGCACGAAGATGGCCAGATTCGCGGCGACCGTGGTCTTGCCGACGCCGCCTTTGTTCGAGGAGACGGCAAGCACGGTCGAGCGGGCAGGCGCGTGGGGGGGCGCGGGAACCACGGCGAGAACTTTATCCATCCTGTAGGATGGCGGCCATGACCGCGATCGGCGTGATCCCGGCGCGCTGGCGAGCCACGCGCTTCCCCGGAAAACCGCTGGCCCCGATTGCCGGCGTCCCCATGGTGCAGCGAGTCTGGGAGGGCGCGCGGGGGGCCAAGAGCCTGCGCCGCGTGATCATCGCCACCGAAGATGCGCGCGTCGCCGACGCCTGCCGAGGCTTTGGAGCCGAGGTGGCGATGACGCGTTCGGATCACGAGACGGGAACCGACCGCCTGGCCGAGGTCGCAGCCGGCCTCGACGCACCCATCATCGTCAACATCCAGGGCGACGAGCCGCTGATCGAGGGCTGGGTGATCGACGCCGCCGTGCAGGCCTTGCAGGGCGACGACTCCGTCTCGATGTCGACGGTCGTGCACCCGGCCGAGCCCGAGGGTCTCGACGATCCGAACCGCGTGAAGGTCGCGCTCGACCGCAACGACATCGCGCTCTACTTCTCGCGCAGCCGCATCCCCGCGCTGCGCGATGCGGCTGCGGCGCCGCGCTACTGGCAGCACGTGGGGCTCTACGCCTACCGGCGGCCCTTCCTGCTCGATTTCGTGAAGCTCGAGCGCACGCCGCTCGAACGCGCCGAAGCGCTCGAACAACTGCGTGCGATGGAGCACGGCCACCGCATCCGCTGCGGCAAGGTCGAGGGCTGGCTCGGCATTCCGGTGGACGTGCCGGCCGACGTCGCGCGCGTCGAGGCGCGGCTGCGGGAGCTCGGGCGATGCTGACCGCGGTGCTGCTCGGTTTCGTGTTGGGCCTGCGCCATGCCTTCGACCCGGATCACGTAATCGCGGTTTCGACGATCCTGTCACGACACCGAAACATGTGGACCGCCTCGTGGATCGGGATCTCCTGGGGCATCGGTCACGGCGCGACCCTGCTCGCGATCGGTTTTCTCGTGATCGCGCTCCACGTGGCGATCCCCCCGGACTTCGCGCAGGCGATGGAACTCGGCATCGGCGTGCTGCTGGTGCTGCTCGGCGTGGCGAATCTGCTCGCCGCGAGGCCGCCGCAGGCGCCCTGCCTGCCGCCCCACGCCGCGTCGCTGCGGGCGAACTTCGCCCGCTCGGGCGCAATCGGCCTCGCCCATGGGCTCGCCGGCAGCGCGCCGGTGGCGCTGCTCGCGATGGCGGCGATGCCGACGGCCGGCGCCGCGTTCGCCTATCTGCTGGTCTTCGGCGTGGGAACGATCGCCGGCATGGTCGCATTCTCGCTCGCCCTCGGCGCACCCGTCGCGCGCCTGGGCGCATCGGCGCCCTTCTCGCGTTGGGTCACGGCGGGCACGGGCATGGTCTCGCTGCTCTTCGGCGCCTGGGTGATCTACGAAATCGGTTTCGCTGCGGCGCAGCGCGGCGCCGTCTGAGCGACCGCGGGGAGTCGACGTGGCAGAGAAGCTCGATGCGCAGACCGTGCGGGAATGGGGCCGGCAATTTTCGAATTGGGGCCGCTGGGGCAAGGACGACGAGCGTGGCACGCTCAACTTCATCACGCCCGCGCGCGTCCTCGAGGCCTGCGCGCTCCCGCGCAGCGGACGCGTGATTTCATGCGCCCTGCCCTTCGACCAGAACGGCCCACAATCCGGGCTCGCCGGCCGCTTCAATCCGATCCACACCATGCTCGCCGACGGCGGCGACGCGCTCGCCGGCGCCCAGGATTTCCTGCCGGGCGGCTTCAACTACGCCGACGACATCATCCAGATGCCGCTGCAGTGCGGCACCCAGTGGGATGCGCTCTCACACGTCTTCTACGACGGCAAGATGTACAACGATCGCGACGTGAAGCTCGTCACGAGTCAGGGCGCGCGCGCGAACGCGATCCAGAAGATCGCCGATGGTGTCGTCGGACGCGGCGTGCTGATCGATCTGCCGCGCTTCCTGCGCCTGCCGTGGCTCGACGACGGCACGCGCATCCAACCCAAAGACCTCGATGCGTGTGCGGAAGCCTTCGGCGTGGCGATCGGTTCGGGCGACATCGTGCTCGTGCGCACCGGCATGCTGACCCGCTGCCTCGAACAGAAATCGTGGCAGGGCTACTGCGGCGGCCCCGCGCCCGGCCTGTCGATCCACTGCGCGCGTTGGCTGTTCGAACGCGAGATCGCCGCCGTGGCGACCGACACCTGGGGCGTCGAGGTGCGGCCCAACGAGACCCCCGATTGCTTCCAGCCGTTGCACATGATTTCGCTGCGCAACACGGGACTGCTGCTCGGCGAGATCTTCTTCCTCGACGCGCTCGCGCGCGCCTGCGCCGAGGATGGCCGCTACGAGTTCCTGTTCACCGCGCCGCCGCTGCCGATCACCGGCGCGGTGGGCTCGCCCATCAACCCGCTCGCAATCAAGTAGCCCCCCGAACCCGCCGGAGGAAATCATGGCATCGCAGACCGTGCTCGTAGAACGCGACGGCGGCGTCGCCACCGTCACCCTGAACCGCCCCGACAAGATGAATACACTCGACGTCGAGCTGCTGAGCCAACTTCCGCGCGTGCTCGAAGAGCTGGCGACCGACACGAGTGTGCGTTGCGTCGTATTGACGGGCGCGGGCGAAAGAGCCTTCTCGGCGGGCGGCGACATCAGTGCGATGGGGGGCGCGGGGCTGTTCGCGGGCGGAACGCCCGGCCGCAAGGAGCCGTGGGAAACCTCCGCGATGCATCTGCGACGCTCGATGGAGGCCTCGGCGTGGCTGCACGAGATGGGCAAGCCGACGCTCGCGGCGATCAACGGCGCCGTTGCCGGCGCTGCGCTTTCGATGGCGCTCGCGTGCGACCTGCGCATCGCCGCCGATCACGCGGTCTTCACCACCGCCTTCGCGAAGATCGGCTACTCCGGCGATTTCGGCGGCGCCTGGTATCTCACGAAGATCGTCGGCACCGCGAAGGCGCGCGAACTCTACTTCCTCGCCGATCGCATCGACGCGCAGGAGGCGGCGCGCATCGGCATCGTCAACTGGCTGGCGCCGCGCGAAAAGTTCCGCGCCGAAGTGCAATCGCTCGCCCAGCGCCTCGCCGCCGGCCCGCCGCTCGCCTACCGCTACATGAAGCGCAACCTGAATCTCGCCCTCACGCTCCACGAACGCGAGCTGCTCGATCTCGAGGCCGAAGCCATGATGCGCACCGGCGCCAGCGAAGACTTCCGCAATGCGGCCGCCGCCTTCCTGGCGAAGAAAACGCCGTCGTTCGAGGGGCGCTAGCGCGCGTCTTGGCTGGGGACGGCGCCCGCTCCGGGGGCAGGGTCCGTCTCACGCTCGCCGCTCTCGGCGTGGATGGGCCCGAGTTCCTCTTCGGCCAGCCGTCTCGCCGTCACGCAGGCCATCACCGTTCCCGGGTTCGCCGCACATGCCGACCAGGCGCGGCGCAGTGCCGACCGGTCGAACGGGAAGGCGTGGAGGAAGCGCGAAGCAAAGAGATTCGAGGTGGTCACCGCGTTCCTCACGAGCCCCGGAGAATCCGGGGACTTCACGATGTGTCCACGGTAGAGCTCCACCAACGCCTCGATGGTCGCGGGCGCGAGGACGCTCATGGACATGCCGGTGTAATCGGCGGATCGCAGATCCAGCGCCGCCTCGGCCACCTTCGGCGAATCCGGGTGGCTGGCCGTCCAATAGGCGAACAAGACGGCGCACTCGGAAGGCCGCGCCATCGCGCAGGTATGGCGGGTGAGTTCTTCCAGGACCTCCTCGCTCGCCTCGTTCCCGGCCAGCTCCCGCAACAGCAGAGAACCGCTCGCGGTGCCATGGCTGGCGGGCTGCGAGGGCATGCGGGGCAGCTCCGCGTGCCCTCCGGCAAAGAAGGCGCGGGCCGCGCTGTCGCTCAGAATCGGATGTCGGAGGGTATGCGTGGGGCCCGGCATTTCCGTCGCAGCCACCGCTCCGAGCGGCAGGACCTCGTGGGCCAGAAGCTGGATCCAGCTGTCGACGCCGGCGCGTTCGAAGCCGACGTGAAAATCGGCGCGCTCGAAACGCTTCCGCAGACGATCGATATCCAGGGCTGGCGACGGGCCCTTGAAGCCCAGCAACACCACGTCGTCGCCCCGGGTGAACCAGACCGCCATGTCGCCGAAGACCGCCTTGTAGGTGCGCAGGACGATGTCCAGGGTCTCGTCGTTCCCCTCATAGAGATGGAACCATTGCGCAAAGACACCTCCCGGTGTCAGGCGATCCCGGGCGACCCGCAGGAACTCCTCGCTGAAGAGCATCTCGACACCCATCACCCAGGGGTTGCTCGGCTCCGAAGCGATCACACCGAACTGGCCCTCGCTGCGCAGCAGTGCGCGGTAGGCATCGCTGCGGATCGCCTGGATCTTCGGGTTCGTCGCTGCGTTCTGGTTGCCCTCGTCGAAAAACGGCGCGGCAGCGAGGACTGCCGGGGAGATCTCGGCCGCGAGGACTTCGTCCACCTCGTCCAGGCTGCCCAGCTCGCCGGCGGTCACCCCGAGCCCCCAGCCGATGACGAAGACCCGCGAAGGATCGTCGCTGAGCAGCGCCGGAACGAGGCCCATGAGCGCCATGGTGGTGTAGTCGTAGTAGAGATTCCCGTCGGCTTTTCCGTTCGTGACGAGCGACCGCGAGTTCCCGTCGGTGACGGCGACCGTGTTGGTGGGGTCGTCGTCGTGAAAGACGATCGTCATCCCGCGACTCCGGTCGGCGAACATGGCTTCGGGTCCTGCAAAGGTCTGCGGCTGCGCCGCCCGCAGGCGGAAGAGCCCGGAGCTCATGCGAAATGGCTCCCAGTCCGGCAGGAACAGACAGGCGCAGAGCGCGGCGGCAGTCGCCAGGCCCGCCACGAACACCGGAAGCCGCAACACCAGCACGCTGAGAATGCTCGCTCCCAGCACGAGGGCGCCCAGGGCGATCGCGTACACGTGCTGGAGATCCACGAAGAACAGCAGCGCATATCCGCCGAGCAGCGCGCCCAGCAGCGAGCCGAGCGTGTTCCAGGCATAGAGCCGGCCCGCAACGCCCCCCAGCCCCTTCACCTCGTTGCGAAGGTGGTGGAAGACGAGCGGCAACAGCGCGCCGGAAAGTCCGATCGGAATCACGAGAAAGGTCAGGATCCCGAGGAACACGAAGAAATAGTAGGGGTAGAAGCCCGCCGAGACGTTCGTGAAGAGACTGCGAACGACGTGCGCGTAGTACGGCACGTTCTCCAGCTCGAAGTACATCACTCCGAGCAGGATTACGAGGAGCCACTGCGAACCCACGATGACGACCGGAGGGATCCTGCGCAGCGCCGAGACCGCGAAGCTCCCGAGCGCAATGCAGAGCACGAAGACCGCCACCACCATGGCGAAGGTGAAATGCGACGCCCCGAACGAAAGCGCTCCGACACGATTAAGTGTCGTCTGGATGCACATCATCGCGAAGCCGGACAGCAGGACGACGCTCGCGTAGCCCGCGAAGCGCTCCGGCGCTCCGCCCGCCGCGTCGGTCTCCGCGTCCGCCCGCATCGGCGGCGAGCGTCTTTCGAGCGCGAGAAAGGTCGCGCCGGCGGCGAGGTTCACCAGGCCCATGACGCGCAACACGCCGTCGAGGCCGAGCGTGGGAATCAGCACGAACGCCCCCACCAGCGCCCCGAGGAAGGCCCCCGCCGTGTTGAAGGCGTAGACCCAGGCGTGCACGCGGGTGGCTTCGGCCAGATGCGCGGAGAGGGCCTGGGTGAGCACCGGGATCGTGCCGCCCATCAGGACCGTCGGCGGCGCGATCACCAGAATCGTGAGCAGCACGTCGAAGGAGAAATTGAAACCCTCACCGACGTGCGGGATGCGGACGGAAAGAGCCTGGATCCCGCTGAACAGAAACGGGAAGAGCAGCGCGTACACCCCGATGCCCGATTCCACCAGGCCGTAGAGACGCAAAAGCTTGGGTGCCTCGCCGCGCAGCCGGGCCTGCTCGACGAACCGCCTCGTGACTCCCCCGAAAAGCGCGTAGCCGGCCGCGAGGCCACCCAGAAAGATGGCCAGCACCGCGGCGACCGCCTCGCTGTGAGACCCGAGCAGGATCGCGAGGTACTTCTGCCAGGCCACCTGGTAGACGAGCCCGCTGAAGCCGGTGAGCACGGTGAGGAAGAGCGCGATCGGTCGGATCATGCGTGGGCCAGGCCTCGGCTATTGGATGGCGTCCGTCGTCCCGCCGGCAGCTACCGTTCTGGCCGGACCCGTACAGTACAATGAACCGCGGCCTCACAAATCCCTCGGGCGAGTGCCGTCGCTCCCCGCGCTGCCGAGGAAAATCTCCCGTGGGGAGCTTAGCTTCAAACCATCGAGTTGATGGGAGAGCCTTCGCCGCAAGTGCGAGCGGCGGACGCCGGGTGACGATGCGCTTCGTGAGATCGCTTTCCCTCGCAGCCGTCCTTCTCGCCGTGGGGTGCGCAACGCCCCCCATCGAGGAGAGCCGTTGGATTCGCGTGGAGACGGAGCATTTCCAGCTGATCAGCGGCGCCAGCACGGCGGATTCGATCGAAATCGCGCAGCACCTCGAGCTGCTGCGGGCCGTGCTCCAGCGGGTGGGCCTGCAGGCGAATCTGACACCGCGCGTCCCGCTGCTGGTCTACGTGTTCCCAGATGCCAGGGGATATGCGCGCTTCCAGCCGCATCCCGACTTCGCCGGCTTCCTGCTGACGCGCGCGCAGCGCAATTTCCTGGTCGTCCAGGCCAATGCCGAAGTCGACGCCGAATCGGTGGCCCTCCACGAATACGTCCACTTCGTGCTGCGCAACGGCGGGGCGGCGCAATATCCGGTGTGGTACGACGAGGGCCTCGCCGAATTCCTGAGCACCCTCTCGCTGCAGGGCAACCAGGTCGTGATCGGCGCGATTCCCGCGGGTCGCGAACGTTGGCTCTTGTACGGCAGCCCGATGAGCGTGCGACAGCTGATGACCGTCAACTCCGTGGCGGATGCTTCGCCGCAATCGC
>JANNIY010000094.1:0-38946 GCA_031405455.1 Deltaproteobacteria bacterium | reverse complement strand
TCGCGGCGAAGCGGTCGACCCAGTGGACCTGCTGCTGACGGCGAGCACCAGCGATGGCTATTCGCTGCTCTTCAAGCTGCTCGCCGATCCGGGTGACGAAATCCTGGTTCCGGCGCCGAGCTACCCGCTCTTCGAGATGCTCGCCGCGCTCGAATCCGTCCGTCTGGTGCGTTACCCGCTCGAGCACGCGACGGGCCGCGGCTGGCGCATCGGGCGCCAGGCGCTCGAGGCCGCGCTCTCGCCGCGCACGCGCGCCGTCATCGTCGTGCACCCGAACAACCCCACCGGCTCGTTCGTGCAGACCGAAGAACGCGCCTGGCTCGAGGCGCTCTGCGTGCGCCGCGGCCTGCCAGTGATCGCCGACGAGGTGTTCCTCGATTACGGGCGCGGCGCCGCCTGCGAAACGAGTTTCGCCACGACCCAGGGCGCCCTCGCCTTCGCGCTCTCGGGCCTCTCGAAAGTCGCTGGCTTGCCGCAGCTCAAGCTCGGTTGGATCGCGCTCGCAGGCCCCCTGGCGGTTCGCCGCGCCGCGCGCGACCGGCTCGAGTTCATCAGCGACGCCTATCTTTCAGTCGGCGCTCCCGTCCAGCATGCCGCCACCGCCCTGCTCGGCCTGCGCGCCGACCTGCAACGGCAGATCTCGCTGCGGATAGCCGCGAACGAAGGCCTGCTGCGGGATCGCTGCGCGGGCGCGCGGAACTGCCGCGTGCTCCCGCGCGACGGCGGCTGGTACGCCGTCATCGAACTCGCTCGCGACCTCGATGAGGAGGCGCTCTGCCTCGCGCTCCTCGCGGAACATGGCGTGCTGATTCACCCGGGCTTCTTCTTCGATTTCGAGCGACCGGGCGTGCTCGTCGTGAGCCTGCTCTCGGCTTCCGAGGCCTTCGCAGAAGGCGTCGCGCGCCTGATTGAATGCGCGAATTCGATGTGAGACGATCCGGAGCAGCATGAAAACCACTTCCACCCGAGCCTTGCGTGCAAGCGACGTCCAGAGCTTCGATCTCGAGGCGGACGTCGTGGTCGTCGGCCAGGGCGCGGCGGGCGGCGCGGCCGCGATCGAGGCCGCGCGCGCGGGCGCCGACGTGCTCGTGCTCGAGCGCATGACGCGCGGCGGCGGCGCCACCGCGCTGTCGACGGGGCTCACCTACTTCGGCGGCGGCACCGCGATCCAGCGGGCCTGCGGCTTCGAGGACACGGTCGAGGACATGATCGCCTACGTGACGCTCGCGGCCGGTCCGCGCGTCGAGCCCGAACGGGTGCGGCTGTATTGCGAGGGCAGCGTCGCGCACTTCGAGTGGTTTCGCGCGCTCGGCGTCGAGTTCAAGCCCAGCTTCGTCGCCGACAAGCTCACGCACCCGATCACGGACGATTGCCTGATGTTCAGCGGCAACGAGCAGGCCTGGCCGGATTGCGAGAAGGCGCGCCCGTTTCCGCGCGGCCACAAGCCGGCGCGCGAGGGCGAAGCGGGCGGCTACCTGATGGAGGCGATTCTGGGCGCGACGCTCGCGGCGGGCGCGCGGGTGGTGAACGAGTGCCGCGTCCTGCGGCTGATTCAACGCGACGATGGGCGCGTGGTCGGTGTCGAAGCGCTCCGCGATCGCGAGACGATACGCGTCAAGGCGCGCCGCGCTGTCGTGCTTGCGACCGGCGGCTTCATCTTCAACAAGGAGATGCTCGCGAAGCACGCGCCAGCCCTGCTTCAGTGCAACTATCCGACGGGTACACCGGGAGACGACGGCTCGGGAATCCAGATGGGGGTTGGCGCCGGCGGCGAGGCCATCAATCTGGCGGAAGGCCTCGTGCTCAACGCCTACTATCCGCCGTCGGCGCACCTGAAGGGCGTGATGGTGGACGCGCTCGGACGGCGCTTCGTGAATGAAGATGCGTACATCGGACGCACCAGCGACGCCATTCTCACGCGCGCCCAGGGCCGCGCCTATCTGATCGTCGATGATTCCCTATATGGCAAGACGCAGGCCATGCACAAGCTCGCCGCCGTCGAAGAGAGCTTCGAGACGCTCGAGAAGGCGCTCGCGATGCCCACGGGCGTGCTCGTCGCGACCCTCGAGCATTACAACCAGCATGCCGAACGCGGCGAGGATCCCATGTTTCACAAGGCGCCGAAGTGGCTGCGCCCGCTCCAGACGCCTCCCTACGCCGCACTCGATTGCAGCACACAGCGTTCGCTCTTTGGTGCCTTCACGCTCGGGGGCCTCGCGGTCGCGACCACGGGAGAGGTGCTGAGTGCGCAGGGAGACGCCGTGCCGGGTCTCTACGCCGCCGGCCGCTGCACGGCGGGCCTGATCCGCGAAGGCCGCAACTACGCCAGCGGGCTCTCGATCGGGGATGCGAGCTTTTTTGGCCGCCTGGCGGGCCAACGCGCCGCGCAAGCGTCGGTCAGGGAGTGACGTGAACACGCTCTCCCCGCTCTTCGAACCGATCCGCATCGGATCGCTCGAGCTGCGCAACCGCCTCGTGATGTCACCGATGGAGACCGGCTACGGAACGCGCGATGGCTTGCCCTCGCCGCGCACGCTCGCCTATTACGAGGCGCGCGCGAAGGGTGGCGTGGGCCTCATCACGCTCGGGGCCTGCACGATCGACCCGCAACACAAGGAAGTGCCCACTAGCCTGCACTTCGGCAGCAAAGACGTGATCGACGCGCACCGCGAGCTCGTCGCGCGCGTGCACGCGCACGGCGCCCGCATCCAACCGCAATTGATCCACGCGGGCCCCGACAGCCTGTCGCCCCTGCTGTCCGCAACCCCCTCGCTGGGCCCGTCGGTGATCCCGCACTACCTGACGGGAACCCCCTGCCGCGAACTCGCGTTGGACGAGATCCCCAAGCTCGTCGCGCAGTTTCGCGCCGCGGCGCATCGCGTGCGCGAGGCCGGCTATGACGGGATCGAGCTGCACGCCGCGCACGGCTACCTGCTGCTCGGCTCGTTCCTGACGCCCTGGCGCAACCGACGCAGCGACGCGTATACGGGGCGCACGCTCGCCGGGCGCCTGCGCCTCATCCTCGAGGTGGTTCGCGCGATCAAGAGCGAAACGGGAGCGGATTTTCCGCTCACACTGCGCGTCTCCGGCTACGAGCGCGTGCCGGGCGGGCGGCCGCTCGACGACACGCAACGCATGGCGCCCGAGTTGGTGGCGGCCGGCGTCGACGCCTTCCACGTGAGCGGCGGCGTGATCGATCCGCTCACGACGCAAATGGTGGCGAGCTCCGACTTCGAAGATGGGCACAACGTGGCGGCCGCCGCCGCCGTGAAGCGCGTGGTCGACGTGCCGGTGATGGTCGTCGGCCGCATCCACGACCCGCGCTTCGCCGAGCAGATCCTGCGCGACGGCCACGCCGATCTCATCGTGATGGGCCGCCCCCTGCTCGCCGATGCCGAACTCCCCGCGAAGGCGCGTGCAGGGCGCTTCCGCGAGATCCGCCGCTGCATTTCGTGTCAGAACTGCATCGACTCGCTGGAGAAGGGGCGCATGAGCTGCGCGGTGAACCCCTTCACCGGGCGCGAGGCCGAGCTCGCCTGGCAGCCGCCGGGTCGACGCAAGCGCGTCGTCGTGGTCGGCGCCGGTCCGGGCGGCCTCGAGGCGGCACGCTTGCTGGCGCGCCGCGGCCATCAGGTTGCGTTGTACGAGAAGCAGGGTCATCTCGGCGGCGCGCTCGTGATGGCCGCGATGGTGCACGCCGAGAACGAGCCCTTTCTCGAGTTCTTGCGCGGAGAGATCGAGCGCCTCGCGATCGACGTTCATCTCGGTCACGCCCTGGACGCCGACGCGATCGCGGCTCTCGCACCCGACGCCGTCGTCGTCGCGACCGGTGGCCGCGTGGTGGCGCCCACGATTCCCGGCGATGACCTTCCGAACGTGTTCACGGGCACGCGCCTGCGCGCCCTGATCTCCGGGCGGGTCGAAGACGCCGATCCGCTGCCGGCCTGGCAGCGCGCGGGCGCGCGGCTGCTCTCGGGCCGCGTGCAACGCCTCGTGCGACCGAATCGCCTGCGCGCGCTTTCGAAGCTGTGGATGCCGCTTGGGCGCCGCGTCGCGATCGTCGGCGCCGATCTCGCAGCGATCGAGCTGGCCGAGTTCCTGGCCGCGCGCGGTCGCAGCGTCAGCGTGCTCGCAACCGGCGACGGCATCGCTCCCGAGGTGGGCCCGAAGCGCCGCGCCGAGCACATGCTCCGTCTCGATCGCAGCGGTGTGTCCGTCAACACGGGCGTCGAGATCGAACGGATCGCTCGCGAGGGCGTCCTGCTGCGCTGCGCTCGCGGTGCGCCGACCCTCGTCGCGGCCGACTCGGTGATCCTCGCCGGCAGCGTCGAGCCCGATACGGAGCTGTTAGACTCGCTGCGCGGCCGCGTAGCCGAGATCCACGCCGTTGGCGATTGCACGGGACTCGGATTGATTCGCAAAGCCACAGAGGAAGCTGCGCGCGTCGCCTGCGCGCTCTAGCTCCCGCGAGAATCCAGGAGGAACCAGAATGGACGCCCATCACCCCGCGCTCGTCGCCGCCCGCAGTTCATGGCGCGCCGTGCAGGCAAAGGACCGCGCGAGTTGGCTCGCGCTGCTGGCGTCCGACATCTGCATCGAGGATCCCATCGGCACCGCTCCCACGAACCCCAGCGGGAAAGGCATCCACGGGCTCGCGGAAGCCGCGGCCTTCTGGGAAAGGAACATCGCGACGACCTCGATCCAGATCGAGCCGCACGAATCCTTCGTCGCCGGCAACGAATCCGCCCACGTGCTGACCCTCACCACGAGCTTCCCGAACGGCGTGAAGGTGATCGTGCACGGCGTCTTCACCTACCGCGTGAACGACGCCGGAAAACTCACGAACCTGCGCGGCTATTGGGCGCTGGCGGACGCGAAAGTCGAGAAGCCGGGTTGATCGGGTCCCGCAGCTCCGGCGCGAGCCGGGAAAGCAACCGGGGCCCGGCTCCGGACGGCCCAATCTACCGGGTCATGCACCTGTACTTGCCGAAGACGGAGGTCGACCCACCCTCTCCCGAATCGGACCCATCGCGTCCGCGAGAATTGGCCCTGGCCGGGCTCGGCGAACCGCGGGAGAATCCGGCTGCGCTCGGAGGTTCGAGATGACGACGCGCACCGATTACGCCCAGTGCATGCTGTGCGAAGCCCTGTGCGGGCTCGAGGTCGAGCACGACGGCACGACCGTCAGCAAGATCCGCGGCGACACGCAGAATCCGTTCAGTCGCGGACACCTCTGCCCCAAGGGAGTCGCGCTCGCAGAGCTGCAGAACGATCCCGATCGGCTGCGGCAGCCACTGAAGCGCGTGGGAGATCGCTTCGAGGAGATCGGCTGGGACGAAGCGCTGGATCTCGCCGCCCGCCGCATCGCCGACATCCAGCGCCGCCATGGCAGCGACGCAATCGCGATGTACTTCGGCAATCCCGCCGCACACAGCTTCTCGGCGATCCTGTACTACCAGACGCTGGTCGACGCAATCGGCACGCGCAACCGCTACTCCGCCAACTCGGTCGACACCCTGCCTCGCTTCCTGACGTCGTACGAGATGTATGGCAACCAGGTGCAGGTGCCGGTTCCCGACATCGATCGCACCGATTATTTCCTGATTCTCGGCGCCAATCCGATCGTCTCGAACGGCAGCGCGATGACCGCGCCCGACATCGAAGGACGCCTGCGCAAGCTGCGCGAGCGGGGTGGGAAGCTCGTCGTGATCGATCCGCGCCGCACGGAGACGGCAGCGATCGCCGATGAGCACCACTTCATCCGGCCCGGCACCGACGCGCTCTTCCTGGCTGCGATGCTGAACGTGCTCTTCGCCGAAGGGCTCGCCAAGCCGGGAGCGCTGACGCCGTTGCTCGACGGCTGGAGCGAAGTGCCAAAGCTCGTGGCTCCGTTCGCGCCCGAGCGCATCGTGCAGGCGAGCGGCATTCCCGCGGAAGTCACGCGCCGGCTCGCGCGCGAGCTCGCCGCCGCGCCGACTGCGGTCTGCTACGGCCGCATGGGCACGAGCGTGCAGGAGTTCGGCGCCGTCGCGACATGGCTCACGGACCTGCTGAACCTCGCGACGGGCAACCTCGATCGGCCCGGCGGTTGGATGTTCGGGACGCCCGCCGTCGACCTGCTCGGCGCCGCGCGCCTGCTCGGGCTCGCCGGCAGCTTCGATCGCTGGCGCAGCCGCGTGTCGGGCTACCCGGAATTCACCGGCGAATTCCCAGCGGCGGCGCTCGGCGAGGAGATCGAGACGCCGGGTGAGGGCCAGATTCGCGCGCTCGTCGTGAACGCCGGCAACCCGGTGCTCTCCCTGCCCAACGGGGGCCGCCTCGACCGCGCCTTCGCGGGCCTCGAATTCATGCTCTCGATCGACATCTACCTGAACGAGACGTCGCGCCACGCCGATCTGATCCTGCCATCCACGTTCGGCCTCGAGCACGCGCAGTACTCGATCCTGAATCTCGCGCTCGCGGTCCGCAACGTCGCGCACTACAGCCCCGCCATCCTGACCAAACCGGCCAAGCTGCGGCACGACTGGGAGATCCTGATCGAACTCGCCGAGCGGATCGGCCGCGCCAGGGGCGGCAGCGAGGCCGTGAAGGGCTGGCTGCGCGGCACGTTCGGCCGCGCGCTGGGCGCGCGGCGCGCCCTCGATCTGCTGCTGCGCATCGGACCGCGGCGGCTGTCGCTGCGTGCGCTCGAGCGCGCACCGCACGGGATCGACTTCGGCCCGCTCGAGCCGCGGCTCGCCAAGCTGATGGGTCGCCGCAAGGTTCGCGTCGTTCCGGAGCGCTTCGTCGCAGATCTGCCTCGCCTCGAGCGCAAGCTCACGACGCCGCCGAGCGACCTGGTGCTGGTGAGCCGCCGCACGCTGCGTTCCAACAACTCGTGGAACCACAACAGCCCGCGCCTCGTCTCGGGCAAGCACCGCTGCGTGCTCGAAATGCACCCGCACGACGCCGAACGACGCGGCATCGCTTCGGCCCAGCGGGTGACGCTCAAGTCGCGCGTGGGCGAGATCGTCGTGCCCGTGGTCGTGACCGAAGCCATGATGCCCGGCGTGGTGTCGCTGCCGCACGGCTGGGGTCACGACAAGGCCGGGGCACGGCTCCGTGTCGCCGGTGCGCACCCGGGCGCCAGCGTCAACGACGTCACCGACGACGCCTTCGTCGACGAGCTCTCGGGTGCTTCGAGCCTCTCGGGCGTGCCGGTCGAGGTCTCACGTGTCGAGGCTTGATCCGATCGCGTGAGCGCCCGGACGGATCCGACGCCGGGCAGCGCGCCCCTGGAATCGCGCGCTGCTTCAGGTGACGGCCGGCGCCCGCCGTGCGCGCACGAACTCGATCAGCATCGGCATCACCGAAATCACGATGATCGCGAGGATCACGATGTGGAAGTTGCGCTTCACGGCCGGGAGCTGCCCGAACCAGAATCCGGCGAGCAGGAAGCAGAGCACCCAGGCGAGTGCGCCCGAAATGTTGTAGGCGGCGAAGTGCCGGTAGGTCATGCGGCCGATGCCGGCGACGAAGGGCGCGAAGGTGCGGACGATCGGCACGAAGCGCGCGAGAACGATCGTCTTGCCGCCGTGGCGCTCGTAGAACGCATGCGTACGTTCGAGGTGGCGGGGATTGAGAAAGCGCGCGCGATCGCTCGAGAAGACCATGGGGCCCAGATAGCTCCCGATCGCGTAGTTGACGGCATCTCCCAGCACCGCCGCCGTGATCAACAGGGCCGCGATCAGCGGCAGCGAAAGCGGAGAGCCTTCGATCGAGGCGAGCGCGCCCACCGCGAACAGGAGTGAATCACCGGGTAAGAATGGCGTCACCACCAGGCCGGTCTCGCAGAAGATGATCAGGAACAGCACCACGTAGAGCCAGGGCCCGAACACGCCGGCCCACTCGTTCAGGTGCTGATCCAGGTGGAGGAAGAGATCGAGAACCGTCTGTAGGAATTCCATGCGCTCCTCGGGATCGACGCGAGGGGGTACCCGATCCCCTTCGGATTCTCAAGCGATGGCCCTGAGCGGCCCTCAGCCGATGATCACGATGCGCACCTCGCGCGGCGTCCGCAACACGAGGCGCGCGAGTACGTTGCCGCGCAGGAAGCGCCAGAGGCTGCCGCGCTGAGAGGTTCCGACCAGGATCGCGCTCACGCCGAGCTCGCGCGCGACCTCCACGATCGCGTCGCCGGCATCCTGCGCCAGGCGCCAGATCGGAACCGCCGTGAGGCCCTGCCCGTCGAGCCACGCCACGGCTTGCGCGAGCACCTCGCGCGCTTCCAGCGACGGCTGCGTATCGCGAGGCACGAACAGGCCGGGCACCTCTTCGACGAAGAGCACCGCGACATCGTGTTGGTCCGATCCGCCGGCGTGCGTCGCGGCCTCTTCGAGCAGACGCTGGTTGGGGCCGCGCAGACACACGAGAGATCGCGGCGAGTAGGTCGGCTTCAGGTCGAGCGCTTCTTGCAGCGTCAGGATCTCGATCGCGCCAGGGCTTTCGGCGGCGAGGCGCTCGGCCTCCTGGGTCGTCACGTTCGCGCCGCGCTCCCGGCGCAGGAAGGGCATGCCGCCGCGGTGGATCAATCCATACACGAGCATCGCGAGGGTGAGCGTGCCCCCGAAAAGCGTGGCGTGCGGCTTCTCGAGGAGGTTCGTGGCGAAGGCGATCACCACCAGGCCGGTGGTCGCGACGCCCACCCAGAAGAGCAGCCCCGTACGGCCCTCCGCAATGCGCACGCGATCGAGCGAGAGGGAGGACAGCACGAAGGCGCCGAGCAGGCCGAAGGCGTAGAGATCGCCGAGCGTTCCGAGATCGCCGCGCGTCGCTGCGAGCACGGCGATCGGAACGATGACCGCGAGCGCGATCGCGAAATGCGGTGTCCCGAGTTTCGCCGAGCGCCGCATCAGCGGGCGCGGCAGGAACTCTCCGTCGGCGAGCGCGCCCACCACATGGTAGGTGCCCACCACGGCGGTGTTCGCCGCGAACAAGAGCAGCCCGGAGGCCGACACCACGACCAACGCACGCAGCCAGGTTCCGCCCATCGCGAAGGCCAGCTCGGATTGAAAGGCATCGGGGTTCACCGTGGCGGGCAGGAGGTTCGTCGCGAGCGCCGTCAACAGCGGCGAGGTGGCAAGAACCGCAATCACGACGAGCAGCATCGCGATCCCGGCCGTTCGCCGCCGCGGCGAGCGCATGGCGGGAGAAATCTGCGCGAGGGATTCGAGACCGCTGAATGCGAGCCAGGCGAAGGCGAAGCCGGTGATCGCGTCGGCGATCGGGATCCTCCCGGCGACCGTCGCGGCGGCGCCCACCCGGCTCCAGTCGGCCGCGTCGATCTGCGAGACCGTCACCCCGATCAACAGCAGGAGCGAACCGAAGGCGACGATCGCGATCGTGGCGCTGACCTGCGCCGATTCGCGGATGCCGACCCAGTTGAGCACGCCGAGCAGCAGCAGGCCTGCCGCCGCGAGCGGAAACTCGAACCCCTGGAGCACCGGCACCAGCGTGGCGAGGTAGATGAAGCCCGAAATCGATGAGATCGCTGCGGTGAGGAAGTAGTCGATCAGGATCAACATCCCGCCGAGCGCGCCCATGCGCGGGCCGAATGCTTCTTCCGTCACCGATACGACGCCGCCGCCACCGGGATAGCGGGTAGCAATCTCGGAATATTTCTCGGCGAGCAGTACGAAGGCCAGACTCGTCGCGAGCACGAAGGTGGCCGCGCTCGTGCCGACGCTGCGATAGAGCAGCCCCGGAACGTAGTAGACGCTCGTTCCTATATCGGCGTAGACGATCGCCCAGCACAGCACGGGGCCGAGCATGCGCAGCTGCGCTTGATTGCGTGAAACTGGCGGCACAGCCCCCCCCCCTCGGATCCGATCGGCGCCTCAGTGTACCTTCGGAAGCAGTCCGCGCCGCAGGGCGAGCCGGAACACCCACGCCACCAGCGCCGACGCGAGCGCCAGGTAGACGAGGTTCTCGAGGCTCGCGAGCGCCAGCCGCCCCCACGCGATCTCTCCATGCAAGGCGGCCGTGCGCATGCCCTCGAACACATGATTCGCAGGCACCGCCTGCGCGATGGCGCGCGCAAACGGCGGCAACACCGATTCGGGATAGAAGACCGAAGCGAAGGGCATCAGCAGCACCGGCAGGCTCCAGGCGAGAATCCCCCAACGCCCGCCGAAGCGCAGAATCAGCGCCAGTGAAACGAGGCCGACCGTCCAGCCGAGCATCACCAGATTCGCGATGAACGGAACCAGCGCGAAGCCGAACGTGAAGATGTTGAAGGCGTAGAGCGCCCAGGCCACCGCCGCCATCACGAGAAGCGTGAGCCCGAGCTTCACGAGCCCGAGCAGCATGATCGCCGCCGCGAACTCCCAGACTTTGAGGGGGGATGCGAAGACCGTCACCAGCGAGCGCGCCCAGACGTCGTCTAGAAACGAGACCGAAACGTCCTGCGAGCAGCGGAAGAAGAGGTTCCAGAGAATCGCGGCGCCGAGAAACACCGCGATCGCGTTCGGGAGCTGCGCACCGCTGCCGGCCACGTACAACGTCAGGAAGCCCCAGATCACGACGTCGATCACCGCCCACTGGAACGTATCGATCACGCGCGAGGCATCGCGGCGCAGGAGCAGCAGATAGCGCAGCACCAGCGCGCGGATGCGCCGCGCGCTCGCGGCGGTGCGCTCGCGGCGTGAGTACGGCGTGGCGGTCGCCGCCGTCACGCGGGCCCCCCGCGCGAAATCCGCAGGAAGACCGCCTCCATCGCCGCCGTGTCGAGCCCCGCGCTCCCGAGCACGCGCTGGCTGACTTCGAGCGGTGTGCCCTCGGCCACCACGCGGCCCAGGTGCAGGAAGATCACGCGATCACAAACCTCCTCCACCTCGGCCATGTTGTGCGACGTATACAGGATCGAAAGACCCCGCTCGCGGCGCAGGCGCAGCAGCAGCTTGCGGGTCTTGTCGGCGATGTCCGGATCGAGGCTCGCGGTGGGCTCGTCGAGCACCAGGATCGCCGGGTCGTGGAGCAGCGCCCGCGCGAGGCCAGCGCGCATCTGCTGACCGAGCGAAAGATTGCCGAACTTCTCGCGCGCCTGGGCCCCCAGCGCGAAGATCTCGAGCACGTTCTCGACGGCGTTCTTTCGCGCGCCATACAGGCCGGCGTACACGCGCAAGTTCTCACGCAGCGTGAGCCGCCAATCCATCATCGCCTCGGGCGAAGCGAAGCCGACCTGTCGCAGCGCCGTCTCACGATCCTCGAAGGGATCGGCGCCGAGCAAGCGCACGCTCCCCGAGGTGGGCAGGATGAGGCCGAGCAACGAATGCAACGTCGTGGTCTTGCCGGCGCCGTTCGGACCGAGCAAACCCAGCACTTCGCCCCGGCGCACGTCGAACGAGATGCCCGCGATGGCGGTCGCCGCGCCGAAGCGCTTCACGAGCTCGCGAACGCAGACGGCGGGGTGGAGGGCGGTGAGTGTCATGGCCGGGTTGGGGCCGGACTCTAGCAAGCAAGCCGCGCAGCGAGCCGAAAGCGGGCGTCACTCACGCTGGCCGGTCCCCGCGCAGCGGGATGTGTCGAAAACCCGCCCAGAGCGCCAGGTCGTAGACGATCTTGAGAGCGCCGCCGAGTGCGAAGGGGGCGGAAAGGGCGATCGCCTGCATCATCCAGCCGGTGGCCGCGGGCGAGATCGCTTGCGCGAGCGTGCGCGAGAGGGTCGTGAGGCTGGCGGCGGCTTCGCGCTCGTGATCGTCGACGAGCGCCATCACGTAGGCCTGGCGGGTCGGGACGTCCATCTGCGAGAGCAGGCCGCGGCCGAGCAGAAGTGCGATCGCGATCTCCGCGCTCGGCGCGAGCGCAAGGCCGATCAGCAGGGTGTTCGCGATCAGGTGGGAGAACACCATCGTGCGCAGCAATCCGAAGCGTGCACCCAGCCACGCCGCGATCAGCTGCGACGAGGCCGTCAGCACCTGCACTGCAAAAAACACCTGCCCGAGCTCCGCGAGTTCGAGCGCGAAGCGTGTGTGCAGCCAATAGACGACGAGCGATTGCAGCGCAAAGCCGCCCGCGAAAGAATCGAGCGCGAAGAGCGCCGCCAGACGGCGCACGATCGGCCCGGAGTCCGCTCCGCTCGCGCGCGGCCGCACGATCGGCCGCGCCATCGGCAGCGCCCGGTAGGCAAGCGCCTGCACACCGGCGCCCGCGACGAAGAGTGCGAAGAGCAGATCGAGCGAACTGCTCAGGCCCACCGCAGCGGCGCCGAGCGCCGCCGCGCCGGCCCCGACGAGGTTGTAGACGCCAAACAGCCAGGTGCGCCGCTCGGGCGCGAGCGCGCGCGTGAGCACCACCTGCTCGAGCGAGAGAAAGGCGCCGGACTCGCCCGTGCTGACGGAGACGTTGCCGAGCATCGCGGCCGCCACCACGAGCCAGGGATCGCGGAAGAGCAGGAGCAACGCTCCGGCCGTCGCCGTCGCCGCCGCGAGCCCGAGCAACACGCTGCGCGCGCCGTAGCGTTCGGCGGGGCGCCGCACCGCCCAGGTGAGCACCGCGCTCGCGAGCAGCGTTGCCGACACCGCGGTTCCGATCCCCACGGCGCCCACGCCGAGCGCTGCCAGATGGATCGGAAAAACGATGCCGAGGAATCCGTAACCGAACGTGCGCACCGCCTTCGCGACGAAGACGGCGGCGACTTCACGCGACATGGTCACGTGCGGCTGAGCGGCGCGGCACGCAGCGGATCTTAAGGCAGCTGGCTCGCGAAGCCTAAATCGACGCGACGAAGGCCCGCAGCGATGCGCACGGCGAAAGGACGGGGCCTGCGGGTTCGGCACGCAGCGGCAGGCGGTCTAGAGTTCCGCGCGTGACGCGCCAGAACGAGAAAATCGGCCTGCTGTTCGCGGCGCTGTGCGCCGCCAATGGCGCCTTCGTGCCCGCGATCTCGAAGCTCACGACGGACCGCGCCGACCCGATCTTCGTGGCCGCCGTCTCGAGCCTCGTGGCGGCGGCCGCGGCGGCCGTCGTGCTCGCCGCGCGCCGCGAGATCCGAGCGCTCGTCGAGCCCCGGCGGGTCGCCACGCTCGTGCTGCTCGGCGCGCTCGGAACCGGCCTCGCCTTCATCTGCTTCTTCGAAGGCGTGAGCCGCACGAGCGCGATCGAAACGGCGCTGTGTCTCCAGATCGAGCCGGTCTATTCGCTGCTCTTCGCGCGTGTCTTTCTCGGGCATCCGCTCACGCGGCGGCGCGTCGCCGGCGTGACGCTGCTGCTGGCCGGCATCGCGCTCGCCGTGGGCATCGAAGGCCTCCAGGGCTCGCCGGGGGTTCTGCTGCTGCTCGCAACACCGTTGTGTTGGCAGGCGTCGCATCTGCTCGTGCTCAAGCGGCTCCCCGACCTCGCGCCGCCCATGCTCACCGGCGCGCGCTATGTCTTCGGGGGCGCGATCTTGTGTCTCTACTGGGCGCTGCGCGCCGGCCCGGCGACGATTCCGACGCCGGACGTGCTCGCGCCGCTCCTGCCCGTGCTCGTGATCCAGGGACTCGTCTCGTTCTACTTCGGCACGACCGTCTGGTACGCGGCGATCGCGCGGCTCGATCTGGCGCGGACCACGGCGATCGTGGTCCCCTCGATCCCGATTCTCTCGCTCGGGGCCAGTTTCTTGTTGCTCGGCGAAGTCGCCTCGCTGCGCGAATGGGCGGGCCTGTTGCTGTGCGTGGGCGGCGTGTCGATCTTCGTCACTGCCCCGCATGCAGCGCTCGCACGCGAGCGCATCCCCACCGCGCTCGCACCGATTGCGACGTCGGGCAACCCGGAATCCGCCGGCTAGGCTGCGAGCGCCCTCACCGCGTCCGTCATCTCCCCGGTGACCCGCGCGAGGCTCGGACGCGCGCCCGCGCGCTTCAGCCACGCTTGAACCCGGGGATGCGCATCGCTCGGGCCATGGCCGACGAATCCGGCGAACGACACCGGGACGTAGCAGGCGATGTCGGCGACGCCGAAGCCGCCGCACAGCCATTCACCCGCAGCGAGCTGACGCTCGAGTCGGCTGTAGGCGCGCTGCATGCCTTCGTGGGCCTGCTCGATGCGCGCCGCATCCCGCTCGCTGCCAGCCGGTTTGCGCCAGAGCTCGTCGATCAGCGCGCCCGCCGCGCCCGACGTGAGTTCGTCGCCGAGGTCCTCGAGCTGGCGACAGAAGGCGCGCGCAGCCGGTTCCCGTGGCGCGAGCGCCGGCTGGGGATGGCGATCCTCCAGATACTCGAGAATCACGGTCGAGTCGTAGAGTCCGAGTTCGGCGTCGACCAGCACCGGGACCTCCCCGCGTGCGTTGATCGCGAGCATCGCGGCCGGCTTCGAAAGGAAGCCGGAAGGCGTCCAGGGCAGCTCGATCGCATCGAACGCGAGGCCCTTCTCGTACAGAGCCGCGCGAACCTTCGCACTGTAGGGGCTGAGCGCTGCGGTGTAGAGCTGCATCTCACGCCCCCTGCGCGGCGCGCGCGAGCGGCACGGAGGCCACGCCGTGGGATTCGCGCCGGATCAGATAGAGCAACGGTCCGACCGAGCCGAAAGCCAGCGTGAGCATGGCGTACGGCAGAAAGGCGAGCCCGCGCTCGCGGGAGTCGCCCATCATCCACACGAGAGTGAGGCCGAGCGCGATCATGAGATCGAAGAACACGAGCCCCGTCGCCCAGTTCGAAAGCGCGAGCTCGAAGACGCCGACGTAACCGTATTGCCAGACGGCGTAGGCGGTGAAGGCAGCGAAATCAGCGAGCACGACACTGAGCACGATCTGTTTGCGATTCATGGAAGCCTCCGGTTCGGGTGTGCTCACGCGTATCGCAAGCCGCGTGCCAGGCGCGGAAGGCCGTGCCGTGCCTTCTCGCGCGCAGGAACGTTGCAGCGCTGCAACGTCTGTCGCACGCGTGCGACACCCAAGGAGTCCACGGCGCGTCCGCAAGCCCCGGCTCGACTCTCAGACTGGCACGAGCCTTGCGGGCAGCGTGATATTCTGCACCCCGGAGGCCGCATGACGGAAGCCAGCAAGCGACGCCGCTACGACCTCTGGGGGTTCGCGGCCGGGATCGCGCTCGGCGCCATCGATTCCTCCGCCTTCATCTTCTTCGATGCCGACATGACGCTGGCCGGCCGCGACGTGACGCTCCTCGTGCTGGCGCTCTTCGAGATTTCTTTCGGCGCCCTCGGCTTCGCGGTGGGCCGACTCGCCATGCAGCGAGAGCGGGCACATGAGGATGCCGCGACGATCGAACGGCAACTGCGCGCGCTCGAGGCTTCGCAGCGCGCGGCGCTGCAAAATGAAAAACTCGCTGCCATCGGGCGCCTCGCCGCCGGTATCGCCCACGAGGTACGCAATCCGCTCGGCGTGATCCGCAGCTCGGCCGCGATGGTGCAGGAGGGCTTCGCACCGGGAGACGAACCGTGGCGGGCCTGCGAGTTCATTCGCGAAGAGACGATCCGGCTCGACGCGCTCACCTCGAAGCTCCTCGATTTCGCGCGGCCGCGTCCGCTGCGCGTGCAGAGCGCTTCGCTCGAGAAGTCGGTCCTGCACGCGCTCCAGCTCGCCCAGCCCGATCTGGAGAGACGTCGCATCCGCGTGTCGAAGCAGGGATTCGAAACCGCCCCCGCGCTCGAGGCGGATCCCGATCTGCTCGCGCAGCTGGTGCTCGACCTCGTGGTGAACGCCGCCGAAGCCGCAGGCGACGACGGGCGCGTCGCGCTGCGCGCGCAGGTTGAGCGCGGAGATCTCGTGCTCGAGGTGGCGGATTCCGGTCCCGGCGTTCCGCTCGCCGCCGCCGAGCAGATCTTCGAGCCCTTCTTCACCACCAAGCCGCGCGGGACCGGCCTCGGCCTCGCGATGGTCGCGCGCATCGTGCAGGCCCACTCAGGTTCGATCGAGATCACAGAAAATCGTGGCGCCGGGTCGGGGGGGACTGGCGCCTGCTTCTGCGTGCGCCTGCCGCTGCGCGCCGCCAACACGCCGGCCGGCGCCACGGAGCGCTCCGCGTGAGCGCGCCCTCGGCGCGCATCCTGCTGCTCGACGACGAAGCGCGCCTGGTCGAGATCCTCGCCATGGTGCTGCGCCGCGAAGGCTACGAGGTGCACGGATTCACGGATCCGACCGCCGCGCTCGCCGCGCTCGAGACGCGTGAATTCGACCTGCTCGTGACGGACCTCAAGATGCCGGGCGCCGACGGCATCGAAGTCATGCAGCGGGCGCGCAAGCAGACGCCGGAGCTTCCGGTGATTCTGATCACGGCCCACGCCACGCTGTCGACCGCCGTCGCCGCCTTGCGCGAGGGCGCATTCGACTACGTGCAGAAGCCCTTCGACAACGAGGAGCTGCGCGCGCTCGTGAAGCGCGCGCTCGAAACCACCCGCCTGGCGCGCGAGAATCGCTACCTCCGCGCGGAGCTCCGAACCCGTTACTCGCTCGATGCCGTGGTCGCGGAAAGCCCGCGCGTGCGCGATGCCCTCGAGCTCGCGCGCCGTGCTGCTGCCAGCCGCAGCACGGTGCTCGTGACGGGTGAGACCGGCACGGGGAAGGAGCTCGTGGCGCGCGCGGTTCACTACCACAGCGATCGCGTGGGAGGCCCCTTCGTGGCGGTCAACTGCAAGGCGTTCGCCACGGGCGTGCTCGAATCCGAGCTTTTCGGTCACGAGCGCGGCGCCTTCACCGGCGCCGAACGCTCGAAGGCCGGGCTGTTCGAGCGCGCGGATGGCGGCACGCTCTTTCTCGACGAGATCGGCGAGATCGAGCCCGAGTTCCAGACGAAGCTGTTGCGCGTGCTGCAAGAGCGCCGCGTCCAGAGGGTCGGCGCGAGCGAGGAGAAACCCATCGATGTCCGCGTCGTCGCGGCCACCAACCGGGATCTGCGCGCCGAGGTTGCCGCCGGGCGCTTTCGCGAGGATCTCTACTTCCGGCTGGCCGTGATTCCCATTCATCTGCCGCCGCTGCGCGAGCGGCGCGAGGATGTGCTGCCGCTCGCCACGCATTTTCTCGCGAGCTGGAACCGCGAGCTCGGGCGCAGCGTCGTCGGCTGGACGCCGGACGTCGAGCGCTGGCTCGTCGCGCACGCCTGGCCTGGCAACGTGCGCGAGCTCGAGAACGCAATCGAACGCGGTGTCGTGCTCGCGCGCGGCGAGCGCATCGGCTTCGACGATCTGCTCGTCGATGCTCCCGGCGAGGAAACGCGGCCCGGATCGACGGACGGCCCTGCGGGCAGCGGCAGCCTGCAGGAGTTCCTCGATGCCGCGGCGACGGAACGGATCCGCCGGGTGCTCGAACAAACGGGCGGCAAGCGCGTCGAAGCGGCGCGCCGGCTCGGCATCGATCGCGCCACGCTCTACCGATTGATGCGACGCTACGGAATCACGGATCGCGCGGATCCGGAAGCCTGACGGGCGCTCAGCGCGCCGGATCCGGACTGGCTTCGTCCCGAAGCGGCTCGCCCGGGTCCGCTGCATCGATGCCAGCTTCGTCCCAGAACGCCCGCTCGCTCTCGAACGGCGCGTGCTCTACGCGGCACTCCTCACCGAACAGCATCGTCGAGCGGGTCTTCGCGTCGTAGCGCGGCCAGGCGGCGAGCTCCGGGTGACTGGGATCGCCCGAGCGGGCGAAGGCGAGCCAGGCGTCCTGCATGCGCCGGGAAATCTCGGGGACGGCCGCATGATCGCCGACGAAGCGTTGCACCAGGCGATCGTCCACACAGCCGAACACGAACGGGATCTCGAGCGCATGGCAGCTCCCGAGCATCCCGCCCAGCGCCGGCGATTTCCAGGTGAAAAGATAGGACCAGGTCGCGGGCTGGTGCGCGGCGTGCCGCTCCGCCAGACGCGTCGCCGGCACGCGGAACCAGCGATCCGTTTCGATCGCGTACCAGAGCTCGCGGGGTGACACATCGTGGCGTCCCTCCCGCGCGGCGCGGTAGTGCCGCACGGCGTGCTCTCCGCGCGCCAGGCCGTCGGCGCCGGGCTCGGGAAGCGTGCGGCGGCAGCGCCGCAACAACCCCTCGGCGTCGAGCAGCTGCGCCTTCGGATCGGTCGGGGAGTAGAGCTTCTGTTCCTCGAGATTCGTCCCGATCAGCAGCGAGACGTCGCGCGAGAGCCCGCCTGCGATCGCCTCGAGGGGTCGGCGCGGAAGCACGTCGCCATCGACCACCGGCTGGAACGGAAGCTGGCTCACGACGCCGAGCAGTTGCGCCGCGGCGCGATCCTGCGCGGCGAGCACCGCTGCGAGCGGTTTCGCGCGCAGACCCGCGAGATCGTCCGCTGCCAGCCCGAGCTCCTTCATGAAGGTCTCGGCGACGCGCTGCGCGTCCTCGCGGTCGTAGACGTTCGAGGCAGCGCCGCTCTGGAGAATCGCGCGCGCAAACAGACCCTGCGCCCGCGGCGTGCCGAGCAGCGTCCCCACACTCATCGCCCCCGCCGATTCGCCGAACACCGTCGTGTTCGCGGGATCTCCACCGAAGGTCGCGATGTTCTCTCGCACCCAGCGAAGGGCCGCGATCTGGTCGAGCAGCCCCGGATTCGCGGACGCTCCCTGGGCTTCGTGTTCGAGCGCCGGCAGATGCAGGAAGCCGAGCGCACCGAGGCGGTAGTTGATCGTCACCACGACGACGTCGCCGCGTCGTGCGAGCCGCGCTCCGTCGTAAAGGGGCTGCGATCCCGAGCCGGTGGTGAAGGCGCCGCCGTGAAGCCAGACGAGTACGGGCCGGCGCGCCGCGTCGGTGCCGGGCGTCCAGACGTTCAAGTAGAGGCAATCCTCGGCAAAGGCTTCCGTCGGACTGCCGAGCAGCGCCGCGAGACGACCGGGCGTCTGGGGCGCCGAGGCACCAAAGCTTTTCGCTTCGCGCACGCCCGCCCAGGGCTCGGGAGAGATGGGCGCGCGCAACCGCAGGTCGCCCTGCGGCGCCCGCGCATAGGGAATGCCGCGAAACACGAGCACACCGTCTTCGCTGCTGCCCGCGACGCGGCCCGTCGCGATCTCGACTCGGGGGTCCATCGGCTCTGCCTCCCTGGCCGCGTGGCAGGTTAACACGGGCGTCCGACCGCAATCTCAGGCGGCAGCCAGAGTGGCGGTGCAGCCAGCGTAGGCAGGCAGCGTACTGCACGGCATGCGCTGCGAGTGCAATTGGAATCCTCCTGGCGCATGTGGAAGCACCGGAGAGCTCGGCAGCCTGTGGTCGCTGCTGGCACGGCTCTTGCTCTCGATGAAGGTGCAATTTCCAGGAAGTGTTCCCATGAAAAAGCTCCGGCTCCTCTCGTTGCTGCTCGCCACGATCGCGCTCGGCGCCCCTGCCCGCGCCGAGGATCTCTCCCAGACGCTTCCCGTCGCAGGTGGCGGCCGCCTCGTCATCGAACTCGATCGCGGCGCCGTCGAAGTCGTCACGCATTCGGATCCCAACGTGCGGATCCACGCCGAGGCCCACGGCCTGGGCGCGAGCAGCGTCCACTTCGAGGTCGTCCGCGACGGCAACGACGTCGTGCTGCGAGCGCGCGCCGAAGCCTGGATCGACTGGTTGAGCACGGGCCCGCGCTTGCGGGTCCAGGCCTGGGTTCCGGCCTCGTTCGAGGTGGTCTGCGCGAGCGATCGCGCACTCGTCACGCGCCGCGACGACGTCGAGCTCTCGTACCCAACTCGGCACATCGACGCCTCGATCCGCTAGAACCGACCCCGCCCCCGCGCCGACGGTCCTTTGACCCTCCGCGCGCCTGCGGCTCGCTGCGCGCTTCGCTTGCACGCCTGACGAACCGTCGGCCGGAGCCCTCACGGCGACGGTTCCTTGGCCCTCCGCTCGCCTGCGGCTCGCTGCGCGCTTCGCTTGCTATCTCGGCCTCAAGCCTCGGCTTTTTCCGCCCGATGAGGGGTGCGGAGGCGGGGCATGCCTACGGGGGCCGAGGAGCGCGCGCAGGCGCGGGGATCTGCCGCGCGCGGCGCCGCCGGACGTGCGGTTGCCGCGGGGCTCGGGCTGTTCGTCGCCTCGCGCGCGGCAGCGATCGCAACCACCGCCGTCAATTGGGATGAGTTCGCGCTGCTCGACCGCGTCGCGCGCACGGCGCAAACCGGGGTGCCCGAAACCGGCGGCCGGCCCGGACTCGCCGAGTGGTTGCTGCTCCCGATCGTCTCGGCGTGCGCCGACGAGATCGCAACCGTGCAACACGCGCGCTGGCTCTGGCTCGGCCTGACGCTGTGCTTCCTGGCGGGCCTCTACGCATTGCTGGTCGAGCTGTTGCGCGAAAGGCCGCAGCGCCATCTCGATGCGCTCTTCGGTGTCGCGCTGCTCGCGCTCGTCCCGGCATTCCTCGATTGGTCGATTCAGGTCCGCACGGATCAGCTCGCGCTCGCGGGTGGCGTCTGGGGCGCGATGCTGCTGCTCGCCTCCCAACGGCGCGCGCCGCTCGCGCTCGCGGCGGGCATCGTGCTCGGCATCGGCTTTCTGGGCTCGCAGAAGCTCCTCTACGTGGCGGCTCTCGCAGCGCTGCTCGCGGCAGCGCGCCCGTGGCTCGAACGCGACGTACGCCCGGCGCGCGAGGTCCTGCGCGCGACACTGTGTCTCGCGGGCTTCGGGCTCGTCTTCGCCGCGTTCCGCGCAGCGATGGGTGCAGCCTTCGACGTGCCGGCGAGCCATCCGTCGCAGCGCATGCTGACACCCTATCAGGTCGGACGCGGGCTCGACCTCTTCGCCTTCTATCGGAGTTCTCTCGGCTTCAGCCAGTATCGGGCGATGCTGCCGACCCTGATGCCGCACGGCGTGCTGCTCGTCGCCTGCGCCGTCGCGGGCGGGCTCGCGTGGCGGCAGCGCGCGGCCGTGAAGCAGACCCCCTCGAACGCCTCGCTGCTCCTGCTCGTCCTGCTGGTGTTGGCGCTGGGGGCGGGCGTCGCGGTCTTTCACGCGGGCGCGTTCTACTACTTCTGGATGACGCTCGGTCTGTTCCCGGCGGTTGCCTTCGCACTGGCGCTCGGGCCTCTGCGCGACACGCTGCTGCCTGCCAGCGCGCGATCGCGTGCGATCGCGATGGGAATCTTGTGGGCGGCCGTCGTGATCCCGGGCGCCGTGAAGGCGGTGCAGCTGCTCGCCGACACCCAGGGTGTGCAACGCGAGAGCCTCGCCTTCATCCGCCGAAATTTCGCGCCGGTAGACGCCGGCTTCCATCCCGAGCGCGCACTCTTCTGTGGCTTCTCCGCTTCGCCCCTGCCCCTCTACTTCTCGCAGACGATCTACCGCGACTTCGTGGGCCCGCAGGCGGATGCCAACCTCGCGCACATGGAGCAGCGCTTTCGGGGCGAGCCGATCAAGTTCATGCTGCAGTCGTTCCGGCTGAACCAGTTCCCGCTCGAACTCCGACGCTTCTGGGCCGAGAACTACCAGCCCTACAGCGGCTCCGTGTTCGTCGCCGGCCGCCACCTCGCAGGCGCGCGCGGCGCAACCAGCGCCTTCGAACTGATCGTGCCGGGCCGCTATCGCTGGCTTCCGATCGATGCACCGCGCGAGGTGCGGATCGACGAGACGCTCGTCGCTGCGGGCGGGATCGTCGAACTCGCGCCCGGCCCGCATACCGCCGGCTTCACCGAGGACGCAACGGGCGGCCTGCTGGTGCTCGCGCTCGCAGAGCCGCCGGGCCCCGCCCCCCTGGCTTTCTACAAGGCGTATTGATGCGAGTCGCACTGATCACGAACATCCTTCCCGCTTATCGCGTGCCCGTCTTCCGCGCGCTCGCGGCGACACCCGGTTGGCAGCTTCGTGTCTTCCTGTCGACCGGGAGTGAGCAACCCGCGAACCACGGGCTCGATGTCGAGGTCGTGAAGGGCCTGAAGTACGAGCGCCGGATCGAATCGCGCGGGCGCGGCGGCACGACCCAGATCGTGACCACACATCTGCCGTGGGGGCTCCCCAGCGCGCTGCTGCGCTTCCGGCCGGACGTCGTGATCAGCGCCGAACTCGGCTGGCGAACGCTGCTCACCCTCGGGCTTTGCCGTCTGCTCGGCGCGGCTCTCGTGATCTGGACCTACCATTCGCAGACGAGCGCCACGAGCGCGGGTTGGGTGCTGCGTCTGGTGCGTCGCGGTCTGCTCGCCAGCGCGGCCGCCGTGATCGGAATGGGTCGCCAGGCGCGCAAGGTGCTCGAGGACCTGGGCGTCGCACCTGGGCGCATCTTCGACGCGCCCAACGCGCACGATCACGACACCTTTCTCGCGGCGCGTGCGCGGGTCGAACCCGAGGCCGTGCGCCGGGCGCTCGCGGACGGTCTGGGCTGCCGCGATCGGATTGCGCTCGTCGCCGGCAGGCTGGTTTCGGTGAAGGGCATCGCGCCGCTGCTCGCTGCCTGGGAGCAGCTTCCGGACAAGATTCGCGACGACTGGACGCTGCTCTTCGTCGGCAGCGGGCCGCTCGCGTCGATGATCGAGGAGGCGAGCGCCGCCGAGGCCGACGGAGCCATCGTCAACGTTCCGCAGGTGGAGCACGCCGAGCTCGTCGATTATTACGCCGCCTCGCGTTTGCTGATCTTTGCTTCGCTCGCAGACACCTGGGGGCTCGTCGTCAACGAGGCCTTCGCCTGCGGCTTGCCCGTGCTCTGCTCACGCCACGCCGGCTGCGCCGACGATCTGATTCGCCCGGGCGAGAACGGCTGGATCTTCGATCCGACGGAGCCCGGCGAGTTCGTCTCGGCGCTGCGCGAAGTCTTGTGCGAACCCGATCTCGAACGACTCGCGCGCGGCGCCCGTTCCACCGCCGAGCGCTTCCGTCCGGAAGCCATGGCCGCCGGCTTCCGCCGCGCCGTCGAGCACGCGCGCCCGAACGCCCGCGGAGACGCGCGCTAGCCGCGATCCATTGCCCGTGTGTAGAGCGCGAGCAGGCGGGCGACGCTGCGCTCGGGCGAAAGTTCGTCTTCGTAACGCACGCGCGCCTCGCGCCCCATCCCTTCCGCACGCGCGGGGTTGGCGGCAAGTTCGCGACAGGCGCTCGCGAGCGCGCGGGCGTCACCGCTCGCAAACAACAGACCCGTCCGTCCCGGCTCGACGAGCTCGGCCATCGCGGTCGGGTGCGAGGCGATCGCGGCCTTCCCAGCCGCCATCGCCTCTGCGACCGCGAGTGGAAAATTCTCGTAGCAGATCGAAGGCGCCACCAGGAAGAGCGAAGCGCGGAGCTGTTCGCGCACGCCCTCGGCAGACAACTGGCCCGTGAAGCGGACGCCGGGAATGCCCTTCCCGAGCGCGCGCAGCTCGGCTTCGAGGGGGCCCGAGCCGACGACGACGAGCGGCAGCCCGGCAAGCTCGCGCCAGGCTGCGAGCAGCAGCCGGGGACCCTTCTCTTCCGAGAGTCGTCCGACGTACACCGCGCCATGTCCGCCGAAGCTCGGCTCCCCCGGATCGGCGATGGGATTGGGCTTGACGACGATCCGATCCGGATCGAGACCCGCCGCTACCAGTTTGTTTCTCGCGAACTCGCTCGGCGCGACGAAGAGCGTCACGCAGCGCTCGAACGTGCGCTGCCGGCGCTGATGGGCCGTCGCTTCCGCCCAGACCGCCGTCTGCACGCGCGAGTCGCGATAACAGGCGTGACGCACCGCATTCCACGGCCCGGCGGCGACGCAATCTTCACAGGGCCGCCCCTCGCGCAGAAACGCGCCGTTCGCGCAAAACAGCCGGTAGTTGTGAAGCGTCTGTACCACCGGGATGCCGCGGGCGTGAAGCAGCTCGTGCACGGCGGGTGTGAGCAGGGGAAAGAAGTTGTGCACATGCGCCACGTCGATCGGGTGCGCCGCGAGGAAAGCCTCGACCCGGCGCACGGATTCGGGATTGCCCCGCGCGCGCAGACCCGTGCGCAGCCTGCCCGCGAGTGAGCCGAGCTCGGCGTCGCGGTTGTCGAGCGTGAAGAGCCGAACTTCGACGCCGGCCTTGCGCAGCAGCTCGGCCTCGAGCGCAACCACGGCGTCTTCGCCGCCCCGCCAGGTGTAATGGTTGTGAAAGATCCCGACGCGCACGGCGGCCCGGCTAGAAGGCGCCGCGGCGCGAGAGCACCGCGCCGACCGTTCGCAGCAGGATCGAGAGATCGAGCGCAACGCCGCGGTTCCGGATGTAATAGAAGTCGTATTGGAGGTTCGCGTGCATCGGCAGATCCTTGCGTCCGAGGATCTGCCACAGTCCGGTGAGCCCCGGCTTCACCGTCAGGCGCCGGCGCTGCCATTCGTCGTAGCTGTCGACGATGAAGGGCATTTCGGGGCGGGGACCCACGAGAGACATCTCGCCGCGCAGCACGTTCCAGAGCTGCGGCAGCTCGTCGAGGCTCGCGCGCCGCAGCAGGCGCCCAAAGCGGGTGATGCGCGGGTCGCTGCCGCTCTGCGGCGCGACGGTGTAGGGATCCGCATCCTCGCGCAGGGTCCGCAGCTTGTAGCAGGTGAACGGCCGGCCGTGCAGCCCGATGCGAGTCTGCGCGAAGATGGCGGAGCGCGCGCCCTCGCTCCGAATGCGCCAGATGCACACGAGCAGGATCGGCCCCGCCGCGAGCAGGCCGATCGCGGCGCCCAGCACGTCGAGCGTGCGCTTGATGGGCGCGTACAACGGATTCGGACGCTCGCGGCCGAGCTGCACGAGCGGAAGATCATCGACGAGATCGAGCGGCGAGCCCGCCGTCAACACCTCGAAGAGGTTCGTCACCACGCGGAACGTGATGCCGAGGTCTTCGCAATCGAGCACCAGCGACAGCATGCGCGTGTGTCCGAGCGAGGGCATCGCGACGAAGACCTCGCGAACGCCGTGGCGCACCGCGATCTCGCGCAGTTCGTCGACGTGACCGAGCACCGGGCGATTCGCCACGTCCTTTCCGACGTTGTCGCGCACGTCGTCGAGGAACCCGACCACCCGATAACCGGTTTCCGGATGATCTTGGAGTTTCTGGATCAAGCGGATCGCGGCCACGCCGGTGCCGGCGATCAGCACCTTCACATCGTGCTCGCCCGAGCGGCGCATGCGCTTCTCGATGCGGTGAAAGATCACGCGGCTCGCGCCCTGGAGCGCGAGATTCAACCCGGCCGCCATCAGCACGACGAAGCGTCCGAAGTGGAGCTCCTTCACGAAGAAGCCGATCGCGGCGATCACGAGCAGGCCGAGGGCCACACCGCGCAGCAGACGCTGGAGCTCATCGACCACGGTCTTCATGCGTTGGCTGGCGTAGATGCCGAAGAGCCAGCAGGTGAGGATCCACGGGCCGACCACGATCGGCAGCGCACGCACGTACCAGCTGAACGGATTGATGGGACGGCCGAGCGCGTCGTTGAGCGCGTAGCGCAGGCCGTAGGCGGCGAGCCAGCCGAGCGAGACGAGGACGGCATCGGTGAGCAGGTGCACGCGCCGCAGCGCCTGGATCTCGAGCCTGCGCATCGCGGACGGGTCCCCCCGCTCTGCATCGGAGCCGGGGGGCTTCGGCTTGAGGCAGGCAGCGGGCGGGAGTGCGCAAGAAACCACGGGAAAGCGGCGATTCCGCCTCAACTGGAAGCCGCCTTACGCCGATGCGTTGCGCATGCCGACGGCTCCGTCCGTGCCCACGCTGGTCATCCGCCCCCCGAGCGGCTGGATCAGCCTCGGCCTGCCCGAGCTCTGGCGCTACCGCGAGCTGGTGGGGTTTCTCGCACTGCGAGACGTCCGCGTCCGCTACAAGCAGTCGGCGCTCGGCGTTGCCTGGGCCGTACTCCAGCCGCTGCTCACGCTCGCCGTCTTTTCGGCGCTGTTCGGAGCGCTTCTCGGCCCGAATCGGCTCCCGAGCACGCCCGGCACTCCCTACGCGGTCTCGACTTTCTGCGCGCTCGTCATCTGGCAACTCTTCGCGCGCGGCATGAGCGCTGGCAGCGACAGCCTCATCGTGAACCAGGCCCTCGTGACGAAGGTCTACTTTCCGCGGCTCGCGGTACCGCTGGCGCCAGTGCTCGCAGCGCTCGTCGATTTCGCGCTCGCATTCGGCGTGCTGCTCGGCATGCTCGCGTGGGCCGGAATCGCACCCGGCCCCGCCGTGCTCGCGCTTCCACTGCTCGTGCTCATGACCGTCGCCACCGCGTTAGGTGTCTCGCTGTGGCTCGCCGCCGTGAATGCGCTCTACCGCGATGTACGACTGGCCCTGCCCTTCCTCGTGCAGATCTGGATGCTCGTCACGCCCGTCGTCTACACGACGGCCCATGTCCTGGACGGACGCTCGCACTGGGTCTCGCTCGTCTACTCGCTCAATCCGATGGTCGGCATCGTCGAGGGCTTCCGTTGGACCCTGCTAGGCGGCGCACAGCCGCCGTTGTCTCTGCTCGCAGGCTCCGCGCTCACGACGGCTCTCGTGCTCGTGAGCGGCCTGGTCGTCTTTCGTCGGCTCGAGTGTCTCTTCGCGGACCAGGTGTGACACGGTGGATCGCGACGTCGCCATTCGCATCGAGGGCCTCGGCAAGCGCTACCAGTTGGGCGAGCAGCGACCGCTCGCGCGCCTGCTGCGCTCGCTCGCCGGCCGAGCGACGGCGGACACGATGTGGGCCTTGCGCGATGTGTCTTTCGACGTAGCGCGCGGAGAAGCCATCGGCATCATCGGACGCAACGGTGCCGGCAAGAGCACGCTGCTCAAAGTTCTCTCGCGCATCACGGAGCCCACGACCGGCTCGGCGACGATCCACGGACGTGTCGCCAGCCTGCTCGAGGTGGGAACGGGCTTCCACCCGGAACTCACGGGCCGCGAGAACATGCGCATGAACGCCGCCATCCTCGGGATGAGCCGGCGCGAGTTCGACGCGCGTTTCGACGCGATCGTGGAGTTCTCCGGCGTCGCGCGCTTTCTCGACACGCCCGTCAAGCGCTACTCGTCGGGCATGCGCGTGCGCCTCGCCTTCGCGGTGGCGGCGCATCTCGAGCCCGAGATCCTGATCGTCGACGAAGTGCTCGCCGTCGGCGACGCCGAGTTCCAGAGCCGCTGCCTCGGCAAGATGAGCGACGTCGCAGGTCACGGCCGCACGGTGCTCTTCGTGAGCCACAATCTCGCGGCGCTGAAGGCACTGTGCACGCGCGCGATCTGGCTCGATCAGGGTGCCGTGCGAGCCTGCGGCGCGGTTTCGCCGGTGGTCGATGCCTACCTCGCCGATGGGCACCATCGCGCCGACGCACCCGTCGCCGAGCGGCGCGATCGCAGCGGGAACGGCGAGCTGCGTTTCACGCGCATTGCGCTGCGCGCCGGCAAGCCGCCAAGCGAGAATGCGCGCCCCACGACGGGTGCCCCACTCGAAATTTCGCTCGGCTATTCCGCGTCACACACCGCGCCCCTGAAGAACGTTCGAATCGCGGTGCTCGTGCTCGATTCTCTCGGCAGCCGCGTCATCGCGACCGACACACGGCTGATGAACGCGGATTTCGCCGAGCTGCCGCCCGCTGGCGAGATCGTGTGCGAGATCCCCGACCTGCCGCTCGCTGCCGGGCGCTACCAGTTGAATCTGTGGGCGACGGTCGGAGACAACGTCGGAGACCACCTCGAAGACGCCGCTGCGCTCGTTGTCGAGGATGGCGACGTTTTCGGGACCGGCCGCACCACGCTCGCCGAGAAACACGGCCCCTGCGTCGTGCGCCACGCGTGGCGCTTCGAAGAGGGCCCGGATGACGACGCAATCGCGCGGGCTGCGGCTCATCGGCCCGGCATCACGCGATGAAGAACCTTTCGAATCCGCAGGATGCCGAACGCTGGTGCCTCAAGCCCGGCTACCGCGAAAACGCGGCGCCGCGATCGTTCGATCGCGAGCCCGACGATTGCTACTGGACCCAGGAACGTCTCGCGGCCGCGAGCTTCTATCAGTATCCCGTCTACCTGCTGTGCCGCGATCTCCTGCGCGCCCGCGGCGGTCGAAGCCTACTCGACATCGGCTCGGGGCCGGGAACGAAGCTGGCCGAGCTAATCGCACCACTGTGTCCGGACCTCGTGCTCATCGATCAACCGTCATCGCGCGGAACCGTCGCCCGCGAGCTTCCGTCGGCCGTCTTCTACGGCGCAGACCTCGACGCGCTCGATCTCGATCTCGAGCGCGACTTCGATCTGATCGTCTGTGCCGACGTGCTCGAACACCTGAAACATCCGGACGCCTGCGTGCGCTTCATCCGCGAGCACCTGGCGACCGGCGGCCGCGCCGTACTCTCGACTCCCGAGCGCGACTACCTGCGCGGGCCCGACTGCATGACGAGCCCGCACTCGGAGCACGTGCGCGAATGGAACGCCGCCGAGTTTCGGGCGTTCATCGAGCGCTGTGGGCTGGTCGTAGAACGCCAGCTCCTCCTGCCGCAGGGTCGCTTATCCCGATTCGAACTCGCCGCGAGCCGACTGTTCGGTCGCTACCTGCTGCGCCGGCGCTGGGCCTCGTGCCAGGCGCTGATTTGCCGCCGGCCGGATTCACGCTGATGCTGGCGCCCGCCCAGGCCACGACACCCGGGACGCTCGCTGCCGCGCCGCAGACGCTCGCGACACTCACGCGGCTGCTTGTCGGCGTGGCTCCGCTGGTGGGTCTGTTCGTGGTCGTCGAGCGCTGGCTGATGGCCGCATGCCGGCTGCCCGCGGCGAGCTACTTCGAGCCCACCATTGGTGTCGCGCTCTTGCGCGTGCTCGCACGCCAGCCGACGCCGTGGTTCCTGCTCGCGGCGCTCGCCACGCTCGTCCTGCTGCGCGGGCGCCTGCTCTGGCGCGGCTGGAGCGAACTCGATCATGGGCGCGCGCTGCAACTGCTGATCGGCGGGCTCGTGCTCGTCTTCGCGTGGACGTTTTCTACCTACGACGTGAACCTCTACTTCGACCGCACTCACATTGCGGACCGCGTTCTTGTCGTCGCTCTCGCCGGGCTCGTGTGCTGGCGCCCGGTCTTCCTGTTTCTCTTCCTCCCACTGCTGCTCGCCGTGATCTGGCAGTTCGAGCAGCCTCTCGGCCATTACTCGTGGACGGACAAGCTCGCGCCGATTCGCGTGCTGCTGCTCTTCCTCGCGTTCTTCTCGTGGCAGGCCGTCACGGGCGGGCGCAGGACGGAGGCATTCGTATTCACCGCGGGCTGCCTCGTCGCGGCTCACTACTGGATCCCCGGCCTCGAGAAACTTCAGCTCGGCTGGCTCGCCCACGGTCGGCTCCACCACTTGACGCTCGCGGCATGGCAGAACGGCTGGCTCGTCTCGCTCGATGCGGCGGAGATCACGGGCTTCGCGCAGGTGCTCGCTCGCATCGAGCCGCTTACGTTGGCCTTCACGATCGTGGCGGAGGCCGGCGCCCTTTTGTTTTTCTGGCGCCGCGGAGTCGCGCTGACGCTGCTCGCCGCCTGGGTGCTGCTTCACGCGGGAGTCTTCGTCACTTCGGGCATCTGCTTCTGGAAGTGGGCGATCGTCGACGCAGGGCTCTTCGCACTGCTGATCGCCGTGCGGCGCGCACCTGTGGCGGCAATCTTCGGGCCCGGGCCGCTGTTGCTCTCTCTCGTCCTGATCGGCAGCGCGTCCCATTGGTGCCCACCCGTCCGTCTCGGCTGGTTCGATACGAGGCTCGCCTACACCTACCGCTACACGGTGGTCGGTCCAACCAGCCATGAGTACGCGATCGCGGCAAGCTTCTTTGCGCCCTACGACCTGCGCTTCTCGCAGAATCGCTTCGACTTCCTGACTCCGCGCCCAGCGCTGGTCTCGACCTTTGGGATGACGCAGGACCCACGCATCGCCAAGGCGCTGCTGCCCGTGCGTACACTGGCCGAAGTCGAGCAGCTCGAGACGCGTCTGGGCACGGTGCACCGCGAGCCGAAGCAGGTGGAGCGCTTCGACGCTTTCATGCAGCGCTTCCTCTCGGCCTGGAACCGGCACGGAGCCAAGCGCGAGGCAAGCGGTTGCTGGCGGGCGCCCCTCCACATTTGGACCGCCGCGCGCGAGCCCGCCTACCTGGGACAGGAGCCCGTGGCGAAACTCCTCGTGGATCGCGTGACGACGCTATGGAATAACGAGCAGCTGCTTGAACTGCGCGTGGAACGGGTGCGCGAACTCACGATCGACCCGGATCAATCACTTGCGGCAGCTGGCGACGTAGCCCGTCGTGCTGGCGTCCGAGCGGATCTTGCGATCGAGCAAGCCGAGCAGCGGCGAGAAGACCAGGCCCGTGAGCAGCACGCCGAGGCCAAAAAGATTATCGATGACATAACGGCTGCGCGTGAGGCGCATCAGCGGCACCAACGCCGACTTGAGGGTTCCGTTGCGGCGCGCGATCTGGCAGCTGCCGAAGCCCCGCAGCAGGTAACGCAGGCCGTGTTCGGTGAAGCGGAAGTAATCGTGCGGGGCCTCGTGGATCTCGAACAAGAACGGCGTGCTCAGCACGAGCACGCCGTCGGGCGCAAGCACGCGGTAGAGCTCGGAGATCGCCAGATCGGGTGTCGCAACGTGTTCGAGCACCTCGAGCAGGAATACGGCATCGAAGGAAGCATCCTCGAAGCAACGCAGGTCACAGACGTCCGCCACGACGTCCGGTCGGCGCGCGGGGTCGAGGTCCACCTGCACGACGCGACTTCCGCGCAGCGCTGCTACGCGCTGCGCGAGTTTTCCTCCGGCTCCGACGTTGAGCACGCGGGGACTGCTCGGAAGCGCTTCGAGCGCGGCGATCTCGCGCGCGAGGAACTCGTTCAGGTTCTCGCGGCTGAAGCGGTTCGAGGCGTCCTGAATGAACGCGCTCCTACACAGCAGACGCACGCGACGGGCCAGACGCTGGCGCAAGCGATCGATCACGCGCGTTCCCCCCAACCGCGCGGAAGTCTAGCGCCGGGAGGAGCCTGACGTGGGAAACTTCATCGAGCGTCGCGCGTGCCCCGTCTGCGGTGATCTGCACCATGAGATCCTGCGCAACGCCGCGTTCAGCGCGCCCGAGGTCTGGGAATTCATCGAGCGCTATTACGCCGGGCGCATCACGCAGGACGATCTCGCAAGCGGGCGCTACCAGGTACGTCGCTGTCACGCCTGCCGTTTCCTCTGGCAGGCCTTCCATCTCGATGACGAGGGGATGGAGACGCTCTATGAGCGCTGGATCTCGCCTGAGGAGAGCCTCGCCAAGAAAACCCACGCCGACGTCTCACTCTACGATGGCTACGCGCGCGAGATCTCTTCGATCGCGCGCAAGTTCGGCCGCAAGCCCCACCAGTTGTCGCTGCTCGATTTCGGCATGGGCTGGGGCGCCTGGTGCCGCATGGCGCAGGCCTATGGCTATCGCGTCGCTGGCTACGAACGTTCGCAGCAGCGCCAACAGCACGCACGCGCGTGGGGTATCCGCGTGATCGATTCGCTCGCCTCCGCCGAGCGCTACGACTACATCGGCTGTCACCACGCGCTCGAGCACGTCCCCAATCCGCTCGCGACCCTTTCGCAGCTGGTTGCCGCACTCGCCCCAGGCGGCCTGGTGCGCCTCAGCGTTCCGGACGGGCGCGACATGGAAGAACGGCTGCGCGAACCGGGTTGGCGCGCGGCAAAGGACGCACTGCATCCGCTCGAGCATCTGAATTCCTTTACGAGCGACACGCTCACGCGTCTGGCAGCGCGCGCCGGGCTGCAGCTCGCGCCGGAGCCGGCCCCCGCATCGCCCGGCCTGCGAGCGCTCGCGCGGCGCGCCGTAGAAGGACTGCTCCCGAAGACCACGGCGCTCGCGGGAACCAGCCATTGCTTCGCGCGCATGGGGACGTAGCCGTGTGTGGAATCCTCGGTCTGATCGAATCGCAGCAACCCGTCGACCCGGCGGCGTTCGCGCGCATGCTCGCGACGCTCGCGGCGCGCGGACCGGACGGCTCGGGAACCCGCATCCTGCGGCAGGGCCGCGTTGCGCTCGGCCATCGGCGGCTGGCGATTCTCGACCTCTCCGAGAACGCCGCGCAACCGATGACGAACGAAGACGGCACGCTCTGGCTCACCTTCAACGGCGAGATCTACAATTTCCGCGAGCTTCGCAAGCAGCTCGAAGGCATGGGCCACCGCTTCCGCTCCGCGACCGATTCCGAGGTGATCCTCCACGCCTACGAAGAGTGGGGCGACGATTGCGTGCTGCGGTTGCGCGGGATCTTCGCCTTCGGCCTGTGGGACGACCGTCGCGAGAGGTTGCTGCTCGCGCGCGACCGCATGGGGGTGAAGCCGCTCTATTACTGGGCGCACGCGGAAGGTCTCGTTTTCGCCTCACAACCGCGCGCGATCCTCGAGCATCCCCGCTTCCGCCGCGAGGTCGACCCGCGCGCGTTCCAGCACTACCTCGTCTACCGCTACGTGCCCGATGATCTCGCGATCTGGGCGGGAATGAAGAAGCTGCCCGCCGCGCACCGGCTCGTGCTCGACCGCCGCGGCGTGCGGCGGGAACGTTACTGGGACGTCCATTACGTGCCGCGCCTGCGCAATGCACCTGAAGCGGCGCGATGCGTGCGCGACAAGCTGGAAGAGTGCGTGCGCATGCAGCTCGTGAGCGACGTCCCGGTGGGAGTCTTTCTTTCCGGGGGCATCGATTCGAGCACGACGGCTGCGATTGCGACGCGCGTCCTCGAACGCCGGCTGCCGAGCTTCACGATGGGTTTCGACGACGAAGCCTCGGATGAGCGCGCCTACGCGCGCGCCACCAGCGAGTTCCTCCACACCGTCGCGCACGAGGAGGTGTTGACGCGGGAGGCCGGGCTGCGGCTGATCCCCGATTTCGTGGCGCTCCACGACGAGCCCTTCTTCGACCATTCGAGCCTGCCCATGCTCGCGGTCTCGCGGCTCGCGCGCCGTCACGGCGTTCCAGTGATCCTCTCGGGCGATGGCGCGGACGAGCTCTTCGCTGGCTACCACTGGTACGAGGACGCGCTCGCCGCGCAATCCCCCGGCTGGCGACGGCTCGCGAGGCGATTGCGTAATCCGGGCGCCGACCCGTTCGCTTCGCATCTGGCAAACGTGAGCCCGATCGGTCCCGTCGCCGCCAAACATCTTCTTGGCGACGCCTCCGGCTTCGATCCGCTGGCGCTCCTGCGCCGCTTCGACCAGCCGTCGGCGCCTCGCGTGACGCGCCTGCAACTCGCCGATCTCCGGACGTTCCTGGTCGACGACGTGCTGCTCAAGGTCGATCACGCGAGCATGGCCTGCGGGGTCGAGGTGCGCGTGCCCTTTCTCGATCACGAGCTCGTCGAGCTGGCGTTCTCGATCGATAGCCGTGTGCTCTTCGCCCGAAGCGAGCGCAAGGCGGTGCTGAAGCGCGCCGCCGCGAGCTGGCTTCCGCCCGAGATCCTCACGAGCCGTAAAAAAGGCTTCAGCATCCCGCTCGACGCCTGGTTTCTTCAGCGCCTCGAAGCGCCCGCTCGCGCGCTATTGCCCGAAGGTGTGCTGGTCTCGCACGGATTGCTGCGCGGTCCGGCGGTGCGCGAAGCGCTGGTGTCGCCGAGCAGCTCGCTGCTGTGGCTGTTGCTCGCCGCCGAGCTGTGGGCGCGCCACTGGCTCGAACCGGGCGGCCCCCCGCTCGGCGAGATTCTGCTACCGGCGGAGACCGCGCCGTGAGGCTCCTCTATCTCTCGCCCGGCAACGTGCCCTCGAAGTGGGCGCACACGTTCCAGGTGATGAAGATGGCCGAGGCGCTCGCCGCCGAGGTCGAGCACCTCGAACTCGTGACGGCGCGGAGCCTGCTCCCGAGCCGCGTGAATCGGGTCGACCTGCATCGCTGGTACGGTGTGAGCGAGCGGTTGCGCATCGTGCGCCTGCCCGTCCACGCGCGCCTGCGCGGCGAGTGTTTCACCGGCGATGCGAGCCCGCGCTTCGATGTCGCTGCCGTGTGGTACGCCCGCCTGCGCCGACCGGATCTCGTGTATTCGCGCTCGCTCCCCGCCGCGGAGCGTTGCGCGGCGAGCGGCCTTGCGACGATCGTCGAATCCCACATCCCCGTCGCGCACCCGCAGTTTTCCGTGTTGCGCGCAGCCGCCGCCCACCCCGCGTCGCGCCTTCTCGTCACCGTGACCGAGGCGCTGCGCGAGCAGTGGCTGGCCGCGGGGCTGCCCGCCGACAAGATCGCCGTCTGGCCGGATGCCGTCGATCTCGAGCGCTTCGAACACGCGCCGTCGCAGGCCGCCGCGCGCGACGCTCTGCGTCTCCCTCGCGAGGGAGCGCTCGCCGTCTATTGCGGCCACTTCTACGCCGAGAAGGGCGTGCCGTCGCTGGTCGATGCGGCGCGGCTGCTGCGCAAGGCGACGGTCCAGCTCGTTGGCGGCTGGCCGGAGGACATCGAACGGATGCGCGAGCGTGCGCAGGGCTGTCCGACGCTGCACTTCACGGGATTCGTCGACAACGCCCTGGTTCCGCTGCACCTCGCGGCCGCCGACGCGCTCGTGCTCCCGAACTCGGCGCGCTTCCCGCAGGCCCGCACGACCTCGCCGCTCAAGCTCTTCGAGTACATGGCCGCGCGCCGGCCCATCGTCGCGACGCGGATCGCCGCGTTCGCCGGCCTGTTGCGGCACGGCGAGAACGCCTGGCTGGTTGCGCCCGATAGCGCCCAGGCGCTGGCGGAGGGCATCGAGCGCGTGCTTGCCTCGCCGGAACTGGGGGAGCGTCTGGCGGCGCAGGCCTGGCGCGACGTCCAGCAATACACCTGGAAGCGTCGCGCTACCGGAATTCTCGAGTTGCTCGTCGAGGCCGGCACCGGGCTCACTCGTTCGGGTGGGCCGTTTCAAGCTTTTCGCTCGGACGTCCGATCATGAGAGACGGCGTTGCCCGGGAGAACGGACACCCGATGCCGACCCAGCTATCCGGCGCGCCCCGCGTGACGGTGCTCCTGCCCGTCTACGACGCCGAGCGCTATCTCGCCGAGGCGGTCGAGAGCATCCTCGCGCAGACGTTCACGGATTTCGAGTTGCTCGCGATCGACGATGGCTCGCGCGACGGATCGGTCGCTTTGCTCGAACGCTACGCGCGCCGCGATCCGCGGGTTCGTCTCGTATCGCGCGCTCACGCTGGACTCGTCGCGACCCTGAATGCAGGCCTCTCGCTCGCACGCGGCGCGCTCGTCGCGCGCATGGACGCCGACGACGTCGCGCTGCCCCGCCGCCTCGAGATCCAGGTCGCTCGACTCGACCGCGATCCCGATCTCCTCTGCGTCGGCGGCGCCTATGAAGTGATCGATGCCAAGGGGCGGCGAATCGATCTCGTGCGGCCGCCGGAAGCACCCGACCAGATCCTGGCCGCCGCCCTCGAGGGCCGATCGCCGATCTGCCACCCGACGGCGCTCTACCGCCGCGAGCGGGTGCTCGCCGTCGGTGGTTACGATCTCGCCGCACCGGTTGCGCAGGACTACGACCTCTGGCTGCGGCTGATGGACATCGGCCCGCTCGCAAACGTCTCGGAGGTCGTGCTTCGCCTTCGCTATCACGCGCACTCGGTGAGCGAGCGGGAGCAGGCGAAGCAGATGGCGTATGCGCGCCGCATCTGCGAGGCCGCGCGCGAACGCCGGGGACTCACGGACCCACCGCCACCCCTGCACCCCTGGCGGCCGCTTCCCGATCGCCTCTCGCGCCAGCAGTTCGCGCTCGCCTGGTGCCGTTCCGCCTGGCGGTTGGGCGAGCGACGAACGGCGCTCATCTACGCCACGCACGCAGCGCTGCTCCAGCCGTTCAGTGCGCAACTCCTCCGACTGATCGGTCACGAACTGCGCCGCCGCTGGCAGGAGCGCGAGAGGCCCGCATGAGAGGCGCAACACCCCTCGTGAGTGTGGTGATGCCGGTATACGACGCCGCCGCCTACCTCGCCGCAGCGATCGACAGCATCCTCGCGCAAACGCATCCGGATCTCGAGCTGATCGCCGTCGACGATGGCTCGACGGACGCCTCGGGCAAGATCCTCGAGCGGTACGCGAAGCGCGATCCCCGGCTGATCGTCGTGCGGAAGCGCCACGAGGGCGTGATCCGCGCGCGAAATGCAGGTCTCTCGCTCGCGCGGGCTCCCTTCGTAGCGTGCATGGATGCCGACGACATCTCACTCCCGGATCGTCTCGCGCTACAGGCTTCGGCGCTCGCCGCCCGACCCGACGTCGTGTGCATCGGTGGCGCGTTCGACGTGATCGACGCAAGGGATCGCCTGCTGAACCGCCTCCTGCCACCTAGAGAGCACGCCGAAATCCTGGCCATGGCGCTCGTCGGCCGCTCACCCATCTGCGGCTCGAACGCGATGTTTCGCCGACAGGAAGCGCTGGCGATCGGCGGGTATGACGAAACCGCCTGCTTCGTGGAGGACATCGACCTCTGGCTGCGTCTGGGCGAGACGGGCCGTCTCGCAAATCTTCCCGACGTGATCTCGCGAGTGCGTTTTCACGACGTCTCGCAGAGCGCGATGGAGCAGGAGCGTCAGCTCGACGCCATCCGTGACGTCGTGAATCGCGCGCGCGAACAGCGGTGCATCGAGGCTCGCATCGAGCGTCCGCCGCCGTGGCGTCCGTTGGCCACGCGCCAATCTCGTCAGACATTCGCGGTGGGTTGGGCGTTGTCCGCGTGGGGATTGGGGGAGCACCGTACGGCGTTCGCCTACGCGCTGCGCGCCGTTCGCATCGACCCGCTCGGCGCGCCTCTCTGGAAGGGGCTCGCGCGCGGCCTCCGCCAGCTCGCGACGAGGTCCGTATGCCCGCGGTGAGCGTCCTGATGCCGGTCTACGACGCGGCGGAATACGTCGCCCGTGCGATCGAGAGCATTCTCGAACAAAGCTTCGGGGATTTCGAATTCCTGATCTACGACGACGGTTCAAGCGACGGAACCCTGGAGATCGTCGAGGCGTATGCGAGGCGAGACCGTCGCATCCGGCTGTCTCGCCAGGCGCACGCCGGTTACACGGTCTGGCTGCGGGAGGGCGCCAGCGTGGCGAAGGGGCGCTACATCGCGCGCATGGACGCGGACGACGTGGCTCGGCCCACGCGTTTCCAGAGACAGCACGAGTTTCTCGAACGCCACCCCGAATGCTGCGCCGTGGGCGCGCGCGTGCTGCGCATCGACCCCGACGGCCGACCGATCTGCACCACCGACGTTGCGATCGACCACGCTGGCATCGAACGCGCGCTGCTCGCAGGGCGCGGCGAGGCGCTGCCGCATCCCGCGGTGAGGCTGCGACGCGATGCGCTGCTCGCGGCTGGAAACTACCGCCCGGAATACGAGCCCGCAGAAGACCTCGATCTCTTCTTGCGGCTCGCTGAGGCTGGCCGCCTGGCAAATCTGCCCGAGGTTCTGCTCGATTACCGGCAGCACATCCGCAAGATCAGCAATCGCAGAGGAATGGAGCAGCGCCGGATCGTGACGCGCATACTCCACGAAGCCCACGCGCGCCGCGGTCTCTCTGTCTCGAACGGACGCGAGATCCCCGCAGTCGCGAGCGAAACTCCCGCTGTCGACTACTGGTGCGAGTGGGTGCGCCAGGCAGTGATCGGCGGAAACCTCGCGACCGCGCGCAAGCACGCCTTCGCGGTGCTGCGCGCAGAGCCTGGACGCTGGCGGAGCTGGCAGCTGCTCGCGCGCGCGCTGCTGGGATTGCGCGTCGAGTCCTTCAAGCGCTGGCTCGCGCGGCCCCACCCGACAGCGAACCCCCAGGCGGTCAACAAGTGAGCGCCATCGGAGATCGGATCAGCGTCATCTGCGCAGCCGACGACGCCTTTGCGATGCCCCTCGCGGTCGCGTTGCGCTCGGCCCTCGAGACGCTCTCCGAACCCAACGTCATCGATGCGTACATTCTCGACGGCGGCATCGGCACGACGAACCGCGAGCGGCTCGAACGCAGCCTCGCGTCGCCGAGACTCGAGCTTCGCTTCGTCACCCCTGACCCGAAAACCCTCGCGAGAATTCCGCATCGCGGCCGCGTCTCGCGTACGACGTACTTTCGGATCCTGGCACCGGATCTGCTCCCGGCGAGCATCTCGCGTGCGATCTACCTCGACGCCGATGTCCTCGTCAGCGCCGATCTCGCGCGCTTGTGGGCGGAGCCCCAGCGCGGCCTGCCCGTGCTCGCCGTGCGAGAAGCCGGAGCGCCGACCGTCTCCGCCCCGCGCGGCCTGCTGAATCATCGCGAGCTCGGGCTCGCGCCGGACCTCGCGTACTTCAATGCCGGCGTCATGGCCCTCGATCTCGCGGGCTGGCGCGAGGAAGAACTCGCAAGCCATCTCCTGCGCTATCTCGAGAGCCACGCGCACGCCATCCGCTGGTGGGATCAGGATGCGCTCAACGCCGTGTTGGCCGGACGCTGGGGGGAGCTCGATCCGCGCTGGAACCAGACGCCGCACTTCTGGGATCCCTGCGAAAGCGACGATGATCCGCTCACGCCCGCGCTGCGCGCTCTCGTGGTCCGCGACCCCTGGATCGTTCACTATTCGACGTTCTCGAAGCCCTGGCATTGGAGCTGCACGCATCCCGCGCGCGAGCGCTTCTTCGAAGTCCTCGATCGCACCGCCTGGGCGGGCTGGCGGCCGCGCCGCTCCTTCCGAGACACGCTCGTGTGGCGCAAATGGCGCGGCCTCGGCCGGCGGATCCAGAATTTGCGGCCGGCGTTTCGCGCGCACGGCTGAGACGCTCGGCAATCGCAGGCTAGCGGTAGGCGCCTTCGATCTGCCTCGCGATGCCGTCCCACGCATAGCTCTCGAGCGAGGTCTCGCGCGCGGCGTCGCCGAGGGCTTCGCGGCGGGTGTCCTCGCGCGCAAGGGCGAGGATTTCGCGGGCGAGGTGGGTGGGCTTGGTGGTGTCGCAGAGCACTCCTTCGACGCCGTCCTCGAGATACTCGCGCAAGCCGGGAATGTCGGAGGCGATGATGGCCTTGCCGAAGCTCATCGCGAGCAACAGCGCACCGCTCTGGTAGACGTGCGCGTAGGGAAGCACCACGACATCGGCCATGCGCAGCAGCGCGGCCAGCTCGGGATCACTCGCGAAACGCGGACGGAAGCGGATGCGCACGTTCGCCGCGTTGCCGTCGATCGCCGTCTCGAGTTCGCG
>JANNIY010000093.1:0-17506 GCA_031405455.1 Deltaproteobacteria bacterium | reverse complement strand
GCGAGATGCCACGCGACGCGGCCCACGGGACCGTCGCCGCCGGCACGGACCGTGCGCCGGAGCGAAGCGCGTCAGTGACGGCGCCGAGGCCCTCGTCGTGATCGAACGGTGTCGCCTCGCGCGCCTGGCGCGTCTCGTCGTTGCCGATGCCGAGATCGGCGAGCAGCTTCTTGTGCTTGCCGCGCGCTTCGGCTTCGAGATCGATGTGGCCGTCGAGCACGAGGAAGCGGCCGTCGGCGAGGCGCGCCAGCGGGTTGATCTCGGCGAGCGTCAAGTCGTAGGCGAGGAATACGCGCATCAGCTCGAAGACGATCGGCGTCAGCTTGATCAGCGCGTCGCCCGTCACACCGGTTGCGCCGATCGCTTCCTTCGCGATGCGCGGCGTCACCGGGAAGATCGACGAGAAGTGCGTCTTCGAGACGTGCTCGGGATGCTTCTCGGCGACCTCTTCGATGTCGATACCGCCCATGTCGCTGAAGATCACGACCGGCAGCTTGCGGCGGCCATCCCAGGTCACGGCCGCGAAGTATTCCTGGGCGACGCTGCTCTTCGCTTCGACGAGCACGCTGGTGGCACGCTGCCCGTTCACGACGATCGGCAGGATCTGGTCGAACAAACGCGCGGCCTCATCGGGGCTCTGCGCGAATTTTACGGCGCCGGCCTTCATGCGGCCGCCCGAAAGCACCTGGCTCTTGAGCACGATCGGGCCGCCGATTTCGGCGGCAATGCGGCGGGCGTCTGCGGCGGATTTCGCGAGGCCGCGCTTGCCCAGCGGCAGCCCGTGGCGCGCAAACAGCGCCTTCGACTCGTGCTCATAGAAGCGCATGGAGACTCCGCGGGGATTCGCTGTGCGGGTGCAAGCTATCGGAACCTAATGGCTTCTGACTCGGTCAGCAAGGCGGCTGGAAGAGGCTTCCGCGAGCCCGCGTAGCGGCGTGCGGCTACTTTGCGCGCATGCCCCAAACGATCGTCGTCGAGAAGCTCGGTGGCGCCGAAGTTCTGACGCTCGTCGACCGCGACCCCGGAGCGCCCGGCCCGGGCCAGGTGCGTGTGCGGGTCGCGGCTGCGGGCGTGAACTTCATCGACGTCTATTTCCGCACGGGGCAGTATCCGCGACCGCTGCCCTTCGTCGCGGGGCTCGAGGGCGCGGGCCGCGTCGAGGCGGTCGGCGCCGACGTTTCGAATCTCCACGAGGGTGATCTCGTTGCGTGGGCCTCCGTGCCGGGGTCCTACGCGCAGGCCGTCGTCGCGCCAGCGGCTTCACTGGTGCGCGTGCCCGACGCCGTGCCGGCCGAGGTGGCTGCGGCCGCGATGCTCCAGGGGATGACTGCGCACTATCTGGTCCACGCGATCCGTTCGCCCACAGCCGGTGGCTGGGCGCTCGTCCACGCGGCCGCTGGCGGCACCGGCCTGCTGCTCGTGCAGCTGCTGCGCGCCGCGGGGATGCGCGTCGTCGGAACCTGCGGGAGCGCCGAGAAGGCGACACTCGCTCGTGACGCTGGCGCCGACGCGGTCGTGCGCTACGACCAGGGCGATTTCGTGGCAGCCGCGCGCGCGGCAAGCGGCGGCCGCGGCGTCGACGTGGTTTACGACGGCGTCGGCCAGACGACTTTCGACGGCAGCCTCGCGTCGCTGCGACCGCGGGGGCTGCTCGTGCTCTTCGGACAGGCCAGCGGCCCGGTGCCGCCGTTCGATCTCCAGCGTCTGAACGCGGCCGGCTCGCTCGTCGTCACGCGGCCGTCGCTCGCACACTTCGTGGCCACGCGTGCGGAGCTCGAGGAGCGCGCGGGCGCCGTGCTCGGAGCGATCGCGGCCGGGCGGCTCGCCGTGCGGATCGGCGCGCGCTTCCCGCTCGCGCAGGCCGCCGACGCGCAGCGCGCTCTCGAAGCGCGTGCGACGACGGGGAAGCTGCTGTTGATTCCATGAGCGACGTTCCTGCGGCTCCGGATGCGCGCCGCGTCGTCTTCGACGTCTGGTCCGATTATCTCTGCCCCTGGTGCAAGGTCGCCGCCACGCGTCTGGCCGAACTCGAACGCGAGTTCGAGGGCGCTCTCGTCCTGCGCTGGAAGAGCTTCCTGTTGCGTCCGCGGCCCGAGCCCGGCCGCGATCTCGAAAAATTTCGCCGCTACACACAGAGCTGGAGGCGCGCGGCCGAAGCCGAGCCCGCCGCGCGCTTCGAGGTGTGGTCGAGCGAAGAGGGCCCTCCGACGCACAGCATTCCCGCGCACCTCGCCGCGAAAGCCGCGGCCGAGCTCGGCCCCGCCGCCTTCGCGAACCTGCACGCGGCGCTGCTGACCGCGTACTTCGAGAACAGCCGCGACATCTCGCAGCCCGAGACGCTGGCAGCGCTCTGGCGCGAGGCGGGTCTGCCCGAGGCCGCGTTTGCGCGCGCCGCGGAGCCGGAGCTGCTGCGGCGCGTGCTGGCCGAGCACGCGGAAGCCCTCGAGCTGGGCGTGGGCGGTGTCCCGGCCGTGCGGCTCGCGGGCAGCGACGTCGCGATCACTGGCGCCCAGCCGACGGAAGCCTACCGGCGTTGGATTCGGAAGCTCCTCTACCCCGCGTAGTGGCTGCGCCGCTTGACGGCGATCTCGCGCTCGAGCTCGAGCTCGAAGATCTGCGTCTTCTTCCAGCCCGGCGGTGCGTCGGCGTTCGCGGCTCCGGCGTCGCGCTCGAACTTGTGGCCGAGCAGGCGCGTCGTGACGATGCCGAGATCCGGCCGGCCCGCGAACTCGCGCTTGCCGAGCACCTCGGTCGCCGCGAACACGGTGTCGCCGGCAAACAGCGGCGCCGTGTGGCGGCCGGTCGTGTAGGCGATGTCGCCGAGCGCGTTGTCTCCGACGTCGGGCGAGGAAAGCCCCAGGCACAGCACGAACGGAATCCCGCCAAAAATGATCAGCCGCCCGCCCACGTATTGCTTGGGGTCGAGATCGATCATGTACTGGTTGCAGTGAACTTGGCTGGTGTTGTCGAGCACGGCCGTCAGGTGGATGTGTTCATCGGTCATGGTGCGGCCGCGTGAATGCTCGATCCGCGTGCCCGGCTCGAGATCCTCGAAGTAGCTGTCCGGGCTCGAGAGGTGGGCGAGGCTCTTGTAATCCGTGCGCGCGGAGTAGGGCGGCAGCCACAGCGAGCACTCGATGCGGTCGGGGGCGACGTCGCCTTCCTGCAGGCTCGCGGCGTCGTCGCGCTTGTAGACCTGCACCTTGCGTTGCCAGGTGAGCGTGATCGCCTCGTCCGGCTCGCCCACGTTCTTGCGGGCGGTCGACTGCACGTGGACGATTCCGAGATTCGGCCGGCTCGAGCTCGCCTTGATGCCGAGCACCCGGGTCTCGACCTCGACGGTGTCGCCGATGTAGAGGGGCGCGCCGAAACGCATGTCGATGTATTCGAGGTTGGCGCGCGCATTCTCGGACACGTCCTCGACCGTCTGGCTGAAGGCGACGAGCATCACCAGGCCGGGGGGGCAGACGAGCCCCCGGTAGCCATGGGCCCGCGCATAGCGCGCGTTCTTCGCGAGCGGGTTCGCCGTCATCGCGAACTCCGTGAAGGTCGCGAACAGGCCCTCGGTGACGGTCTTGCCACCCTTGTGTCGGAACACCTGCCCGGGCACGAAGTCTTCCAGGAAGTTGCCGGTCTGTCTGCGGAGAATGCGCTGGCTGCCGGTCACGGGTCGCTCCAGAACTGGGGGCGGCGAATCTAGCAGCCGGGCCGGCCCCCGGTGAAGTCGTTACGCTCCCCAGCCATGGTCGCGCCCTCCGCGAACGCCCTCCGCGTGCTCGAGGCTCGCTACCTCGAGCGGGACGCCGCGGGCCGCCCGAGCGAGGATTTCGAGGGTCTTTGCCAGCGCGTGGCCGGCGCGGTGGCGGAGGCCGAGCGGGCCTTCGGCGGCGACGTCGCGGGCACGCGCGAGCTCTTCAACGCGGCGCTGCTGCGCCGCGAGTTCCTGCCCAACAGCCCCACGCTGATGAACGCCGGCACGCCGCTCGGGCAACTCGCCGCATGTTTCGTGCTGCCGATCGAGGACACGCTCGCGAGCATCTTCGAAGCGCTCAAGCGCATGGCGGTGATCCACCAATCGGGCGGCGGCACGGGTTTCTCGTTCTCCCGGCTGCGGCCGGCCGGTGACGCGGTCAAGGCGAGCCCCGGCGTGGCCTCGGGGCCGGTCTCCTTTCTGGGGGTCTTCGACGCCGCCACCTCGGTGATCAAGCAGGGCGGCCGCCGGCGCGGCGCGAACATGGGCGTGCTGCGCGTCGATCACCCGGACATATTCGAGTTCGTGCGCGCCAAGCGGACGCAAGGCCGCATCACGAACTTCAACCTCTCCGTCGCGACGACGGACGCCTTCTGGCGCGCAGCGCTCGCAGGCCAGAGCTTCGACCTCGTGAACCCGCGCACCGCCAAGGTCGTGCGCAGTGTCGACGCGGCGGCGCTGCTCGACGAGATCGCGGACGCCGCGTGCGCCTGCGGGGATCCGGGCGTGATTTTTCTCGACGCCGTCGAACGCGCGAATCCGACACCCGCGCTCGGCGCGCTCGAGGCCACCAACCCTTGCGGTGAGCTGCCGCTGCTGGCGAACGAGAGCTGCACGCTCGGCTCGCTGCGCCTCGACGCCTTCGTGCAGGCGGGCGCCATCGATTGGCAGAGACTCGATGCGGCCGTCGATCTCGGCGTGCGCTTCCTCGACGACGTGATCGAGGTGAGCCGCTACCCCTTTCCGGAGATTTCATCGGCAACGCGCGGGAACCGCAAGCTCGGTCTCGGCGTGATGGGCTTCGCGGATCTGCTGGTCGAGCTCGGCGTCGCCTACGACGCGCCCGAAGCGGCCCAGGTCGCCGATCGCGTGATGGCGCGGATCGCGCAGCGCGCGCAGCACGCTTCGGCCGAACTCGCGCTGCAACGCGGGGTATTCCCCAACTTCGCGCGCTCGCGCCTCGCCGAGCAGGGCCGGCGCCTGCGCAACGCGACCGTCACGTCGATCGCGCCGACGGGCACGCTCTCGATCCTGGCGGACTGCTCGGGAGGGATCGAGCCCTATTTCGCGCTCGCCTTCGTGCGCCACGTCCTCGATGGAGCGCGGCTGCCGGAGACGAACGCACGCTTCGAGGCCGCGCTGCGCGCCGCCGGCGCGGATCGTGAGGAGATCGTGGAGCGCGTGCGTCGCGATGGCCGCGCGCGCGGCGTCGCGGGCGTGCCGCCGGAGATCCAGCGCCTGTTTCCGACGGCCGCCGACGTCGCCCCCGAAGCGCATCTCGCCGTGCAGGAGGCGTTCCAGAGACACGTCGACAACGCGGTCTCGAAGACGATCAACCTGCCCGCGGATGCGACTCCCGGAGATGTGCGGGCGATCTACACTTCTGCGTGGCGGCGCGGGCTCAAGGGGGTGACGGTCTTCCGCGAGGGTTGCAAGGACGCCGCCGTGCTCGTGCGCGGCGAGGGCGGCGGCATCGAGCTCGGCGCGGCGGCGGTCGGCGACTGCTCCGAGGAGCGCTGCGGATAGTCTCGGTGCGAGCTTGCGGGCCTTCGGAGGGAGACGGCGGGGGGTGGGCGGAGACGAATGGCTCGCCGTTCCTCTTTTCGTGATTGCGTACCTGAACTCGGTTTCGTGGCGTCGGGGAGGCGACCGCGAGGCGGTGTCAGCGTTCGCGTGCGGGGCAGCTTGCGCCGAGCAGGCAACGCTGTGTCGCGCCGCGGTGGCAGGCCGCGCGTCCGAGTCGCGTCAGCGCGGCCTCGACGTCGGCGAGTTCGGGCGCCGGCTGCTCGCGCGCGAGGGCGGCTCGCAGCGCACCGGGCTCTCCCTCCGAGTCCTCGTCTTCTCGCAAGAAGCCCAGATGCAACGCGGCGCTGCGCGCGGCGGGTGCGAGGGGCAACTCGCGCGCCACCGTGAAGCGTTCGCGCAGCGGGCGCAAAAACTCGGAAGCGGTCGCAGCGCCGACGCCGGGGGCAAGCGCCATGATCGCGGACGCGAGTTCCGCGAGCCCGTCCGCGGCGGCTGCGAGTTGCGAGAGGGAGCCGTGGTGCTGCGCCGCCAGATTCGCGCTCGCGCGCACCAGGCTCGCGCGCACCAGGCGCGCCGCCGTGATCTCGGGCTTCGGGTAGGACGCGGCGCGCAACACCGAAGTGACGGGTCCGGGGCCGGTCTGCGCGAGGGCGGCCGGCGCATCGAGCCCGCATGCGGCCAGTGCGCTGCGGGCGGCGTTCGCCGCGCCCTCGTCGCCGCGGGGCGCCAGCAGACAGGCGGCGATGAACCAACGCGCGAGTCCGGCGTCGCTTCCGAGGTCGAGGCCCCAGGTTACGGCCGGATGCGGCCCCAGGCGCGCCACCAGTTCGCCTGCCGAGAGCCTTTTCCCCATCCTCGCCATCTCTCGTCTCGGGGCGCTCGCAGCGCATTTGCGCAGCGCACGGGCCGCGTGTTAGAAACCCGCTGGATCCACTGCGCACGCTGCGCGAAAATCCGCCGAATCCAGCCGCTGCCGACGCTCTCTTCGGGCGACCAGTGTGCCCAAGCCAGGAGAAAATTCCATGCCGAAGGCGTACTCGATCAGCACCGAATCCATCGCCCGCGAATCGAAGCGGGTCGGGGGTGATCTCGAGAAGTTCGACGTATCCCGCGTGATCGCGCTCGATGAGAGCGTCTTGCGCGAGATGGGCCCGAAGGACGTGCACCTGCGCATTCTGGCCGTGTCGGGCGAGCACAACGTCGATCACGCCGCGCTCGCCGATACCGTGAACATCGCCGAGCTGCGCGGCGGCAAGATCTACCCCGGCAACAGCGCGCTCGGCGAGGTCAAGGCGGTCGGGCGCGACGTGAAGCGCTTCAAGGCCGGCGACATCGTCATCACCCACTGCAACGGCGAGCCCGACATCTACGGCCTGCCGCTGCGCATCTGGGCCTACGACCATCCGGATTCCATCGGCTGGTATGGCGAGGAGGCCGTCGTCGGGGATTGGCAGATCCTGCCCGCGCCGCTGGCGTGCGGGCTGAATCTCTGGGAGATCGCCGCGCTGCCGCTGCGCGCGCCCACGGCCTATCACCTGTGGCGCCGCGGCATCGGCATCTTCCGCGTCAAGGTGGCGCGCGAGAAGCTCGCACGCCTGAACGTGCTCGGATTCGGTGGCGGCGTCTCGGAACTCTTCCTGATGCTCGCGAAGCACGAGGGACACCGCGCGATCTTCTGCTCGGGGAGCCCAGAACGGCGCAAGCATCTCGAATCGCTCGGCATCGAGTCGATCGATCAGAAGGCGTTCAATCGTTTCGCGAGCGCCGACGACGTCAAGGCGTTCAACAAGCACGTGAAGGGCATGACGGGCGGGGAGGGCGCGCACATCGTGTGCGACATGCTGCGCGGCCCGGTGTTTGCGGCGGGCGTCGCGGCGCAGGCGCGCTGCGGTGTCAACGTCAGCTCCGGCTGGCAGATCGAAAAGAAGATCGCCTATGACTCGGCGGGCCTCTCGGTGCGGCAGATCACGCTCGACCACATGCACTACGAGACGATCGACGGCTGCAACGCCGCGACCTCGCTCTACGGCAGCGTGTTCCGGCCGACGATCCATTCCGAGATCTACCGCTTCGAGGATCTGCCGCGCTGCTTCGAAGAGATGAAGCAAAACGTGCAGACGGGCATCCCGATCGTGCAGGTCGCCCGCGAACTGCCGGCCTCCGTTCGAGCTTTGATCCCGGCCTGAAGCCGCTTACAGGGGCGGCGCAAGCCGGCTGGTTGGCGACGCCGGGCGAGCCGGCGGCCCGCCAGCCCGCGAGCCTTGCAGGATTCAAACGCTTGATTTAAACGTGTGTTCGTGGTGAAGGACGACCCCCAGGCCACGCGGCGCCGGATTCTCGCGACCGCGGGCGAGCTGTTCGCGGAGCGCGGCTTCCTCGCAACGACGATGCGCAGGATCGCCGAGCGCGCGGGCGTCAACCTCGCCTCGGCGCACTACCACTTCGGCTCGAAGCAGGCGCTCTATCTCGAGGTCGTGCGCGCCGAGTTCGGCAAGCTCGAGGCGCGCCTCGCCGCCCGCGGCGCCACCCCAGGCGCGTCCCTCGATCTGCTCTCGCGCGAGGAGCTCGAGCAGACGCTGTGCCTGCGCATCGAAATCATGCTCGAGACCGTGCTCGATGTTTCGGGCATCCACGGCAGCATCGTGATGCGCGAGATGGCGGATCCGAGCGCTGCGCTGCCCGTGATCGTGAAGCAGTTCATCGATCCCCAGCGCCGCGAAATGGGCCGCATCGTGGCGCGTCTGGCGCCGAAGCTCTCAGAAACCGAGATAGAGCTCTGCACACGCAGCATCGTCGGTCAGGCATTTTTTTATCGCACGCACCGACCCGTGTTGCTGCTGATGATGGGGCGCGCGCACTACCCGAAAGGGCTCACGCGCGAGGCAGCGGAGCACATCACGGCGTTCTCGCTCGGGGGGCTCGATCAGCTTTCCGAGTCTCGGCGCGCGCGCGGCGCCGCTCCCCAGAAGCAGACGCCGCCCGTGAGGAAACGCCGTGCTGTGTAGAGCCGGACGCGCATTCCTGCTGCCGTGGCTGGTGATCGCGCTCGCCGGCTGCAGCGCCATCGCGCCGTTCACGAAGCCGGAAGGCGGCGGTGGCTGGAGCGAGGCGCGGCGTGAGGGCGAGATCGGTCGGCGGGCCGCCGCTGCGGAGGTGCCGTGGACGCAGACGGCCCCCGCCCCGGCGGCCGCGAGCGTCGCCGCATCGGCGGCGCCCCTCGACCTGGCCGGCGCGCTGACGCTCGCCGCGAGCCGGAACCGCCGGATCGCGGAAGCGCAGGAAATGCTGCAGGAGTCGCGCCAGCGCGTCTTCGAAGCGCGCGGACGCCTGCTGCCCACGACCGTCGCGTCGGGCCGCTACGCCTGGTACACCGATGCGCGACAGACGGGTGTGGATCTCGAGGGGATCATCGTCCTGCCCCCCGGTACCGAGCCGCCCGTCGTCGCAGTCCAGGAGCAGGAATTCGGCTCGCTGAACGCCACCGTCAGCCTGCCGGTCGACCTCTCCGGAGAAATCCGGCATGCGCTGCTCGCAGCGCAGGCGGGCTATCGCGGCGACGCCGCGCGCGCCTGGGCCGTGCGCCTCGATCAGGAGGTGGCCGTGACGCGCGCCTACTTCGGCCTGCTCGAGGCGCAGCGCCTGCGCGAGGTGGTGCTCCAGACGCAGGCTGCCAACCGCGCGCAGCTCGCGAATGCGCAGCGCCGCTACGACGCGGGGCGCCTCACCAGGAACGAGTTGCTCGTCGTGCAGGTCGTGCTGCGCAACGTCGATCAGGAGCTGCTTCAGCGCGATCTCGCGATCGAGCGCTGGCGCTGGGCCCTCAACCAGAACCTGGGTCTGCCGGTGGCTGCCGACACGCAGATCGTCGACGTGAGCGAGCCTCCCCAGGTGCCCTCGCCCGAGGAGGCGATGCGCATCGGCTTCGAGAGCAATCCGGCGCTGATCGCGCTCGTCGAGGAGCAGCAACGACTCGAGGCCACGGAGACCTCGCTCGAGCGCGGCTGGTTGCCCCGCTTCGAGGTCGGCGGCAGCTGGGACGCCAGCAACTCGCACCTCGTTCAGCCCCAGGATTACGGCTCCGCCTTCGCGGGCTTCCGCTGGGATCTCGGCACCGATACCCAACGCATCGCGCGCATCGCGCAGGCGCGGCATGCCGCGGGACGCAACCGCATCGCGATCGAGCGCGGCCTGCGGGAGATCGAGGAGTCCGTGCGCAGCGTCCAGCGCAGCGCGGAAGAAAGACTCTCCGCCTACGCGACGGCCCAGATTGCCCTCGGCCAGGCGGAAGAAAATCTGCGCATCCGCGAGCAGCAGTTCGACGTGGGGCGTGCCACCAGCGAAGACGTGCTCGCTGCGCAGGCGTTGCTCGAGCGGCAGCGTGCGACGCTGGCCACGGCGCTCTACCAGGCGCACACGCGACGCGCCGAATTGCAGCAGCTGATGGGTCTTCCGCTCGCCGCGCTGGCAGCGAACCCGTGAGCGATGCCGCTGGAGGAACCATGAACCGCCGACGCCTCGTACCCGTGATCGCGGTCGCCGCCGTCGCGCTTCTCGCGATCGGATTCTGGCTCATGCGCCGCGCGGACGAGCGGTACTACACGGGTTTCGTCGAGGGCGAGGAACGCGTGTTGCGCAGCGAGGTCGCTGGCCGCGTGCTCGAAGTGGTCTTCTCCGAGGGCGCCCAGGTGCCCCCCAACGCGATCATCGCGCGCATCGACGATGCCGATATCGCCGCGCGCATCCTCTCGAAAGGCCAGGAGCTCGAGGTGCTCGGTGCGCAGATCGCGCGCCAGGAGGAGGAGATCTCGCTGCTCGAATCTACCTGGAGCCGCGATGTCGCCGCGCAGCAGGCGGAGCTCGCGCGCGTCGGATCCGAGGCGCAGCTCGCCGCTCGCAGCTTCGAGCGCGAGACCGGGCTCGTAGAGAGCGGCGCCAGCACCGCCCAGATGCTCGATGACGCGCGCGCACGCCGCGACCAGGCTGCCAGCGGGCTCGTGCGCTCCCGCGAACAGCTTGCGCGCGCCAAGGCCCAGGAGGGCACGATCGCGGTGGCGCGGCGTCAGCTCGAGATCCTGCGGCAGCAGCTGTCGCTCTCGCGCGCGCAGCTGGGCGAACTCGAGGTCCTGCGCGCGAAGTACACGATTCGCGCGCCCGCGGCGCCGACGGTCGTGCAGAGCCAGCTCTTGTGGCCCGGCGAGCTCGCGCAGCCGGGCACGCCGGTCGTCTCGGTCCTCGACCCGGCCGACAAATACGTGCAGATCTACGTGCCGGTCTCGGACGCAACGCATGTACGCGTAGGCACCAAGGTCGAGATCGAGCTCGACAGCCGGCCGGGGACGCGGGTTCCGGGCGAGGTCAGCTTCGTCGCCGATCAGGCCAACTTCACCCCCGAGAAGATCGAGACGCGCAGCGATCGCGTCGGTCAGGTCTACCGTGCGAAGGTGCGCATTCTCAAGGGGGTGGAAGACTTCGCGCCCGGCTCCGAGGGCAACGTGTATCTGCTGGAGTCGGAATCGGGGACGGCGGTCGCGACCCAGGGCGGCGCGTGAGCCCGCCGGCGGCCGCGGCGGCGCCGCGCATCCATTTGCGCGGGTTGCGCAAGCGCTATGGAGCGCGCGCCGCGCTCGACGGAATCGATCTCGAGATCGAGGGCCCCGGGCTGGTGGGCATCGTGGGCCCCGACGGCGCGGGCAAGACCACGCTGCTGCGCTGCCTCGCGGGCCTGCTCGAGCTCGAGGCGGACGCAGCGACAGTACTGGGTGTCGACCTGCGCGGCGATGTGCGCGCGCTCAAGGCGCGCATCGGCTACGTCCCGCAGGTCTTCGGTCTGCAACGCGAGCTCTCGATCGCCGAGAACCTCGCGTTCACCGCGCGGCTGCATCGGCTGGATCCCGGCGTCTGGCGCCGGCGCGCGGACGAGTTGTTGACGCGCACGGCGCTCGCCCCGTTCGCGAACCGTCCTGCGGGCGCGCTCTCCGGCGGGATGAAGCAAAAGCTCGCGATTTCGAACGCGCTGCTCACGGAACCCGACATGTTGTTGCTCGACGAGCCGACGGCAGGCGTCGACGTGGTCGCGCGTGGCGAGATCTGGGAGCTGCTCGAGGAGCGTTGTCGGTCGGTGCTGATCCTGATCAGCACGAGCTACCTCGATGAGGCCGAGGCCTGCGAGCGGCTGGTCTATCTCGACGCCGGCCGGGTGGTCGCCTTCGGGCCGCCGGCCGAGCTGCGCGCGGGCGTGGCCGTCGATCTCTATCGCGCCTGGGCGGACGATCCGCGCGCCGCGGCCCGCGCCGCCCGCGCGCTGCCCTTCATTTCGAATGCCCGCGCGAGCGGACGCTTCGTGCGCGCCGAGGTCGCCCGCATGGGCGCGCCCGCTGCCGAGGTCGTGCTTGCCGGGCTGCGCTCGTTGCCGGGCGCTGCCGTGCAGATCGCCGAGCCCGCGCCGATCGACATGGAATCGACGCTGCTCGCACTCGCGCGCCGCGGCTCCGGCGAACGCGAGACGGCGGGCTAGGTGTCGGACGCCATCATCCTGGCGCGCGGTCTCAGCAAACGCTTTGGCGAGTTCACGGCCGTGGACGCCATCGATCTCGAAGTCGAGCGCGGCGTAATCTTCGCTTTCCTCGGCGCGAACGGCTCGGGCAAGAGCACGACGATCCGCATGCTGATCGGCCTGCTGACGCCGTCGGCCGGCACGATCGTGCTCGATGGGATCGATGTCTGCGCGCACCCGCGGCGGGTGCGCGAGCGCATCGGTTACATGGGCCAGAAGGTGAGTCTCTACGCGGGCCTCACGTTGCGGGAGAACGTCGAGTTCTATGCCGGCCTCTACGGCATCGCCGAGGCCGATCTCGAACAGCGCTGGGGCGCGGTGCGCGAACGCTTCGGTCTGGTGCCGGCGGAGTACGAGCGGCCCGAAAATCTTCCGGCGGGCGTGCGCCAGCGTGCCGGGCTCGCGCTTTCCATGCTGCACGCGCCGCGTCTGCTGTTTCTCGATGAACCGACCGCGGGCGTCGACGTCGAGAGCCGCGGGTTGTTCTGGGATCTCATCCAGGACGCATCCGACGAGGGCATGACGGTCTTCGTGACGACGCACTTTCTCGAAGAAGCCGATTACTGCGACCGCGTCGCGTTCATCGACGCCGGCCGGCTGATCGCGAATTCGACGCCCGAGGGCCTGCGGGCGCGCTACTCGAGCGGCTACCGCATCGAGGCGGAGCTCACGCCGGGCTCGCGCGAGCGCGTCCTTGCCGAACTCGGGCGCGCGGGCTTCACGGCCGAAGCGCATGGCGACCGTCTCGTGGCGCGCATCGCCGCCCTGGATTCCGACGGACTCCGGCGCCTCACGCAGGTGCTGGGGCCCGAAGCGTCGGCCAGCGTTCGCATCGAGCAGGCGTCGATGAACGACGTGTTCCGGAGCCTGATCCGCGAGGGCGCAGCGATGACCGCGCAGGCCGCCGGAGCCGCCTCGTGAATGCTCGCCGCCTGAAGACGCTCCTGCGTCGCGAGGTGAAGGCGACCCTGCGCGATCCCTTCACGCTGGGCGTGCTGATCGCGGTGCCGCTCGTCGCCCTGCTCACCTTCGGCTTCATCCTCTCGACGAAGGTCGAGAACATGGAGATCGGCATCTTCGATGCGAGCCGCTCCTCCGCGAGCCGGCGTCTGATCGCGGATCTCGCCGCGAGCGACGCCTTTCGGGTGAAACGATTCGCAGCGAGCGAGGCGATCGAGCACGCGCTCGTCAAGGGCCAGATCGGGGCTGGCCTGGTGATTCCGGCGGATTTCGAGCGCAATTTGTTGCGCGCCTCCGCGGGGGGCGCGCCTCCCGAATTGCGCGTGCTCTACGACGGCGCGGAAGCGGTGCTCGCCGGCAATAGCGAGGCGTTTTTCTCGGGAATCGCCCGCACCACGGGTGCGCAGCTCGTGACGAGCGACGTGTCGGCGCGCCGCTCGTCGGGCGCCGGCGGCGGTTCGCCCGCGCCAGGCGGGGGCGTCGCCGTGGTTTCGCGCGCGCTGTTCAACCCGAGCTTCGAGGGAACGCCTTTCATGGTCGCCGGGACGTTCGGCTTCGTGCTCTCCTTCCTCACGACGCTGCTCACGGCGGTTTCGATCGTGAACGAGCGCCAGTCCGGCACCTTCGATCAGCTGCAACTCACGCCGGCGAGCACGCTCGAAATCCTGCTCGGGAAGCTGTTGCCGCTCGGCGCCGTCTTCGCCTTCGACGTCGTGTTGATGGTGCTCGCGGCGGGTCTGCTGATGGGCGTCTGGCCGCAGGGCAACGCGCTGCTCTTCATCGGGATCTCCTCGTTCTACGTGCTCTTCTCGCTGGCGTTGGGTTTGATCTTCTCGGCCACCTCGGCGACCGCTGCCGAGGCCGTGCAGAAGACCGTGCTTTCGAGCATTCCGACGATCCAGCTCTCGGGTTTCGCGTTTCCGATCCGCAGCACTCCGCTCCCGATCCAGTGGGTTGCCGAGCTGATTCCCGCGACGCACTACATCCGGGTGAGCCGGGCGATCTATCTGCGAGGGGCAGGGGTTGCCGAGCTCGCGGGCGAACTCGCGATTCTCGTGCTGTTCGGCGCGTTGCTGCTCGCATTCGCAATGCGCACGTTGGAGCGCCGGGCATGAAGGTTTCGGGGGTCGGTCGCTTCGTCTCGAACGTGCTCGCGATGGCGTACCGCGAAGCCACCGTGATGCGTCACGACAAGGCCTTCATCGCGGTCGTGACGGTTCAGCCGCTCGTGATGCTCCTGCTCTTCGGAGGCGCGCTTTCGAACAAGCCGGCGAACGTCCCGTGGGCCGTGCTCGACCAGAGCCGCACGCAGCTTTCGCGGCAGCTGATTTCGGACGTCGAGACGACGGGCTATTTCTTGCGACCGCGCGCCGTGGCGAGCCATGCCGAAGGCGAGGCGCTGCTGATGCACGGGACGGCGCTCGCGTTCGTGGTGATCCCTTCCGAGTTCCGACGCGACGCGCTGCGCGGGCGGCCCGAGGTGCAATTGCTGCTCGACGGCGCGGATCCCCTGAATGCAGCGCGTGTCGGCGGCATCATCCGTTCGGTCGCGGCCCGCTTCGATGCGAGCGGTCGCGGAGCCGCGCTCATGCCGTCGCCGGCTCGCGCCGGCGTGCTCGACGTACGCGGACGCTTCTGGTTCAACTCCACGCTGCGCGATACCGATTTCTTCCTCGCGGCCCTGGCCGGCATGCTGCTCACGAACTTGTGCCTCTCGGTCACCAGCCTCGGCCTCGTCGGTGAACGCGAGAGCGGAACCTATGAGCAGACGCTTTCGCTTCCCACCACTCCGCTCGAGATCGTGCTGGGCAAGGTTCTGCCCTATGTGGCTGTCAGCTACGCGGTGCTCGCGTTCGCAGTGGTGGGCGCAGGCTTGATGTTCGGGGTCTGGCCCAGGGGGAGCTTGTTCGCGATGGCGGTGCTCACGCTGCCGTTCGTGCTCGCGTCGTTGGCGATCGGTGTCTTCGTCTCCGCGCTCGCGAAGAGCTCGGCGCAGGCGGTCTTCATCACAGTCTTCTTCATCCTGCCGTCGTTCGTGCTCTCGGGCGTGATGCTGCCGTATCAGTTGATGCCGGACGGGATTCGCCAGATTGGCGGGCTGCTCCCGCTGCGCTGGTACCAGATCGGTCTGCGCCGAGTCGTCTCGCGCGGCGGCGGGTTCGACGACATCGTCGTCCCGATTCTGGCCCTTTGCGCGATCTTCGGCGTCTTGCTGTTGCTGATCCGCTGGCGCATCAAGCCGCGTCTGGGCTGATCGCGCGATTTCGGCTCAGGCCTTCAGGATCGCGGCGTAGCGCTTCGTCAGCTCTTTCGGAGAGACCTTCGCCTTGCGCGTCGCCAGGAACCAGCGGTGGCCGAAGGGGTCGATCACGGTGGCGGCGCGATCGCCGTAGAATTGATCGGCGGGCTCGCGTAGCGGCCTGGCGCCCGCCGCGACGGCGCGCGCGAACACGGCATCCACGTCCGTCACGTAGAGATGGATGGACACGGGCGATCCGCCGAAGGCCTCGGGCCCGCGCACGTCCATCTCCGGAAATTCGTCGGCGAGCATGATCCGCATGCCGCGGATCTCGATCTCGGCGTGGCCGATTCTGCCGCTCGGGTCGGCCAGGCGCATCCTCTCCCTGGCGTCGAACACCCTGCGATAGAACGTGATCGCGGCGGCGGCGTTTCGGATTGCGAGATAAGGCGTGACGGCCTGGGGAGCGGCAGCGGAGCGCCTGGGCTTACTCGGCTTGGCCTTGCGGGCCTTCGCCTGCTTGGAACTTGCCGGCTTGCTCTTCCTGCCTTTCGTCTTCGCATTCTTCGGCTTGCGCACGCTGCAGGTCTCCTTTCCAGTGGGGTGACGCCGATTCTACCACCCGGATCGCGGCCGCCACGGTAGGCTGGGGTCAAAGCTTCGAAGGAGGCCCCCATGCTCGAGTCCGGCAAACCGTTCCCCAATTTCTCGCTCGCCAACCAGGATGGCGTCACACGCAGCCTCGCGGATTTTCACGGTCAGTGGCTCGTCGTCTTCGTGTATCCCAAGGACGACACGCCCGGCTGCACTCTCGAAGGCAAGAGCTTTTCGGCCGCGAAGCCCGCGTTCGACGCGATCCGCGCGGTCGCCGTAGGGCTCAGCCAGGACGACGTCGCGTCACACAAGAGTTTCTGCGACAAGTTCGCGTTCACGGTGCCGCTGCTCGCCGATCCGAAGGCGCAGTTGCTCGGCGCGCTCGCTGTCGGGCAGTCCGAATTCAAGGGGCAGAAATACTGGGATCGCACCACCTTCGTCGTCGATCCGAACGGTGTGCTGCGAAAGGTCTACACGCAGGTCAAGCCCGACGGGCATGAGCAGCAGGTGCTGCGAGATCTGAAGGAGCTCCAGAAGGGCGCTGCGCGCTGAGGGGTCGCTTCGGAATCTTCAAGAACGACAAGTGGAGACGATCCCGCTTCGCTGAAGATGGTTTTGAGGGTAGGAGTGGAAAACGCTCCGGAGGAAGCCATGCATGGACCCATGCTCGTGGCCATTCGAGTCGCTGGATTGCTGGTTCTTGGGTCTGGTGTTTCATCTGCCAGCGAGTTTTATTGCGCTGCAGCCCGCCACGATCAAATCTCTTACTGGCTCGGAAGCGGCGACGCTTACTATCGGGGTGCAGTCGTTCGTGATCGATACTGCTGCCGGTAAAGTCACGCTAATCGAAGAGGGGGGTGGTCGCGGGGAGGCGAGTTGCAGTCCCCGACCTTAGACTTGGCCTGGAGTTCGATTGCCGGCTGCAAGGAAGTGGGCACGACGAAAATCCCGGTCTTCGATCCCGATTCGAGAGGTGCGGAGGTTCGACGCGCAAGTCGACGAGATGGCAGCGGGTGAGTTAGCCCTGATCCGACATTACGGACCTTCGCAGGGAGGCGGCGGGGGGTGGGCGGAGGCGAAATCAAGCGCAGCCGCCCCCGCAGGACTACGCCTTCCTTGACGCCACAAAATTGAGTTCCAGCACGCGATCGCGACGCGAGAAACGGCGAGCCATTCGCCGTAGCCCACCCCCCGCCGCCTCCCTCCCCTCGCTGCGCGCTTCGCTTGCTAGCGCCCCTCGAATTTCGGGTCGCGCTTCTCGAGGAAGGCGTCCATGCCCTCGGAGCGGTCGCGGCTCGCGGCGACGAAGCCGAACCCGGCCTGTTCGAGTGCGTGAGCGGTGCGCTGATCCGCGTCCTGGCCCTCCTGCAAGATCCGTTTCGCCTGGGCCACGGCGAGGGGGCCCCGGGTGGCGATCGTCTCCCCCGCGCGAACGGCGGCGGCGAGCAGCTCCTCGGGCGGAAAGATGCGGTTCGCGAGACCGATGCGCAGGGCGGTCTCGGCATCGATCGGCTCGCCCGTCAGCACCAGCTCCTTCGCCCAGCCGACACCCACGCGGCGCAGCAGGCGGCTCGTCCCCCCGAAACCCGGGATGATGCCCAGGTTCACCATCGCGCCGTGCACGTCTTTGAACGGTCGGGAGTGGATGGGCTGGCGCAGGTCG
>JANNIY010000092.1:0-30768 GCA_031405455.1 Deltaproteobacteria bacterium | reverse complement strand
CGCGCGCGGGTGCGCTCGCACCCTTCGCGTCCGAGATCCGGGCGCACGCCGGGGCGGCGCGCGACGCATCGCTCGCGGAGCCCGCGCGGCGGGCTTGCGCGGCCGCCGATCACGCCGAACGCTGGTGGGCGGCGGCGCCTGCGTTGGGCGCGGCGGCGAGCGAAGCCGGCGCCCGGCGCTTTGGCTTTACGCTCGGCCGGGCGCTGGCGCTCGCGCTGCTCGTCGAGCAGGCGCAGTGGGATCTCGATCGCGATGGGGACGGCCGCAGTGCCGAAGCCGCGCGCCGGTTCGCCCGGGCCGGTGTCGATCTCCTGCAGGACGAGGCGGGGGACGCGGCCGCAACGGCGCTTCTGGCCCTCGACGAGCCCGGCGGCGGCTAGCGCTTGGGAGAGACCGTCGCGTTTTTGTGTCTCGGCACCATGGGCTACCCGATGGCCGGCCACCTGGCGCGTGGGGGGCACGCAGTGGTGGTCTGGAACCGCACCCGCGAGCGCGCGCAGCGCTTCGCGGACGAGCATGGAGGCCGCGTCGCCGAGTCTCCCGCGCAGGCTGCTGCCGGCGCGCGGTTCATCTTCACGTGCAGCGGCAACGACGACGACCTGCGCGCGGTGACGCTCGGGCCCGAGGGTGCTTTCGCCGGAATCCCTGCGGGCGCCGTCTTCGTGGATCACACGAGTGTGTCGGCTGTGCTCGCACGCGAATTGGCAGAGCGGGCGCAGGCGCAGGGCTTCGAGGCCCTGGATGCGCCGGTCTCCGGCGGCGAGAAGGGCGCCGTGACGGGAACGCTCACGGTGATGGCGGGCGGCAGCGAGGCTGTCTTCGCGCGCGTGCAGCCGTTGCTCGCCTGTTATGCCAAGCAGGCGCTGCGCATGGGGCCCTCGGGGTCCGGGCAGCTCGCGAAGATGGTGAACCAGATCTGCATCGCGGGCCTGCTCGAAGGGCTCGCCGAGGGGCTGCGCTTCGCCGAGCACGCGGGTCTCGACGTCCCGCGCGTGCTCGAGGCGATCTCGCAGGGCGCGGCGCAATCCTGGCAGCTGGAGAACCGCTCTCAGACGATGCTCGAGCGGCGCTTCGATTTCGGCTTCGCGGTGGATTGGATGCGAAAGGATCTCCGGATCGCGCTCGACGAGGCCGCGCGCAGCGGCTCCGAGCTACCGGTCGCGGAGCTGGTGCTCCGCTTCTACGACGAGCTTCACGCGGGCGGCTCCGGGCGGCTCGATACCTCGAGTCTGATCATGCGCCTCCGCTAGCCGCCTTTCGCGCAGGCCGCGCGCAGGCGTAGCCGGGGGGAATCCAGGCGCGCCCGCCGCGCTCACGTTCTCGCGCAGGTCGGCCGATAAGTCCCTGGAATTGCTTCGGGGATGCGCATGAGGGTCCGGCCGGCGGGGGGCGATACGGCGACGCCCCTGAATCTGGGCAAGCGCATGCGTTTGCTCGAGCGCTTCGCCGGGCCGCTCGCGAAGCGGCGTGTGCTCGATTGCGGCTGCGGGGCGGGGGAGTACGTGCGGGCGCTTCTCGCGCGGGGTGCGGACGCATATGGGGTCGAGTTCGACGAGCGCAAGCTCGCGGCGCCGAGCGTGCGCGACGCCGCACTCGAGGCGCGGCTCGCGGTCGGCGATCTCGAAGCGCTCGCGTTTCCGGACGAAAGCTTCGACGTCGCGCTGCTGAATGAGGTGCTCGAGCACGTGCCCGACGACGCCGCCGCGCTCGCGGAGGTGCGGCGGGTGCTGCGTCCCGACGGCCGGCTCGTGCTGCTCTCGCCGACACGTCTGTATCCGTTCGAGACGCACGGCGTCTTCTGGCGCGCAACGGGCGATCGCGTGCCGCACACGCTGCCGGGGATCCCGTGGATTCCGATGCGTCTCGGCGCGCGTTTCTTTCACTACTGGGCGCGCAACTACTGGCCCTGGGAGCTGCGTGCGCTCGTCGAGCGCGCCGGCTTCCGGGTGATCGCGACCGCCGCGGTCTGGCAGACGTTCGAGAACATCTCCGGGCGCCAGCCGCGCTGGCTTCGCGTGCTGCGGCCGCTGCTGCGCGCCCTCTGCGCCCTCTGCGAGCGGATTCCCGGCCTGCGCGCCTTCGGCGTCTCGCAGGTGATCGTGGCGATACCCGCGTGACGGCGCCGCGCGCATGGGCGGGGACGGCGGCTTCGCCCGATCTCCGCAGACACTACGACGCGTACTACGACGCCGGCGCCTCCGAGTGGCGGCGGCTTGGAGCGCTCGCGAAGGCGGAGAACCTGGTGGCGCTGTGCGCGTCGCTGCCGCACGCGAGCGTGCTCGAGATCGGGGCGGGGGAGGGGGCGTTGCTCGCACGGCTCGCTGTCCTCGGTTTTGGCGAGCGCCTGGTCGCCGCCGAGATCTCGCGCTCGGGCGCGCGTGCGATCCGCGCGCGCCGCATCGCCAACCTCGCGTCGCCGGTGCGCTTCGACGGCGGCACGCTGCCCTTTGCCGACGCGCAATTCGATCTGGCCGTGCTTTCGCACGTGCTCGAACACGCGGAGCACCCACGCCGGCTGCTGGCCGAGGCGGCGCGCGTCGCGCATACGGTCTTCATCGAGGTGCCCCTCGAAGACACCTGGCGCCTGCCGCGCGAGTTCACTCCGGATCCCGTCGGGCACATCAATTTCTTCTCGCCCCGCTCGCTGCGCCGCTTCGTCCAGACCTGCGGTCTCGCGGTGCTGGCCGAGCGCGTCGCGCCGCAGGCGCGCGAGGCGATGGTCTTTCGCTCCGGCGCGCGTGGTGCGCTCGCGCATGCGCTCAAACGTCTCGGCCTGCGGATCGCCCCGGCTCTCGCGACGCGTCTTTTCAGCTATCACGGCGCCCTGCTTTGCCGCCGGGTGGCGCCGCCCGGCGCTTCGTGATTCGATAGGGCCCCGCTCGCAGGAGGCCCCCCGTGCTGCTCCAGAACAAGGTCGCGATCATCTCTGGCATCGGCCCCGGCATGGGCCGCGACATCTCGCTCGCCTTCGCGCGCGAGGGCGCGAAACTCGCGCTGGCGGCGCGCTCGCCCGGCAAGCTCGAGAAGGCCCTGGCGGAGGTGCGTGCGGCGGGCGGCGAGGCGATCGCCGTTCCGACCGACATCACGAAACCCGATGATTGCGCGCGTCTCGTGGCGGCTGCGCAGAGCGCTTTCGGCCGCGTCGACGTGCTCGTGAACAACGCCTTCCACCAGGGCACCTACGTCCCCATCGAGAGCGCCGACCTTGCGAAGTGGCGCGAGCCCTTCGAGGTGAACGTGCTCGGCACGCTGGGCCTGACACAGCGGGTGATTCCGCTGATGAAAAAGCAGGGCAGCGGCTCGATCGTGATGATCAACTCCATGGTGATCCGGGACGTGCTGCCGACGATGGCCGACTACGCCGCCTCGAAGGCGGCGCTGATGGCGGCGACGCAGGGCCTCGCGCGCGAACTCGGCCCGAGCCAGATCCGCGTGAACTCCGTGGTTCCGGGCTACATCTGGGGCCCGTCGCTCGAGTGGTACTTCGGCGATCAGGCCAGGCGCCGCGGCATCACGCCGCAGCAGGTCTACGACGAGGTCGCGGCGAACACGGCGTTGCGTCACCTGCCGACTTCCGAGGAGATCGCCCCGGCGGTGGTCTTTTTCGCCTCCGATCTGTCGCGCGTGATCACCGGACAATCGCTCGACGTGAACGGCGGTCACATCTTTCACTGATCGGACGGGGTTCGCCGCGGCCGGCGAATGCTTCGCTCGACTGCGGCGCGCATGGCTCGCGCGATCCGGCGGAGGGTGTCGATGGGGCTGTGTGATGGACGCCGGGCGGTCGTCACGGGCGGCGCTTCGGGGATCGGGCTCGCCACCTGCCGGCGGCTGGTGGCGGAGGGCGCGCGCGTCGCGATTCTCGACGTGCAGCGCGAGGCGGGGCAGGCGGCGGCCGACGAACTCGCTGGCCATTTCGTGGCAGCCGACGTCGGCGACGCGGCGGCCGTCGAACGCGCGATGCAGGCGGCTGCGGGCGAGCTGGGCGGGATCGATTGGCTCTTCAACAACGCCGGCGTGGGAGCCGTGCGCACGCTCCACCGCTACACGCCCGAAGCCGTCGAGCGGCTCGTGCGCGTCAACCTGCTGGGCGTCTACAACGGACTGCGCGCCGCGATTCCGCTGATGCTCGCGGGGGAAGGCGGCGCGATCGTGAACAACGCCTCGGCGAGCGCGACCCAGCCCGTGCGCGGCGAGGCGCCCTACGCCGCGGCGAAGGCGGGCGTGCTCGCGCTCACGCAGAGTGCCGCGCTCGAATATGGCCCGCGCATCCGGGTGAATTCCGTGTCGCCGGGGATGATCCGCACGCCCCTGTCCGAAGCTCTCTTCCGGCTGCCGGGAGGACTCGATCCCGTGATCGCGGCCACGCCGCTCGGCCGCACCGGCAACGCCGAAGACGTGGCCGACGCCGTCGTCTTCCTGCTCTCGGATCAGGCCCGCTTCATCACCGGTCAGGATCTCGTGGTCGACGGGGGCCTCGGCCTGCCGGGCGCGGGCATCGACGCGACGATCCGCAGCCTGCTCGCGAAGATCGAGCGGAGCTGAGCCGCCCGCAGTTTCGAGGCGAGGCCGCTGCCGCGCTACGCCGGTGCGATCTCCACCGGCGTGCCGTTCAACACCGCGTTTCCCGAGAGCACGTCGATGCGCGTTTCGTCGTTCAGCAGGTTCGCGTTCACGCCGGCGAATTCGCGGGCGACGTCGAGACGCGCGCCGGGCGCGTCGTGGCCGAAGCCGTGCGGGAGGCTGACGACGCCGGGCATCATCTCGTCACTGACGACGACCGGTGCGACCAGTTCGCCGACGCGCGATTTGACACGCGCGCGGCCGCCGTCCGCCAGCCCGAACCGCGCGGCGTCCTGCGGGTTCACGAGCAACGTGCAGCGATCGCGGCCCTTCGCGAGCGAGCGCAGGTTGTGCATCCAGGAGTTGTTCGAGCGCAGGTGGCGACGGCCGATCAGGACGAGGCTGTCGGCCTGACGGCGTTCTGCGAGCGCCGCGCGCAAACGCGGCACGTCGGCGATGATCAGCTCCGGAGCCAGCTCGATCGCGCCGCTCGCGGTGCCGAGCAGATCCGGCAGCCGCGGCTCGAGGGCGCCGAGATCGATGCCGTGTTCGCTGGCGCGCAGCTTCGCGAGCGAGAGGCCATCGGCCGCGTCGTCGAAGCGATCCCCCCACGGGCCGGCGCGCAGCATCAGATCGAGGATGCGCTCGGGGCCGCGTTCGCTGCCGAGCGCGGCGCGGGCCTGCGCGGCGTTGATGTCCGGGCATGCGGTTTCGCCGCCGCCCACGGCCGCTTCCAGCAGGCGCGAGAGCACGAGTTCATCGACGGTGTCGGCATCCGCGCCCCCAAGCCGCCCGGCGAGTTCGGCGAGGATCCACCACTGCTGCTGGCCATCGGCGGGCGGTTCGAGCACGCGCGGCGAAAACTTCGTGGTGTTGCGCACCGAAAACTGGTTGAAGGCGATGTCGTAGTTCGAGCGCTCGAGCGGGGAGACCGGCGGCAGGATCACGTCGGCGTATTGCGTCGTCTCGTTCAGGTAGATGTCGATGCTCACCATGAAATCGAGGCTCTCGAGCGCGCGGCCGAGACGCGCGCCGTTGGGCGTCGAGAGCACCGGGTTGCCGGCGACGCTGACGAGAGCGCGGATGCGCCCTTCGCCGGCCGCATCGATCTCCTCGGCGAGCGCCACCGCCGGCAGCTCGCCCGCGAATTCGGGTAGATCGCGCACCGACGAACGCCAACGCGCGTAGGGGATCCTGCCGCTGCGCCTGGGGCGGTCGCGTCCGGGGCCCGCTGCCGAGCGCGGGAACATCACGCCTCCTTCGCGATCGAGATTCCCGGTGAGCGCGTTCACGACGTCGACGAGCCAGCTCGCGAGCGTTCCGAACTCCTGCGTGCAGGTGCCGATCCGGCCATAGCAGGCAGCGCTCCCGGCGGTGGCGAATTCGCGTGCGATCCGGCGCGTCACGGCGGCGCTGATCCCGGTGGTCTTTGCCACGGCTTCCGGCGTGAAATCCTTGGCGAGCGTGCGCACCGCCTCCACCCCGCGCAGCAGGGGCTCGAGCCGGCCGGGTGCAGTCAGGCCTTCTTCGAAGAGCACGTGTACGAGCGCGAAGAGGAAGAAGGCGTCGCTGCCGGGAATGATGAAGTGGTGCTCGTCGGCGATCTCCGCCGTCTCACTGCGGCGCGGATCGATCACGACGAGGCGTCCCCCGCGCTCGCGGATCCGGCGCAGGCGGCCGGGGGCGTCGGGCGCCGTCATCAGGCTCCCGTTCGAGGCGAGCGGGTTGGCGCCGAGCACGAGCAGGTATTGCGTGCGATCGAGATCCGGCACGGGGATCGTGAGCGGGCCGCCGAACATCGCCGCGCAGGCGAGCATCTTCGGCAGCTGGTCGACGCTCGACGCCGAAAAGCGTCGCTTGCCGCCGAGCGAGCGCAGCAGCGCCGGCAGGTAGAGCGCGGAGCCGAGGTCGTGGGCGTTCGGGTTGCCGGCGTAGGCCGCGAGCGCCTCGGCGCCGTGTGCGTCGCGCACCCCGCGCAGGCCTGAGACCGCGAAGGCGAGCGCTTCCTCCCAACCTAGCTCTTCCCAGCCCGTCGCCGTGCGGCGCAGCGGTCGGCGCAGCCGGTCCGGGTCCTCCTGCAGGGCCTTCAGGCCGTAGGCCTTGGGGCAGAGATAGCCGCGGCTGAAGGGGTCCGCTTCGTCGCCGCGGATCGTCACGACCCGGCCGGCGCTGCGGTCGACCTCGACCGAGATTCCGCACTTCGCCTCGCAGAGCGGGCAGGTCCGGTGGACGATCTCATGCGAGGACGGGGCGGCGGTTCGGGTCATGCGTGCCTCCGCGGGCCTCGAGCAGCCCGCATGGGGGACCAGGAACGCCCCATGATAACCCCCCGGACGCCACCCCGGCGGGGTCCTGGGCGATTCCCCGGTCGCGAGGGGCTACGCGCCTCAACGCCCCCTAGCTGCCGGCCGATATCCCCTGGATGCACCCTGCCATCCTGCCCGCTGCGCTCGCGTTTGGGGCATCGGCCGTGCTCGCGGCCATGGTGGCCCTGCGGCGCAACAAGGGCGCGCTGCATTGGCTGCTGCTGGCGCTGCTGGCGTCCGTCCAGATCTGGACGCTCGGCGTGATCTGCCGCTTTTCGGTCTCGAGCCAGGAAGGCCTCGAAGTCTCGTTGCGCCTGATCTTCCTCGGCATCTTCACGGCGCCGCCTCTCTGGCTGCTGCTCGCGGGCCGCTACGCGCAGACACGGATCCTTTGCGAGAGCCGCGGCGCGATCATTGCGCTCTTCGTTCCCTCGTTCGTTGCGTACCTCGCGTTGCTCACGAACGCTGGCCATCACTGGGTGATCCGCGAGGTGAGCTTCGAAGCTCTCGAAGCCGGCGGCGCCGCCTGGAGCGGTCCCATCTTCTGGGCGTACATGCCCATGGCGTACGCGATGCTGGCGATTTCGTCGTGGCTCTACGTTCGGACGGCGCTGCGGCTCGCGCGGAACGATGAACGACGCCGATCCGTGTTGCTGACCCTGGCGGCCGTGCTGCCGCTGGTGACGAGCCTCTTGTATCTGCTGCAGTGGTTGCCGCTTCGCTTCGATCTCACGCCGACCGCGCTCGTAGTTTCGCTGCTGATGCTTTCGACGACGATCTTTCGCTATCGCCTGCTCGAGACGTTGCCACTCGCCCGACGAGACGTGATCGAGCATCTGCCGGACGGCGTCGTGCTCGCCGATGTCGGCGGCGCGATCCTGGATCTCAATCCCGCCGCCGCTGCGATCCTCGGCGTTCCGGGTGCGTCGCTGCGCCAGCGGCCGCTTGCGACGCTGCTCGACACCTTTCCGCTCGAAACCGACGTCGCGATCTGCCGAGCGGCCCTCACGAAGCTCGGCGAGCTCGGAACGCCGGTTTTGAGCGAGATCACGACGACGGACCATCGCCGCATCGAGGTGAACGCGATGCTGGTGTGCGACGCGCGGGGCGAGCCCGTCGGGCAGTGCGCCGTGCTGCGCGATCGCACCGAGGAACGCCGCTTCGAGCGCCTTGCACGCCAGACCCAACGCTTGCAGACGGTGGGAACGCTGGTTGCCGGAATCGCCCACGAGGTGAACAACCCGCTGGCGTTCATCCACGCGAACCTGATGCAGATCCAACGCATGGCCGAGGTCGTCGAAGCCCACCGCGCCGGCCCCGAGGCGAAGCTCGCCGCCGAACTCGTCGATCTCGCGCCGATCGTGAGCGAGACGCTCGACGGCGTCGAGCGCATCGAGCGCATCGTCGCCGACATGCGCCGCCTGTCGGCTTCGCGCGAAGAGGCCTTCACGCGGGTCGATCTCAACGAGGTCGCGCGCGACGCGATCCGACTCGCCAACCTGCACCGCGACACCCGCGTCGGGATCGACGTGGCGTTCTGGCACGAGCCGCTCTACGTCGAGGGTTCCGCACGGCGACTGGTGCAGGTCGTCCTCAACCTGCTCGTGAATTCGCGCCACGCCCTCGGCAACGCTCCCGATCGCCACATCGCGCTTTGCGTCAGTGCCGAGTCCGACGAGGCCGTGATCGACGTGAGCGACGATGGCCCGGGGATTCCGCGCGAGCTGCATGAGCGGATTTTCGATCCCTTCTTCACGACCAGGGATCCCGACCAGGGCACTGGCCTCGGGCTCGCGGTGGCCCTCGAGATCGCTCGCGACCACGGCGGCGCGCTCGACGTGCGATCGTGGCCGGGGGAGGGCGCAACCTTCTCGCTGCGGCTCCCCGTGCGGGCTGCGGAGCAGAGCGCCGCCGAGGCGTCCGCGGCCTGACGCGCGCGGGCCGGCAGCGGCGCGCCCCCATCTGTCGTCGTCCTTCACCACCATCACGAACTGCCGCCTTGCTGATCCACGATCGCGCGCTGGGGAACCAGCACGGCGTCGATCACGTCGGACGCGCTGAGCTCGAGCTTGGCGAGCCGCTCGGGATCGAGCCAGATTCGAATCGCATAGCGCCGCTCGCCGAAGAGGGTGACCTCGCCGACGCCCGAAATGCGCTTGAGCGCGTCCACCACGTTGATCAGCGTGTAGTTCGAGAGGAAGAGCGCGTCGCGCGAGCCGTCCGCCGACACCAGGTTCGCCATCAGGGTGAGCTCCGGCGATTGCTTGCGCACCGTGATCCCGTAGCGGCGGACCTCTTCCGGCAGGCGCGGCTCCGCCACCGCCACGCGATTGTTCACGTTCACGGTGGCGATGTCCGGATCGCGGCCGAGCGCGGAAGGTGACGGTCAGGTTCATCTGTCCGTCGTTCGCGCTGGTGGAAGACATATAGAGCATGCCTTGCGTGCCGTTCACCTGCTCTTCGATTGGCAGCGTGATGGTGCGCCCGACCACGTCGGCGCTGGCGCCGGTGTAGTTGGCCGAAACCTGCACGGTCGGCGGAGCGATCGGCGGGAACTGGGAGACCGGGAGCAGCGGGACCCCTGGCTTCGGGGGGCTCAGGTAATCGGGGCGGCGCGGCCAAGCGACTCCCGGGATCCGACGCAAAGAGGAGCGCCTCCGACATTGCCCGGCATGGTTACCGGGTTCCGGGCGTGTTCGCCGGCGAAATGACACTATTGAGTGTCCAATGCGAAACGATGCGGCCGGGAAGCGCAGGCTCCCCGGCCGCAGGCTCGCCGTTCTCCGGTCGCCTCTGCCTGGTTCAGTGACCGTGGCCTACTGCCTTCGCCGCCTGCTTGGCGTCCTTGTCCGCCTGCTTGGCCAGCTTCGCGGTTGTCTTCGCGGCTGTCTTCGCGGCCTTGGCGGCTGCCTTTGCGGCGTTCGAGGCGTTGCCGGACTTCACGTCACCCTGGTCGTGGGGCACCACGATCGAGGCGAGGGCGTTGGTCGTGTTGCTGCTCGCGTCCGTGACGTTGTAGACGGCCGAGTAGATTCGGCCGCTGCCGGTCCCGGAGCGTTCGGCGCGCAGCTGGAACTTCCGATCGTCGGTTCCGATGTCGGCTCCCTGGATATCGCCCACGGTGTCACCGTCGCCCAGGCCATTGTCCGGCTCGCTGCTCGTGAGCGAGACGAGGGCCACCGCCGGATGCGGATCGCACGCATCGCTTGCGATCACGACCACCTTCACGTCGACGAGCTTGTGGTTCGGCGGCCAGAGCACCGCGGGGTCCGGAACGAGCACGAGCGTTGGCGGCGTTGTGTCGGCCACGCTGACGTCGACTGTATCCTGGCTGCTCGTCTGTACGAGCGTGACCGGATTGGTGTAGGTGACGGTCAGCGTCGCCGTCGTCATGCCCAACGGAAACGAGGCGGTGGGGGTCGGGCTCGTCTTGTGATTGAAGCTGATCCCCAGGGCCTCCCAGAGGAAGCTCGTGTTGGGATCGAGGGCGGCGCTGCCGCCGTCCACCGTCGAGCTGAGTCCGTCGAGGGTCACGACCGCGCCGACGCTGGCCGAGCACTCGAGGCCGAGGTCTTCGCCCGCGTTGGCCACGACGGCCTGCGCGAGAGCGGGGGTTGCTGCGAAGCTCGCAGAGCCCAGGAGCAGCAAGGTCCAGAACAGCACGCTACAGCGATTGAGTCGAAGCATCCGTATTTCTCCCTTTGAGATCGATCAATACCCCTCAGCAATAGCAAGCCCCATGCCAAGGCCCCACGCTCGATGAGGTGAGACTCGATGTCTGTGAAGCCCACCACGCTAAATGAAGCGCGCCCTACCCCCCGACGACGCGCGAAGCGGCCATCCGCGAGGCCAGACGCCGGATCGGTGAGACGTGGGCGAAACCGAGATGTCCCAGGACTCAGTCCGGGGCCGCCTCAGGCGCGGTTCGAATCGTAGATTCAGCCTGCAGCGCCGTCATCCCGATCGGCTTCCGATCAACGGTGCTTTCGCTCTCTTCAACTCCTAGCTGCTGCGCGCTCGCCCTTCCCTCCTGGCGGCTCCCTGCTGGGTGCGACGGCGCTCGCCTGCGCTGCGCAGCGCTTCGATGCGCTCGGGGTCGAGACGCGCGTAGTTCGCCTTTCAGCTTTCGTCTTCGCTCCAGCGAAAGGGCGTCTGCACGTCGGAGCGCGGGAGGTGGGCCGTCTCGAGCAGATCGAGCGCGTAGCCGACGATCGCGCGCTGCATCTCCGCCTCGTACGGCTTCCCGCACGGATTGCCGAGCGGGAGATCGCTGAACAGGAAGCGCGCGACGCCGCACTCTTCGACGATGTCGCGGGCGGAGCCGATCACGATCGTCGGGATGCCATTGGCTTCGAGGTGGCGGCTGACCAGACTCACGGTCTGATGACACACGGGTCAAAGTGGGACGAGCAACGCGACGTCCACCTCGTGTCAACGGCAGCGCGCGAGGATCTCGGGCGCATCCTGCTCGAGCGTTCGGCGCTGGGAGTAGTCGCTCGTCAGCGCCTGCGCGGCGCAGCAGGAAGCCCGACGGGGTTGGCTGGCAGACGGCTGATGCTCGGACGTCGCGAGAATCCAGCTCGAGTCACCTATCCTTCTGGACGGTGGAACCATCGTCTCGGATTGGAGCGTATGGACCGCACGCACGACGTCTATCTCGTCCCGGGCTTCCTCGGGTTCGTGAACCTCGGACGGATCACCTACTTCGGACACGTGCGGCATTTCCTGAGCGAGCGCTTCGGCGCACTGGGCGTCGACGCGCGCATCCACCTCGTGCGCTCGCCGCCGACCGCGTCGCTCCCCACACGCGCCGCGCGCCTTGCGGAAGCCATCGCCAGGACGGCGCGCAGCGGCGACGGTCCGCTGCATCTGATCGGCCACTCGAGCGGAGGCCTGGACGTGCGTCTGCTCACGGCGCCGGGCGTGGGATTGCCGACCCGCGCCCCTTGCGAGCGCCTGGCCGCTCGCGTGCGCACGGTCGTCACGGTATCGACGCCCCATCACGGCACCCCGCTCGCCGCGTTCTTCACGACGCTACGGGGCCAGCAGCTGTTGCAGGTGCTCTCGCTGAACACCATCTACGTGCTGCACTTCGGCCACCTGCCCATCTCCGCGCTGCTGTGGATGGGTGGCATGGTCCTGCGCTTCGGAAATCTCGTCGTGAACAGCGAGCTCCTCGACGAGCTCTTCAGCCGCCTGCTCGAGGACTTCAGCGTCGGGCGACGCCGGGCCGTTCGCTCCCTGTTGCGCGACGTCGTCGGCGATCAATCGCTGATGCTCCAGCTCACGCCCGAGGCGATGGAGGTCTTCAACGCGTCGGTCCTGGCGCGCCCGGGCATCCGCTACGGCGCGGTCGTCACGCAAGCACCGCGTCCGAGTTTTCGCGCGACGCTCGCCGTGGGTCTCGATCCGGCGGCGCAGGTCACGCACGCCGTCTACGCCGGCCTCCACCAGCTCAACGCGGCGGCGAAGCGGCGAGCCGCAGCCAGGCTCACGGCCTCCCAGACGAGAGTCCTGAAGCGAAGCTACGGGGCTACACCGCTCGCGGGTACGAACGATGGCATCGTGCCGACGCTTTCCCAGGTCTTTGGACACGTGATCCACGCCGCCGTCGCCGACCACCTCGATGCGCTCGGCCATTTCGGTGACGCCGCACTCGATCCGCCCCACGTCGATTGGCTCGTGTCGGGGAGCGCCTTCGACCGCCAGCGCTTCGAGGCGCTCTGGACCGATGTCGCGAGCTTCTTGGTGGACGACGCGCCGAGCCGGCCGAAGCGTCAGCGCCGGGTTTGACGCGCAGGGCGCGCTTCGCGTGCCTACTCTCGATCTTCGGATGCGGGGTCCCGCGCGTCGACGGGGACGGGCGTTGGCCCCGCGAGCCGGATCGACCGGCATCGCAGCATATGCCGGACCATCGCCACGACCTCGCGCTCGTCGGTCACGACCGTAGACACGGCAGCGATCAGGTCGCCAAGGGTCAAAACGGCGTTCTGGCGTCGGAATCCGCGGCTGTGTAGGACGTGCATGGGCTCTCCTCCAGCGGTCGCGGAAGAGCATCAGCACGATTCGTGCCAGCGATTTGGCGCGCATTGGCGTCGCGACGCAGCCGGGCGTTGGCGACGCGCGGCGCCAACCCACGGCGATTGTAGAATGGGCGTTCCCGGCGGTGGCGGCGCCGCGGCTCTCTCGGCACGTTGCGTGCATTCGCAGTTGCAACCGCAGTTCGAGGGAACCCCATGGAACGACGTTCGCGCCCCGGTCTGGGAACACTTCTATCGATCGTTCTCGTGATCGCGGCCCTCTACCTCGGCCGCCCCCTGCTGATGCCGCTGGCCTTGGCGCTGCTGGTCACGTTCCTGCTCGTGCCACTCGTCGACCGCCTGCAGCGCATCGGCCTGGGCCGGACGCTGTCCGTGGTGGTGTTGCTCCTGATGCTCGGAACGGCGGCTGGTGGTGTCGGCTGGCTGGTCGCCCGCGAGGCGTCGGTGCTCGCCGACGAGCTCCCCCAGTATCGGACGAACCTGCGCGCGAAGATCCGCGATCTGCGCGGCCCGATCGGATCGCTTGCCGGCGCGGCCAATGAGATCAACAAGCTCGGAGACGCCATCGAAAAGCAGGAAGGGCGGCCCCCGCCGCAGGTCGAGGTGGTCGGGCCTTCGAGCGTGCTCGCCAGGCTCCGAGGCCTGCTGACGATGATCGCAAGCCCCGTCGGTACGGCGGCTCTGGTCGCCGTGCTCGCGCTCTTCATGCTCCTCGATCACGAGGAGCTGCGCGATCGCATGATCTGGCTGACGGGCGCGCAGGATCTGACGCTCACCACACGCGCCGTCGACGACGCCACGAAGCGGGTGAGCCGCTACCTCGGCATGCAGTCGCTGCTCTGCGGCATCCAGGGGCTGGCGGTGGGTATCGGGCTCGGCGTGATCGGCGTTCCGGGCGCCGTGCTCTGGGGCGCACTCACCGCGGTGCTGCGTTTCCTGCCCTATTTCGGGCCGTGGTTGGCGGCGGCAGGCCCGATCGCGCTTTCGCTGGCTGCATTCTCAGGCTGGAGCGAACCGCTGCTCACCGTCGGGCTCTTCGTGATCCTGGAGCTCGTCAGCAACAATGTGCTCGAACCCTGGCTCTACGGAGTGAGCGTCGGGCTGTCGCCATTTGGTGTGGTCTTCTCCGCGGTTTTCTGGGCCTGGCTCTGGGGTATCCCCGGGCTGCTGATCGCCACGCCGCTCACGGTGTGTCTGGTCGTCGCGGGCCGCTACGTCCGCGCGCTCGAGTACTTCCCGGTTCTACTCGGCGACCGCCCCGCGCTGCTTCCAGACGTCCGTCTCTACCAGCGACTGCTCGCGCTCGACGTCGATGAAGGCGCGGCGGTGCTGGCCACGGCGGCTGCCGAAGGAAGTCTCGAGGCGGTCTCCGACGGCATCATACTGCCCGTGCTGCGGCGTCTCGCGGGCGACGACGAGCGCGACCTGGTGCCCGACCCCGTGAGTGCGGGGGTGCGCGAGCGGCTCGAGGAGCTGCTCGGCGACCTGCTGGAGCCGGCGGATCCGGACGCCCCCTCGGATGGGCCTCGCGTGCTCTTCGTGCCGGCCCTCGACGAGAGCGATGCGCTCGCAGCACGCTGGCTGGCGAAGCTCGCGGCGGCTCGCGGATTGCGCTGCGAGGTCGCTTCGCCGCACGAGCTGGTGAGCGAGGTCGCGAAACGCATCGCGCAGGAACAGCCGGACGTCGTCTGTATCAGCGCCCTCAGCGCGCGCGCCTTCGCTCACGCCCGGCATCTGTGCAAACGCCTGGAGGCGGCAGGCAACGATCGCGAGATCCTGGTCGGGCTGTGGGCGGCGCCGCCACACGAGCTCGGCGAGCAACCGCGGACGGCGGGGTTGCGAATCCGCTGGATCGCCACGGCGGCGGAGCTGCGAGCCGCGCTCGAGGACGTCCGCGCGCGCTGGAGCGGCGCGGCTACGAGCCTCAGGCAGACGTAGCTTCCCTGCGCGTGTCGGAAACGGCCGAGAAGCTCGCGCTTCCCGGCCCATTCCTGCGCTCCCTGGCGCTCTGGCGGGAGGGCCTCCAGCGAGCGCTCACTGCGGGCGTCTCGAGCCTCAGGCCGTCGATCACGCGCACGCCCCCCGCCGAAGAGCGAGATAGCGCTTCGAATCCGAGACGACCTGCAGCTCGTTCACGACGTTCTCGACGCCGCCCAGCTTGCGCACTTCGGCCTCCGCGGTCCGTTTCGCCTTCGACGTCGTCGGTCGCAGAGAAATTCCAGGTCGTGAGCAGCGCCGTGCCAGGCACTCGGCGATTCCCAACGCGCACGCTGCGCAGACGGTTCCCTCCCGTCGAAAGGGCCGTGCGGAATCTGCAATCGTCCGTCAGTTCGAGCTGGGCCCCGGGGCCTGGTCGCCTGCCTGCGCGTCTCGAACGCCTTCGTAGACGTTCAAGCGGTTGTAGAGCGTCTTCAAGCTGATGCACAGGATCTCGGCGGCCTTCTTCTTGTCGCCCCCGGTGAACTCGAGCGTCGCGAGGATCAGCCGCTGCTCGACCCGGTCGATCGAGGTGCCGACGCGGATCTGGAGCACCTTGTCGTCTTGGGGCGCCGTCGGCGCCGCCGCGTCGGCGAGCGGCAACAAATCGGCGGAAATCTCGTCCCCACCGAGGATGTAGGCGCGCTGCACCACGTTGCGCAGCTCGCGCACGTTTCCCATCCAGGCGTTGCCGCGCAGCCGATCGAGCGCCGCGCGGCTCCACACCTTCGAGGTGCCGGATTCGCGATTATGCTCGGCGAGGAAATGCGCCGCGAGCAGGTCGATGTCGCCGGGCCGGCTGCGAAGCGGAGGCAACGCGATCGGGAACACGTTCAGACGGTAGTAGAGATCCTCACGCAGCTTCCCGGCCCGGACCGCCTCGGCCGGATCGCAATTCGTGGCCGCCACGACCCGCACGTTCACGCGGATGGGATCGGCGCCTCCGACCCGCACGAGCGTCTCGGTTTCGAGCACCCGCAGTAGCTTTACCTGGAGTTCGATCGGCATCTCCGTGATCTCGTCGAGAAACAGCGTGCCGCCGGTCGCGCGCTCGAAGCAACCCTTGCGCTGGCGGTCGGCGCCCGTGAAGCTGCCGCGCTCGTGGCCGAACAGCTCGCTCTCGATCAGGTTTGGCGACACCGCCCCGCAGTTGACGGGAAGCAAGATGGCGTTCTTGCGCGGGCTGCACCGGTGCAGCGTCTCGGCAACCAGCTCCTTGCCGGTACCGCTCTCCCCCATGATCAGCACCGTCGCGTTGGTCGGCGCAACGCGAGCCACGAGATCGTAGACCTCGAGTATCTGCTTCGAGCGGCCGACCATGCGGCCAAAACGGCCGAGATCGCGCAGCTCGCCGCGCAGGCTGCCGACCTCTGCTTTGAGCGCGCGCGTTCGGGCGACGTTCGCGAGCGCGCCGCGCAGGCGCCCGCGGTCGACCGGCTTCGTCAGATAGTCGAGCGCGCCGCCGCGCAGTGCGTCGACGGCCGAATCGACACTGGTGCTGCCGGTGATCACGATGACCTCGGACGTGCTCGCGGCCGGCTCGCTGCGCAGCCAGGCGAGTCCGTCGCCATCGGACAGGGTGAGATCGACGAGGAATACGTCGGGCGTGCCGGCTGCGAGGCACTCGCGCGCCTCGGCCAGAGTTCCGGCGCTGCGCGTGACGAGTCCTTCGCGCTGTACGAGCAGCTCGAGGCTTCGCCGAAAGTTCTCGTCGTCTTCGATGATCAGGGCTTGCAATGCGCTCATGTCCATTTCTCCCTCAGGAGGCGACTTCGTTCATGTCGAGCCAGTAGCGGACCGTGTCCACCAGGTACGTGCCGGGCGCCCACGGCGTCAGTTTCTTGACCACGAACGAGTTGGCGCCGAGTTCATAACACTCACGTACGTCGCTCTGACGGTCCGATGAGCTGACGATCACGACGGGAATGTGTCGGGTCTCGGGTCGTCTGCGCAGCTCGCGCAGTGCCGCGCGGCCGTCCATGCGCGGCATCTTGAGGTCGAGGAGGATCAGCTTCGGCGGGTGCGCCCACCGGTCCTGGGGCGCCAGGTAGTCCACCAGCTCCGCGCCGTCATGCAGAACGTGGACGAGATCCTCGAGCGAGTGCAGCCGGAACGCGCGCAGCGCGACCGCCACGTCGTTCGCGTCGTCCTCGACCAGGAGAACTTCAGCTCGCCCGCCTTCCATTTTCAGCCCCCGTATTGGCAACCGTGAAGTAGAACGTAGCGCCCTTGCCGACCGCGCCTTGCGCCCAGTACCGACCGCCGTGTCTCCTCACCATTCGCGCGACGATCGCGAGGCCGACGCCGTGGCCCTCGTAGCCGTCGGAGGCATGAAGACGCTCGAAGACCGTGAAGAGCTTTTCCGCGAAGCGCATGTCGAACCCGATGCCATGGTCGCGGACGAAGAAGACCGTCTCGTTCGAGCCTTGGCCTCCGCCGATCTCGACCTGCGGCGCCTCACCCTTGCGTGCGAACTTGCAGGCATTGCTGATCAGGTTGGTGAAGATGAACCGCATCATGCTCTCGTCCGCGTATACGTTCGGGAGGTCGCCCAGCGTCATCGCATCCTCGAGCTCCGGGAGGCTGGCCGTCAGCTCGCCGCAGACTGCCTGCACCACTTGCGACATGTCGATGTGACGCTTGATGAGCTCCGTGCGACCGCTGCGCGAGAAAGCGAGCAGCGCATCCATCATCGAGACGGCCGACGACGCGCTGACGATGATCCGCCGCAGGTGATCCTTGGCGGCCGCGTCGAGCTGATCGCCGCAGTCCTCCTGGAGGATGGCGGCGAAGTTGATGATGGCGCCGAGGGGACCGCGCAGGTCGTGCGAAACGGAGTAGTTGAAGGTCTCGAGCTCGACGATCGTCTCGTTCAATTCACCCGTACGCTCCGTGACGCGCGCCTCGAGCGATTCGGAGAGTGCCCGGAGCGTGTCCTCGCCGCGGCGGGTGTCGACGATCTGTTGTCTGAGCGCCGCGTTGACGCGTCGTAGCATGCGTTCGCGGCGCCACGAAAGCGTTCCGAAGTGGACAGCAACGGCGATCAGTCCCGATAGGAGCAGGCCCGCGGCGAGCGCGGCCGCCGACCCCTGTTCCCACGAGGCGAGCTCCGTGTCGCTGGCGGGTGCGACCTCGAGCAGCCACGGTTTGCCATTCGGCAAGTCGATCGTCTTGGACTTGCGCAGCGAAGCCGCCGCGACACCCGTCGGCGCCGTGCGACGGTAGACCTCGTGACCCTCCGCACGGATGGCGAGTTCGAAGCCGGGGGCGCGCTGGCTGATGCTTTCCTCGATGACACGCTTCGCGTCGAAGAGTCCGAAGATGGTGCGCTTCTCGACGGGATCGGACGATGCGCGGACCTGGATGCCGAAGACCTCGCGGCCATCGGGCGCGCGCAAAGGCGTGGTGATGAACTCCCCGCCCACATCCACCGACTGGCGTTGCGCTTCGGCCAGCACTTGACGCAGGAGTTTCCGGTCATCCTCGGAGCCGGCGATGTCGGCGGTTTCGTCGGCGCGCCGGACCGCCAGGAGCGCCGGAGTTTCCTCGAGCATGATCTCGACGCTGCCGCGCCACGCCATGGAATCGCCATCGAACGCCGGCGTGAGCCACAGCTGCGCGCGACGCCGGAGCAAGCCGTTGAGCCGGGCGAGTTCCGCATCGAAGACGTCGACGAGCGAGTTCGCGTACCACTCGGTCCGTTGCTCGATCTCGACTTCCCAGTCCCGACGAATGCTCTGCCAGACGAGCACGCTCAAACTGGCGCCGAGCACCAGGATCACGAGAATCGCGACGGGTCCCAGCCCATCGGCGCCATGCTCTTCGTCGGCCATCACCGTTGATTGTAGTTTGTTCAATCTATCGGCCCAACCTGCCTGAGATGGCCGCTGCTTCGATCTCGCGGCTCACGCCCGCGAGCGCGAGAGATGGAGAGCAAGCTACGTGCCACATCCGTGTGAATGCAGGGGATTTCCGTCGGGACGCCCGTCGAGCTACGGCGCACCCGGCGGCCGCATGCGATCGCTGACCACGCCCTGGAGAGCCGCTGCCAGCGCGGCTCGCGCGCCGATGCCCGCGACTGCGAGCACCGCGCGCAGCGGCAGGCTGCGGCCGACGATCCAGCCGACACCGACCATCGCCGCCGCCGTCCAGTACGGTCGCTCGCGCAATTGCGTGCGCAGCTCCGCTTCGATGCGCTGCGGATCCATCACTGTTCCTAGCGCCGGGCGAGCAGTCGAGCGAGCGCGTACCCGAAAGCCAGCGCGACTCCCACGGCGACGAACGGTCGTTTCTGCACCGCGCGCCGCACCTGTGCGTCGAGTTCCTCCAGCTGACCGCGCACGCGCTCGACCTGCTCCTTCACTTCCGGCCGCTCCAGGATCGGCAGTTCCTGTTCCATTCGTTCGCTTGCTGCTTGCATCATCGCCTCCGCGGGTGGTGCGTGTCATCGACGCACCCCCAAGAGAAATCCAACCACCACGGCCCCGGCCAACCAGGCTGCCGGTCGTGCCCGCACCCAGCGCCGCGGGTCGATCTCCGCGCGGGCCCGATCGCCCAGATCGGCGAGGGCGTCGGCGAGCCCGCGCCGCTGGCGCAGGATCCGCGCCTCGAGCACTTCTCGAGAGGGCGCCGCGCTCATGACGCCGCTGACCGTCTGCGAAGCCCGAAGCGCACGAGCGCGCTTCCGAGTGCCAGCTGCGCAATTGCCAGCAACGCGAGCCTTGCTTCGAGCGAGAGCCAGGGCCCGAGCGCCACCACCGCCGCGGCGCATGCCACGACCCACGCGATCACCAGACACACCGCCCCGAATCCGATCCACACGCCGCCGCGCATGGCGTCGTTCACGCGATCCTGCGAATCCAGCTGCAACAGCCGGAACTCGTCGGACGCGAGCCGTTGTGCGAGATCGATCGTGCGCTCGAGCGCGACACCCATTCGTGGCGCGCTCGAGGGTTGATCGCTGGGTTGCATGGATGAATCCCCGGACGAAGTCAGAGCCGCCCGACGAGCACGAGCACCAGGACGATCAGGAGCACCGTGCCGAGCGTGCCGCTGGGCAGGTAGCCCCAGCTCTGGCTGTGCGGCCAGGCCGGCACAGCGCCGATGAGCATCAGAACGAGAAGGATCAGGAGTATTGTACCGAGCATGTCTGTGACCTCCTCGCTCCCGTAATGCACCACTCATGCCAAGTCGGAATCGCGCGCGTGCCGGTTCCCGGTGCTACGAAGGCGATTCCTACAAGTCTCGCAGCAGGAGTTACAAGCAGCGATGGCTCGCGCACGGTGGGCGGCGCGCAGCGAATCCGCCGAGGTGGCACGCGAGTTGCTCTTGCGATCGCCATGGACAATCTGATGCTCAAGCCCCTGCCCTACGATTTGAACGCGCTCGAACCGCACATCGGTCGGCAGACCGTGAAGCTCCATTTCGAGAAGCATCACGCCGGCTACGCACGAAAGTTGAAGGAGCTGATCGCGGGCAAGCCAGAACAATCCGCGAGCCTGGAGTCGATGGTCCGCCGGTTCGAGGGCGCGATCTTCAACCAGGCGGCGCAGGTCTGGAACCACGACTTCTACTGGCGCTCGATGCGCCCCGATGGCGGCGGTGCGCCCTCGGGCGCGCTGAACGACGCCATCACGCGTCACTTCGGGAGCTTCGAGTGCTTGCGCCGCGAGTTCATCGCGAGGGGAGCGAGCCACTTCGGGTCGGGCTGGATCTGGCTCGTGTTGCACGGCGACAGCCTGAAGATCACGACGACGCCCGACGCGGATCTGCCAGCTCGCCACGGCGAAACCGCAATCCTGTGCGCCGACCTCTGGGAGCACGCCTACTACCTCGACTACCACGACGAACGGGCGCGCTATCTCGAAACCTTCGTCGATCATCTGGCGAACTGGGAGTTCGCGAAAGCGAACTGGAGCACCGCCGCCGAGGGCTCACCGACCCGGCCGCGCGCTGGAGGCGTGGATCGCGATCGAGATGATCCGCGATGGGCTGGTTCGCGCCGACCGCTGACCTCGATGTCGTCGACGAAATAGAAGAACCGATTCGCGGAGGAATGAAATGCTCGAGACCATCGCTGTCATCTTGATCATCCTGTGGTTGCTGGGTCTGGTTTCCTCGTACACGCTGGGTGGATTCATTCACATCCTGTTGGTAATTGCAGTCGTTGTGGTCCTGGTTCGTGTTCTTCAGGGTCGAAAACCCCTCGGATGATCAGAGGGGCTTGCGCGCTGCGGCGTGCCGCGCGGAGCCCCATCGTCGGCCCGGAAACGCACGCGGCCAAGATCGGCTCGCTCGAGCTGTCGGTGAACGACCAGCAGGCGGTCAATCTCCCCGTCCGGGCTGGCCTCCTGGCGGGCTTCCTGCGTCGTATTTTGGTCGAGCGAAGCCGGAGATGCGCTCTCGATCGCGCTTCAACGTTGCATCGGGCTCGCTTCACCCGTGGAGGCGCTGGAGCCCGCAGGCTCACACCGCCTGCGCTTCGTCGGGCGTGCTCGCGAGCAACTGCTTCAACGCTTCGATCTTCGCGGGCTTGACCAGGAAGACGTCGAAGCCGGCGGCTTTGGCGGCGAGGCGGTCTTCTTCTCGTCCATAGCCGGTCAAGGCCACGAGTTGCAGGCTCCGCTGGGCAGGATCCTCGCGCAGCAGCCGAGCCAGCTCATAGCCATCCATGCCGGGCAACCCGATGTCGACGAGCGCGGTCTCGGGCTTGAAGCTCTTGGCGAGCACGAGGGCTTCGGGTCCGCTGCTTGCGACGACGGCCTCGTGTCCCCAGGCGCGGGCGAGCACGCCCAGCGAGTAGGAGGCGTCGGCGTTGTCGTCGACGATCATCACGCGCTGCTTGCGCGCGCCCGAAGCCACGGGCTTCGCGGAAGGGGAGGCATCGGTCGCCGGCGTGCTCGGCCCTTCCGTCACTAGCGGCAGGTGAACGACGAACTCGCTCCCCTTCCCGAGTCCGGCGCTGTGGGCCTCGATGCGACCCCCATGCAGCGCCAGAATCCGGCGCACCAGCGTGAGCCCGAGGCCGAGGCCACCACTCGATCGCGCGAGCGAGCTATCCACCTGCGTGAAGAGATCGAAGATGTTCTCGACCATCTCCGGGGCAAGCCCGATCCCGGTGTCACGCACGCTCAAGACGGCCTCATCCTGGTCTCGTGTCAGCGTCAGCTCGATCCGGCCGCCGGGGGGGCTGTACTTGACGGCATTCTCGAGCAGGTTGGAGATGACCTGCTCCAAGCGGACCGGATCGCCGTCGATGTGCATGGGGGTGGAGGGCAACGCGAGCGTCAGCGAGTGCTGTCGCAACTCGGCTCGCGGCCGGGCCGCCTCCGCGGCTGCGCGCGCGATGGCCAGCAGTTCCGTGGGCTCACGTTGCAGTTCGATGGTGCCGCGACTGATGCGCGCCATGTCGAGCAGCTCGTCGACGAGTTTCGCGAGTTTCTGTGTCTGGCGCTCGATCATCTCGATCAGCTTCGGCGCGGGCACGGCCTCGTCGGTGGTCTGCAACAGATGGACGGCGTGCATGATCGGCGCCAGCGGGTTTCTCAGCTCATGGGCGAGCATGGCCACGAACTCGTCCTTGAGCCGTCCGGCCTCGCGCAGACCGTTCATGAGCCCGCGTCGCTCCGTCACGTCTTCGATCGCGAGCAGGATCAGCTCGTCGCGATCCGCGTCTCCCGAAATCCTGCGCGCGGTCAGGGACATCATGCGCAGGCCGATTCCCGGAACATCGTACGTGGTCTCGAGATTGACCACGTCCTCATGTCGTTTCAGCACGCCGTCGAGCCCCTCGCGCAAATTTGCACGATCCCATCGACCGTTGGCCACGTCGTAGAATCGCTGGCCCTCGATTTCGTCGGGTCGGACCCTCAGGGTCGCGTAGTAGGATTGGTTCGCGCGCACGATCGTGAGGCCGGCGTCGAGTACCAGCATCGGATCGCGCACGGTCTCGATGATCTGATCGGCGTACTCACGCGCGCGCTCGGAGGTGTCGCGCGCCTTCTCGATCTCGACATTCGCCACGCCAAGCTGTCGGTTGCGGTCGCGCAGCTCCGCGTTCGTCGTGCTGAGCTCCTCGTTCGCCGACTGCAGCTCTTCCTTTGCCGTCTCCAGCTCCTCGTTCGTGCTCTGTAACTCCTCGTTGGCCGAGAGCACCTCCTCGTGCGCGGATTTGAGCTCCTCCTTTACGGCTTCGTGCTCCTCGATGATCGCTTGCAGATAGTCGCGGATGGAGGCGGCCTCGCGCTCGGAGCGAGCGAGGCGACGATCCTTCTCCGACTCCGGCAGTGCGCTCGCGTCTTCCGGATGCGCGCGACGGCCTCTCGCCGTGCGCGAGCCGTCTTGGAACAGGATCAGGTAGCAACGCTCGGCGCTCATTCTCTGGAGGGGGATCACCTCGATGCTGACGTCCCGCAGGTCGCCGACGCAAAGTCCCTCGCGCCGCGCTTCGACGCCTCTCTCGCGCGCTTCGCGAATCGCAGGGTCGAGCTCGACCAGTAGCTCCGGCCGGGCGACGCGACTCAGATTCAAGCTCGGCGGGCCACTTGCGTGCTCGAGGTAGGGCCCGGTTTCACCGCGGAACTGAAGGATGTTGAGGGCGTCGTCGATCAGCAGACTCGCCGGCGCGTAGCGCGCGAGCAACAGGCGCTCGGCCTCGCGCTCTGGGGAGCCCGCCTCCTGGAGGAATGCCGTCTGCGCCTCGTTGCCCCCGGTCGGCCTCGCGACGCCGGACGTGCCGCGCTTGAGGACGCCGGCACCCTGACCCGGAAGCGAGGCCCTGCGCGTGTAGAGCCGATGCGATTGGTCGGACAGCTCGAAGAGCTCGGAAGCTTGCCCGATGCTCTCCGAGTGCCCGAGCATCAAGTACCCGTGAGGTCGCAGGGCAAAGTGGAAGATCTGAATCACGCGCCGTTGCGCGGCCGCATCGAGATAGATCAGGAGGTTGCGGCAACTCACCAGGTCGAGGCGGGAAAAGGGCGGGTCTCGGGTCACGTCATGACGCGCGAAGACGCAGAGATCGCGGAGGCTCTTGATGATCTGGTATTCGCCGTCCCGCTTGACGAAGTAGCGCTCGAGCCGCTCGTCCGAGACATCCTGTGCGATGCTGGCGAGGTAGATCCCCGCACGCGCCTTCTCGATGGCCGTCTCGCTCACGTCTGTGCCAAAGATCTGGATGTCCACGGCCGAATCTCTCGCGCTGAGGTATTCCGCGAGCGCGATCGCGATCGAGTAGACCTCCTCGCCGCTGGCGCATCCGGGGACCCAGATCCGGATGGGCTCCTTCGCCTTGCGGCCTTCGCAGAGGCTCGGAACGATGCGTTTCGCGAGCGCATCGAAGACCTCCGGATCGCGGAAGAATCCGGTCACTCGAATCAAGAAATCTCGATGGAGCGTCGCCGCTTCGGCGGGGTCGCCCTCCACGAGCACGGCGTAGTCCGCGAGCTCGTCGATCCTCTTGAACGCCATCCGGCGCGCGAGTCGGCGGAGCAGCGTGCTGCGCTTGTAATGCGCGAAGTCCACGCCATGCGCCGTGCGCAGCCAGCGCAGGATCCGTCTCAGGCTCTCTTCGTCGCCGGCTTCCAGCGCTTCGGCCCGCTTCCCCATCGCGGGTTCGGGCAGCGCGATCGAGCGCAGGTTCGGGTGTTGCGCCAGGCGCGCCAGCTCGCGAGCGATCTGATCCGGCCGCAGCACGAAATCGACGCAGCCGGTCTCGATGGCGCTGCGAGGCATCATCGGGAACCGCGCAGCGGCGGGATCCTGCGCGAACGTGATGCCGCCGGAGCGCTTGATGACCTGAAGCCCGAGGGCGCCATCCGAGTCGGCGCCGGAGAGGACCACGCCGATGGCACTCTCGCCGAGCGCATTGGCGAGCGACCGGAACAATGCGTCGATCGGCATGAACCGCCCCGCTCCGACAGCACGTGGTGTCAAGCGCAGACGGTCACCGTCCAGCGTGAGCGTGGCGGCCGGCGGAATCACGTAGATGTGGTCGGGTTCGACCCGCAGGCCATCGCGTGCCTGCGTGAGAGCAATGCGGGTTCGCTTCGACAGGATCTCGCCCAGCAGGCTCTCGTGATCTGGATCGAGATGCTGGACCACGATGAACGCCATGCCGTTCGTGGAGGGCAGGCTGGCGAGTAGCTCGGAAACCGCCTCGAGACCACCTGCGGAGGCGCCAATGCCTACGATCGGGAACGCTGTCACGGGAACCATCTGCCCTCGCGAGCCAAGGGGGATGAAACTCAGGGACCGCCGAGCAGAACGCGACAGCATACGCCTTTGCGTCCTGCCCTGCTAGTTTGCCGTGAAGCTTGGCGTTCGACGCTCTGCCTGAGGAGGGCGAGCCGAGCATCGCCGTAGTCGGGCCTCGCGTGCTTTTCGTGCCGGCTCGCGATGCGCTCGACCGCGGGCGCGGACGCTCTGGCAGCACGTTGCGGGTCTCAAGAAGCCGTGGCGCCGTTGCGCGTGGTCGCGATCACGACCGCGACGCCGCTGACCACCGCGATCACGCCGACGATGGGCGAAATGGGAATCGTCTTCGTGGTCTCCGCCGTGGCCTCGAGGGAGCCGATGTCGAGGATCTTCTCCTGGGTCTTGTACGAGATCCCCTGGTACACGAGAGCTCCGATGCCGAGAACGATCAACAAGAGGCCGACGAGAGTCGCTGATTTCATGGCTTGCTCCAATGCGAATGTGGAGAGGGTCATCGGGCGAAGCGGAGCGTTAGAGCCGCCCCAGAAAGAAGAGAACGAGAAGGACGATCAAGACCGTGCCGCCAATTCCGTAGTACATGGTGTTCTCCTTGGTGATACCCAGTGCAAGCCGCGTGCCGGCGCTGACACGCGCGGCAGTGGCATCACAAAGCTCCGCGCGGCGTGATCGCTGTCCTGCCTGCGAGGTGGTTGCGCTGATTGTTCAAAGGGCTGGCCCGGATTCGTCACGGCGATCGGGATCTGGCAGTTCGCGTTGGCATGTGGATTGCTCCTCTCGTACTGCACTCATCGATTCACGAAAGGAATCCATCCATGAGCAACGCAGGCAAGCGTGCAGCCGGTTCCGCGAAGGAGCTGCAAGGCAAGGTCAAGAAGAACATCGGCAAGCTGCTCGGCAACGAACGCCTCGCGGCCGAGGGCCGAGCCAAGGAGCTGACGGGCCGCGCTCAGAAGGAAACCGCCAAGGGCAGGGAGCGGGTCAAGGGCGCGATCGAGGAGGCGGCGGGAAGCGTGCAGAGCGCCGTCGGAGACCTCGTCGATTCCCGCGGCACGCACGCGCGGGGCGAGCTGCGCAAGGCCAAGGGCAAGGCGCGCCAGGCGACGAACCGCTAGCCAGGATCGCTCGCGCAACGAAACGGCCCGGGAAGCGTGAGCTTCCCGGGCCGTGGCTCGGTCGCCGTTGGGGAGGGTGCTTACCGAGCGCCCACCGCCGGAGTCGTCAGCTTCAACTCGTCGATCACGCGCACGACACCCGACGTCGACCGGGTGACGGTGAGGGCCGTCACCTGATCATGCCGGGAGCTCACCGTGCCCGTGAGACGCGCCACGCCGTTGCTCACGGCGATGTCGACGCTCGAGTCGGCGAGACTGCCGTTCGCGTCGAAACGGGTCTGGATCGCCTTGCTGATCTCGTCGTCCTTTTGCGCGACCTGCTCCTGCTTCGAATCCGCGACGATCTGCAGGTCGTTCACGACATTTTTCACGCCGCCGACCTTGCGAACTTCGGCCTCCGCCGCCTGCTTCTGCGTCTGGGACCTGACCACGCCAAACAGCGTCACTACGCCGTTGTTGGTGTCGACGTTGATGTCGAAGCCCGGCGTGTTCGTGTTCCCAATCAGGCGCATCTTCGAGGCGGTCGTGATCCAGGTGTCCCGAGCCGTGGACGTCTCGTACACCTTCTTGTCGTAGGCGCCGTCACGCCACAGTTCGGCGTCGGCCAGTGCATCGGGGCTCTGGATCTCGCTCGCAACGCGGCGTACGCCTCGCACGGCAGCGGTCACTTCGACGGCGCGATACGCGTCGCTCAGCGTCTGTGCCTTGCCCGAGAGCAGGACGACACCCGCGTCCACGGATTTCACGGTGATCGACGAATTCGCGAGGGCCGGATCTGCCTTCAGGCTCGCCTTCACGCTCTTCTCGACCTGTTCGTCGGTCGCGTTGATCTTCGCTTCGTGACTGGGCGCGACGACCTGCAACAGGTTCCGTACCTGGGTGGCGCCTTCGATCTTCTTCGCGACCTCCCCGGCCCGGGTCTTCTCGGACTCCGTCGGGACGATACCGTAGAGTGTCACGCGGCCATCGACCGTATCGACACTGACTTTGGCCGCCGAGACGCCCTCCGTCGTGAGAAGCGACATTTTGACCTTGGTGGTCACCCACGCGTCGGGGGGCTGTGCAGCGCCCGCTGCACCCGCCAGTGAAAGCGCGAAGGCCGCTGCGAATACAGCTCTAGCGATGGGTCGTGATCTTCGTTGCATGTTTGGTTTCCTCGAATGCGGTTGGATTCGAGGATATCCAGAGCAAACGCCGTGCCAGGCGTTTGGCGAGTCCAGGAGCGTACGACGCGAGCCCGGTGACTTCCGGTCGAAGCGGCCGTGCAGAATCTGCAATCGTCCGTCCATTCGAGCTGGCCCCGAGGCGTTTCTGCTCTTTCGCGCGTTGCGAGGATCGGCTGATGCCCGCCCCGAGGGTTCACGGCTTCCCCCCGGTCGTCGACGCCCCGTCGGATCTGGCACCCTCCTCACGCGCCTCGGGGTGCGCACGGGACCAGGCTCGGGCGGCATCGCGTCGCGTGTTCAGCAACAGCGCGCGCTGGCGGTTGTGAAGCCGCCTGGTGTCGCGTGCTTCCTCTTCCGCGACGATTCCGAGCGCGCGGCCGAGCGACGACAGGGCATCGAGCGTGGCGCTGCCGAGCGCCAGGATGCCACCGCCAACGCCGCCGGCCGCTGATTCCCCCGCGCCGAGCAGATCGCCGTGAACGATTCCATCGACGGCGCCGATGGCGCCTCCAACGACTGCGCCGCCCGTGTCCCACACGACATCGCCGACACGGCCGAGCCGCGAGAAAGGGAGCTCCCAGAGCTCGAGAAGCTTGCTCGAGCGGTCGAAGACGGGGTCGCCGAGTGGCCCGCTGAAGAGCAAGGTGAGCGCCCGCGTGCGTTCGGGCGAGGTCGCGACCGCGGCGCCCCGGCGGATGATCCCCTCGCGAACGTCCATCGAGACGACCAGGTCGAGGTGGTCTACGCCAAGGCTGGCTCGCTGCGTCCCGTCGACGTAGCCGGGGAAGGAGTCGAGGTCGATCCCGGTGAGCGCAGCGTGGGCGACGAAGCTGCGCCCCGTGCCACCCGAGTCGGTCGTCCAATGCACGATCGACAGCAGCGCTGTCTCGTGGCTCGCTTGCTGGAGGTTCGCGTCGACGCTGATCTGCCCGAACCGATCCTGCCGCTCTCCGCTGCCCGTCTCCATGTCGAGGACGGCGGCATCGATGTCGACGATGCGGAGTTTCACCCCGTGGGCGCGGTCGTCCCACTCGACTGTGCCCCCGCGGACCAGGGCCTGTTTCCACAGGGGCGCCGGCCGCGCCGCCGCCGGATCGTGCGTCCGCCGCCCGAGGATCTTCCCGACGTTCGTCGTGCCTTCGACTCCGAGGTGCGCGTGCAGCACGGGTGCATCGAGGACGACACGCTCGAAAACGGTGCGCCCCTCGTAGAGCCCGCGAAGCGAGAGGCGCATCTCCACGCGCTTCGCAGACAGGACCTCTTCGTCGCCATCGAAGAGCCGCACGCCGTAGAGCGCGGTCGTGCCATCGGCGATGGACACGTCCTGCTGCTCGGCCGTCAGCGTCAGCCCGTACTGCGCCCACAGCCTTGGCAGAAGCCGCGTCCGGACGTACCACGGTGTTGCGAGCCAGGTGGCAGCGGAGAACGCGGCGAGCACCGCGCACGCGGCGAGCCCCCAGCGGAACCAGCAAGACCGCTTCCCGAATCGCCCCCGGGTCGGAGCCTCGCTCATGTCGCCGCGGGTGCGAGGGGAGCCAGCTTTTTCACGCTCAGCCTCTGCAGTTCGTCGCCGCTCACCGTCTCCCTTTCGAGCAGCCGTTGGCGCGACGACGCATTGCGTTTCGCAGCGTCCGGCTGAACGACCTCGCGCGAACGGTCGTGCTCGTGGGCGTGAGCGGGCTCATTGGAGTCGGGCGAAGGGCTCAAGTTGTTTGAGGATACCGAAGTGTCAGCCACCGCCCCCCGTCGTCCCGCGATCCGGTATTTGAGTAGACCCCCGCACACGAGTTGAAGACTGCGATCGCTCGGCCGCAACGGCTACGCTCGCCCGTCATGACACGCATGCCCCTCGCTTCGATCCTCGTCATCCTCTCGCTCGGCTGCGCCGGCGCAGGGACGCCGAGTCCAGCGCGCAAGGCGCCGGCCGCTTCCGGGCACGGCTACGCGCTCCTCTACGAGATCCTCGGACAGGAACGGCAGGTCTCGAAGCTGCTGATGATCAAGCAGGAGCGCGATGCGCTCGAGACCGTCATCGATGCGATCGACGACACCTGCGACACTGCGTCCAATCGGCTCGAGGATCTCGCCGAGCAGAATCCGCGCCTCGATCTGACGGACACCGGGCTTCCCGCGGACGAGGTGCGGACACGGCTGGCGATCGCCGCCACGCGACGCGAACAGCTGCTCGCGGCGAGCGGAAGGGAGTTCGAGCTTCAATTCCTGTGGATCCAGAACGAGGCGCTGACCTACGCGTCGCATCTCGCCGACACGCTCGCCCGAAGCGAGACCGACCCGGAGCGCCTGGCTTTCGTGCGCGCGCTCTGGAAGGACCTGACGCGGCTTCTGCAAGACGTGCAGGATCTCCTGCACCACCCCGCGCGAGCCTCCGGATGATGACGCGCCTCGCCGTCGATCCGACGGACTAGCTATCGGTGGAATGGGCCAGCACTTCGACGCGGCCGTCGCGCTGCGCGCAACGCTCGGTCGCTTCACTGCACTTGACTCGTTCCACCGCGAAGCCGCCGGTCTCGATCCGGCTGGCCGAGACTCCCGCTCGCACCAGCGCGTCCCGCACGTTGGCGATTCGTCGCTGGCTCAGCGCGACATTGTACTGATTGGCGCCACGCAGTAGGTCCGTAGAGCCATCGATCCCGACGCGAATGCCGGGGTTCTGGTTCACGTAGGCCGCGATCTCGGCGATCTTGCTCATTTCGGAAGGCCGAACGTCCGCCTTGTCGAAATCGAAGAGGATGTCCCGGAGAGAGGCCCAGCCCGCCGACGAGCCCGACTGGGCCGGTGCTTCCGCCACGCTGCTCGGGCCCTGCGAGCCCGTGATGCCGCGTTGGCCCTGTGAGCCCGTCATTCCGGCGGGGCCCTGGGCGCCGGTCATGCCCGTGGGGCCCTGAGGTCCCGTGTGGCCGCGGGGCCCGGTGCATGCGACCGCCAGGCCGACGAGCACCGAAAACATGATGGAACGCGTCATCGTTCTTGCCTCCAGTTGCGGATGGGGTTCAGGTTCCGATTCGGTACGAAGACAGCGGCCCCACCACGCCGAACACGGTGAGGAGCCAGAGCACCACGGCGATCACGACCACGATGTTCAGGATCTTCTTGATCTTGGCGTCCATCGGGATGTAGTTGTTCACGAGCCACAACAGCACACCGACGACGATGAGTGCGACGACGACATTGATGAGCGGCATGCGCTTCCTCCCTACGGTGTCTGATGGTTCGCCCGCTGGCTGGACAAGAGCAAGGCATGTGCCAAGAGTGGCCAGCAAGACGGCGCGCCCATCCGCGCCCGTCTCGACGCTGCGCTGCGCTCTGGGACCCGGCTGCTAGCCGCGGCGCGCGATGCACTCGGAGTAGGCTTCGCGTGCCCGCTCCGATT
>JANNIY010000091.1:0-6187 GCA_031405455.1 Deltaproteobacteria bacterium | reverse complement strand
TCTCCGATCATGCACTTCACCGAGCCGCCGCCCTTCTTGAGGAACTCCGAGACGTCGACCGTCAGCGGTGTCACGCCGCGTTCTCGCACCTGCGCGAGCAGGCGCTCGGAGACGCCGGCGGGCATCACGAGGAACGCGTCGCGCTCGCGCACGAGGCTGTAGGAGTTGGCGGCGTAGCGGGCGGCATCGGCGTCGGAAAGCTCGAGCACGGCGTTGCCGAAGATTCCGAGCAGGCGATCCCAGGCCGCAACCGACAAGCCGGCGCGGTAGGCGAGCAGCAGGCGGCGGCCGGAGCCGAACGCGCACAGGACGGTGTCGCCGTGGTAGTGGGCTTCGAGCGTCAGCTCGAGCGGGACGACGCGCCGGGGTGCGACGAGTGCGGCGAGCAGGGGCTCGGCGCGCAGATCGGTGCGGAAGCCGTAGACGCGCCGCCACGGCGGAAAGGCGAGGGCGGGGACGAAGCGCTGCCTTTCGAGCGAGCCGTGCGTGAGCAGGTGTACGTCGCCGGCGGGGAAGAAATCGGCTTCGCCTTCCATGCGGTAGATCTCGTCGAAGGTCTGCGTTCGGATGCCCGCGGCGGTGAGCACGCGACGGTAGTGCTCGCGTTCGCCGGCGCGGGTGGGCAGAAGATTTGCCAGCACGAAGCGGCGCTCGGCGAGCGGCAGCTCAGCATCGACGTCGAGCATGATTCCCGCGTTCGCGGGATACACGAGTCCCGGCTGCTGCGGATCCGGCGGCACGACGAGCACGCGCACCCCCAGCTCGCGCAGCAGATCGTGCAGGCGCCGCCACTGCGAGATCGCGAGCGCGCGATCGACGCTGCGCTTGGTGCCCCAGCGCGTGCGCGTGTGCGGGTTCGCGCCGCCCTTGACGCTGAAGTGCGACGGATCGCCCATCAGCACCATGCGCTCTGCGGGCGGCGTCACGGGCGCGGCATGCCGGGCGGAAGCGTCGCGGGATCGAAGCCGCCCGTGTATTCGATCCTCGCTTGCGGCGTCGTGCAGTAGAGCGTCGCCAGGATGCCCGCCGGGCGATCGTTGCCGCTGCGCCTTCCGCCTCCGAAGGGAAGCCTTCCGCTCGCGCCGATCGTGCCGCGGTTCCAATTGAGCACGCCCGTGCGCACGCGCGCGATGCAGTGCTCGAAGCGGGCGCGATCCCGCGTGAAGATCCCCGCGGCGAGTCCGAAGTCCGAGTCGTTCACCGCTTCGATCGCGGCGTCGAGATCGTCGATCGGGTAGAGCGCCGCCTCGGGGCCGAAGATCTCGTCGCGTTGGTAGGCGTGGTCCTGGCGCAACGAGGCGAAGCGCACGAGTCCGGCCCCGGCGAAGGGCGCGGGACGCCCGGGATCGACGTCGAGCAACCGCTCGCCGCCCGCTTCGCGCGCGAGCGCCCGGTAGTGCAGCAGCTTTGCGTGCGCCGCGTGCGAGACGAGCGGGCCCATGAACACGCCCTCCGCAAGCGGCGGCCCGATCTTCACGCCGCGCAACACATGAACGAGCTTCTCGGTAAAGGCCTCGAGCACGCCGCGTGCGACGAAGAGCCGGCTCGCGCTCGAGCAGCGTTGTCCCGTGCTCGCGCAGATCGAGAGTGCGCTCTCGGCGACCGCGAGTTCGAGATCGGCATCGTCGAGCACGACGATCGCGTTCTTCCCGCCCATTTCGAGCGCCAGCAGCTTTCCGGGCTGGTCGAGAAGCGCCTGTGCGAGCGCACGCCCGACGCTCCATGAACCCGTGAAGAGCACGCCATCGACATCTGGATGCGCCGCGAGCGCACTGCCGGTGGGCGCGCGCCCGTGCACGGTCTCGAGCACTCCCTCGGGCAGGCCTGCCCGACGCCAGGTTCTCGTCATCCAATCGGCGGTCGCCGACGCGAGATCGCTCGGCTTGAAGATGACGCAGTTGCCCGTGGCAAGCGCGGGCGCGATGTGGCCGTTCGGAAGATGGGCGGGAAAGTTGAACGGGCCGAGTACGGCGAGCACCCCGCGCGGAAAATACTCGGCTCGCGCTCCCGTGCCGGCATCGATCGGAGCGACAAAGCGCATGCCGTGTTCGAGCGTGAGCTCGATCTTGCTCGCCACGAGGGCGGCCTCGCCCCGCGCGTCCCAGAGCGCCTTCCCCACCTCGCGCGCGATCAAACGCGCGAGCTCTTCGGCGCCCTCGCGGGCGAGTTCGGCGAAGCGGCGCAGGATTCGCGCGCGCGCATCGAAGCCCGCGTCGCGCCAGGCGGGGAAGGCGCGCCGCGCATGCGCGACGGCCGCGTCGATTTCGGGTTTGCCCGCAATCTCGAAGCTTCCAATCTCGTCGCCGGGATCGGCGGGTGAGATGCTGATCAGCCGCTCGCTCACGCCGGGGCCTTCACGGCAGCGGCGTCACGTGGACGCGGTCGCCGCTGCGCACGCCGAGCGCCTCGCGACACTCTTTCGAGACGAAGGGGGCCCCCGTTGCATCGAGCGAAACGACGGTGGCGCGGAAACCCGCGGCGCCTTCGGCCGCGAGCAGCGCGGGCGGGCCGTTGATCGGCGCGACGGGCTCGCCGATCAGGCCCGGCAACACGAGCGCGCGGCGCTCGCGCACCGAAGAAATCGCCTCGCGCGCCGCCCCGTAGTAGGGCCCGCCATCGAAGGGGTCGACCTGGTGCAGGTAGCGGAAGCCGATCTTCTCGAGGATCCGGACGGCGGCCTTCGCCGTCTCGCCCGGCTTCCCGATCACGGCCTGCACCGGCTCCGGAAACAGCGTTGCGTAGACGGGATCGCGCGGGAACAGATCCGCGATGAACTGCTTGGTGCGCGAGGACAAATGATCGGCCTCGCGGTAGGCGAGCCCCGTGAAGCGCGCACCGAACGCATCCCAGAGCAGGTTCTTGCCCGGCGCTTCGAAGGGCGAGAGCATTTCCGCGATCACCTCGCGCTCGAAACGATCCGGGTGGAGCGAGATGTAGGCGAAGCGCACGATCGAAAGCGCCTTGCCGCAGCGTTCCGGATGCCGCCGGTAGGCCGGGTCGAGGATCAGACCGCCCACTTCGGTCGGCCCGTCCTCCGTCGAGTGCAGTTGCAGCTTCGTGTGTACGAAGCGCTTGCCGAGCTCGTCGCTGCGGCGCTCCTCGCTCGTGACGGCGCACCAGAAGTACGGCATGCCGGGGCGGCCCTGTTTGGCGAGGATCATCGAGGTGCCGACCGCGCGCGCGGAGGCGGTGTCCTCGAGCACGAAGACGTACACCCCGCTGCGCCAGTCGCTGGCCAGCCCCGCAAAGGAGCCGAGGGAGGCCTGCACGCGTTGCGCCAGGAACTCGCGATCGCTCGGGAGATTCATGGAATCGAGCTGCCCCGCGAGCGCGACGATCGCATCGAGATCATTCTCGGCGACCGGCCGCAGGATCAGCACGCGAGCCCCCGCTGCTCGCCGACCCGCGCGAGCGCCTTCTCGAGGATGCTGAAGCCCGCTTCGATCTCTTCGTCCGTCACGTTCACCGGCAGCAGCATCCGGATCTTTCCGGGCTTCGCCCCCGCGCTCCAGACGAGCAGGCCTTCCTCGAACGCGGCCGCGAGCACGTCCGATACGACGGCCGGCGCGCCGTCGAAGGGCACGAACGCCTGCATGGCGCCGATGCCAGAGCGCCCGGAAACCGCGCGCGGCAGACGCTTGCGCAGGGCTTCGTAGCGGCGCTCGACGCGCCCGGCGAGCAGCGCGATGCGCCCGTCGGGGCCGAGGTAGCCCTCGGATTCGAGGCGTTCGATGATGCGCGCGCCCACCGCCATCCCGACGGTGGCGCCCGCGTAGGTTCCAGCGACCAGACCTGGGCGCGGGTTGTAGGCGTGTGTGAAGAGCACGGCGCTGCCTTGCAGGGCCTTGCCCGCGGTGACGACGTCGACCCATTCTTCGAGGTCGAAAGTCCGGAACGCAAAGAGCTCGCCCGTGCGCGCGAAGGTCTGCACCTCGTCGACCCAGACCGCCACGCCCGCCGCGCGGCAGCGCTCCATCAGCGCCACGAAGAATTCTCTGGGCGCGGTGTGAAAGCCGCCTTCGCCCTGCACGAGCTCGAAGAGCATCGCGGCGATGCGGCCTGGAAAGCGGGCGAGATGCGCCTCGAGCGCTACGACGCTCTTGCGTGTCGAGTCCGGATCGCTCGGGTCGTGGAACGGAACGTGCAGCACGTTTCCGCGCAGCGGCAGGCCCTCGCGATAGGCGGGCTTGTCCGTCAGCTCGGCGAGCGCGAGCGTGCGGCCCGCGAAGCTGCGCGCGAAGACGACGATCTGATCCGCCGGCGAGTGTTTCTGGAGTACGATCTTGAGCGCGTTCTCGTTGGCGATCGCCCCCGAGACCGAGAGCCAGACGTGCTTGAGCCGCTTGCCGGCGTGGCGCTGAAGCGCGCGCGAGACGCGCAGGTACTCGGGACCCGGATAGAGATGGCCCTGGAAGACGGTGTCCGCGGCCGCCGCGACGACCGCGGTCTCGAGCAGATCCGGATCGGCGTGGCCGAAGGCATAGACGCCGATCCCGCCGACGAAATCGAGCTTCTGGGAACCGTCGGCGAAGCGCACCCGGGCGCCGCGGCCATGGCCGCCGAGCAGGGCGGGAAAGATCAACGGACGGCCGCGCCGCCGCTCGAGCTCGCGCAGCGCGCGGGCATAGGCCTTCGGGCTGAGCGCCAGCGTGCTGGTTTGCTCGGCCACGGCGGCCAGCAATGCCCGCGCCGCGCTGCGCACAGAGGGCGTGGCGAGCAGACTCGTGAGCGGGTTCGGGCGGCGCGGCGACATGGGTTTCGAGGATATCGGCCGGCCCCGCTTCGGGCTTGCGTGCTGGGTATCAAAAGTAATTGAAAACCTGTGGTTGGGAGGGAAGTTGCCGCTCGCTTGGAGGCCACAGAAAGGTGCGCTCGCGGGGCCGCGGTCCGTCGCCAAAGCCGAGAGGGCTATGCTGGCGATTCCGCGCCGCGCGCGGATCCAGGAACAGTCATGAACGCCCTGCGGCGGACCGCAAAGAGAGCCAGGATGCGTGTCGAGCGATTTGCTGCCGGCCGCGCGCCCGCGGTCCATCATTTTTCCGAGCCGCACCTGTGCCTGCTGCGCGCCCCGAGCGTTGCGGTGCGGGCGGCTCCGCTGGGCCGCGAGCTCACGGTCGCCACCTACAACGTGCACCGCTGGAAGGGCCTGAACGGGCGCGGCAAGCCCGATCCGGCGCGCGCCGGCTTCGTGATCTCCGAGCTGAATGCCGACGTGATCGCGCTTCAGGAGGTCGTGCGCCCGCTCTCGGGCGAAGACGTGTTGGAAAAGCTCGCCGAGGGCCTCGGGCTGCACCTGGCCTTCGCCGCGACGCGCGTCCACCGCGACGGCGAGCTCGGCAACGCCATTCTCTCGCGCTGGCCGATCGGCGGCGTCTCGATGCTCGACCTCTCGTTTTCGCGCCTCGAGCGGCGCGTCGCGGTGGCGGCGCAGTTCGCATTCGATGGCGGTCTGCTGGACGTGGTGGCGACGCATCTGGCGCTCGGCGATCGCACGCGGCACCGCCAGGTGCGCTCGCTGCTCGATCACCCGAATCTGCGCACGAACCCGACGTTGCTGCTCGGCGACATGAACGCCTGGCGAGATTGCAAGGCGACGCGCGCCCTCGATGGCGAGTTGCGCCAGCACAACAATCTCGACTGGCCGGCTTCGTTTCCGGCCGCGAGCCCCGTGCTCGCGCTCGATCGCATCTACGCACGCGGTGCGAACGTCGTCGAGCTCTACGCCCACAGCAGCCGCGCCGCCCGTCGTGCGTCGGATCATCTGCCGATCCTTGCGCGCGTGGAGCTGGGGCGCTGAAATGCAGCCGATGTCGGCCATGTTGCGGCGGGTTTCGGTGTTGGCCCTCGGCCTGTTCGTCGCGGGTGCGGGCTGTGCTTCGTTCGAGGGGGCGCGCCTGTACCGCAGCGGCACGCAGGCGCTAGACCGCGGCGAGCCCGTGCGCGCCGTCTCCGATCTCGAACGCGCCGCCGAGCAGGTGCCGCAGGCGTCGGAGGTGCAGAACCACCTCGGCCTCGCCTACGCAAAATTAGGTCGTACGGCGGATGCCGAGCGCGCTTTCCGGCGCGCCGTCGATCTCGATTGCGAGAACGCCGCGGCCCGCGAGAACCTCCGCGCAACCGAACAGCGCGGCGTCGAGGCGAAACCGTGAGCCGAGAAGACGACGATCGTCCGCGCGAGCGCTTGAGC
>JANNIY010000090.1:0-8465 GCA_031405455.1 Deltaproteobacteria bacterium | reverse complement strand
GCTCGCGCTGCTCGTGCCCGCGGCGCTCGTCATTGCTCCCGTCGTGTGGCGCAACGCCGCCTGGGACATCCCGCTCGCGGGCCGCGCGAGCGTCTCCGAAACGCTGAAACGGCTGGCGACCGGACGTTTCGTCGCGCTCGCTGAATCCTCGGCCGTGAACTTGCGCCTGGGCAACGCCCCGGTGCTGCGCGAACTGAATCACGTCACGCATCCGGACCATTTTGCGGTGTGGGAGCGCCTGATCGCCGAGCCCTATGCCAGCGGAATCCAGTCGGCCGCGGAGGCGAACGCTTTCATCGTGCGCGCGACGCTGCGCGAGATCGCTGCGCAGCCGCGCGATTGGCTGGCCCTGATGCTCGCGAAGGCGTTCGAGCTCGTGAACGGAGCCGAGATTCCGCGCAACACGAGCATCTATCCCGACCGCGAGTACTCGCTCGTGCTCCGCGCGCTGCTCTGGAAACACGCTCTCGCATTCCCGAGCGGCCTGATCTTCCCATTCGGCCTCGCCGGGATCTGGCTGGTGCGCCGCTCGCTGCGCGAACATTTCGTGCCGCTCGCGTGCCTCGCCGTGCAGGCCCTCTTCCTGCTCGCCTTCTTCGTCACCGCGCGCTATCGGCTCCCCTCGCTGCCACTGCTCTCGATCTACGCGGCGCATGCGGGGCTGCGGCTTCGGGATCTCGTCCGCGAGCGTCGCCGCGGCGACGCCGTGCGACTCGCGGCGGCGATCGCGCTGCTGCTCGCCCTCTCGAATCACCGGGTGGGCGCCATGCCAGCTTCGCATTGGCCCATCGAGCATTTCGACCTCGCGCTGGCCCATCTGGAGCGCTCCGATCTGAAGGCGGGCGAAGCGCAGCTGCGCAAGGCGCTCGCGCTCGACCCGCGTTATCCGGCTGCCAACACGAATCTCTGTGAGGTGCTCGTCTACGTCGGGCGCGCGGCCGAAGCCGTCGCCTCGTGCACACAGGCCGTCATCGCTGCGCCCGCTTCCGCGGATCGGCAGCTGCAACTCGGCGTGGCGCTCGAGGCCACCGGCAGGCGTTCCGAGGCGATCGACGCCTATCGCAGGGCGTTGCAACTCGCCCCGGGCCACGCGAAGGCGGCTACCGCGCTCGCAAAGGCGCGGCTGGCGCTCGCGGCGCGGGAATCCCGCAAGCCCCTGCAAGCGCCCCCTGATTAGCGGATCTCGAGCGAGTCGAGCGCGGCGTCGAACCACGGCCGATAGGCATCGGCGACGTCCGCAGGCGATTCTGCGATCACCGCAAAGATGCGTCCATCGCCCGCCTCGATGAAGGTCGTGCGCTCGACGCTGCGGGCCTCGGGGTCTGCGGTCTCGATCTCGAAGGCGCGTCTGCCATTCAACGTGAGAAAACGTTGCTGTAGCAGGCGGCCGCGCTTCAGATAATGGGCGCCGTAGCGATCCATGTAGGCCTCGAGGGTCGGATAGCGATGCACGACGATCTGAAACGAGGCGGTGTAGTCCCAGGTGACGCCGTCCACGGCAACCACACCCTGGGCGGTCGGCACCTGCATCCAGCCCGCCGGCGGGCGCAGCTCGTATCCGAGGCGCGCGTCGACGTAGGGCGCGATCGCCAGCTCGGGGGGCCCTGACGGCGGCCCGGGCGGCGGCGGCTCCAGCGCGCCGCCGGGAGGGATTCGGGCGTAGTGCGTGCCGTTTGGCAGGCGGTAGAGCGAGACGAAGGAGTTCACGTCTTCGATCGAGAGTTCGCTCACGCTCACACGATCCCGCACGACCTCGTACATCACGTCGGCGGGGATGGGACTGTGCGAACGCATGCCCAGCGCATGCCCGATTTCGTGCAGCGCAATCCATTCGACCTGGTCCGGCGCGAGCAGGCCGAAATAATCCGCGAGAAAGAGATCCACCTCGGGCACCTGGAACGCGACGTCGAGGCGCCCCGCAGCCGGCGCTTCGCCGCGCACGCGACAGGCGCGCGCAATCGGAGTCTTGCCGAGAACCTGGAGATCCGGGTGCGGGGCCGGAGCTTCCTCGCCGAGCAGATGCAGCTCGAGTTTCGCGTCGCGACGGTCCGAAACCCGGCGGAAGCGCACGAGGCCTTCGAGCTCGCGTTCCCAGGTGGCGAGCGCGCGAACCACCGCTTCCACGTAGACCTCCGGATCCTCGGGTTCGAACTCGTCCTGGAGCGCGTCGGGAATCCTCGGCGGGGCGACATAGACCGGAAGCGGCATGTCCGCTTCCGACCAGCGACACAAGAACACGACGTCCCCGAGGCCGTCGCTGCCCTCGGTCCGATGCGTCATGAACGCCAGGTAGTTCGGCTCGAGCACCTCGGGGTGCGCCGCGCGAAACGCGGCATCATCCCGGCGGTCGGGCTGGTAGGGGGTTTCGAAAGCAGGCTCGCGCCAGGCCGCGCAGGCGCAATATGTCAGCGCGAGCGCCGCGAGCGACGCCCGCGTCGACGTCACGCGCGCGGCCGGCCGCGACCGCGCACGGCGCGCTGGATCTCGCGCTCGCTGTCGCGCTCGCGAATCGTCTCGCGTTTGTCGTGAGCCTTCTTGCCGCGCGCGAGTCCGAGTTCGACCTTGGCACGCCCCTGCTTGAAGTAGAGTTCGAGCGGCACGAGCGTGAAACCACGTTCCGCCGCACGTCCGGCGAAGCGTGCAATCTCCGCTCGGTGGAGCAGGAGCTTGCGCTCGCGGCGCGGCGCCACATTCGCGCGCCCGGCCTGATCATAGGGACCGATGTGCGCGTTCACGAGAAAGACCTCGCCGCGGCGGACGATGGCGTAGGCATCGCCCAGATTCGCGTTGCCGGCGCGCAGTGATTTCACTTCGGGGCCGAGCAGCGCAATCCCGGCCTCGAGCGTGTCGAGGATCTCATACTCGAACCTCGCCTTGCGATTGCTCGCAATCAGCTTGCGTTCGGGATCCTCGACCTTCATGCCGGAAATCAGTCGCGCAGTCGATTGCGGCCGTCCACGAAGACGCGGGTCGCCTGCCAACCCCTGGCCTCCGCCTCGTCCATCTGCACGTAGCTGCAAATGATCACGAGGTCGTGCGGCTTGACGAGATGCGCGGCGGCGCCGTTCACGCAGATCTCGCCCGACCCCGGCTCGCCCTCGATGGCGTAGGTCGTGAGCCGGCTGGCGTTCGTGCAGTCGTAGATCTGGACCTGCTCGTACGGGAAGATGTTCGCCGCCCGCATCAGGTCCGCATCGATCGTGACGCTGCCCTCGTATTCGACGTTCGCCTCCGTGACGGTCGCTCGGTGGATCTTCGATTTCAGCATGGTTCGGAGCACTGGGGGTCCTCCTGCGGGGGCTGGGGTCGCAGCACCCGGTTGTCGATCAAACGCACACCCGCACCCTCGCGATCGGAAACCGGCGCGAAGCGCACGGCGAGCGCGAGGAGCGTGGGAGATTCGAGCACGGCCAACGCCGGCTCGAGAGAATCGGGATTGCGCAGTTCGGCATAGTCGATCTCGGCGCGCGGAGCCTTGCCGATCGCGGTGGTCACGAGCGCGAGCACGCGGGCCGCGCTGCGCTCGCCTGCGGCGACCGCGCGCTCGGCCTCGTCGAGCGCCTGGGCGAGCACGCGTGCCTGGCGCCGCGCGTCGGAATCGAGCCGCGCGTTGCGGCTCGACATCGCGAGGCCATCGGCCTCGCGCACGGTCGGCGCTCCCACAATCTCGACGTCGAAGCCCAGATCGCGAACGAGCCGGCGGATCACGGCGAGCTGCTGATAATCCTTCTCGCCGAAAATCGCAAAGTGCGGTTTCGCCGCCAGCAGCAGCCTGGTCACGACCGTCGCGACACCGCGAAAGTGCCCCGGGCGCGAGCGGCCACACAGCGGCTTCGCGAGCTCCGACACCTCGACCCAGGTCTGCGCGTCCGGCGGAGCCAGCTCGCTGGCGCTCGGCGCGAACACCACATCCACGCCCGCCTCGCGGCAGAGCGCGAGATCCGCCTCGAACGTGCGCGGATAGGCCGCGTGATCCCGGGGATCATCGAACTGTGTCGGGTTCACGAAGATCGAGAGCCAAACGCGGTCGGCCCGCTGTCGGCCATCTTCGACCAGCGCGAGATGTCCCGCATGCAGCGCTCCCATCGTCGGGACGAGCGCCACGCGCAGCCCCGCGGCGCGCTCCGCATCGGAGAGCTGCTGGAGTTCGGCGACGCGGGTCACGACGCGCACGCGCACCTCACCGGTAGGAGTGCTCGGCATCGGGAAACTTCCCGTTCGCGACTTCGTCCGCGAATTGCCGCGCTGCCTGAAGGGTGAGCGCGCCGAGGTTCGCGTATTGCTTCGCGAAACCAGGCGCCGCTTCCGAAAGACCGAGGAGATCGTGCAGGACGAGCACCTGCCCATCGCAATCGACTCCGGCGCCAATGCCGATCGTGGGGATCGCGAGGCTGCGGGTGATCTCCGCGGCGAGCTCGGCCGGCATGCCTTCGAGCACGACCGCGAAGGCCCCCGCTTCCTCGACCGCGCGCGCGTCGGCGAGCACGCTCGCACGGCCGCTCTCGCTGCGGCCCTGCACACGATGGCCGCCCATGCGGTGGACGGCCTGCGGCGTCAAGCCGACGTGCCCCATCACCGGGATCTCGGCGGCCACGATGCGCGCGATCGTCTCGGCGACCTTGCTTCCGCCTTCAAGCTTGACGGCGTGTGCGCCGCCTTCCTTGATGCAGCGAACCGCGCTGCGCAGGCCGTCTTCCGAGGTGATCTGGTAGGAGCCGAACGGGAGATCGGCGACGACGAGCGCGCGGCGCGCGCCGCGCGAGACGAGCCGCGTGTGATAGATCATCTCGTCGAGCGTGACGGGAAGCGTCGTCGAATGGCCCTGGACGACGTTGCCGAGGGAGTCGCCCACCAACAGGACGTCGATCCCGGCCTGGTCGAACAGGCTCGCGAATCCGAAATCGTAGGCCGTGAGCATGGCGATGCGTTCGCCGCGGCGCTTGCGCGCGCGCAGCGAAGGAACGGTTACACGATGCTCACGCATGGACTCGGCGGTGACCGTGGACACGGGGCGCCTCCCCGACCCGGTCGCGAAATCTGCGCGACGAAACAAAAACGCGCCTGCCGGAATTCTCCGGAGGCGCGGAGGTGCCCACGGCTTCGACCGCGAGCCACCCGAATCGCCCCCGTCTCGGTCCACCTGGGGATCCGAGCGTATTACCTGGGCGGTGCGAGGCGTCGTCCTTGTCGTCCCGGCGCGCAGCGCGTCCGGGTCTGCTGTTCATCCCGATGGAGTTCGCACCGTGCGAGACCCCTCGAAACCTCTCGAAGATAAGGATCCACCGTGCCGGGGTCAACCCAGGCCGGGGTCCCCCGAAATCCGCGCGCGCACGGCAGGCGGCAGGTAGCGCCCTTCGAGCCGAGCGCCCGCATGGTTTTTCAGAGCGCGAGCCAGCACTTCGACGCGCTGCTCGAGGCTATCCGCGGCCGCGAGCAGCACCCAGGATTCGCCGCGTACGCGACACTCGCCGCTCGCGACCGGGGGGTCGCCCTCCTCGCCGCCGGTTTTCACTTCGCGCACCCGGAGGCCGACCTCGCCCGCGAGCGCCGTGAGACGCTCGAGCAGTTCGCTCAACTCCACGGCGCGGCTCCCGCTGCGCCGACGCCAGCCGCCATGAGTGCGCGCGCGAGTTCGGCCAGGCGGTCGGGGGCGAGACTCTCGGCGCGTGCGCGCGGGTCGATCGCGAGGCGCTCGAACAGCGCTGCCAGCGCCGCCGGCGGCGGCGCGACCGCCGAGCCCTTGAGGGCATTCGCCAGCGTCTTGCGCCGTTTCGAGAAGGCGGCGCGCACGATGCGCTCCACGCCGGCGAGCTCCCCCACAGCGAGCGATTCAACTTTTTTCGGTGTCACACGCAGAAACGTCGAGTGCACGCGCGGCGGCGGATAGAAGAGCGCTGGAGCGAGCTCCGCGCAACGAACGGCATCGACCGTGAGCGCGTGCAGCACGGCGAGCGAACCGTAGGCTCGGGAGCCGGGCGCTGCCACGACCCGCTCCGCGACCTCCCGCTGCAGCATCACCGACCAATCGAGAAGCTCCGCGCGCAGATCGAGCAGGCGCCGCAGCAGCGGCGACGCAACCGAGTACGGAAGGTTCGCGACGACCCGCACGCGGCCGCGAGCCAGCCCGGCGAGATCCAGCGTCAGGGCATCGGCGTGCAGCAGTTCGACGTTGTCGGGCAGCACGCGCTCGGCGCGCAGCGCGCGCACCAGACCGGCGTCGATCTCGATCGCAATCACGCGCGTGGCGCGCGCGGCGAGCGCCAGCGTGAGCGTCCCCAGGCCCGCGCCGATCTCGATCACCGTCTCGCCCGGCTCGACGCCGGCGAGCCTCACCAGTTTTTCCGCCATCGCGTCATCCACGAGAAAGCTCTGTCCGAGATCCCGATTCGCGCTCAGCCCGTGACGCGCGAGGATGGCGCGGACGTTCGAAGCGTTCACACCGCGGCCGGCGGCGCCCAGGGCGCCGAACCCAGCGGGACGCGCGAGAAACAATCGAGCGCGAGCCCGTGGCGCTCGCCGCGTTCGAGCAGCTTCGCGCCGGCGGCGGCGATCATCGCCGCGTTGTCGGTGCACAGCGCGAGCGGCGGAAAGATCACCTCGAATCCGTCGCTGTGCGCGGCGGCTTCGAAGGCGGCGCGCAAGCGCCGATTCGCGGCCACGCCGCCCACGACGGCGAGTCGGCGCGGCGCTCCCGTTTCGGCGGCCAGCGCACGTCGCGCGCGCGCGAGCAGCACGTCGACTGCCGCCTGCTCGAAGGACGCGGCGAGGTCGGCGACCTGCTGCGTGGCGAGCGGCCCGCCGGCGCTCTGGCGCTCCACCTCGAGCGCCACCGCGGTCTTGAGCCCGCTGAACGAGAAGTCGAGGCCCGGTCGGCCCGCGAGCGGGCGCGGAAATTCGAACGCCGCTGCGTTGCCGCTCTCGGCGGCCCGCGCCACCGCCGGGCCGCCCGGGTACGCGAGCCCGAGCAGCTTCGCGACCTTGTCGAAGGCCTCGCCGACCGCATCGTCGCGGGTTTCTCCGAGCAACGCGATCGCTCCCGTTTCGGGAATGCGGTAGAGCGCCGTGTGCCCGCCGGAGATCACCAGGCCGAGATAGGGCCCCGCGAGACCGGGCCGCGCAAGCTCGGCCGAGGCGAGGTGGCCGGCGAGATGGTGCACGCCGACGAGCGGCACGTCGAGGCGATAGGCGAGCGCCTTGGCGAAGGAGACCCCGACGAGCAGAGAGCCGACGAGCCCCGGACCCGCCGTCACCGCGATGCCGGAGAGATTGCCTGGGCGAACGCCTGCTTGCGCGAGCGCGCTCGCGACTACCGCGCAGATGCTGCGCGCGTGATCGCGCGACGCGAGCTCGGGTACCACGCCACCGTAGGGTTGATGCACGGCGTTTTGTCCGTGCACGACGCTCGCGAGCACGCGGCCTTCGCTGACGACGGCGGCCGCCATCTCGTCACACGAACTCTCGATGCCGAGAGTGATCCGGGCCGTCAGCCCGTCCGCCGCTCGAGATTCTCTTCTTCGGCCTTGCACTCGATGCAGAGTTCGGCCACCGGCCGCGCGCGCAGACGCGCCAGGCCGATGTCCTCGCCGCAGTTCACGCACTCGCCGTAGCTCCCGCCGTCGATTTTCTCGACCGCGGCGTCGATCTTCGACAGCAGGCCCTGCTCGCGCTCGCGCAGCCGCCCCGTGAACTGGAGGTTCACCTCGGAGGAGGCCGTGTCCATCTCGTCCGGAAAATCGTCCGGGTCGACATGCACGTCGCCCGAGAGCGCCCGTTTGGCGTGCCCGATCAGCTCATCGCGCTGGGCCAGCAGGAGGGTTCGAAATTTCTGGAGTTCGCGCTTGGTCAACGTCTTCCCCTACACACGATGAATGGGCTGCGTTCGCAGATTCAGCCGGTTCCGAGTAGATCGAGTTGCTTCTTCGCTTCAGGTGCTCGCGCCGAGTTCGGATATTCCTTGAGAACCCGCTCGAAGGCCTTGCCCGCCGCCTTGCCGTACCCCGGACCCAGCTTGAGCAACGACTCGCCCTGGCGGTACAGCGCATCCGCCGCCTTCTCGCCGCTCGGATACTTCGTCACGACGTCGTCGAAGCGGAGGACCGCGGTCTTGTAATCCCCACTCTTGAAGTAACAGTCCGCCATCCAGTAGGCGGCATCGTCGGCGTAGCCCGAAGCCGGGTAAGTTTGCAAGAACTCGCGGAACCGGTCAATACAGGTCGGGGCGTCCCCGCTGCGCCACGCCGCGTACGCGTTGCGATACGCCTGAAGCTCGCCGGACGTGCCGCCCGGCGCCGCGACGTGCGGCAAGCAAGTTAGGAATAGCGATAGCTGCGATGATGCCGATGATAACAACGACGATTAAAAGTTCGATAAGCGAGAAACCTTTCTGATTTTTCATTCTAATTCACAATCTCCTAAGTTTTTGAAATCTTGTACCTTCCCAGGTCACCGATCTATTACGACGTCGC
>JANNIY010000089.1:0-8351 GCA_031405455.1 Deltaproteobacteria bacterium | reverse complement strand
GCATCGAGGTGCTCGACGAGACCAAGCAGATCGACGGCGTGACCTGCATCGTCGTCGAGGATAGGTGATTCAAGCTGGGTTCTCGGCATGTCGGCAAGGTCCGATAGCTCCCATTCTGTCAGCTACGCCCCGAAGGGGGCGGCTTTGGTTACGGCAGCCGAAAATTTGGCTTGGGCTGCGAAAATGTTGTCGGCATCGATGTGGTGCTTGCCGATGGCAGCCTGGTTCATGCCAATGCAGACGAAAACCCTGATCTCTACTGGGCGGCGCGCGGCGCCGGGCCGGGCTTTTTTGGGGTGGTGGTGCGCTTTCACCTGAAACTACATGCCCGGCCCAAGGTCACCGCCATGCAGTCTCAGGTCTTCTCGATGAAACACTTGGATGAAGTTGTCAGATGAGCGGATCGTGTCGGGCCGGAGGTTGCCCGCAGCGTTGAGTTCCAGTTCATCATTACGCGTCGGTCATGGCTGACGGGAATCTTCAGTCCCGGCATCGCGGTCCTCGCCCCGGTACTCGCCGACAGTTGGCAGGAGGCACGCGAGGCGACCGCATTCATTCGCCACAGCCCGATTCGTTCCTTGGCCGCGCGGACGCCGCCCTTGATGCCGATGCCCACCACTCTGATGGCCAAGCTTGGGTGGCTTTCGCTGTTCCCCGCCGGGTCGCGCTGGTGTGCAGACAATGCCTGGCTGACCTCGTCAGCCGACGATGTGTTGCCAGCAATTCACCGTGTCGTCGATACCCTGCCACCGGCCCCGTCGCACGCACTGTGGATGAGCTGGTATCCACCAAGCGAACGTGGGGACATGGCGTTTTCGCTAGAGAGCAATACCTACTTCGCCTGCTACGGGGAATGGGCCGACCCAGCCGGAGATCAAGTCCATCACCAGTGGGCAGGTGATGCCATGAGCCACTTTGAACCGCATAGCAAGGGCATTCAACTTGCCGACGAAAATCTAGCCAATCGTCCGGCCCGTTTCATGTCTGACCAAAACTTCGCCCGCCTCAAAGTGATCCGCGCCAAGTATGACCCGCTTGGACGATTCCGCTCATGGGGCGGCGTTGTAGCAGCGCAGGCGGCGCTATAGGCTGCGGTCGACCTTGATTTACTTGAATATGGATAGATTGAGAATGCTGATGAAAAAAATTGCCGTGCTAGCTGCTGGGCTGGTGTTTGTGTGGTTACTAAGTTGGCAGATCGCCGTGCACTGGCCCGCATCATCAAGTGCGCCGATAGGTGTTGGCGCACCACCACCCGACATGACGAATCTGCAAATTGCGCCGCGCGCTGAAGCGCTGAGCTTTGCCCGATACCAACGCGACGGCGAACCGCGCTTGCTACTGGTGACCAGTTTCAGCAACGGGAAGCTCAGCGGGATTGATATTCAGGCGCAGCTGCCGGGTAGTGCTACTGATCCGATTTCGCTCTTCAACACCAGCGGCTACGCCGCGCTCGAAGCGCTATCCAGGACGCCGGTGAATGTCGACGTGAATGACTTGTTGCTGCCGTTTAGCGGCACCGACAATCAGATTGCCGTTGGCATTAACTACCCGGCGCATTCCGAAGAAACCGCAGTGGCTGATTCGTTTGTGTTCCCGAAACGAACCGTCGCCACGAGTCATCTCGAAAATGTCCCGGCGCGCGACTACTTGCTGGATTACGAGATCGAGCTTGGTTTCGTTTTGCTCAATGAACTTGGCCGCAACGAAATGCCGAAGTTCATGGGCTTGGTGCTGAGTAGCGATTACACCGACAGAGCCGCGCTGATGCGCCATGCCAATCTACGCGACGTCAGCTCGGGCGATGGATTTACCCGAGGCAAGAGCGAACCCGGATTCATGCCGACAGGGAATCTTTTCGTGATCCCCAAAGACTACCAAAGTTTCTACAAGAAACTGAAACTGGAGCTTTGGTACAACGGCGCGAAGCGTCAGGAAGCGCGTCCGGCGGAAATGACTTGGGATATTCAGCGGATTTTCGCCGAAACGTTTTCGCGCGAAACGCGCCGTTGGACATGGCACGGAAACTCGGTTGCGCTACCGATCAACGATGGTCGGATTCCTGCCCGCACCATGATTCTCGCTGGCACACCCGGCGGCGTGATCTATCAGAAACCATCAGCGCGGCAAATGTTCCTCGGCGTTTCAGAATTGTTTTTCACTCTGCGCTGGACGCAGCTGCAAACCGTCGTCGAGCCATTTCTGCGCGAGGAATATCAGTCAGGGCGATACCTGAAAGCGGGTGATTTGGTGCAGATGAAAGCGGACCAGCTTGGGACGATGAGCAATCGGATTGTTGCAATCACACAAGCGTTGGAAGGCGCTTCGGTTGCTCCCTGACTGCCCTGCGAGGCACGAGGAATATCTGCAATCGTGGCCTGCTGCAACAAGGTCAACGCGACGACGGGCCATGCATGCCCGCTCAGGCTGGCACCAACGCCTTGCTCACCGGCGGTTCGCGAATCGGCAAATTAGCAATTGCTGCCAGCAGCGCGAGTGCAATGTCGGCGTACCACATCCAAGTGAAATCACCGAAGCTAACGACCGCCAGTCCGCCGAGATAGGCACCGAGGAAGCCACCGATTTGGTGGCTGAACAGGGTCAGCCCAAACAAGGTGCCGAGGTAGCGCACGCCGAATAATTTGCCGACGATGGCGGCGGTTGGCGGCGCGGTCGCCAGCCACGTAAAGCCTAGTCCGGCGGCGAAAATGTAGAACGTCCAGTCGAGGATAGGTGATTCAAGCTGGGTTCTCGGCATGTCGGCAAGGTCCGATAGCTCCCATTCTGTCAGCTACGCCCCGAAGGTGCCCCGAAGGGGGCGCGCCGACGATCGCATCGAGCACGCGGCGGTCGCGCCGCCTGAATTGGTCGAGCTGATCGCAACGACCGGCGTTACGGTGGTGACACAGCCGCATTTCATCTCCGAGCGCGGCGACGACTACCTGCGCGACGTGGAAACGCGCAACCTGCCCTGGCTCTATCGCGGGCGCGCCTGGCTCGCCGCCGGCGTGCGCCTGGCCGGCGGCAGCGATGCGCCGTTTGGCGAGGCGGATCCCTGGTGGGCGATGCGCGCCGCAGTCGCGCGCCGCACGCAGACCGGCCGTCATGGCTGGGTGGGGGCAGGACGAGGAAGCGCCGCGCTTGCTCGTGACCGGCGGCGTACGCATAGGCCCCGTCGAGAGCCAACGTGTGGAAGTGAAGGTTCAGATTCAGCGCCGAGCCGAAGCGCTGAATGAAGCTGACGGCTCCGCACTGCTCGGCAAGCGCGCCCCAGTGTCGCCGAACGCGCCGCCGCAGCTGCGCGAAGAGCGCCCGCAGGAACGCGCGAAGCACCTCGCTCGTGAGCTTCGCGTCGTACGCACAGCGATAGCGAAGCGGGTAGGGGAGAATGAGCACCCACTGGCGGACCGGCACCGAGGGAAAGACGCGATCCACGAGGTGAGCTGAAGTATCGGCCATGCGGCGGCCACCGCAGGAGGGGCAGAAGCCACGCCGCTTGCACGAGAAGGGCACCAGGCGGTTGTGGCCACAGTCGTCGCAACGAAGGCGCAGGAAACCGTGCGCGAGGATGCCGCAACGCAGGAAGGCATGAAGCTCCTGCTCGATGAATCGTGGGGCTGGTTGTTCTCGGGCCCGTGCGCTGGCGAGGAAGGGCTCGAGCTTCTCGCGAACGACGCGGTGCAGCAGCGTTCGCTCCGGCGATCGCGCTGTGTATGCGTACTCCGGGTCTTCGTGAATCGAGTGGGTTGCCGCGTGTGCAGAGGTCGCCCGAGAGCCCTCGCTGGGGACCGTGCGGGCGGGTCTGCTCTCCGGCATTGCACCCGGAGCGATGCGAGCCGTGTGCCGGGCCCCACTGTTCCTACGAGCGCCATCACGAGCGATAGAGCCTTCGCGTTCACACGCTATCGAAGCGAGGCGTTCACGCGGGCACGCGTACGTGGGATGGACGCTGCGTCCCCCTGGAGGTCACCGGCAACGCTGGTGGATCCACGCATCGGGGCCCTTCTCGCACGCCGACCTTGGCGCCCTGCACCCGGCGGGAGTCGACGGAACGGATTTCATCGGACCTCGAAGACCCGCTCGAAATGACTATCCGCACGAGCCATTGAATCGATTGGCGCGCGGCGAGGGAGTCGAACCCCCGACTCCCAGGTTCGAAGCCCGTCGGATTCAGTCGTCCGACTTCTTCGTCCGGTAATCCTCGAACGGCGCATCGCGCTCTTGAAGCGCGCCGGTGAGCCCCTGCTTGCGGATCCGCGCCAGGAACTCGTGCATGCTCTTCTGGTGAGTGCCCAGCGCGCAGAGTTCCGAGCCGGCGCGGATGCCGGTGTGCAGGCCCATGATCTCCATCTGCCGGTGTACGACGCGCTTGTTGAGCTGAACCAGGTCTGCCGGCACGCCGACAATACGTTGAGCGACTTCGAGCACCTTCGCTTCGAGCTGGTCGGCCGGGACCGATGCGTTGGCCCAGCCCCGCCGCGCGGCCTCGATGCCCGAAATCGAATCGCCGGTGAGCATCATCTCCATCGCTTTGCGCATCCCGAGAAACCACGGGTGGAAGTGGTTGTCGGGCACGCCGAAGCGCACGGCCGGGTAACCCATCTGTGCGTCGTCGGCCATGTAGACCAGGTCGCAGCAGGTGGCGAGCTCGCTGCCGCCGGCGAGGCAGAAGCCGTGCACCTGGGCGATCACGGGCTTCGCGAGATCCCAGATGCTCATCCAGCCCTGGGTGACGTGGCGCGGCCAGTGGCCGTCACCGCCAGCGGTGTACCACGGGTACTCCTGGCCCTTGTTGCCGCCGCCGAGGTCGTAGCCGGACGAGAAACACGAGCCCGCGCCGCGCACGATCATCACGCGGACGCTGGGATCCTGGTCGGCCTCCTGTAGCGCGCGGATGATTCCGCCGCGCAGCGCGTGGTTCAGCGCGTTGCGCTTCTCGGGGCGGTTCAAAGTGATGCGGCGGACCTGGGGTGCGGGATCGTCGATCAGGACCACGTTCGAGCTCACGGTGTTTTCTCCTGGGGCCGGCGAAGTCGTGCGTCGTCCGGCGGTTCGGAACGCAGCCACGCGCGCAGGTCGACCTTGCGAATCTTGCCGGCTGCGGTTCTCGGGAAGTCGTTCACCAGGCGCAGACTCTCGGGCCACTTCTGGCGGGCGAGACCTGCACCCGCGAGATGTGCGGTTGCGTCGGTGAGGCTGACGGGCGCGGCGCCCGGCAGCATCCGGAGGATCGCGCACGCGCGCTCTCCGAGGCGTGCGTCGGACACGGCGACCACCGCGACCTCTGCGACACCGGGGAGCGTCTGCAAGGCTCGTTCGACCTCGGCCGCGGAGATGTTCTCGCCGCCGCGAATGATGATGTCCTTCAGGCGATCGGTGATGGTGAGGAAGCCGTGCTCGTCGAGCACGCCGATGTCGCCGGAGTGGTACCAGCCTTCGTCGTCGAACGCAGCGGCGGTGAGCGCCGGGTCGGTGTAGCCGAGGCACAGATCGGGGCCGCGGGAGAGGATCTCTCCGGGCGTTCCCACCGGGACGTCGGCGCCCGCGTCGTCGACCAGGCGCAGCTCGACGCCCGGGAGCGCCGGTCCGTCTGTTCTGTGACGCAGGTCCGCGGGGTCGCCGAACTGACTTCCCGTCGTCGACGGATGCTCGGTGGATCCATAAGCGCGAATCAGGGTGATCCCGAGCGCGGCCGCGCGCTCGGCGAGCGTAATCGGAACGGGCGCGCCCCCGAGTCCGACGCGCTCGATCAGCGCGGCGTGGCGCGGCGTGAAGCCCGGATGATCGAGGAGACTCGCGAGGAACACGGATGCGCCCGTGCCGGCGCCTATCCCGGCTTCGAGCATCACCTCGAGCGCGTGGGCGGGATCCCAGCGATCGATCAGGTGGATGCTCTGGCCGGACACCAGCGGCGCGAGCACACCGAGCATGCCGGTCGCGTGGGTGACGGGCGAGCCCAGCAGGTTGGGCTTTCCGCCCGCGAACCAGGCTTCCATGTGACGCAATTCGCTGAGCAGCGTGCGGTGATCGTGGATCACGCCCTTGGGGTCGCTGGTCGTCCCGGAAGTGTAGGCGAGCACCGCGACATCCTCGGGGCGCAGCGTGGGGAGATCGCTGGCCGGCTTGCGATCGGCGCACGCGGCCCAGCCGACACGGGCGGGGCCGCTCGCGCTCGCAGGGATCTCGCCATCGCCGACAACAACGTGCAGGCGAAGCGACACCGGAGCGGCAATTTCGACGATGGCGCCGTAGTCGACGGGGCCATGGGCGAGCGGCGAGATGTAGGCCACCGCGCCGCTCTGCTCGAGGATGAAGGCGACTTCCTTGCGGCCGTAGATGTGGACGATCGGGACCACTGTGCACCCGCCCAGGGCCAGCGCGGCAAACGAAACCACGGCTTCGCGCCAGTTGGGAAGCTGGAAGGCGACGGCGTCGCCGGGCTGCACTCCCTTCTCGTAGAGCAGTGTGACGAGCCGGCGGGCCTCGTCGTCGATCTCGGCGTAGGTGCCTTGCCACGGGCGCGCGCGGGACCAGATGGCGATCTTCGACGCGGGGTGCGCGGCGAGCTGGCGAGCCAGCAGCGCGCCGAGGGTGTCCTGCGTCCACCAGCCGTCTTCGACGTACGCGCGCTCGAGGTCGGGCGGAATGCGGCGCGTGCGCCAGCGTTCGCGCGGGGGCTCATTCGACACTTTCACGCGTCATCCAGGTCTGCCCGCGCGCGGGCGCGCAGCTCGCTCTTCACGACCTTCCCCGCGGCGTTGATCGGCAGCGCCTCGACGCAGATCACATGCCGCGGCGCCTTGTAGTTGGCGAGGCGTTCGCGGGCCCAGCCGATGATCGCATCGGGATCGACCGATCGCCCCGGGGCGGGAACGACGTACGCGATGGCAATTTCTCCTAAGCGCTCGTCGGGCACGCCGATCACCGCGACCTGGCCGATCGCGTCGTGGGCCAGCACGACGTTCTCGACCTCGGCCGGGTAGACGTTGAATCCGCCGACGATCAGCATGTCCTTCAAGCGTCCTACGATCCGCACGTAGCCGCGCTCGTCCATCGTCGCCAGATCGCCGGTGTGCAGGAAGCCGCGCTCGTCGATGGCAGCGGCCGTTGCTTCGGGATCGTCTAGATAGCCCTGCATCACGCTGTAGCCGCGGACCAGCAGCTCGCCCGCGGTGCCGCGCTCGACCTCCTGCCCCTTCGCATCGGCGATGATGACTTCGAGATCGGCCATCGCCCGGCCTGCCGTGGTGGCGATCGTTTCCGCATCGTCGTCGGGCCGCGATCCGGTGCAGGTTCCCGCCTCAGTGAGTCCGTAGCCGACGAGGATCGAGCGGAAAGGCAAACGTGCGCGCATCTCGTGAATCAGCGCGACGGGGATGTCGGCCGCGCCGGTGACCGCCACCCGCAGCGTGTGTAGATCGAAGCCTGCCCGCTCGGGGTAGTCGAGAATCGATCGGTAGATCGTGGGGGCCCCGGGCAACACCGTGATGCGTTCCTTCTCGACCAGCGACAGCACCTGGGGAACGTCGAACACGGGAACCGGGACGATAGTCGCGCCGGTCATCAAACTCGCCAGCCAGCCCGCTTTGTACCCGAACATGTGGAAGAACGGGTTGACGATCAGATAGCGGTCCTCGGCCCGCAGTCCGGCGAACTCACACCACTCGCGGAACTGCCGCACCGTCTGGCCGTGCGTCATGATCACGCCCTTCGGGCGCCCCGTCGTGCCGGACGTGAAGAGGATGTCGCTGGTGTCCGTCGGCCGCACGCTGCGCGCACGCTCCGACGCCGCGGCGGCGGAGATCGCCTCGGCCCGGGCCGCGAACGTGCTCCAATCCTCCACGTCGGTGTGTTGCGGAATCTTCTCGCTGCCGGCCGAGCCGTCGAGGAGCACGATCCGGCGCAAATGCGGGAGTGGCGTCTCGGCGGCTCGAAGCATGGCGACGGTGTCGATGCCAAGAAAACCGGCGGTGGTGAAGAGCAGCACCGCCTTCGAAGCCGACAGCACGTACGCCGCCTCCTGGCCCTTCCAACGCGTGTTGACGGGCACCAGTGCCGCGCCGGCGGATTGCGCGCCGAGGGCGGCGACGATCCAGCCGAGGCCGTTCGGCGCCCAGATCGCAACGCGATCACCAGGCTCGACGCCGGCTGCCAGCATGGCGCGCGTCGAGAGGCTCACGAGCTCGCCGAGCTCGCGGTACGTCACCCGGCGGCCGGGCTCGACGACGGCCTCGAGATCGGGCCGTGCGGCGATGCTCGCCATCACGGCGGACGGGATCGTCTCAGCCATCGTATGCAGCTCCTGCCGAGGCATGTTCCAGGTCGGCCACCATTTCATGCTAGGGGCGCTC
>JANNIY010000088.1:0-82011 GCA_031405455.1 Deltaproteobacteria bacterium | reverse complement strand
AACGACCGCGTCCGCCGCTGCTCACGAAGCTCAAATGGCGCGTGATGCGCTGGATCGGGAATGCGATCGTTCCGGTGATCACGCGTCCCGTCGAGCACGGAGACGTGCTCGAGCTCGCTGACCGCGAGTGGTTCGTCGTGCATACCCCGGGTCACACCTCCGACCATTTCTGCCTGCACGACCCGGAGCACGGAACGTTTCTTGCGGGCGACCACGTACTGCCGACGATCACCCCACACATTTCCGGCATCTCGAGTTCGCCGGACCCGCTCTCCTCGTTCTTCTACTCCCTCGATCGCGTCGCCGAGATCGCAGGCGTGGCGCAGGTGTTGCCCGCGCACGGACATCCCTTCTCCGATCTGCGCGCGCGCACGGAGGCGATCAAGCGCCACCATCATGAACGGCTCGACAAGGTGAAGGCAATCTCGCAGCGCATTGGTCCTGCCAACGTTCAGGCCTTTTCCCGAGAACTCTTCCACCCCCGCAGTTGGGGCTCGATGGCGGAGAGCGAGACCTACGCGCACCTCGAGCATCTGCGCATCGCGGGCGACGCCGAACGTCACATGGGAGTCGCCGGCAAGCTCATCTACGTGACGCGCTGACGGCGATGGCAGGCGGCGGTATTGGATCGCTCGAGTCGTCGCCGGGCGTCACCAGGAACACTCCCGCTGCGACGCTATCGGTACCGGGCGGAACTTGAGCCACTTGCGCTGCCACAGCGGCACCGGCGCCATCAACTCGGGATCTCGCTCCGCAGCCGAAAGGCTCGTCAGCTCGCCGCCCCGGCGATAGCTCACGGCGATATCCCGCTTGCCAGCGGCCGCCATGCGCTGGATCCGTAGCCTGAAATCATAGAACGTGCGCCGAGGCCTGCGCGCGAATCGCAGCAGCTCCTCATCCTGCGCGCTGAGCACCGTCACCAGATCTTCCTGGAAGCCGGCAATCCGCAGCGCGCGATTCGGCATGAACCAGTGATTCGTGAGCCCTCCCTCCGTTCGCAAATTGCTGAACATCGAAAAGGCCGGAACGGTTCGCAGGCCGAGATACGGCGTGAAGCCGTGGAAGAGTACGAGCGCCGGAAAAATCAGCAGCGCCAGCGCGTGCCTGAGGCGGCCGGGCCCGTCGTCTGCAAATTTCGCCGCGAGCGACGGTGCGCCGAGCACCCACGCGAGCGGCAGACCCAGCAATGCGATCCATGCGCCGGCCGCCAGCGGATAGCCGATGCGTGCGACCGCTGCGCCGTCCGCGCCCGCATCCACCAGCGCGCCCGCCACGCCAAAGGCCGCCACGACCAGGAGGGTCATGAGCTTCGCCGCCCCCGGCGAAATCACGCGGGCCGCCCAGGGGCTGCGCGCACGTCGCTCCGCGATCCGAGCGGCCGCCGCGTCCCACAGCGCCGGAGATACGAAGAGCGCGTAGAAGGCCAGCAGGCCCGTCGTGAACGCGTAGAAACGCATCCCGAGAAAGCCGTGAAACAGCACGGCCAGCGCGATCCCAGCCCGGCGCGAGCGCCCGAAGACGAGCAGGAACGGGACGAGCGATTCGACCGTCAGACTGCCGATGATCAACGCCGTGCGGCTCGCCTGACTCGACGTGGCGAGCGCATCCATCCAGGCCGGGGCAACGCCGACGAAAGTATTCACGGCGCACGAAACGGTCGTGTCGAAGTAGTCCCGATTGAGTTTTTGCAGGACACCAAAAAAGTACAAGCATAGAAGTTCGACGCGCAGCACCGGCGCGAAGCTCTCGAGCCATGCCTGCGGCCCGGGACGGCCGCGCCTGCGACGCCACGCGAACGGAAACGCGCACAAGACCGTCGCGCTCGCAATCGCGAAGAGCAGCTGATGATTCGGGGTGTCCGGACTGTCCCACACGAAGGCGGCAACGCGCAGGGCGTGCATGGCGGCAAACCCCGGCAACCATCGCGGCCTCAGCACGACGACCACGCACGCGGCTCCCGAGAACGCGTGGAAGGGTGACGTGAGCCAGGCATCGAACGATGCGAGGTCGAGCAACCCCGAGAACGCCCACAGAACCGCGAAGATCTCGAATACCCGCATCTCGATCCCCGGTTCGACGCGGTTCCTCGTCAATCGCTCTCCGGCCCGCGATCAGCGTCCGTGAAGGAGCGAGGCAGCTCGCGATCGAGAAGGGCCGGCTCCGCCGGCGCGAGGCCCAGATCCGGCAGCAGCGCCACGAAGACCCCCTCGGGACGCATGACGGCGCGCGACATGCGTTGATTCAAATCGTGGAAGCGCACGGAGACGCGCTGATCGGGCCATACCGCCGAAGCCACCAGACCATTGTAGGAGAGAAAGCGAAAGCGCTCGCCGGCCTCCGAATCGGCGAGGCCTTCTACACCATAGAGCACGACGACCCGCGCATGCTTCGGCAACACCGGCGCGCGCGCAGCGATCAACGCCACGAGGCGCCGCGGCAGATCGCCTTCGGGATGGCGCGCGCGTTCGAGCAGGGGCGCCCACGGGAAGGCCGCGAGCGGCAGCAGCAGGAACGCCAGTGCGAGCCTCCGCCTCGAAGCCGCGGGCGCGGCCCGCGCGATCGCCTCGAGCGCGAGCGCCGTGAGCAATGCGACGGGGGCTTCGATCCCAATCGAGAATCGCGAATGCGGGAACGACACCGCCACGAACGGCAGCAGCCCGAGCACGACCCATGCGAGGCCGATGACTGCCCCCCGCGCAAGATCGCGACCCGCGCTTCCTGCTCGCCGCATCGCAGCCGCCCCTGCCAACGCGATCCCCGCCAGCAGCAGAAAACCGGCGGATCCGCGGCAGGCGATTGCCATCTGCACACCCAGATTTCGCAGCGCGCCCAGATCGAAGGCGAGCGAATAGAGCGCTCGCTCGTTGACGCCGCGGATCGCCTCCAGGCGCAACACGAGGTAGAACGCCACGAGCGCAGCGTGCGGCGCCACTCGACGCGCGGCGCCTACGCAGGCCCGCCGCCAGTCGCTCGACGGGGCCTCGACCCATGCCACGACGAAGAGCAGCCCGGGGAGGACCACTGCCGACTCGTTGCACAACAATGCGACGAACACCGCGAAACAAGAGGCCGTGTAGGCGCGCCAGCCACGGCTGCGCATCGCAGTGAGGAACCACGACACGCAGAGCGTCGCCACGAGGCTCACCAGCACGTAGTGAAACAACGATGCGGCATAGATCCCCGGAAATGAAGCCGCACCCGAAACCCCGAGCAGCCCCCCCACGACCGCCACGGGGCGCGCACAACCGAGCTGGCGCGCGAGGCGATAAACCACGGCGCCGCGTGCGAAATGGACACTCAGCGTGATGGCAAAAAAGCCCGCTGCCGCGAGGCCGAACAGATCAAAGCCGAGGCGGAAGTAGCTCTCCATCGCGAGCGGGCGATAGAACGGCCAGAAGCGTTCACCGACAGGCAGCCAGGCCGCGCGCCAGCTCCATTGCTCGGCGTTCTGGACGTGGGCGAGAAACGCAAAGTCGTCGCCCGAAAACCACTCGCGTGAGGCGACGAAGCCGGCGAACGAGACCATCGCGAGCGCGAGGGCCGCGGCGGCGATGAAGAAAACGCGCGAGCCGCTCAGGGCTGGATCCGTGGCGCGGAGACACACCCTCGCGTCATGCGAGCGAAGCGCGCAGGCAGGTCGACCCCACCCGTCCGCATCAATGCAGTCGCCAGCGACAGGCTTCACTGCCCTGCGCCGAGTGGCTGCGCCCCACCGCAACCGAAGCGTCGCCCGAAAGCCCGAAGAGCTCGCTCGAAAAGCCGCCGCCAGGAAGATCCGCGAGGCGTCGCATGACGCCATCGCGCCACAGGAAGGCCTCGAAGCCCACTTCGGACCAACCCTGCCCCCCGATGCTGCGCCCATCGGAGGAGACGGCCGCAGCCAGCGCATTCAGGCGTCCACCGCCGAGATCGCCGAGGCCGCGCATCACACCGCTCTCCCAGCGGAAGGCCTCGAGACCCGCCGCCGACGCACTTTGTCCGACGATCACCGAGCCGTCGGCAGAAACCGCGAACGCCTTGCTGTAAAAGCGTCCTCCCGGCAGATCGCCCAGGCCTCGAAGCCGTCCGTCGCGCCAGACGAAGGCCTCCGGCCCCTGCGCCGACAGGCTGAAGCCCACGACGGTGGCGCCATCGGCGGAAACCCCGAACGCCTCGCTGAAGAATTCGCCACCCGGCAGATCGCCGAGACCCACCATTTCGCCCTCGCGCCAGAGGACGGCTTCGGGCCCTGCCGGACCCACGCCCTGCCCGGCGATCACGGACGCATCCGCCGAGACCGCGTAGGCCGTGCTCGCGAAGCGTCCGCCCGGAAGATCGCCGAGCCCGCGCATCGAGCCGCCCTCCCAGCGAAAGGCTTCGGGGCCGTTCACACCGCTGCCCTGCCCCACGACGACCGCGCCATCGCCTGAAGCGCCCGAAGCCTCGCTCGCAAAAACGCCGGCGGGCAGATCGCCCAACCCCTGCAGCGTGCCCGCTTCCCAACGAAACGCTTCGGGGCCGAGCGCAGATTGACTGCGCCCGACGATCACCCGCCCATCCGATGAGATCCCGAACGCCTCGCTCTCTGTCTCACCGCCCGCGAGATTCCCAAGACTTTCGGGAACGAATTCCCCTGCGGCGTTTCCCGCGAGGGCCGCGAGCAGCAGACACAACGTCAGGCAACGGATCGGAAGCGGCATGCTTCTCTCTCGTGTGGGCGTCCGGCTTGCGTCAGATACCACGAGGCGCAGACGGCGCAAGCCGAGACGCCGGACAGTATGCTGGACCGATGCAGGAATCGGGCCGCGCCTCGACACGACGGAGCAAATGACGTGGCCGCGCCCCGCAGCGTCCCTGCGCCCTGGGTCCGGCGAGCGGGCCGCCTCTTCCAGATCCTCGCCGTGCTGCTGCTGCCCGGATTGTTCATCCGGTACGCCCACGGCAACATCGAGATCAACGACTTCTCCGTCTATTACACGGCCGCGCGAGCGGTGCTCGAGGGCGTCGATCCCTACCTCCTCGAGGGCCCGAACGGTCGTCCCTTCGTGTATCCGCCCGGATTCGCCGTCCTGATTGCGCCGCTCGCCTGCTTGCCGTTCGCCGTGGCCGCGACGCTCTGGACCGCGCTCGGGTTCACCGCCGTGTTCGCGAGCCTCTGGTTCTGTCTCGATCTGCTCGGCGTTTCGCGGGGCGCTTCCGCCTGGGCCGTGGGCGGCCTCACGCTCGTGTGTAGCGGGCGCATGCTCGACAGCGAGTTGGGCAACGGCCAGGCCAACCACTGGGTGCTGCTCGGAATCGCCGCGAGCGCCTGGCTCGTCGCTCGCGGCCGCGCAACGCTCGCGGGTTTCGCGCTGGCGATCGCGATCGTCGCCAAGGTGACGCCGCTGCTGCTCGTGGTCTATTTCGCCGCGCGCCGGCAGTGGCGAGTCTGCGCGGGCGTCGCGGCGGGAATCGTGGTCATGGCAGGATTGTTGCCTGCGCTCGCGCTGGGGCCGCGCGCGGCGCTCGAGGCGAACCTCGCGTGGACGAGAATCATCGTGCATCCCCTGCTTCCGGGCACGCCGCGCTCGTTCCGGCCCGACGGGAACGCCGCACGCCGAGCGCATGGCTACTCGCTGCGGGCATTCCTGCAACGTCACTTGAGCGCGACCCAGGCCGCATCCCACCACGACGAACCGGTTTTCGTGAACAGCGTCTCCTGGTCGCGGCGCACGCTGAACTTCATCTACCTCGCCAGCGCGCTGCTCCTGCTCGCCGCCACGGCGCTGGCTCTCGGCGCGCACCGGCCGCGCGATTCTCCCCGCTGGCTGCTCGAGATCGCGAGTGTGGCGGCGACGATGGTGCTGATCGCCCCGCTCGCACGAAAGGCCCATTTCGTGGTCCTCCTGTTGCCCTTCGCGATCGGCGTCACGCGGACGCTCCAGAAGCGGAGTCCTGCCGCCGCGCTCTGGATCGTTCCGCCGGCGCTCGTCTTCGTTTCGACAGCTTCGGGTGTGATTGGCAAACCCGGCGCGGCCCACGCGCTGGCGTGGGGCGCCTACACGATCGCGGCGTTCTGGCTGTGGGCCGGCGCGCTGCTCGTGAGCTGGCGCAATCGGCGTGGCGACTGAGCTAGAGTCGTAAGCGGGAGAACGGCGATGGATCCGGACGCCTTGGCTCGCCTCGATCGCGAGGCTTATCTGAATCTCGCGACCTTTCGCCGCAGTGGCGCCGCGGTGGAGACTCCTGTGTGGTTCGCCGCGGATTCCGGCCGCCTCTACGTGTTCACGGAGGCCGAAGCCGGCAAGGTCAAACGACTGCGGGCGAACCCCGCGATCCGGATCGCAGCCTGCGGCGTTCGGGGCCGCTTGAAGGGGGACTGGATTCCGGGCAAGGGTCGACGCGTCGACGACGCGGCGACCGTGGCAGCCGCCTACCGCGCGTTGCGCCGAAAGTACGGCTTCCAGATGTGGCTGCTCGACGCCTTCTCCCGGCTCGCCGGCCGCATCGACGGGCGCGCCATCCTCGAACTCGAAGCCTGAAGCGGGTCGCTCCTCCGCACTGCGTGCGGCACCGGCGGGTGGGAAACGGGATGGAGCGGCTCGGCCCCTTCGTGAAGAATGCCTACGGCTCCGGCCAGATCGCCGAGGGCATCAAGAACACCGCGTTCAGCACGTTTCTGCTCTTCTACTTCAACCAGGTGCTGGGCCTGCCGGGCACCGCCGCCGGGCTCGCCCTCTTCATCGCGACGGCCCTCGATGCCATGAGCGACCCGCTGGCCGGCTCCGTGTCGGACCGTTTCGTCCATCGTTGGGGGCGCAGACACCCATTCATGTATGCCTCCGCGCTGCCCCTGGGCGTGAGCTTCGCCCTGCTGTGGCATCCCCCGCAGGGCCTGTCCGAAACCGGGCTCTTCCTGTGGCTGCTCGGGCTCGCCGTGCTGGTGCGCCAGTCGATGACACTGTTCCATGTGCCGCACATGGCCCTCGGCGCCGAACTCACGAGCGACTACCAGGAACGCACGACGGTGGCCGCCCATCGCGCCGCCTACGGCATGCTCGGCGCTGCGCTCACCATCGGAATCGCCTGGACCGTCTTCTTTCGCGGCACACCGGAGTTTCCGAATGGTCAATACGATCCGAGCGCATACGGCCCCTTCGGCATCGTCTTCGGTGCGCTGATCACGGCGAGCGTGCTGGCATCGGCTCTCAGCACCCATTCGCGGATTCCGGATCTGCCACGGCCGTCGCACGCGCCCGAGAAGCTCAGCCCGCGCAGCCTGCTGCGCGACTACAGTGCGGCGCTCGCGAACACGTCGTTCCGGCCGTTCTTCGTGGGGCTCGTGATTTTCTTCGTCGTTCGCGGCATTCAAGACGTGCTCGGTCTCTACATGACGACGTACTTCTGGCAACTCAGCCCCGAGCAGATTCGCAGCGTCTCGCTGGCGGCCCTGCCCGGCGCCGTGATCGGGATCCCCTTCTGGACCCGCGTCGCCGGGAGCTTCGACAAGCGCCCCACGTTTCTGGCGGGCGTGAGCCTGTTCAGTTTCTTCGTCTTTGCACCGCCGATGGCGAAACTGTTGGGATGCTTCCCGCCGATCGGGCACGCGAGCTACCTGCCGCTGCTCTCCCTGCTGACGGCGCTCGCGGCGTTCGCTGCCACGGCGGGGCTCGTCCTGGCCGGCTCGATGCTCGCCGACATCGCCGACGAGCACGAGCTCGCGACGGGCCTTCGCCAGGAGGGCGTCTTCTTCGGTGCGCTGGCCTTCGCCGTGAAGTCGAGCTCGGGGTTCGGAACCTTCCTCGCGGGAATCGGACTCGATTGGATCGATTTTCCCGCGAAGGCGACACTCGCCAGCGTGGCACCCGAAACGGTCATCTGGCTCGCCGTTCTGTACGGCCCAGGCATCGCCCTGCTGGCCGTGCTCTCCATCTTCTTCCTGGCCCGCTACCGCATCGACCATGCGCGCCACCAGGCGATCATGCGCGAACTCGCCGCGCGCCGCGCTTCCGCGGAGACTCAGTTCGCGTAGCCGAGCGATTCGAGTTGCGTACGGGTTTCGGCATCGATCGTGGCGGCGCCGGGCGCAGGACCTCGCGCAGCTGGCCTCTCGGCAGCGAGCGCGCGCATGGCGTCGATCTCGGCGCCGTGCTGCGCGGCCACGTCGACTGTCTCGCCCGGGTCCTGCTCCAATTGATAGAGCTGCGGTGGTTCGCCCTGCGACACGATCGCCTTCCACGGCCAGCGCAGCCAGGCCTGACGTTCCGGTCCGTAGAGCATCTTTTCGGAGACGAGCAGGCGTTCGCCCGGCGGAGCCCCGCCGGCGAGCAGCGGCCACAGCGAGGCCCCGGCGAGCCCCGGCGGAGACGGGATCCCCAGGGCGTCGAGAATCGTCGGCATCACGTCGACGTGCGACACCGGCGCGGCGATGCGCGCGGCGCGCAGACCCGGGGCCCAGACGACGAGCGGAACGCGCAGCAGTTCGCCGTGCAGCGTGTGACCGTGTTCGAAAGCGCCGTGATCGAAGAGCTCTTCGCCATGATCGGAAGTGAAGACGACGAGCAACCGCTCAGCGAAGGACTCCCGCGCGAGCGCGTCGAAGAGCTGCGCAAGAGCGCGGTCCACGCCCAGCAGCTCTTCGTCGTACGCTCCCTCGATGAAGCCGCGCTCGGCAGGGCTTCCGCTCACCTGGCTCGCCGTCAGCGGGGCGATGCCGACGAAGGGCAGATGCAACGGACCGGTGTAGCCTGCCGTGAAGCGCCCCCGCACTTCGCGCGGTGGATCATAGGGCGCGTGCGGAGCCATCAGGTGGAGCACCAGCAGGAAGGGACGCGAGTCGCGCGCGGAGAGCCAGCGCAGCGCGCCTTCGACCATCCGCTCCGCGCGCGGCGGCGCCTCGAAGCCGCGGAACAGATAGCGATAGCTTTCGAAGCCGCGCGCAACGCCGAAGCTCGGATGCAGGAACGGGTTCTCGACGAAGGCAGCGGTCGCGAAGCCCGCGGCGCGCAGGGTCTCGGCGAGCAGCGGCAGATCTGCGGGCAGCGGCGCAAAGTTGGGTTTGGGTCCCGCATCGAGCCGCGTGCCGGCTCCATGCGCGGACGGATTCAATCCCGTGTAGAGCGATCCGAAGCTCGGAAGCGTCCAGGGCGAACTCGCAAACGCACGCTCGAAGACGACGCCGCGCGCCGCCTGGGCATCGAGCGCGGGCGAGGTCGGCCGCAGATGGCCATAGAGCCCGAGGTGATCCGCTCGCACGGTGTCGACGACGATCAGCAGGACGGATCGCGGCCGTGACGCCGCGTCGGCGCACGCCCAGATCGTCGTGAGCCCCAGCCCGCCGACGAGCGCCAGCAAGGCGCGCGCGAACCGCGCTCGCAGCAGCCACGCGAGAGTGATCACGCCCGCTGTCGCTGCATCTGACGTGCAGTGAGGGTGCTGCCGTCCGGGCTCCAGCCCGGGGGCCTCAGCAGGTAGGCAACGCGGTCGCGCCAGGAGACCGCCTGCCAGGCGTCGCGAAACATCGCCCGCCACTCGTGAAACGCGATCCGGAAGGGATCGAACGTCCGGATGTTCTTCGTGAGTCCATAGTCGACCGCCGCCCGCTCGGGCTCGAAACTACCGAATAGCCGATCCCACACGATCAGGATTCCGGCATAGTTGCGATCGAGATACTCGACGTTCGCGCCATGGTGCACGCGGTGATGCGAGGGCGTATTGAGCACCTGTTCGAGCGGGCCCAGGCGTCCAATGAACTCGGTGTGGATCCAGAACTGGTAGATCAGGCTCACGGCCTGCGCCGTCACGATCATGAACGGGTGAAAGCCGAGCAGCGCGAGCGGCACCCAGAAGACCGGTCCCGTCAGGGGCGTGGTCCAGGATTGCCGCAGCGCCGTCGAGAGATTGTAGTAGCGGCTCGAGTGATGGTTGACGTGCGCGGCCCAGAAGAACCGCACCTCGTGGTGGATGCGGTGAAACCAGTAGTAACAGAAGTCCTCGGCGACGAAGAGCAACAGCCAGGCCCCGACGCCCGTTCCGATCTCGAAGAGGCGAAATTCATAAGCGCCGAAGAAGACCGCAACGGCAGCACCCTTCAGCACGGCGGCGACGACGACGTTGCCGAGCCCCATCGCGAGACTCGCCCACGTATCGCGCGTCTCATACCCCTTCGCGCCCGCTGGCAGGCGGCGCTTCGCGAGCCAGCGCTCGAACAGCAGGAGGGCGATGAACACGGGCGTCGCATAGGCGATCAGGGCGGACATCGCGCCTACGCCTCCAACTCGGCCCGAACGAGCCGCTCGAGCCAGGCGAAGCTGCGTCGCGTCGCTTCCGGATCCTCCTGCACGAGCCCGCCGAGTGCCCAGCCCTGGAGCGCCGCGATCACCGTATCGACGATGGCGTCGAACTCGGGATTCGACGCAGCCGCGCGCGGAAACATCGCCCGCGCCTCGCGCAGCAGCTTCGCGTGGTGGCGTTCGACAACGGGCGCCAATTGCGAGCGCAGCACCGGATCGGTACGCGCCGCCGTGTAGAGCTCGAGCGCCGCCAGCAATTCGCGATCGCCGAACGTGCGAACGAGTTGCCGCAGCGCGGCGCCGAGATCGCCGCCGCCTGCGGCGACCGCCGCGAAGCCGGCGCGGAAATCCTCGATCAGCGCGCCGAGCAGCCGCTCCGCCATCGCGCCCACGAGCCCGGCCTTGCTCTCGAAGTGCTTGAAGAGGGCCCCTTGCGAGAGGCGCGCGCGGCGACAAACCTCCGTCGTGGTGAGGGCGGCAAGGCCCTGCGCAACAAAAGTCTCGATCGCCGCATCGAGCAGACGCTCGCGCGTCGCGAGGCTGCGGGCCTGGCGGCGACGCGGCGGAGCGGGCTCGGGCGCAGCCGGCAGGGAGAGTACGACGCGGACGGAGCGGGGCATCGGCTCAGTGTACCGGGGCTAAAAGAAAGTGACACGTCACTTTCTTTTCAGAGCACGCGCACCGAAAGGCGACCCGCTTTCGAGCCCGACCTCAAGCGCGATTCTCCAGCGCCGGCCTGCGACAGGCTTCGAGCACGCGTTGGCTGTAGGCGGCGGGGATCGGCTCGCTTCGCCGCAGCATTCCCGAGATTCGCGAAGGACCCCAGTTGTAGGCGGCGAGAGCGATGGAGAGGTCGCCGTAGCGCCTGCGAAGCGTCTCCAGGTACGCGACGCCAAGGCGAACATTCGCCACCGGGTCGAAGAGGGTTGCTGGGCCATCCCAGCGCACACCCAGCGCGCGCGCCACGACTTCGGCGGTGCGGGGCTTGAGCTGCATCAGGCCGAGAGCGCCCTTGGACGAGACGGCGAAGGGGTCGCCGGCGCTTTCCACCTCGATCACGGCGAGCACGAACTCTGGCGAAAACCCGGCTCGGCGAGCCTCGCGTACGATCGTGCGCGCCACGCGGCTGCGCTCGACCGGCAGCAGCGACCGGCTCGACTTGCCGAGGGCGAGCTCGATCGCCGGAACCTCCGGGGACCAGGGCGCGTCGCTTTCGCTCGCCTCGCCCCCCGAGCGCACGAAGCCCGCGAGAGGCGGGCCCCCCGCTGAAAGACAAAACGCGGCAAGCATGGCCAGCAGAGCGATCCGGGTGCGACGTTCGCGCATGGGCAACTCCTTTCGGTAGCCGTTCGACCCTGCCGGGCGAGCCCGGCGTCGGGCACTGGCTTTGCGTCACCGGCTCTCGCCGGTTTTGCTCTTCTCGAGGAACCATCCGTCTCGAGGGGACGACGACTCGCGTCGTCCCGTTTCAAGGCCCGTGGCCTTCCCACCTGATCTTTTCGGCACACCGGACGAGCGGCCTAATCCCCGCGGGAATCACGAACCGGGACGCGGGGTCCAAGACGTCGCCTGCCGATGGCTTGCCTGTCGGAGAAGTTTCTCAGCTGTTCAGCGCGCGTCCGTACGCGTCGAGCACGGCCTCGTGCATCGCTTCCGAGAGGGTCGGATGCGCAAACACCGTCCGCATCAGCTCGGCCTCGGTCGTCTCGAGCGTTCGCGCGATGGCGAAGCCGTGGATCAGCTCGGTGACTTCGCTTCCGATCATGTGGGCGCCGAGCAGCTCACCGGTATGCGCATCGAAAACGGTTTTCACGAAGCCTTCGGACTCGCCGAGCGCGAGCGCCTTGCCGTTGGCGAGGAACGGGAAGCGCCCCACGCGCACTTCGCGACCGGCCTCGCGCGCCTGATGCTCGGTGAACCCCACGCTCGCGATCTGCGGCCGACAGTAGGTGCAGCCTGGGATCTGCGACGCATCGAGCGGGTGCGCGCCAGCGAAGCCCGCAATCCGTTCCATGCACACCACGCCTTCGTGGCTGGCCTTGTGCGCGAGCCACGGCGGCCCCACCACGTCTCCGATCGCGTAGACGCCCCGCTCGTCGGTTTCGAGCCATTCGTTCACGACGATGTGTCCGCGCTCTATGCGCACGGCCGTGCCCTCGAGTCCGAGATTTTCGACGTTCCCCGTGATCCCGACGGCGAGGATCACACGGTCGACACGCAATGATTCCGTCGTGCCCTCATCGCCCCGCAAGACGACCACCACCTGCTCGCCGTCCGGGGTGGCCGAGACCACCGTCGTCTGCGTGTGAATCCGGATGCCCTGCTTCGTGAATGCCTTGTGCGCGGCGGCGGCGATCTCGTCGTCCTCGACGGGGAGGATTCGCGGGAGAATTTCGACCAGCGTCACCTCGGATCCCAAATCGCGATAGAAGCTCGCGAACTCGACGCCGATGGCTCCCGATCCCACGACCAGCAGGGAAGCCGGAAGGCTCTTCGGAACCATCGCCTCCTTGTAGGTCCAGATGCGCTCAGCGTCGGGCGTGAGGCCCGGAAGCGTGCGTGCGCGCGCCCCTGTCGCCAGCACGACATGCGGCGCCGTCAACTCGATCGGCGCTGAGTCTTCCCGTTCTACCGCGACGCGTCCGCGCCCGATGAGACGGCCACGCCCGGCGAACACGGGGATTTCGTTCTTCTTCAGCAAGTGCTTCACACCCGCCGAGAGGCGCTTCGCAACCGCGCGCGAACGCGCCACCACCTTCGCGAGATCGAATCGCACATCACTCACCTGGAAACCAAAGGCGTCGAGGTGGCGCAGCAGGTGCTGGATCTCCGAGGCGCGCAACAGGGCCTTGGTCGGAATGCAGCCCCAATTCAGACAGATGCCGCCGAGTTGTTCGCTCTCGACGATTGCGGCCCGCAGCCCGAGTTGCCGCGCGCGAATCGCGGCGATGTAGCCGCCCGGCCCGCTCCCCACCACGATCACGTCGAATTCGGTGTCCGCCATCGCGCCTATCTATAGCAGCCCACCGAGGCAGCCACGCTCGCGGTTCACAGGCGTGGCGCGCCAACCCGCGGGTCGCGCCGTTCGGCGTGCGCTGCGCGCTATGCTGGTCCGCGTGAGTCCCCGACGGCTCGAGACGGCCGCCGCCGCGCGGACGGCCAGCGCACTCGGCGTTGCGCATCGGCTCGTGAATCTCGGCGACACCGATCGGTTCGATCCGCAGTTCGCGAATCGCAAGCAGCCGCGCTGGCGATCCTTCCCGATGGCGCACGCCAGCCGTTCGCGTGGGGCGACTGGGGAGCGCGAGCAGTGAACGCCGCCGAACCCAGCCGGCCAGGCGACCCGAGCGTCCGGGTGACGCTCGCGCTCTGCGCGGCGAGCCTCGCGATCGGGGCCGGCGTGCGCCTGCTCAGCTGTTGGAACGACTTCTGGCTCGACGAGATCTGGAGCTGGGAGAGCGCCCGGGGTCTCGGGTCGGCTCTTGGCGTCTTCACCGAGATCCACCACTCGAACAACAATCACCTGAACACGCTGTGGCTCCAGGCTCTCGGCGATCGCTCCGATTGGGCCATCTATCGGCTGCCATCGTTCGCCGCGGGCGTGGGCGGCGTGGCGCTCGCGGGTTGGCTCGCCGCGCAGCGCGGACGTCTCGAGTCCGTCTTCGCGACGCTGCTCGCCGCGTCGTGTTTCGCGCTCGTCCAGTTTTCGTCGGAGGCGCGCGGCTACGCGCTCACGGTCTTCTTCGCGCTCGCCGCGCTGGTCGCACTCGCGCGCTTCGAGCGCTCGGGCTCGCGCGCCGCAGCCGCCGCGTTCGATCTCTGCGTGGTGCTCGGATTTCTCGCTCACCTCGTCTTCCTGTTCTTCTGGGCTGGCGCGCTGGCGCAGGGGCTCTGGCGCGCGTGGCGGCGGGGCCACCCCGACGGGCGCACGCTGCTCGCGCTGCATGCCCTGCCCGCGCTCGCCTTCGCGGCGCTCTGGGCGGTCGACCTGCGTCACCTCGAGGTCGGCGCCGGCGCCGTGATCGATGCGCCGCTGCTGCTCGCGCGCGGCGTCGGCTTCACGCTCGGCCTTCCCATCGCGCGCGCATACTCGATTTTGGGCGCGCTGATCGGCATCGGCGTTCTCGGCCGCGCGCTCGCGCAGTTGGCGCGCGAGGGCGATGACCGCTGGCTGCTGCACGCCGTCGCGATCGTGATCGCCCCGGCGTTGGTGTTCGGCGTCCTGCGGCCCGAGGTGATCGAGCTGCGATACTTCCTGATCGGAATCGCGCTCTGGCTCCTGCTCGCAAGCTTCGTACTGGCCGACGCCTGGCGCGCGGGCGGCACACGCAGGGCGGTCGCCGGAGCGTTCGTCGCCGTCTTCCTGATCGGAAACGCCCTTCACACGGCGGCCTTCTTGCGCGACGGCCGCGGAGGCTACAGCCGCGCGCTGCGATTCATGGCCGAGCACACACACGGCAGTGACGTCATCGTCGGCAGCGATCACGATTTTCGCAATGGAACCGTGTTGCGCTTCTATGCCCGCGGGCTGCCGCCGGACAAACATCTCGTCTACCTCCCGCTCGGAAGCTGGCCTGCCGAGGGGCCCGCCTGGCTGTTGGTGCATGCCACGAGCCGCCCCCCGGATCCGCCGCCGCTGTTGCTGCTGCGCCCGACCCGCCGCTTTTCACTCGCAGCCGAGTTCGACTATGCGGGCCTTTCGGGCTTCTGGTGGGGCGTCTACCGGAACCTCGCCGCGCCGGTCGTGTCGGAGTCTCCGCGCGCGCTGCGTCCCTAGTCTCCGGGCGTGCGCGTGAACGGCTTTACCGGCTGGAGCCGGCATGGAATACTCCGCGCGTGCAACGGCCAGCTCATCGCACGACGGCGCTCGCCGTCTGTTTTCTCGCCTTCGGCGCCGTGGGACTCGTGACGGGCGCACGCCAGCGTGTCGCGGCGGCACTCGAGCGCGGCGATCTGGACAGCGCCCGACAGATCCAGGATCGCCTCGCCGCGGTGCGCCTCGACACCCCCAGCCAACGCCTGACCCTCGCCAACGCCATGCAGGACAGCGGCCGGCTCGACGACGCCGTGGCGCAATACGAACGAGCGCTCGCGCTGTCACCGGATGGCGAGCAGTGGGCGGTGCTCGCCGCGTTGCACGTTCGACGCGACGATCCCGAAGCCGCGATTCGAGCCTGGGAGCAAGGGTTCGAGACGAACCAGGACCCGCGGTATCTCCACCGCGCGAGCAAGCTGCTGTTGCAACGCGGCGAGCCGGAGCGCGCCTTCGCCCAGTTCGAGCGTGCGCTGTCCATCGATCCTGCATCCGCGATGAGCCACGCCCGACTCGCCAACATGGCGCGTCAAATGCGTCAGCCGAAGCAGGAGATCCGTCATCTGCGCGCTGCGATCGACTTCGATCCCACGCGTCAGAGCCTTCGCCTGCAGCTCGCGTGGCTGCTCGCAACCTGCGACGTCGCGGATCTGCGCAACCCCGACGACGCCGTCCGGCTCGCCGAGGCGCTCGCCGCCGAGACCCGTCGCCGCGACGCGATCATCCTCGACACCCTCGCCGCCGCATTCGCGTCCGGCGATCGCTTCAATGACGCCGTGGTCGTCGCGGCCGAGGCGGACGACCTCGCCTCTCGGCGCGACGAGAATTCCGCCGCGGCGGCGATCCGCGAACGCCTGATTCTCTACCGCAGCGGGCGCGCCTACGTCGAAGCTCGCGAGGACGCGAGCGGCTGAGCGCTCAGGGCGTGCCGCCCGCAGGCGCGAGGCACGCTGGATCGTCGAAACGCGGATCGTTCACTCGCCGCCCGATCGGATGCAGCTCGAGATTCCCGGCGGGCTCGCCCTGCGCGATCCGTTGCAGTGTCGCGTCGTCGGGGGGGCTCGGCGCGAGCCAGACGGCATAGTCGGCCGGATCGAGAACCACCGGCATGCGATCATGCACCTCCCGCAGCTTCGCATGCGCAGCCGTCGTGATCAGCGTGCAGGATTCCACGACCTCCCCGGCCGGATCGCGCCAGCTCTCCCACAGCCCCGCGATGGCAAAGCAGCGTCTTCCCGGCAGCGCGATGTGGTGCGGCTGCTTCGCGCCTCCGGAGCGGACCGCCCACTCGTAGAAGCCGTCCGCCGGCACGAGGCAGCGGCGCTTGCGCCAGGCCGCGCGGAAGGCGGGCTTCTCGCGGAGCGTCTCCACACGCGCGTTGATCATGCGGTTGCCGATCTTCGGATCCTTGGCCCAACCGGGAATCAACCCCCAGCGGCGTGGAACCAGCAGGCGAAGCGGGCCGTCGGGAGCGTTCGAGATCGTCGCGATCGCCTGCGACGGCGCGATGTTGAAGCGCGGCGCGAGCAGCGGCGCCTCGGCCAGCCCGAACTGCTGGGCGACCTCGTCTGGTGTCGCCGTGAGCGTGAAGCGTCCGCACATCGCTCCGCTATCTCCTCGTGACGCGAGGGTACCGCCTGACTCGACGCGCGGAAGCCAGTGGGCGCTCCTCGAAGGGCAATCCCCTTCCCACCCCGGGACGGACGGCGAGCGGCAGCTCGCATGCAGGAACGGCGGCAGGCCGGGGTCGCACGAGCTGAATTCCGGCGACCCGCGGCAGGCTGCAGCGCGCGCACGTTTCTTGCACCGATCTCGCCTGGGGGCCCTCCCCCCGAGGTACGACGCATGCACCGCTTTCGTCTGCACGCCCTCGCGTTGATCGCGATCCTGGCGCTTCCTGGCTGCCCCTATTACGGCGCCACGAGCCGCGACGTCGATCGCACACCCATCGTCGACACCGGCGTGGGTGCGACGATCCTGATGCCGGGGCAATCAGCGCCGAATTTTCCCGGAGCCAACGGCGCGCCCAGTAATCCGGAATCGGGCGGCCCCGGCGCGTCTTCCAATGGCGGAAGCTCCGGATCTTCGGCCGGAGCACCCAGCGGTGGCGGTGGCATCACGATGATCGGGGGCACCCGCGTCGACGAGATCTCGCACACCAGCAGTCACGAAGCGCCGATCTGGCTCAAGTATCTGACGCTTCCCTTCGCGCTGGTGGCAGCGCCGTTCGTGGCCGCGGCCGATGCGATTCAGGGCGAGCCCGAACCCGGCCCCGAAGTTCCGCGCGTCGATCCGCCGCGCCCCCAGCTGGCCGCCAGGCCCCCCGCCTCGAGCTACGACGATCGAATGATCGATGGCCTCGAGCGCGAGCTCGACCAGCGCCGGGATCCTGCTCCGCCGTCCGGATCCAGCCCGCCGACGGCGCGCGCGCACACGGGCGCGCCCGGAACAGCGTCGATTGCAGACGAGCTCGCAGCGCTGCAACGTACGCCGTCCGTCGAGGCTGAGCCCGCGCCTCCGATCGCTGCAAGCGCGGCGTCCGGCGTGCGCCCGGCGGCGCACTCGGATCCGAACGCCGACGGCATCGTCGATCGCAACGAGGATGGCCGCATCGATCTCTGGATCTACCGCGAGCAGGGCGAAATCGTGCGACGCGTCCTCGATGAAGATTTCGACGGCCGCCCGGACCAGACGATCCTCTACGATCGCGCGACGCACCGCGTGGGCCGTGTCGAAGAGGACAGCAACCGCGACGGCAACGTCGATAGTTGGACCGACTACCAGGACGGAGAGATCGCCCGACGCCGCAACGATACGAACCACGACGCCACGGTCGACACCTGGACCTTCTATCGCGACGGCGAGACCACGCGCCACGAACAGGATACGACCGGCAACGGTTTCCGCGACCGTGTCGGATTCTATCTGGCCGGCAAGTTGGTCCGGGAGGAACAGGACACCACGGCCAGCGGCCGACCCGACGTGATCCTCCACTACGACGCCAGCGAAAATGTGGCGCGCCGCGAGGAAGACACCGACCACGACGGCCACATCGACGTGATCTCGTACTACGAGAAGGGCCGCCTCTCGCGGCGCGAGTTGATCGACGGAACCGCGAAGGCGCCGCAATCCGCGGCCCCGCACCCGACTCCCTGAGTCCGTGCCGCGCACGTTCCTCCAGGCGGTCGCGTTCCTCTTCGGGCTCTGGCTCGCGCTGCTGTTTTGGCCGCAGCACGCCGGCGCCGAGAGCACGGAGCCGGGCGGGCCGGCGCCGTTCGCCGCGTTGGAGGCGACGTTTCACGGGCAGATCAACGGCTTCCGAAGCTCGCGGAACCTGATCTCCCTGCGTCGGCTACCGGAAATCGACCGCGTGGCGCGCGCTCACAGCGCGGACATGGCGCGCCGTCATTACCTGAGTCACGTCTCCCCGGAAGGGCGCAACCCCGTCGATCGTTTGCACGCTGGCGGCATCACCGGCTTCCGCCTCGCCGCGGAGAACGCGGGAATGACGAGCCGCCAGGATCCCAACAACGAGATCTTTCAGGGCTGGCTGCACTCGCCCGATCACCATCGCAACCTGGTGGCGCCGCCGTTCAACGCGACGGGCATCGGCATCGCACGCGCCGCGGACGGCACGTTCTACTACACGCAGCTCTACGTCACGCTTCCAAACTAAGACAGCGCAGCCGGGCGCAGCGCACGGCGCGTCAGGGCCGCAGCGTGGCGGTGATCTGGCGATCGTCCCAGTAGATGTCGAGCGGCTTCGCGAGCTCCACCTGGGCGGGGAGCACGACGTAGCCGAGTACGGCGGCTTCTGGCGCGAGATCGCCCAGGCCGCCTCGGATCAGGCCGAGCTGCGTCGGATCACCCGGGTCCGGGTGAAAGGCCTGGTGTCCCTGCACGAACGTGAAGTTCGGATGAAACGACTCCGGCGCTACCGCGCGAGCCGAGAAGAGCACGACCGGGCCCGACAAGGCCTGGCCGCGCCGGGCCCACGCATCGCGCAATCGCGCCTCGAAGGCCGCCGACGGCGCCACGCGCACCCAAAGCGTCGGCGCAGCCTCGCCGCCGCGTGAAAATGCCGCGGGCGCGCGCTGCTGCGAAAACTCGATGATCAGCGCGAGATCGCGCGCTTCCTCGTCCGTCAGACCCAGGTCGAGCGGCGCAGCGGTGTCTTCCGACGGGCGCGCCGAAAGCTGCGAAGTGGGCGCCGGCGGCGCCTCGGCAGCGCTGGCTTCCGTCCTCGCCGACACCACCGGCTCGCTCGCCGCCGCCGTCGCCGCGGCCTCCGCGGCCCGCGTCTCGCGCACCTGGCGCGCGGCGTCGACCAGGTTGTACGGATTGTTGGGATTCTGCTGTTGATTGAAGACTTCCCAGGCGTACGGGCGCGGCAGAAACTCGGGCTTGAGCGGCGGAACGTCGCCGGGGTCGACCTGCTTCGCATTTGAACAGGGAATCGCCTCGGGTCTTTGCACCACGAAGATGCTCCCATCGGGACACACTCCGGTGATGCTCGCCCGGGCCGCCGGGCTCGCTCCCGCAAGCAGCGCGCCGAGGGCTGCGCCCGAGAGCCTCCAATTCCGCTGCCATCGCCGTCCCAAACGCCGCAAGAGACCTACCCCGAGGTGGCTCGAACCGCGTCGATACTAGACGGAAAAGACGTGCGAAATCAAGCTTTTACGTAAAGTTTCCGAGAGACTGCCGGAAGTCTCGGACGGGATTCCCGAGAATCCAAAAGCGCTTCGAAGCGCGTTTGCGCAGGGCTGAGGGGGCCACAGCGCGCTGCGTGGCTGCGCCTAGTTCGGCTCTCCCTGTTCGTCGTCGTCGCCGTCGAGCGCGCTCGCTTCGAAATCGTCGTCGTCGAACTCGCCGTCGTCCAGGGCTGCGTCGTCGAGCGCATCGTCGTCCAGGTCGCCTTCGTCGTCGGCAGCGTCTTCCGAAGCGGCAGCGGCCGTCACTCCGGCGCTCGCCGCTTCCCCACCGCCATCGCTGACTCCAGATCGTGTCGGATCGCCCGCCGCCGCCATCGGGGGCGCGAGCTCCGCGAGATCTCGCAGGGTCGGCAGATCCTCGATCCGGGCCAGCCCGAAGATCTCGAGGAAACGGCGACTCGTCGCGTAGAGAAGCGGCCGTCCCGGAACCTCGCGGTGCCCCGCGATCCGCAGCAGATGACGTTCGAGCAGGCTGCGCAGCACGGCGCCCGCATCGACGCCACGCACGTGTTCGATCTCCGCGCGCGTCACCGGCTGCCGGTAGGCGATCACCGCGAGGGTCTCGAGCGAGGCCTGCGAAAGTCGCAGGGGACGCTCCGGTTGACTCGCCTGCACGTAGGCGGCGAACGCCGGCAGGGTTCGCAGCTGGAAGCCACCCGCGATCTCCCAGATCTCGAAAGCGCGCCCGCGCTCGGCATACTCGGAATTGAGTTCGGTCACCAGCGCGCGCGCCAATGCCGGCTGACAGCGCGGAATCAGCGTGGAGAGCCGCGCGAGCGGGATCGGCTCGGGCGACGCGAGGATCAGGGCTTCGGCGATGCTGCGCTGTTCGGATCGTTCCATGGCACTCCCCTCACATGACCTCGGCGACTTGATCGGCCCAGGCTTCTCCGCCCGACTCCTCCGAGCGGCGCAAATGGATCGGCCCGCTCGGGGCGCCCGCCGGGTCGACTCCCTGGTAGAGCCGCAGCGCTGCCAGCCGCGAGAGTTCGAGAATCGCGAGAAAGGTCGCGACGAACACTTCGCGGCTCGGCGGGATGCCATTTTCCGACAACAGGCATTCTGTGAACTCGAGCGAAGGCCGCACACCGAGCGCCTGCATCACCACGAGCATCCGCTCGCGAACCGTCACGGTCTCGACGGCGACTTCGTGCGGTGCGGCGCTCGGCCCCATGCGCGCGAGCGCGCGGCGATAGGCCTCTACCAGCTCGAAGAGTCCCACTTCGATCTCGCGTTCCGCTTCCGGCCGCGGCTCGAGAGGTTCCACGTGCGCTTCGAAGACGTCGCGACCGAGCCAGCGGCGCTCGGCGAGCTCCCCCGCCACCGCCTTGAAACGCTGGTACTCGAGCAGCCGGGCCACGAGCTCTGCACGCGGGTCCGGTCCCTCGCCGTCGAGGTCGAGTCCGTCCGGGGGCAGCAGCATCCGCGATTTGATCCAGGCCAGCGTCGCTGCCATCAACAGGAACTCGCCAGCGACGTCGAGATCGAGGTCGCGAAGGGTATCGAGCGTGGCCAGGTACTGTTCGCTGATGCGCGCGATCGGAATGTCGGTGATCTCCACCTCATTCACGCGGATCAGGTGCAGCAGCAGATCGAGCGGGCCCTCGAAGAGGGCGAGCTTGATGGCGTAGGGAGAAGCTGACCCCTCGAGCGACGAGCCGCCGGCGAGATCGTCCGAAGTAACGAAGATGCTCATGCGACTCCGCGCGGAGGATTTCGTCGGGGCGGAGGGGGCGCGCCCAGTATGGACGATCGACCCAGCTCCAGCAAGCGAGCTACGGCCGCGCCGGCGCGCCACGCCGGCGCCGGCGGGCCCCCAGCTCGCGGGCCAGCGCGATCGCCTCCTCGCGTGTACGCACGCCGCCGTCGAGGAACGCGATGCGGATGCGGGCCAGCGCGCGTCCGATCTCCGGGCCGGAAAGTCCCACCGCCACCAGGTCGGCCCCCCCGATCGGTGCGCGGCGCCCGCGATCCTGCTCGGCGAAACGCGCCACCCGCCGGCGCGCGGCGGTCGGGGCGACCGCCCAGAGCGCGTGCAGCGCCTCTTCGTCGAGTTCGGCGAGCGCCGCGTCGATTGCACCGCGGCCGCGCGCACGCGTGAGCGCCCGCAACTTCTCCTCGCGCAGCTTCGAAAAGCCAGAAACCGACTCGACCAATGCGCCACGCACCGCGAAACGCGCGAGCGTCCGCCTTCGCAGGGCCGGCGTCAGCGGCGACAACCAGACAGCGAGCCCCGAGGCCCAGATCCGCCAGCGCCCCCGCTGCCAGGGCGGCGAGACGACGGCGCGCCCCAGTCGCCGCAGCGGTGCATGCACCGTACGCGGGAGGGTCAGGCCCGGCTCGAGGGCACCCAGCACGTGCCAGCCATCGAGCAGGCGCAGCGCGAGCGCCGGGTCGAGCCCGAGCGCCGCGTCTGCGAAGAGCTTCTCGATCTCCCGCCGCAGGCGTTCACCACTCACGCGCCCGAACGCCCCCAGACGCAGCGCATCGCGCAGCGCCGCTCGCGAATCGCGCGTCAATGTGAAACCCAGACGGGGCGCGAGCCGCGCCGCGCGCAGGGCGCGCGTCGGATCGTCGCGAAAACTCTCCGCGTGAAGCACCCGTAGCTGCCGTTGCGCGAGATCCTTCACGCCGTCTTCGAGGTCGATCACGCCGCGGTGGCGTGCTCGCGCCGTCTGCGACAGCGCCAGCGCCAGCGCATTCACACTGAAGTCGCGACGCCGCAGGTCCTCCTCGAGCGACCCGGACTCGGTCGTGGGCAACGCTCCCGGATGCGCGTAGCTCTCGCGGCGGACGTTGGCGAGATCGATCCCGCCCTGCGGTCCCGCGAGGGTCAGCGTGCCGAAGCGATCGTGCTGGCGCAGGCTCACCCCGGCGGTGGCAACCGCCCGGCCCAGGCTCTCGGCGCCCTCGCCAGCGCGCGCTTCCACGATCAGGTCGAGATCGGCGATCGCACGCTCGAGCAGCCAATCCCGCACGGGACCGCCGACCGCGTAGACGGCGAGCCCCCTCGCATCCGCTGCCTCGATCACGGACCGCAGCAACGGCGCCATGCCCGGCGGCACGGCGCGCAGGAAGGCGTCCGCCCCCGCCCCCTTCACGGTGCGCTGCCGCGGCGCCGCCCACCCCCGCGCGGGTGGCGTGCCTCGACGGTCTCGCGCAGGCGCGCGCGACTCACGTGCGTGTAGATCTGCGTGGTCGCCAGATCCGCGTGGCCGAGCAACGTCTGCACCACGCGCAAATCCGCGCCGCCCTCGAGCAGGTCGGTCGCGAAGGCGTGGCGGAATACATGCGGCGAAACACTCGCCGCCGGAACCCCGGCTGCGATCGCGATCGCGCGCACGCGCGTGAAGAAATTCTGACGCGTCATCGCCGTTCCGCGCTGGGAAAGAAAGACGGCATCGCCCGCGCGGCGATCCGTCCGGGCGAATCGCGGCCGGCCTTCCGCGAGCCACGCGTCGAGCGCTTCGAGCGACGGCGCTCCGAGCGGAACGAGCCGCTCACGCCGCCCCTTGCCCCGCACCCGAATCACGCCCGCCCGCCGATCGACACCCGATAACGGAAGCGTCACCAGCTCGGAGACGCGCAGGCCCGCGGCGTAGAGCACCTCCAGCATGGCGCGGTCGCGCAATCCCAGCGGCGTTCCGGGATCGATCGATTCGATCATCCTGGCCGTCTCGTCGCTTCGGATCAGCCTCGGGAGCGGCTTTTCGAAACGCGGCAGCCGCGCGCCCTGCCAGGGATCGCTGCGCAGCAGGCCTTCCGCGCCCAGCTGCCGAAGCCAGCGACGCACGGCGACCAGCGCGCGCGCGCGGCTTCGCGCGCCCAGACCCGAACCCTCCAGCGCCACCGCGAAACCCGTCACGTGCTCGCGCGCGATCTGCCCGCTGCCCTGAACGCCAGCGGACTCGAGAAACGCCACGAAGCGCGCGAGATCGCGGCCGTAGACCTCGATCGTGGCGGGCGAGAGGCCTCGAAGCGCGGCGGCCGACGCCAGGAAGGCGTCGACGGCGGCCGCCAGCTCCGCGCCGCTAGCTCGCGCCAAGCCCGACCTCGCGCCGCTCGGTCGCCGCGAGCAGCGCCTCACGCAACCGTTCGATCGCCTCGGGATCGGACAGCTTCTTGCCCTGCGCATCCTTCAGATAGAAGGTGTCCGTCACCTGGTCGAGCACGGTGGCCGCCTTCGAGATGTAGATCTCACAACCGTGGTCGGCGATCGTGCGCGTCAGGTCGTGCAGCAGGCCCAGCCGATCGTTCGCCGTGACGTCGATGATCGTGTAGAAATCCGACTCTTCGTTCGTCACGACCACGCTGGCGGGTTTGCGCGAAGACAGCCAGTCGGGGCCGACGGGCCTCGGCCTCCGCGCGAGCAGCTCCGCGACGCGCAGCTGACCCGACAGCACCTTCGTCAGCGTCTGCTCGAACTCGCTCCATAGCAGTCGGCGTTCTTCGTCGCCGCCGCTGGGTGTCGTGACGCGATAGATCTCGAGCGCCACCCCCGAACGCGAGGAGTACACGTTCGCGCCCAGGATGTTGACGCCATGAGCCGTCAGGGCCCCGGCGACATTCGCGTACAGCCCGTGCACGTCGCGGGTGCACAAGATGAACTCGGACGAGCCGCCGCCCAGCTCGCGCACCGACGTCGACATCACCCGTTCCCGCGTATAGGCGATCGACACGAGCGCGTGACGCGCGATCTGGCGCGGCGTGTGGGAAACGAAATACCGCCGCGGCATCGACTCGAAGTAGTCGCGCACCTTGGATTCTGCGACGCCGAGCGACTGCAGTTCGGCCAATGCCGCCTGGCGCCGCACTTCGACCCTCTCGTCGATCAGCTCCAGCGCGGTGCTCGGGTCGTCCGAGCCCGTTTCGAGGAACTCCGACGTCCGCTCGAAGAGGTCGCGCAGCAGCTGGCCCTTCCAATCGGTCCAGGCCTTCTTCGACGACGCCCGAATGTCGGCGAAGGTGAGCAGGTAGAGATCACGCAGCAGCGAGCGATCGCGCGCAATCCGCGCGAATTCGAGAATCAACTTCGGGTCGGAGAGATCGCGGCTCTGCGCGAGATGGGACATCAACAGGTGATGCTGCACGAGGAACACCACGCGCTCGACGCGCTCCGACGCCAACCCGAGCCGCTCGACGCAGCGCTGTGCGCGCGCCGCCCCCTTTTCGGAGTGATTCCCCCCGAAGCCCTTGCCGACGTCGTGGAGCAGGCAGCCCAGAAAGAGCGTGGCGCGGTCGTCGCAGCCCCGCATCAGCTCCGTGAGTTCAGGAACCGCCTGCTCGTACTTGCCCTGCCACAGCCGGCGCAACTCCTCGACGAGGAAGATCGAATGCACGTCGACGGTGTAGGTGTGATACATGACGTGCTGCCAGCGGCAGACGATGTGCGCCCACTCCGGCAGGTAGGCGGCCAGCAATCCGACTTCATTCATCGCCGTCAGCGACCGCGTCACGCGCTTGTCGGAACCGAGGATCTCGAGAAAGACGCCGGCGGCCTCGGGGCTGCTCCGAAACCCCTCGTCGATCAAATCGAGGTTCTCGCGCACCAGCCGCCGCGCCTTGCGCGTGAGGGTCACGTCGTGTTTTTGGGCGACCGCGAACGCCTCGAGCAGCCGCAGCGGGCGTTCGCGCAGCATGCGCGGGTGCGGTATCTCGAGCTGGCCGTCCGCGAGCCGGAACCCCTCTTCGACCTCCCGAACCTTGCGCTGCCGGGGCTTGCCGCGCAGCCGGGCCTGACACTGCTCGATCACGAGCGAGGAAAACGCCTGGATCGCGCGCGCATGCCGGTAGTATTCGCTCATGAAGCGCTCGACCGGCAGCTCGGCGCCCGTGCCGTCGTCCGCGCCCCAGCCGAGCGATTCCGCGATCTGCTCCTGGAGCTCGAAGCTCATCTGGTCATTCTTGCGTCCCGTGAGCAGATGGAGCTGGTTGCGAACGCGCCACAGGAAATCGAGCGCCGCCTCGTACTCGGCGAGTTCCTCCTCCTTGAGCAGACCGAGCTGGAGAAAATCCTCGCGGCCACGCGCGCTCGGTTGCGTCGCCTGCATTGCCCAGTACGAAGCCTGATAATCGCGCAGCCCGCCAGCGCCATCCTTCAGGTTCGGCTGCAACAGGTAGAGAGAATCTCCGAAGCGCGTGTGCCGTTCCGCCATGCTGGCCAGCTGATCGTCGATGAAGCGCGCGGGATCCGAGAAGACCTGCAAGCGCAGCGCCTCCGTCAGCTCGTGGAAGAGCACGCCGCTGCCCACCAGGAAGCGCGGCGCGAGCACCGCGCTCTGCACCGTCGCGTCTTCGCAGGCGAGCGAGACCGTGTCGGCGATCGTTCGCGTGGCCCCACCCACCGTCAATGCCGCGTCCCACAGCCATTGCTGCACCCGCTCGGCGACCGAAGCAACGTACGGCGTCAGGGAGTCGCGATAGAGAAAGAGCAGATCGACGTCCGAGTGAATGCTCATCTCGCGCCGCGCGTAGCCGCCGACCGCGACCACGCAGAGGTCTGTGTCCGCCTCGGCCCCGCCCGCGAAGTAGGCCGATTCGGCGAACTCGAAGAGCTGTCGCACCAGCCGGTCGATCAGGTCCGAGTGGGCCTGGTTGACGACGGCGCCACCCGCGCCCGCGGCCTGCAGCGTGCACAGGTGCGCGCGCACGTCACCCAGATACTGGCGCACCACGGGAACCACGAGGCCTCCCGAAGCCTCGCCCACGCGGGCCAGGACGCCAGCGATCGAAGGGCCGCGATTCATCGCGCCTCTCCCAGGGCCACGGTGGCGCTTGCATCGCGATAGCGCGTGAGGCCGATCGAGATCTGTCGCGCGAGCTCGTCGAGATAATCGACGCTGCGCAGACGGCGCGCGTCCCCCTGATTCGTGAGAAAGCCGGCCTCCACCAGGATGGAAGGCATGTCCGACAGGAACAACACGTAGAAGGGCCCCTTCTTGACGCCGAGGTCGTTCACCTCGCGATAGCGACTCGCGAGACCGACGACCATTTGTTGCTGCACCGAATCCGCCAGACGCCTCGAATGCACCGACACTTCCGAAACCCGAAACTTCGCGACGGTGCGCTGCAAGGCGTCGACCTGGCGCGGTGAAATGCCGTTCTCCCGCGCGGCGACGCCCAGGCTGTGTCGCTCGTGGTCTGCATCCAGGTAATAGGTCTCGATCCCCGCGACCGACCGCCGCGGCGCCGCGTTCGCGTGCAACGATACGAACAGATCGCCTCCCACCGACTCCGCGATCGCGGTGCGCTCCTCGAGACCGATCGTGCGGTCGTCCAGGCGCGTGTGCACCACCGCGAAGCCGAGCGCCGAGAGCTTCGCGCCGAGATTTCGCGCCAGCCGCAGCGTCACATCCTTCTCGCGCAGACCGCCCACGCCGATCGCGCCGGGATCCTTCCCGCCGTGCCCGGCATCGATCACGATCGTCTGGACCGGACGCAGATCGACGGGAAGCCGGCCGTGCGCGCCGGGGGGGCCGCTCGGCACCCGGGTCTGCGTGCCGGGGCGACGCCCATAGACGTCGATCACGACCCGATCCGGATGCGAGAGCTCGATCAACCGGTGACGGTCATAGCGCTCGACGTCGAGCACGAGGCGCGCCGAAGTCGTCGTGTTCTGTCCGAGCCGCACCCCCTCGAGCAGCCCATCGCCCACGGGAAGCCCGTCCGCGAAGCGTCGGCCGACCCAGACCCCGGCGAGATCCAGGTAGAGCCGGGTCGGGCGCCCGCTGGCGCGATCGGCCGGCAACTCGCGCACGACCGTTCGCACCGGTTGCGTGAGCTCGACCACCACCCGCGTGTAGTTCGCATACGACCAGTGCCGCACCTCGACGACGTCGCCCAGTCCGGCGGGACGCTCGACGCCGAGCAGTCCGCAGAGCGCGAGCGCGAGCGCGAACAGCCGACGCGGCGTCATGTCGGCTCCTGCGCGAGCAACGCGCGCAGGCGCGCGAGTTCCGCCAGCGCGTCGAGCGGCGTCGTCCGTTCCGGGTCGAGCGCGCGCAGCGCGGCCAACGCTGCCTCTTCGCGCGGATCGCGTGGCGCAGCCCCCGAATTGAAGAGCGCGAGCTGGCTGCCGGGATCGCTCGCGGCACCGGCGAGCCGCGGGCGGCCCTGCTCATCGAGCTCGCCGCCCTCGAGATTGCGAAGGATCTCGCGAGCGCGCTCGATCACCACGCCCGGCAGCCCCGCCAGACGCGCGACCTGGATGCCGTAGGAACGGTTCGCCGCGCCCGGCAGCAGCCTTCGCAAGAAGATCACGTCCTCGCCCCACTCGCGCACGCCGAAATGCGCGTTGCCCACGCGCGGGTGCGTGCGCGCGAGATCCGCGAGCTCGTGGTAGTGCGTCGCGAACAGCGTGCGCGGGGAGAGCCCTGGGGTCTCGTGCAGATACTCGGCGACGGCCCAGGCGATCGAGAGGCCATCGAACGTGCTCGTGCCCCGCCCGATCTCGTCGAGAATCACCAGACTGTGTCGCGAGGCGTGAGCAAGGATCTCAGCTGTCTCGCGCATCTCGACCATGAAGGTGGATTCGCCACGCGCGAGTCGATCGCTCGCTCCGACCCGCGTGAAGACGCGATCGACCACGCCGACACGCGCGCTCTCGGCGGGCACATGGCTCCCGATCTGCGCGAGCAGCACGATCAGCGCAACCTGGCGCAGGTAGGTGCTCTTCCCGGACATGTTCGGGCCGGTGAGCACCAGCAGTTGCGGCCCCTCGGGCGAGAGATCGCTGTCGTTGGGCACGAACGCCGCGGCCCCGTGAAGGGCGAGCAGCGGCTCGATGACGGGATGGCGTCCCGCCCGGATCACGAGCTGGTCGCTGACGTCCACCTCGGGGCGTGTCCAGCCATCCTGGCGGGCGACTTCCGCCAGCGATTGGAACGCGTCGAGATCCCCCACGGCCTCGGCCGAAGCCCGGATCTCGCTCGCCTGCTCGAGCGCCGCCAGCCGCAGCGACTCGAAGAGCGTGCGCTCGAGCGCCGCCGCCCGCTCGTGCGCGCCGACCACGTTCTGTTCGATCTCGCGCAGTTCGAGCGTGCTGAAGCGCTCGGCATTCGCGAGGGTCTGCCGCCGCTCATATTCGGCGGGCACCGAGCCGAGCTGCGCCTTCGAGACCTCGATCCCGTAGCCATGCACGGGATGAAACCGGATCTTGAGCGAGGCAATTCCGGTCCGCTCGCGCTCGCGCACTTCGAGCCCCGCGATCCATTCGCGGCCCTTGCGGACGGCCTCGCGCAACGCGTCGAGCTCGGCGTGGAAACCGTCGCGCACGTAACCCGTCTCGTTCGCGCCGCGCGATCCGCGCGCCACGACGGGCGGCTCGTCGATCAGGGCTTCGCGCAACGTTCGCGCGAGCTCCGGAAGCGGCTCGGGCGCGCCGAGCAGCGCGGGGCGCAACTCGGCTCCCGCGAGGCCCTCGCCCGCGCCGCTCGCGAGCGCCGCGATCACATTCGGCAGCGCTTCGAGCGAACCCCGCAACACACCCAGATCGCGTGGTGTCGCGGAAGGTCGCGCCGTTTTGGCGAGGGCGCGCTCGAGATCCCGCACCTCACGCAACGCTTCGCGCAGCCTGGCCCGCGGCCGATCCCGATCGACGAGCCAGCCCACTGCGCGCTGGCGCTCCGCGATCGCCTCGGGATCGAGCAACGGATAGGCCAGCCAGCGCGCGAGGCGGCGCGCGCCGAGCGCGGTCGTGGTGCGATCGATGCGCTCGATCAACGTGCGCTGGCGCGAACCATCTTCCCCGTTGCGGAACAGCTCGAGATGCGAGCGCGTCGCCGCGTCGAGCACCATCGTCTCGGACAACCGGTAGGCCCGCAGGCGCGAGATCAGATTCAGCGCGAACGGTTGATGCGCCGCCAGGAATCCGAGCAGGCCCGCAGCCGCCCGCGCGGCGGCCGCGCTCGAGCCCACGTCGAGGCCATGCGGGAAGGCGGGCGCCTGCGCGACCTCGAAGTGCCGCGCTGCGAGCGTCGTGCGCGCCGCGTCGGGGAGCAGCCGCGCGAGGGCTTCGTCGAGCGGCGCCGTGAACGGCTCCGGACACAGCAGCTCGCGCGGGTCCAGGCGCAGCAACTCCTGCGCGATCGCGGCAGGCAGGATTTCGCCCGGCGCGGCCTCGACTTCGGTCGCCCGCAAGTCTCCGGTGCTCGCGTCGAGGGCCGCCAGGCCGAACGCGGGGCCCGGCAGAAGAGCGACGACCACGAGCTCCTGCGCCGGGCCGATGCCGCCGGGATCGCCCGCGAGCCCCGGCGTCACGACCTCGATCACCTCACGGCGCACCAGGCGGCGCCCCCCCGTGCGCGCCGGATCTTCCACCTGCTCGCAGATGGCGACGCGATGCCCGAGCTCGGCGAGCCGGTGGATGTAGCCATCGGCGGCGTGCACCGGCACACCGCACATCGGCACCGCATCCGGCTTGCCGCGGTCGCGCGTCGTGAGGGTGATGTCGAGCAGCGGCGCGGCGACCTCCGCGTCGCGCAGGAACATCTCGTAGAAATCGCCCATGCGATAGAAGACGATGGCGTTCGGATGCTCCGCCTTGATTGCCAGATACTGGCGCATCATCGGTGTATCGAGGGCGGAACGCGTCACGCGAGCGACTCCCGGGCGCGCAGCAATCCCTGACGTTCGAGCGCGGAGATCAGCTCGGCGTGCGCCTTCGCCACCTCGGCGTCGCGCCGTTCCGCGAGCAGAATCCGACCCAGCGTAGCCCGCGCCTCGAGATCTTCGGCGTCGCGCGACAACACCTCCTCGATCTCCGCCAGCGCGGGCTGCGCATCGCCACGTGCCGCCAGATTGCGAGCGAGAGCCAGGCGCGCCCCACGGTCGTCGGGCCGGCTGGCGAGGAGTCCGCGCAAACAGGTTTCGAAATCGCGGGCCCGGTCGAGCGCAGCGTAGGTCGCTTCGAGCTGCGGGTAGATCAGGGGTCCGGCGCGGCGGTCGAGCGCGGGCACGCGCAGCCACGCCGCGAGCGCCGCCTTCGCGCGCCCGCGTTCGGCCTCGAGCTCTCCCAGCGCGATCCAAGCGCGCACGCTCTTCGCGTCCAGACGCAAGGCTCGCTTCACGGCCTTGCGCGCCTCGTCGCTGCGACCCTCGGCGCGAGCCGTCTCGGCCATCGCAACACGCAGCTCCGCCTCGGCCGTGCCGGCGTCCCGCCCCTCGAGGCGGGCCAGACGCCGGGCGATCTCGATCGCCCGCGGAAACTCCCGCGCATCGGCGAGCAACCTCACCAGCGCGCGCAACGAGACGAGATGCTTTGGATCCTGCACCAGCACTTGCTCGTAGGACGCGATCGCGCGCCTCAGAAAGCCGCCCTGTTCGAAATCTGCGCCGAGATCGGCCATCGCCAGGATGCCGTACGGCGAAGCCGCATCGATTCGCAGGAGCAGGTTCTGGTGGATGTGGATCGCCCGCCCGATCTCGCCGCGCATGCGAAACAGGCGCGCCAGCGCGAGGTACGGCATCACGTCGTCGGACGCGAGTCGCACCGCCGCGGTGAGCAGCGATTCTGCGCGATCGAGATCGCGATCGAGCACGGCGAGCAGCGCCGATTGCAGAGCGGTCTCGGCGTCCTTCGGCGCGCGCGCGTCCCCCCCGAACGCCCGCGAGAGCCAACCCATCGCAGCTAGCCGCCCCGCCCGTGCGCGCTGCGGGGCGCCGCCTCGAAGCGCTCGTCCGCAGCCAGGGTCGTCGGCTCCGAGGTCACGAGCGGCAGGTTGCGGAGCTGGTGCAGCTCGGATTCCAGACTGCGCAACTTCCGCCGGTAGCGCCGCATCAGGAGACTGCGCTTCAGCGCCTGGTAGCCCCCGACGAGTCCGGCGACGGCCGCGCCGGCGGCGAAAGCCGCCACCAGCACGAGCCACAACGGGGCGGGAGCGAACTCGCCGTAGACGTACGAAATCGGCACCGGCGTGGCATTCGCGGCAGCGAACCACCAGCCGGAGACGAGCACGCCCACGAACGCGGCGACCCAGAAGAGCCGAAGCACCAGCCGCATGCACCCTCCCCCGCGTCGTCGTCGCTAGCCGTTCTCCTCGTCATCCTCATTCGATTGCAGCGAGGCGAGCGGAACGCCGTCGACCATCTCCTTGAGCTCCTTGCCAACCTTGAAGAACGGCGTTCGCTTGGCCGAAATGTGGACCGGCTCGCCGGTCTTGGGATTTCGCCCTTCGCGCGCTTCCCTCACCTTCACCTGGAAGCTCCCGAACCCCCGGATCTCGATGCGTTCGCCCTGCTTGAGGGCGCGCGTCATCGAGTCGAAGATCGTGTTCACCACGATCTCGGTGTCCTTCTTCGAGATGTGCGGGGTCCGCTCCGAGACCGCCTCGATCAGCCCGCTCTTCGTCATCGCCATGCCCTCACTCCCTCACTCGGTTTTGCGCCCGAGCTTGCCAGCCAGGAGATCACCCAGGGTCGTCGTCTGGGTCTGCGCCTGCTGCGCGGCCACCTTCTTCAGCGTTTCGCGCTGTTCGCGATCACTGAGCGCCCGAATCGACAGCGAGATCTTCTGCTCGACCGGGTCGACGCGCACGATCAGTGCCGTCACCGATTGTCCCGGTTGCACGACTTCGGACGGATTCTCCACCTTGTCGACCGAGAGTTCCGAGTTGTAGATCAGACCCTCGATCCCGTCCTCGAGCTTCACGAAGGCGCCGAAGTCGGCGAGGCTCGTGATGTCGCCCGTCACTTCGCTGCCGACCGGATAGCGCTTCAAGATCTCGTCCCAGGGGTTCGCTTCCAGCTGCTTGATGCCGAGCGAGAACTTCTCGTTCTCCTTGTCGATCTTGAGCACGACCGCCTCGACGACATCTCCCTTCTTGAACTTCTCGCCCGGATGCTTGATCTGCTCCGTCCACGACACGTCCGAAACGTGCACGAGACCGTCGATCCCTTCATCGAGGCCGACGAAGATCCCGAAGTTCGTGATGTTCCGAATCGTCCCGCTCACGCGCGTGCCGACCGGGTAGGTCTGCTCGATCACGCTCCACGGATTCGGCTCGATCTGCTTCATCCCGAGCGAGATCTTGCGCTCGCGCTCATCCACATCGAGCACGATCGCCTCGGCGGTGTCCCCCACCGAGAGCACCTTCGAGGGATGCTTGATCCGCTTCGTCCACGACATCTCCGACACGTGGATCAAGCCCTCGATGCCGGGCTCGAGCTCGAGGAAGGCGCCGTAATCCGCGAGCGACACGACGCGGCCCTGGACCCGGCGCTGGAGCGGATATCGCATCGTCGCGTCGACCCACGGATCGGGCTGAAGCTGCTTGAGACCGAGCGACACCCGCTCGCTCTCGGCGTCGAACTTGAGCACCTTCACCTTGATCTCGTCGCCCACCTGGAACAGCTCGCTCGGGTGGTTCACACGGCCCCACGACATGTCGGTCACGTGGAGCAGACCGTCGATGCCACCGAGATCGATGAACGCGCCGTAATCGGTGAGGTTCTTGATCACGCCGTCGATGATCTGGCCCGGGGCCAGCGTCGTCAGCGTCGTCTCGCGCAGCATCTTGCGCTCGGTTTCGAGCAGCGCGCGCCGCGAGAGCACGATGTTGCCGCGGCGCTTGTTGAATTTGATGATCTTGAACTTCATCCGCTGGTTCACGACGTGCTCGAGATTGCGAACCGGCCGCAGATCGACCTGGGATCCCGGCAGGAACGCCTTGACACCGATGTCGACCGCCAGTCCGCCCTTGACGCGCGCGACGATCACGCCCTCGACGGGCTCGTCGGCCTTGTAGGCGCGGCTGATCTCGTCCCAGATCAGCAACCGGTCGGCCTTCTCTTTCGAGAGCACGATGCGGCCGCTGCCATCCTCGCCTTCTTCCACCAACACGCCGACGATGTCGCCGGGCTTTACGAGAATCGTCCCGTCCTCGTCCATGAATTCCCAGGTGGGAACCAGGCCCTCGGACTTGAAGCCGATGTCGATCTGGACGGACTCCTCGTCGACGGACAACACCGTGCCGTGGACGACTTCGCCTTCCTTGATGGTCTTGACGTTTAGTTCGAAGAGTTCGGCGAAGCTCTGCTCGCCGGAGTTGGTCGGTCCCTGAGTCATTGGGGTTCGTTCGATCTCCTGCCCCGGCTGCCTCACCATGAGGTCTCCGAGGGTTCGGGGTTCCCGTCGCGGGCGGCGTCTATCGCCGCCCCCTGGCTGCGGTCGGGGCGCCGCAGCTCGCCGTCGAAAATCCTGCCAGCGCCGCACGTGCTGCGGCGATGCGCCGCTCGACGACGTCGGCGTCGCCGGCCTCGAGAGCGCGAGCAAATTCCTGGAGGCCGGCGGCCGCGAAGGCCAGCGGCGCGGCCAGAGCCTTGCGATTGGCGGTGAGGATGTCGCCCCACAGCTCGGGATCGCTCTGGGCGATGCGTGTGAAATCCCGAAAGCCAGCGCCCGCGACGGCCTGGGCGCCCGGCGGCGCCGCCGCGAGGGCGCCCGCGAAGGCAAAGGCCAGCACATGCGGAACATGGCTCATCCAGGCGACCTCGCTGTCGTGTTGCGCCGGGTCGCGGTGTACCACATGCGCGCCGAGCGCGCGCCAGAATTCAGCGATCCGCTCGCACGCGACGGCATCCGCCGAGTTCGTCACGATGCACGCGGCGCCCTCGAACAGATCGGCATGCGCATGCTCGAGGCCGCGCAGGTGGCTTCCCGCCATCGGATGGGCCCCGACATAGCTCACGCCGCCGGGCAGCAGACCCGGGAGCGTCTCGCACAGACCGGCCTTGACGCTGCCGACATCGGTCACGATGGCGCCGGAACGCAGCACCGGCGCGATCTGGCGCACGACGTCGGCCATCGCGAATACCGGCGTCGCGAGCACGACGAGATCCGCTTCGCGCGCGGCTTCCGCGTAGCTCCCGGCTTCGTCGATTGCCCCACGCCGCAACGCAGCAGCCAACGCGTCGGGGTTGCGCGTGGCGCCCACGACACGCCGAGCCACCCCCCGCGCCTTGGTTGCGAGCGCCACCGAGCCACCGAGCAGGCCCAGCCCCAACACCGCCACCCGCTCGAAGCCCGGCGTCAACTTCCGCCCTCGCGCAGCCGGCGCAGCGCCTCGATCAGGCGCGCGTTCTCCTTGGGGAGCCCGACGCTGATGCGCACGTGGTCGGGCATTCCGAAGCCCGTCAGCGGCCGCAAGATCACGCCCTCGCGCAACAGACGCGCCTGGATGCCGGCGCCCGCTCGGGCGAGCAGGAAGTTCGCGTCCGTCGGCCACACCTCGATCCCGAGCGCCGTCAGCTCGCGCGTCAGGACCTCGACACCCTCGGCGTTGTTGCGGCGCGTGCGTTCGCGAAACTCGTCGTCCTCGAGCGCCCCGAGTGCCGCCGCCTCGGCGAGCCGACTCACATTGAACGGGTGGCGCGCGCGCTGGAGGTAACCCGCGAGCTCGGGGTCGGCGACGCCATAGCCGATGCGCACACCGGCGAGGCCGCTGATCTTCGAGAAGGTCCGCATCACGATCGTTCCCGGTCTGCGGCGCAGCCATGCGAGCGCATCCGGAAAATCACTCCGGCGCGCGAAGTCGACGTAGGCCTCGTCGATGGCGAGCACCAACGTCGCCGGCAGCGACGCCACGAAGCGATCGAACGCCTCGGCGCCAACGCTGGTACCGGTCGGATTGTTCGGATTGCACACGAAGAGCAGCTTCGTACGCGGCGTCACCGCGCGCGCCAGGGCCGGCAGATCGTGCACCAACGCGGCATCGAGCGGCACGCGCACGGAGCGGGCACCCATGCCCTGCACCACGATCGGATACATCGCAAACGAGGGCCACGCGAAGACGCATTCGTCGTCCGGCCCGAGCAACACCTTCGCGAGCAGCTCGAGAATCTCGTCGGCTCCGGCTCCGAAGACGAGCTGCGCTCCGTCGACTCCGAGCTTTGCGGCGAGCGCGCGCCGCAGGTGCCAGCTCGATCCATCCGGGTAGCGGTTGACCCCTTCCAACGCGCGGCGCATGGCCTCGACCGCCTTCGGCGAGGGACCGAGCGGGTTCTCGTTCGAAGCCAGCTTGATCGAGCCCTGGATCCCGAGCTCGCGATCGAGCTCCTCGGCGGGCTTGCCGGGTTGATAGGGTTCGAGTTCCAGGATGTGAGGGCGGATGATCTTTTCGAGGGCCATCAGCCGACCTGCCCGCTGCGCGCGGCGCGCGGCGCTTCTGCGCGCGGGAACGAACCCAGGACACGCTGTGTGTGCGCCACCCGTGACGCGCTCTCGAGTGCCTTCACCAGGCGCGGATCGCTGCGATGTCCCTCGACGTCGAGAAAAAACAGGTACTCCCAGGGCTTGCCCTTGATCGGGCGCAGCTGGATCGCCGTCAGATTCAAACCCTGCTCCGCGAACGGTGCGAGCAGGCGGTGGAGCGCGCCAGCCTCGTCCTTGCGGATCGTGAACAGCACGCTGGTCAGGTCGTTTCCCGATGCCGGCGGCGTCAGTTGACCGATCACGATGAAGCGTGTGGTGTTGTCGCGGCGATCCTCGATGCCCGTCTCGATCGTTCGCAGGCCGTAGACCTCCCCAGCGATCGCGCTTCCGATCGCGGCCAGGCTGCCATCCTCGGCCGCGAGGCGTGCCGCGACGGCGGTGCTCGCGGCCTCGGTCCGCTCGATCGCGGGTAGCTGGCGGTCGAGCCAGAGCCGACACTGCGCGAGGGGCTGCGGGTGGGACACGACCCGGCGCACGTCTTCGAGCCGGCCGCTGCGCGAGAGGAGCTGCTGCGAAATTCGCAGCACGGCCTCGCCGCAAACCGAAACTTCGTGCTCCGCGAGGGCATCGAAGGTCTGCGTGACGACACCCTCGGTGGTGTTCTCGACGGGGACGACGCCGAGATCGACCTGGCGTCGCTCGACCGCGGAAAAGACTTCGGCAATCGAGCCGAGGCTCGCGAGTTCGGCGAGCTGGCCGAACTGACCGCGCGCCGCCTGGTGCGTAAACGTCCCCTCCGGGCCGAAGTAACCCACGCGCAGCACGCGCTCGAGCGATCGCGTGGCGGAAATGATCTCGCGAAAGACCGGCGCGATCCCCTCGGACGGGAACGGCCCGGCATTGCCAGCCGTCAACTGCTCGACGATCTGGCGCTCGCGCGCGGGCTCGTACACGGCGCTCCCGGTCTCGGCCTTGAGTCTGCCAATCGACTGCACGACGCGAGCGCGTTCGTTGAGCTGCTCGAGAATGCCGCGATCGATGGCATCGACGCGCTCGCGCAGCGCGGCGAGTTCGGGAGCGGTCGTCTGGGCTGCGGGGCTCCGCTGTCCGGTCTCGGCCATATCCCTTCCATCCCAAACGAACGCATACGAACGGGGGGCTGCCGAGGGAGGGGCTCATTCCGCGGACCCGCGGCGCAGAAACCCGCTAACCCCCTGAAAAGACTTGCGCAAGGTAGTGGACGCGCTCCGGCGGTGCAAACCCGCACGAGCCGATTTCCTCGCGTTGGCGGGGGGTTACCGCTGGGGTCGCCGCCAGGCGCCGGACGCGCCGACAAAACGCCCCGCCCGACGCAGCCAAGCGCCTGAAATCTCACGATCTTTTTGGATTTCTACGGATTCGGCGCCGGTCAAGCGGGCGCCCCAACCCGTCGATACGAGCGATCGCGGGAAACCTCAGTGCGGATGCCCATGAACGCTCTACCCAGGTCGCAGCAGCCCCTCAACAGCCTGGCGACCAAGCTGATTCTTTTCGTCTTCATTTCGACCTTCGTAACCGCCCTGGTCGTGAGCGGAATCTCGATCCAATCTGCGCACAGCTACCTGAGCCAGCAGATCGGCCGGCAGTATCCCGCCGCCCTCGCGCAGGCGGGAGAAGCGCTGCTCGAGTGGCTGGTCGCGGGCCAGGAGGAAATCGGAAATCTCTCGAAGGACACGCGCTTGCGGCCGCCCCCCTCGCGACAACCCCCGGCCGCTCCAACACTCGAAGCGCAGCTCGCGAGCCACCAGCGCCGCTCGAAATATTTTGACGGTTTCGCGCTGCTCGGCGGCGACGACAGCGTGCGGCTGATCATCGGAGACAGCCCCGGGTTCGTCCCCGGACGTCGCGTGACACTCACAGGGGTCGACCGCACCGTCCTGCGCGTGCTGATTCCGGCTTCGGAGCCTCTGTTGATCGCCGCGACACCTTTCCCTGTCGACCCGGATGGCAGCGGCACGCTGGTCGGCGTCTTCAAGGCCGCCCGCGTTCCGTCGCTGCTCGCCCAGAAGCGACCGGTGGCCGGCGCGGAACTGCGCATCGTCGATCGCGAAGGAAACCGGATCTTCGCGACCCATGCCGACGACCCCCACGCGAGCCCATTCCCCCTCGCGCAGGTGCTCGCCGTCGGACCCGACCGGGTTCACGAGTATGCGACGGCGGCCAGCGTCCACGTCGTCGGAGCGGCGCGTCCGCTCGGAATCTTCGACTGGCACCTCGCCGTCGAAGTTCCCTTCGAAATTGCCTTCGCACCCGTGCTGTCCACGGTCATGCGCGTCTTCGTGATCGACCTGTGCATCATCCTGCTGTTCAGCTACCTCGCCTATCGCATCACGCTCGCCGGCGTGCGCCCGATCGAGGCGCTCTCCGAAGCGGCGCGAGGCATCGCCCAGGGACAATTCGACCTCACGATCCCGGAGCCCCGAGCGAACGACGAAATCGGCCTGCTCACGCGCACCTTCAACGACATGATGCGCAAGCTGCGCGGCTATCAGCTCGAAATCGAAACGACGAACCGCAGCCTGCTGGAGCGCAATGCCGAGCTCCAACGTGCCAACGAGGTCCTGAACCAGCTTTCGATCACCGACGGCCTCACGAAGCTTCACAATCACCGATTCTTCCAGGACGAGCTGACGCGCGAGATCAAACGCGTGAACCGCGCGAACACGCCGCTCTCGATGCTGTTGATCGACCTCGACGACTTCAAGGGCTTGAACGACCGCCTCGGGCACCCGGCGGGAGACGAGCTGCTGACGCGAATCGCCCGCACCATGGAAGGCGTGGTGCGCTCGAGCGATCTGCTCGCGCGCTATGGCGGCGAGGAATTCGTCGTGCTCGCGTCGGACACCGACCTGGTCGGCGCCTACCGTCTGGCAGAGAAGCTGCGCACGACGATCGCCGAGCAGTCGCTGATCCTCGGCGATTCGATGCGGCCCACCCGCATCACGGTTTCGATCGGTGTCGCCGAGTTCCGCGGCAACCGCCACAAGTTCTTCAGCGCCGCCGACCAGGCCCTCTACCGCGCCAAGGCGAGCGGAAAGAACTGCGTGATGGTCGACGACGAGGCGGCGCTGCAGCGCGCACTCGAAGTCCCCGGCGCGGAACCCTGATCGCGCTGCGGCTGCGATGGCCGCCACGCCGCGCGCATGGCATGCTGGCGACGTGACGCTCATGATCGGGCTCAGCGGCGGCATCGGCTCGGGCAAGAGCAGCGTCTCGCGCCTGCTCGCCGAGCTCGGGGCCACGCTGATCGACGCCGACGCGATCGTGCACGAGCTCCAGGTGCCGGGCTCCCCGATGCTGGCGGAAATTGCAGCGGCGTTCGGGCCCTCGGTCATCGGCCCGGACGGCCATCTCGAACGTGCGGCGCTGGGCGCGATCGTTTTTCGCGACGCCGCTGCGCGCGCACGCCTGGCCGCGATCGTCCATCCGCGAGTCGGCGCGGAAATCGCCCGCCGCGTCGCACTGGCGCGCAGCGCTGGCGCCGAGGTCCTGGTGATCGACATCCCGCTGCTCTTCGAGGGCCGCAAGGCGGGAACGGGCAGCGCGGCGCGGCTCGAGTTCGACGCGACGGTCGTGGTCTGGGCGCCCGAAGAGGCGCAGATCGAGCGTCAGATGACGCGCGACGGCTGTACGCGCGAGCTGGCGATCGACCGCATTCGAGCGCAGCTTCCGCTGCACGAAAAGAAGGCCCTCGCCGATTTCGTGATCGACAACTCGGGAACGCGCGAGCAGACCGAACAGCAGGTGCGCGCGCTGTGGGAAACGCTCAGACAGAAGGCGAAGCGCGCAACACCGCCTTGAGCCCCTTCACGAAAGCCACCGCGGCGTCGATCCCGGCCGGTCCCGGACCCGCGCGCTGGATGGCGTCGATCAGGGCGCTGCCCACCACGACCCCGTCGGCGAAACGCCCGATGTCGCGCGCGTGCTCGGGGGTCGAAACGCCGAATCCGACGCAGACCGGTACGTCCGCCAGCGCACGCACGCTGCGCACCGCTGCCTCGACTCCGCGCGCGATCTCGCCGCGCGCGCCGGTGACCCCTGTGAGCGACACGTAGTAGAGAAAGCCACGCGTCCGCTGCGCGAGCATCGCGAGCCGCTGGGGCTGCGTCGTCGGAGCGGCCAGCAGGATCGCATCGACACCGACCTCCGCGAGGTCGGCATAGAGACCGTCGCCTTCGTCCGGCGGTAGATCGACGACGATCACGCCATCCACGCCCACGGCATGCGCCGCCTCGGCGAAATTCCGCTCGCCCATGGCGAGAATCGGATTCGCGTAGCCCATCAGCACGAGCGGGATGTCCACCTGCGGGCGCAGCGACTTCACGAGTTCGAGCACCCGCCGCAGCGAAGCGCCCGCGCGCAGCGCGCGTTCGCTCGCGCGCTGGATCGTCGGCCCCTCGGCGAGCGGGTCGGAAAAGGGGATGCCGATCTCGATCAGATCCGCGCCGGCCTCCGCCAACGCGAGCACCAGCGCTTGCGTCGTCGCGAGATCGGGGTCGCCCGCCGTCACGAACGGGATCAACGCGCGCTCACCGCGCGCGCGCAGCGTCGCGAAACGCTCTTCGATCCGGCCCATCAGCGCGCGCCCGACTCGCGAGCGCGCAGGATCTCGCGCACCTGCGGCGCGTCTTTGTCACCGCGCCCCGAGAGGTTCACGATGATGATGGCGTCGCGCGAAAGCTGCGGCGCGAGCCGGCGCGTGTGCGCCACCGCGTGCGCCGATTCGAGCGCCGGGATGATGCCTTCGAGGCGCGAAAGGTAGAGGAAGGCGTCGAGCGCCTCGGCGTCCGTCGCGGCCGTGTACTCGGCGCGCCGGCTGTCGCGAAGAAAGGCATGCTCGGGACCCACGCCGGGGTAGTCGAGGCCGGCCGAAATCGAATGGGCGGGAAAGATCTGCCCGTCGTCGTCGTAGAGCAGCAGGCTCTTCATGCCGTGCAAGACGCCCGGCGCCCCGGCGCACAGCGCGGCTCCATGGCGACCCGTCCCGAGCCCCTCCCCCGCCGCTTCGACGCCGATCAGACGCACCGCGGTATCGTCCATGAAGGCATGGAAGAGCCCGATCGCGTTCGACCCGCCGCCCACACAGGCGACGAGCGCATCGGGCAGACGCCCGGTCGCTTCGAGGATCTGGCGACGCGCCTCGACGCCGATCACGCGCTGGAAGTCGCGTACGATCGTCGGATACGGATGCGGGCCCATCACGGACCCGATGCAGTAGTAGGTGCCCTGCACGTTCGTGACCCAATCGCGCAGCGCCTCGTTGGTGGCGTCCTTCAGCGTTTGCGAGCCGCTCGTCACGGGTTGTACCGTCGCCCCGAGCAGCTCCATGCGGAAGACGTTCAACGCCTGCCGCTCGACGTCCTCGGCGCCCATGTAGACGAGACACTCCAGCCCGAACAGCGCACAGGCGGTGGCGGTGGCGACGCCGTGCTGTCCGGCGCCCGTCTCGGCGATCACACGACGCTTGCCCATCGCGCGGGCGAGCAGGCACTGGCCGATCACGTTGTTGATCTTGTGCGCTCCGGTGTGCGCGAGGTCTTCTCGCTTGAGATACACGGCGGCGCCGCCGAGATCCTCCGTCATGCGCCGCGCGGGCGTGAGCGGCGTCGGTCGCCCCGCGTAGCTCGAGAGCAGCTCCGCGAGCTCGCCGCGGAAGCCCGCCTGTGCCGTGATTCGCGGATAGGCCTCCGCCAGCTCATCGAGCGCTGCGATCAGCGTCTCGGGCACGTAGCGACCCCCGTACGGGCCGAAGCGGCCGGCGCGGGCGCGATCCCCTGAGGCGGCGAGCGTCATCCGCCGGTTTCCGCCTTGCGCACGGCCTCGATGAAGGCGGCGATGCGCGCGGGATCCTTCCGGTTCCCCGCGGACTCGACGCCCGTGGCGACGTCGATACCCCAGGGCAGCTGGTCGCCGAGCTCCGCCAGAGCCGTTCCTACATTTTCGGGTGTCAGCCCGCCCGCCAGGATCAGATCGATGCCGCGGGAGATCAGCTCGCCCGCATCCGCCCAGTTCCAGGCCTTCCCGCTGCCTCCGCCGTCCGTCGGGTGATCGAGCAGCAACAGCGTACCGGGATAGGTTTCCGCCGCCTCGAGATCCGCGCCGCGGATCGCCTTGATCACCGGCAGATCGACCGCCTCCACGTCTTCTTCACTCTCCTCGCCGTGAAACTGCACGCGCTCGAATTCGATGCGGCGCAGGACGCGCTGGATCTCTTCGAACGTGGCGTCCTTGAACACCGCAACCCGCTCGACGCGACCTGCGACGCGCTCGGAGATCGCAGCGCCATTCTTCAAGTCGAGACAACGGGGCGAACCGGGAACGAAGTTCAGCCCGATCAGCGCCGCACCACCATCGACGGCGGCCTCCGCATCGTCGGGGTGCACGATCCCGCAGATCTTGATCCGAATGCTGCCGCTCACGATTTCCTCCGTAGCCTCCGTAGGGCTGCTGCGACGTCGGGCTCCCGCATCAGCGCCTCTCCCACGAGAAACGCCTCCGCGCCAGCCGCCTCGAGCCTCGCCCAATCGCCGGGGGTGAAGATGCCACTTTCCGCGACTCCGATGCACCCCTCGGGAAGTTTCCCCGCCAGGCGCTCCGAAACACCGAGATCGACCGCAAACGTTCGCAGGTCGCGGTTGTTGATGCCGATCAGGTCGGCTCCCGCCGCAACCGCCGCGTCCAGCTCGCGCTCGTCGTGAACCTCGACGAGAGCATCGAGTCCGAGCCCCTGCGCATGCTCGCGCAATTCGCGCAGATCGCGCGGAGCGAGCGCCGCGGCGATCAACAGCACCGCATCCGCCCCATGCACCCGCGCCTCGTCGATCTGGTAGGCCTCGAGAATGAAATCCTTGCGCAACAGCGGCAGCGTCACGGCGGCCCGCACCTCGGCCAACACCTCGAGACTACCACCGAAGTAGTGCGCATCCGTCAACACCGAGATCGCCGCCGCACCGCCCGCGGCGTAGGCCTGTGCACAGGCGACGGCATCGAAATCCGGGCGAATCTCGCCTTTGCTCGGCGATCGCCGCTTGATCTCGGCGATCACGCGCGGCCGCTCACCCGTCGCGAGCGCGCGCCGGAAGCCGCGCGGCGCCACCTGCCATGCGCGCGCCCGCACGGCCAGCGCCTGCGCCGGCCAACGCTCGCGCGCGAGCGTCAGTTCGCGCCGCTTGTGATCGAGAATCTCGGCGAGGAAGCTCACACCGCGCTCCGGGAGGCTGCGACGAGCTGCGCGAGCTTGCGCGCGGCGGCGCCGCTCTCGAGGCTATGGCGCGCGAGCGCGAGACCCGCCGCGAGATCGGGCGCCGCGCCCGCCACCCAGAGCGCAGCGGCCGAGTTGATCAGCACGATGTCGCGCCGCGGGCCGGCTTCTCCGGCGAGCACGGAACGCACGATCGCGGCGTTCTCGAGCGCGTCGCCGCCGAGCAGATCCTCGGAGCGCGCCTTTTCGATTCCGAGCGCTCCTGGATCGATGCGCAGCCGGCGCACCCTCCCCGCCTCGAGCCAGGCCGCTTCCGTGTGCGTCGTCGTGGTGATCTCATCGAGACCGTCGCCGCCATGCACGACGAGCGCGCGCTCCGAGCCGAGCTGCCCCAGCGCCGCAGCCAGCGTCTCGATCAGCGCGGCCGAATAGACGCCCACCAGTTGGAACCGTACGCCAACGGGATTGAGCAACGGCCCCAGGCAATTCATCAACGTGCGCACGCCGAGCGCCTCACGCACCGGGGCGAGCGCGCGCATGGCGGGATGCGCGACGCGCGCGAAAAACGTCGTGATGCCGACTTCGACGAGCAATTTCGCCGCTGCCTCTACAGGGAGCTCGACGTTCACGCCGAGCGCCTCGAGTACGTCGATGCTGCCAGCGCGGCTCGAGGCGGCGCGATTGCCGTGCTTCGCGACGGGAACGCCCGCCCCCGCGACCACGAAGGCGGCGGCGGTCGAAATGTTGAACGTGTGAGCTCCATCGCCCCCGGTGCCACAGGTGTCGATGGCGCGCGGATCCGGGCAAGGCACGCCCTGCGCCCGCGCCCGCACCGCCCGCGCAGCGGCCACGATCTCGCCGACCGTTTCGCCCTTCGTGCGCAGCGCCACGAGCAGCGCCGCGGCCTGGATCGCGCTGCCCCGTCCGTCCATGATCTCGCCGAAGGCGGCCTCGACGAGCGGCGCCGGCACCTCCCGGCCTTCGATGGCCGCTGCGATCGCCGCTCGCAGGCTCACGTGGCTGCGCCTCGCGCGCAGCTCTCGAGAAAACGCTCGAGCAGCGGCTTGCCGATCTGCGTCAGGATCGACTCGGGATGGAACTGGACGCCCTCGATCGGCAGCGTTCGGTGTCGCACGCCCATGATCTCGCCATCGGCCGTGCGCGCGGTGATCTCGAGCTCGGCAGGACACGACTCCTCCTCGATCACCAGCGAGTGGTAGCGCGTAGCCTCGAAAGGATTCTCGAGTCCACGGAACAGGCCGCGGCCGTCGTGTTCGATCGCCGACACCTTCCCGTGCATGATCGAGCGGGCGCGCACGATGCGGCCGCCGAAGGCGAGGCCAATTGCCTGGTGCCCCAGGCAGACGCCGAGCAGCGGCATCCGCTCGCGCGCGCACGCGAGCACCGCAGCGACCGTGATGCCGGCCGCGGCCGGCTCGCCGGGCCCCGGAGAAATCACGACTCCGCGCGGGCGACGCGCGAGCAGCGCCTCGGCGCCGATCGCGTCGTTGCGAAACACGTCGACCTCGGCGCCCAGCTCGCCCAGGTACTGCACGAGGTTGTACGTGAAGGAATCGTAGTTATCGATCATCGCGAGGCGCATGGCGATCTTTCAGTCGATCCCTTCGCGCGCGAGGTCGATGGCCTCGATCAGTGCCCGGGATTTGCTCACACACTCCTCATACTCGGCATCGGGGTCCGAGTCGGCGACCACGCCTGCGCCGGTGCGCAGGAAGATCTCACCGTCTTTCACTACCAGGGTCCGGATCGTGATGGCGGTGTCCATGTTGCCGGAATAATCGATGTAGCCCACGCAGCCGCCGTAGGGGCCCCGCCGGAGGCTCTCGAGCTCGTCGATGATCTGCATCGCGCGCACCTTGGGCGCCCCGGAGAGCGTTCCCGCCGGAAACGTGGCACGCAGCAGATCGAGCCAATCGAGCCCGGGGCGCAGGCGGCCCTCCACGTTCGAGACGAGATGCATGACGTGCGAATAGCGTTCGACGCTGGCGTAGTCGCTCACGGCGACCGAGCCGATCTCCGCGACGCGGCCCACGTCGTTGCGGCCCAGATCGACGAGCATCAGATGCTCGGCGCGTTCCTTGGGATCGGCGCGCAACTCGATCTCGAGGGCAACGTCCTCCTCGGGGGTGCGGCCGCGCCGCCGGGTGCCGGCGATCGGGCGCACGTCGATACGCCCGTTCTCGAGCCGGCACAGGATCTCGGGCGAGGAGCCGATCAGGACGGCGCCTTCACAGCGCAGGAAGAACAGATAGGGGCTGGGATTGATCAGCCGCAGATGCCGGTAGATCGTGAACGGATCGACCTGTAACGGAATCCGGAATTGCTGCGACAGCACCACCTGGAAGATGTCGCCCGCTTCGATGTATTCCTTCGCGCGCTTCACCATCTCGTGAAACGCCTCCCGCGTCGTGCTGCGGCGGACGTCCATCGGTGCGCGCAACGGCTCGCGCGCGGGCTCCTGGGCGAGCGGCTCGCGCAGGCGGCGCACGGTCGCCTCGAGCGCCGCGACGGCTTCGCGATAGAGCGCGCCGAGATCGGCGCCTTCCGCGATCCTCACGTGCCGGATCAGCAGCGCGGAATGCCGCACGTTGTCGTAGACGACCACCGTCTCCGGCAGGTGGAACCACAGATCGGGAAGATCCACTTCGTCGGGGTTCGTATCGGGAACCGCCTCGATGAAGCGCACCCAGTCGTAGCCCACGAGACCCACGGCTCCGCCGAGGAACGGTGGCAGCGTGACACCTGGAGGAGTCACCACGCGCAAGGCGGCGAGCTCCTCGCGCAGCTTCTCGATCGGATCCCCCGTCGCGACGAAGCGCTGCGTGTGTCCGCCCTCGCTCCATTCGACCTCGCGGCCGCGGGCGCGAAAGACGGCGCGCGCGCCGGTCCCGATGAAGCTGTAGCGAGCCCACTTTTCGCCGCCCTCGACGGACTCGAACAGGAAACTCGTCTTGCCATCATCGAGACGACGGAAGAGCGAGAGCGGGGTGTCGTGGTCGGCGAGGATTTCGCGGACGACCGGGATCAGGTTGCCCCGCGTCGCGAGATCCTCGAACAGTTCCTGGGACGGGCGGAGCAATTCGGCCTCTGGCGAACCGACGGTGGCCGGCTCGCCTGGAAGAAAGCCACGCAATTTCAGGTTGTTATCAAACGCGTCAGGAACCGTCAAGCAACCCGAAGCCCGGAACGCCCGTCGGCTCGAACGGCCGCTCGCGGTCATCCCCGAGCCCCGAGAGCGAGTATCGCAGGTTGAATTGCACGCCGCGCTCGCGATCCTGCGCGATCTCGAGACGCACGGCCCAACAGCGACAGCGCGAGAAGTACTCGATTCCGCCGAGATTGCGCAGCACCAGCGAGCGTTCGAACGAGTAGGAACTGACGTAGGAGATGGCCCAGGTATCCGTGATCGAGTAGCGCAAATACAGATCGGCCTGACTCACGCGATCGAAATCCGTCTTCACGTCACGAAAACGCTCGCGCGCGTAGGGGAAATCCTCGAAGAAGAGCGGAATGTCGCGCAGGTAGCGGTAGCGAACGCCAATGCGGTGCCCCTGCTTGAACGCCTGTGCAACCTCGAGCAGGGCCTCTTCGATCTCCCCCTTCTCCGGATCGAATCCGAAGTTCCCTCGCAGCGTGGTGAGCTCGAGCGGAAACGCGCGACCGTCGAGCACGACCAGCCCGAAATCGCCAGCCGCGAAGTCGTACAACCCGGAGAGCGTGGCATCTCCCAGGAAGCGCGGCGTCCCCCGCTCGCCGAGCTTGCCCCAGAAGCGATTCGCGAGAGCGAGCGTCACGCCGTTGAATTCCGGGACGCGGTCCGCCGGATCGCGCGTCACGTTGTCGAGATCGAGCTCGCGAATCCGCTGCTGCTCGACCGCCGCGCGCGGCACGAAGAGGGGATTGCCGGACTGCCCCACCTTCGTCACCAGCGCGTACCCCAGCTGCGGCTCGAGCAGGTGCGTCAGCGAATTCCCGAAGCGTCGGCGCAAGCGGGATCGCAGGTCCACGCGCGCGGTCGCAAAGCCCCGCTGCTCGAAGCCCGTCGCCTCGCTGTCGTAGAGCACCTGGGACCAGCCCGCTTCGGGATACAGCTCGGCGAAATTTCCGAGCCGCAATGGCACACCCAGACGCGGCGTGAGCGATGCCCGCTGCCCGCGGTCGGCGAGCAGCTCCCCTTCCTGGAAGATCCCGTCGCCCTGGGTGCCGCCCGTGTCCGCGAAGTTGTCCTTGTTCAGATCGGGGGCGCTGCCCGGAGCGGCCGGCGGGTCTTTCGCCCTCCCCCGCTCCTGATCATCGAACAGGCCGTCGATGCCCGTGTCGCGGAAGGGCAGATCACCGCTCAGGCCGCCGCTCACCTGCGAGCGGAAGTAGACGTATTGCAGATCGAGCGAGGGCACGAGCTGCTCGACCCACGGCGTGGGCGCCGGCAGCACGGCGAAGTCGATCTCCGGCAGTCGTTGCAGCAGGAAATCGTCGCGGTCGGCATCGTCGGGGCTCTGAAGATCGTTGGCATACTCCGTTGCGGCCAGTAGCCCGAAGCGACCGTCTTCGCCGAAATTGCGCTGCACGAACGCGACCGACTCGAGGAAGCGGTCGTTCCGATAGGTGCCGAGCTCGGAGAAATCGCTCGGATACTGGTTGTCCGACGCAAAAACGAAGTCGCTCTTCGCGCGCACCTCCCCGGGCAGCGCGACATCCTGCTGGCCCCAGGCGGCCCAGCGATCGCGGCTGAAGGGCTGGGACGGCTTTCTGGGGTCGCTGGGGATGTCGATATCGTGGTGATACGCCCCGGCGACGCGACCCGCGGAATCCTCGCCGAATACGTACTCGCTCGCCGTCGCGATCTCGAAGCCCCGCTTCACCGACCAGCCGGGCGTGATCAGGACGTTCACGTTCTCGCGCATGGCCCAGAAGAACGGAAGCGCCGCGCTGAAGCCCTGGATGCTGCCCACCGAAAGCACGGGGAAGAGCAGACCCGTCTGACGCTCGGTCTTGAGCGGATACATCATCCAGGGCAGCCAGACGACGGGCACCCCGAGCACTTCGAAGGTCGTATTCTTCGCCGTTCCGTAGCCGCCCACCTCGAGTTCGGCGCTCTGCGCCTGGATCGCCCACGGATCGCGCTCTCCCGGCTCGCAGCGGCAAGTCGTGAAACGCCCCTTTTCGAAGCGGTAGGTCTCGCGGCCGGTCTTGGCGATCTCCGCTCCCGACATGCGGAATTGGCTCGTCGCTGCGTCGAGGCGCGCGTCGTAGAGCACGCCCTGCAACGTCACGATGTCGAATTCCGCGAAGCGCGTGTAGACGGTTTCATTCCCCTCGCGGAAGGTCACGTTGCCGCTTGCAACACCGCGCTGTGTCGTATTGCTGAAGGCCATCCAGTCGGCCGTGAGTTTGCGGTCGCCCTGCCGGATCACGACGGAACCGTCTGCGATGTAGAGGTCGCGGGGGCGGTCGTATTCGACGGTGTCGGCGCTGAGTTCGAAGGGCTCGTCGCCGGCGTCGAAAGCGATGTCACGGACATCGGCGCCCAGGGCCGGCGCGGCCCACGCGATGCACGCGATCCACGCCGCAACGCCGCGTCGCAACCGATTCCCCCTGCGCCCGTCCGACGCAGCGGCACGCTATCAGACGCGTTCTGGATGGGTCAATCGCCAGGCGGGAGCGGAGGCGAACGGCGCGGACTCAGGCAGGGGTATCGAGGCAACCCGACAATCCGTCGAGATCCGGCGCGATCAGGCAGTCGTCGACGAGTTGGAGGAGCTTGCGGTCGAGCAGTTGATGAAGCGCTCGATGCGTCTCGATCAGCGAGAGGCCGGCCTCGTCCGCGAGCTCGCGAAGCGTGGTCGGGATGCGCACACCCGCAGCCGCGGCCTCGGCAGGCTGCGCGTGGCGCACGAGCGAGCGCACCAACGGGCGCAGTTGATCCTCCGCACCGAGGGCGGCGAGCCGGCGCTCGGCTTCGATCAAGCGCGAGACCAGCACGCGGATCATGCGGATCGCAATCTCCGGTTGCGCCAGGCACATCCCCTCGAGCGTCTCGCGGTCGAGCTGGAGCACACGCGTCGGCTTCACGGCGACCGCGCGGATCGGGATCTGCTCGCCGAGCACCACGCCGAGTTCGCCGAAGAAGTCACCCGGGCCGAGCCTCACGGCCCCGCGCTGCCCGGCGGGACCCTCGCGAGACACCTCGATTTCGCCCGCTTGGATCACGAAGAAGTGGTCCGCACGCTCGCCCGCGCCCACGATCAGCTGCCCGGGCTCGAACTCGCGCTGGTAATGGCTGCGCACCCGAAGCGCGGTGTCTTCGCCGGCCTTCAAGACGCACCCCCTCTCCACGCGAGGCGGTTTCGTCGGATCGCGGCGGCGCCTTTAGCTGGATTCACGCGCACGCGACCTGGAGACGAACCCGGCGGCTCAGCCTCCCGCGCCCCGATGCGCCGCCAGGATCTCCTCGAGCTCGGCCAGCTCGATCAGGCCCACGTGAAGCGAATCGATCATGCCGTCCGGCCGGACGACCACGAGCGTGGGAAATCCCAGCGCACCGAATTCTTTCGCGAGCATCTCCGAGCCGACCAGGATCGGATAGCGAACGCCCTGCTCCTTCACCCAGGGCGCCACCACGCTTGCGCCTTCGACATCCACGGCGACGCCAATCACCGTGACATCGCCGGCGGCCTGGTTGGCATCCCAGAACTTGTTCAGCTCGGGAACCTGGAAAATGCAGGGCGGGCACCAGGTGGCCCAGAAATCGATCACGACCGTCTTGCCGCGGAAATCCGCCAAACGGACGGTCTTGCCCGTGAGATCGGGCAATGCGAAGTCGGGGGCCGTCACCGCCTCGCGCTCGCTCTGCGCTTCCCCAACCTCGGTTTGCGCGCCGTCGTTCTCGTCGTCGCCTCCGCCACAGCCGATTCCGATTCCGCAGGCCACGAAAACGCCCAGCCAAAGTCGCCAGTTCATCGGCCCCTCCTTCTCACTGCAACGCCCTCTCGGCCGCGCCGAGCACGTCCGTCAGGAATCGGAAGTGGCTGTTCATGCGCGAAAGTTGATTGGTCACCAGCAGGGACCCCACAGCGACCAGCATCAGCCCGGATGCAATCTCGAGCGCCCGGAAGTGGGGTTTGATGCTCGCAAAGGCGCGGAAGAAGCGCTCGATGCTCCAGCCAGCGATCAGGAACGGCACCGCCAGCCCGGCGGAGTAGATCGTCAGCAGCGCCACGCCCTGCATCGCGGTGTCGCGGCTCGCCGCAACCGTGAGGATCGTCGCGAGGATCGGACCGATACAGGGCGACCAGCCGAGCCCGAAACCGGCGCCCACGACGAACGAGCTGAGCGCCTTGTGGCGGCCCAGGCTCGGTTGAAAGCGCGTGTCGCGATACAAGAATCGAATGGGCGTCAGGCCCGTCATGTGCAGGCCCATCAGGATCACGAGCAGCCCGGCGAGCTGGGACACGCCAAACTCGATGCCGAGCACTTCCGCACGCCAGCTTCGGACCAGATGCCCGAAGCGCACGGCGCCCGCGCCGAGCAGCACGAAGACGAACGAGAATCCCAGCACGAAGGCGACGCAGGCCAGCATCACGCGCCGATGCTGCACGCTGTCGCGCGCCCCTTCGCTCATCTCCTCTACGGAGATCCCGGAGATCAGGGATAGATAGGCCGGCATCAAGGGCAACACGCAGGGCGACAGAACGGACAACAAGCCCGCGGCGAACGCCAGATATGCGTGGGAGCCCAGCTCGGACATGGCGACTCGCTAGCATCGCCGCTCCCCACCGCCGCTGCCAGCGTCGGCGGGGCATCCCGCCCCCCAAACCCTTCGAGATGGCAGGAGCCGCGGCCCCTTCACGTTCCAGAAGCGTTCGCGGCCACAGCAGCACGAGCATCGCCAGACTAGTAGACGGGGTCGGCCTCGGTCGGCGGCGCCGCTTCGCTGCGGTACTCGGGATCCTTCCCGAAGAACTCGAGCGGCCGCTCGCCACGCAGCAGCGCGGGCGTAATCACGTAGTCCCCCCGCACGGAAGGCGTGACGACTGCGGTCAACACATCGCTGTCGCCGCCGGAGAGACCCCAGGCCAGACCGCCGAAGAGCAGGCCGCTGAAGGCGTAAATGACCTTGACCGGACCGTAGAGAAGCGTCAGCAGCGCCGAAGCCGCGCCGAGGCCGGCTTCGGACTCCATCGAATCGTCGGCCCGCGCTGCCTGCGGAGCCAGTGCGATCATGAGGACGCACGCGAGCAGCGCTCGCCGCGCACGGTGTGAAAGCTTCACGGAAATCCTCCCTCTCCGCGCGCGTCAGCGCGCAAGTTCAACGCGTGAAAACGCGTAGGTCGGCCGTGCGCTTTCCCATCCGCGCCCGCCGGAACCTTCCCCCGGCTGCATGATGGCGCTCGTGTTCGGCGCGTCAAGGACGTCGCTCAGAAGCGCCGTTCGGTGTCGAGGAGCAAGGTGACCGGCCCCGCGTTCACCAGCTCGACATCCATGTCGGCGCCGAAGCGCCCGCAGACCACGGGGACCCCGAGCGTGCGCGCCGCTTCCGCCAGCGCCGAGACGAGCGGGAAGGCCTGCTCTCCCGGCGCCGCATCGCCAAAGGAAGGCCGGCGGCCGTGGCGAGCGTCGCCCAACAGCGTGAACTGGGAAACCACGCCGAGCGTGCCGCCCGCCTCGAGCAACGAGCGTTGCATGCGCCCGTCGGCAGCCTCGAAGATACGCAGATGCACGATCCGGCGCGCGAGCTCCTCGGCATCCCCGCGCTCGTCGCGCCGCCCGACGCCGACGAAGGCGTGCAGCCCCTCGGCCATGCGCAGGATCTCTTCGTCCCCCACCGTGACCCGTGCACGGGCAACCCGCTGGACGACGGCTCGCACGGGGCTACAGCGTCTCTTGTTCCGTGAAGCGGCCGCTGTAGACGGCCTCCCCCTCGGTGCGCAGCAGCACGAGCTGACACAAGCGCACGCCGGGGTGGATGCGCAGGGAACGCTTCGACACGTTGCTCATCTCGAGCACCTGACGATTCCTCACGCCCGGCTGCACGAACGCCGACGTGACGTGGATCATGAGACCGAGCCGCGCGAAACGGCTGCGCCCTTCGAGCAGGCCGCAAAGATTCGAGGACAGCGTGATGCGCTCGCGCGTGATGCCGTGGATCGTGCAGCCGGGTTCGAGCACGTAGGGGGAATCCAGGCGCAGCCTGCGCGTGTGGTCGCGATAGTCGACCTCGCCCGAGAGATCGATCGGCGCCGCGTCGGGCAGCATCACGCGGATCTCGTCCCCGAGCGTCAGATCGATCGAAGCCGCGCCGAGCTGGTCGGGAGCGAACGGCTCGATGCGGAGTCGCCCCGCAGACATTTCGGCGAGAATCGCGTCGCGGGTGAGCACGGGCATCGGGGCGCGCATGATAACCTAGCCGCATGCGGCACCCCTACTTCGCGATCGCGACACCGACCGTGATCGGCCACCGCGGCGCAGCCGGCGAGGCGCCGGAGAATACGTTGCCTTCGTTCGCGAGCGCCCTCGCCGCCGGCGCGGCGATCCTCGAAAGCGACGTCCACCTGACGCGGGATGCGGTCCCGGTCCTGCTCCACGACGAAAGCGTCGAGCGCACGACCGACGGTCAGGGTCGCATCGCCGAGATCTCGCTCGCCGAGCTGCAGACGCTCGACGCCGGCGCCCACTTCAGCCCGGACGCTGGCCGCACGCACCCCTTCCGAGGCCAGGGCATTCGGGTGCCTACGCTCGAGCAGGCGTTCGCCGCGTTTCCCGACGCGCGCTTCAACCTGGAGCTGAAGGACGGCGGAGCGGACCTCGCGCGACGCGTGCTCGACGTGGTCGAGCAGGCGGGAAGCGCGACACGCAGCCTGCTCACGGCAGGCGACGATGCGTTGATGGCGCACTTGCGCGAGCAGGTGGCGCGGCGCAGCACCCCGGTCGCCCTCGGCGCCTCCGCGCGCGAAGTGGGCGACTTTCTGCGCAGCGCCCTCGAGGGCAAGCCTCCAGCCCCCGGCCCGATGGCGCTTCAGGTGCCCACCCACTTCGCCGGCAGGCCCCTGGTGACACGCGAATTTGTCGCTCACGCGCATGCGCACGGACTGGTCGTACACGTGTGGACCATCGACGAGCCCGAGGAAATGCGCGCGCTGCTGGCGCTCGGGGTCGACGGCATCGTGACGGATTTTCCCGCACGCCTGGCCGCGGTGATTCGCGCGCAGCGCCGCTAGCGGTGCACGGCCCGTCGCCGCCTTCGCCGTGGTTTCTCGCGCAGCGCGCTCGCCTCGCGGAAGCGCTGCGCAGGGGTCCCGTTCTCGATCTCGCCTGCGGCCGCGGGCGTCACGCGCTCGCGGCGGCGGAACTCGGCGCAGCGACGCTCGCAATCGACCGCGATGCCGCCGCGCTGAGCGCGCTGAAGCGCGCCGCCCAGGCTCGCAACCTGCCCGTCCAGACGCTTCGCGCGGACCTCGAAACGCCGCTTGGAATCCCCGTGAAAACCGGTAGTTGCGGAGCAATCCTCGTGTTTCGCTTTCTCTATCGTCCGCTCGCAGCGGCGATCGTCGATGCGCTCGCACCGGGCGGCCTGCTGCTCTACGAAACCTTCACGCTGGAACAGCGGGCGCTCGGCGGCGGTCCCCGCCGCGCGGAGTTCCTGCTCGCGGCGGACGAACTCCGCACTCTCTTCTCCAATCTCGAAATTCTCGAATACACGGAAGGCCGCAGCGCCGGCGACCCGCCCGAGTGTCTGGCGCAACTCGCCGCACGCCGAGTCTGAGCCGACCGCTCCAGCCTGCCCAGCGCTCACGCCGCCACGAGCCGGGCCAACGCCCAGCGCGCATGCTCGGCGATCACGGCGTCCTGCGATTCGGTGTGCCGCCGTACGTGCGACGCGAGCGACGCATCTCCCGAGTTGCCCGCGGCCACCAGCGCATTGCGCAGGAGGCCGCGATGTTTCGCGCGCCGCAGCGCCGTGTGCCGCGTCGCCACGCGCCAGGCGTCCTCGCGCAGGTCCAGGAGCCAGGCGAGCGCAGGGGCCGCCCACTCCGGTCGTGGCGCGAGGCGCGCGCGCAGCCCCAGGGGATCCGCGGGAACGCTGCGGCGCTCGCGCGTGTTCCACGGGCACACTTCCTGGCAGATGTCGCAGCCGTAGACGAGATCGCCGAATTTTTCGCGCAGCGCGACCGGCACACCCTCGCGCGACTCGATCGTCAGGTAGGAAATGCAGCGCGTGGCATCGAGCACATAGGGAGCGACGAAGGCATTGGTTGGGCAGGCGTCGAGGCATGCGCGACAGCTTCCACAGTGATCCGGTTCGCGCGCATCCGGCGCGAGCGCCAGATCCGTCAGCAGCGCGCCGAGAAAGAAATACGAACCCAGCCGCGGATGAATCAGGCAGGTGTTCTTGCCGATCCATCCGAGCCCTGCGTAGGCGCCAAAAACCCGCTCCTGCACGGGTCCCGTGTCGACGTAGGCGCGCTGCGCGACGGGCCGGCCCGCGAGCGGCTCGAGCGCCGCCCCGAGTGCGCGCAGACGCTCCGTGAGCACGTCGTGGTAGTCCTCGCCCCCGGCATAGCGCGCCACCGTCCCACGCGGTGGCGTGGCCGGAATTCTCTCGCCCGGGTCGTAGACGAACCCGACCATGACGACGCTGCGCGCATCGGGCAGCAGGCGGCGCGGATCGACCCGCTCGTCGACGCGCCGGGCGAGATAGGCCATCTCGCCGGCGTAGCCCCGCGCCAACCACTCGCGCAGGAACTCGGTCTCGGCCGTGGCCTCGGCCCGCGCCACGCCCACCAGGTCGAAGCCGAGTCCCAGCCCGAGGGCCTTCACGCGATCGGCGAGCTCGACGGGAGGCAAGGCAGGCAAGGCAGGCAAGGCAGGGGATTGATTGCGTGCGTCTCGCATGCGCGCCTCCGGACGGATCCTATCGCGGCACGCGCGCGGACGGATTCCTCCGTATGATGAGTCCCCGATTCGAGCCAGGGAGAACCGACGATGGCGCGCGCGCGATTTCCGAAGGGCTTCCACTGGGGCACGGCGACGGCCTCGTACCAGATCGAGGGGGCGTGGCAGGCGGACGGCAAGGGCGAATCGATCTGGGATCGCTTCAGCCACACACCGGGAAAAATCAAGAACGGCCACACCGGCGACCGCGCCTGCGATTCCTACCATCGCTTCGCCGACGACATCGCGCTCATGCGCGAAATGAACCAGACGAGCTACCGCTTTTCGATCGCCTGGCCGCGCATCCAGCCGAGCGGCAGCGGAACTGCAAACGCGAAGGGCCTGGATTACTACCGTCGCCTGATCGACGCGCTGCTCGGCGCCGGCATCCGCCCCTTCCCGACGCTCTACCACTGGGACCTGCCGCAGGCGCTCGAAGACAGCGGCGGCTGGCCGGCGCGCGACACGGCGGGACGCTTCGCCGACTACGCCGAGACCGTGGTCCGCGCGCTCGGGGATCGCGTTTCGCATTGGATGATCTTCAACGAACCGAACATCTTCACCGTGATGGGCTATCTCGCCGGAATCCACGCGCCCGGGCGGCGCGATCCCGATGCCTTCTTGCGCGCGACGCACACGGTGAACCTCGCCCAGGGCGAAGCTTTCCGCGCGATGCGCGCCGCACGTCCGGGCGCCGTGATCGGTACCGCCTTCAACATGTCGGCTTGCGAGCCGGCAGGCGACAGCGAAGCGGATCAGGCGGCGGCCGAGCGCTGGCACGCGTTCGTGAATCTCTGGTTCCTCGAGACGGCGCTGAAGGGCCGCTATCCCGACGCCTTCGTCGAGGCGGCGCCGTTCGAGCGCATGGGCGTTCGCGACGGTGATTTCGAGCGGATGCGCGCGCCGCTCGACTTCCTCGGCATCAACCTCTACACCCGCACGCTCGTGAAGCATCACGACGACGACAAGTTCGGGTTGAAGGCGCTGCCGGTCGGCCCGCTGGGCGGAAGCGACGGACCGAAGACGGATTTCGGCTGGGAGGTCTGGCCGAAGGCGCTCTACGACGTGCTGATGCGCATCACGCGGGACTATGGCCGGCCCGTGCTCGAGGTCACCGAGAATGGCTGCTCCTACGGCGACGCGCCCGATGCCCGCGGTGTGATCCGCGATACCCGACGCATCGCGTTCTACCAGGGATACCTGGAGGCCGTGGCGAACGCGATCGAGCACGGCGCCAACGTGCGCGGCTATCACGCCTGGACGCTGCTCGACAACTTCGAATGGTCGGAGGGTTTCGAGCAGCGCTTTGGCCTCACGTGGGTCGACTTCGCGTCGACGAACCGGACGCTCAAGGAATCCGGCCGCTGGTATGGGCGTGTCGCCGCCGAGAACGGCTTCGACACCTGAGGACCGGCCGCGCTGCGGCCGTGCCGGTACACAGGAGACTGGCGTGCAGGACCAGCTGATCTTCTTGATTGGATCGCCGCGTTCCGGCTCGACGCTGCTCGCGCGCATGCTCGGCGCCCACTCGGCCGTCCACGCCCCCGCCGAGCCCCATCTGCTGACACCGCTCGCACACCTGGGCTTCTACGAAACGGTCGAGCGCGCCGCCTACGATCCCATCATCAGCCAGGGCGGAATCCGCGAGCTCGTCGCGCGGCTGCCCGCTGGCGAGGCCGACTATCTGGACGCGCTGCGCGCGTATTCGGACCTCCTCTACGCACGCTCGCTCGCCGCCTCGGGGCGCACGTACCTGCTCGACAAGACGCCGGCCTACGCACTCGTGCTCGACTTCGTGGCGAGGCTCTATCCGAAGGCGCGCTACGTGGTTCTGACCCGCCACCCGATGGCGATCTGGAGCTCCTACGTCGAGTCTTTTTTTGACGGCGATTTCGAGTCCGCCCATCGCTTCAATCCCCTCCTCGAGCGCTACCTGCCGGCGATCGCGCGCTTCCTGCGCGAGCGAACCGTCGGCTTGCACAACGTCCGTTACGAAACGCTGGTGCGCGACCCGGCCGCGGAGGGCCAGCGCTTGTGCGAATTCCTCGGCCTCCCCTGGGAGCCGGGGGTCGTCGAGTACGGCGCCGAGGCCGCTCCCACCGCGGCCGCCCGCGGACTCGGCGATCCCATCAGCGTGGCGCGCGAGACCCGGCCCACGACGAAGTCGCTCGCAAAGTGGACCCAGGATCTGGCCGGGCGGCCGGCGCGCATCGCCCAGGCACAGCAGATTTTGGCATCGCTGCTCGATGAGGATCTCGAGACCTGGGGCTATTCGCGCGCCGAGATCGCGGCTGACCTGGCCGCCGTCGACCCAACGGCTGCGCCCCGACCCGGCGCAGCGCTCACGCGCTACGCGCTCGAGCGCAAGCTGCTCGTGCGGCTGCGCCGCAACATCCACCACAACGCCCTCGGTCGCCTGGTGCGCCGCGTTCGGCGTGTCTGCGACGTGCTGCTGCGCTAGCCCGGGCGGGACGCGTCGTCGTGCGTGGCCTGCCAGCGGCGAGCGTGGCGCGAGCTACCGGCACCCAGACCTCGCTGCTAGCCTGAAGCCCATGCTGAACGAGCGAACCGCGCGTGCTCCCGAGGGCCCCGCCGAGCGGGGCAGGCCGAGTCACTCCACCTGGGCGAAGCCGAGTTTCGAGGTGATCGCACTCGATTGCGAAATCACCGCCTACGCCCCGGACGGAGACACGCCGCTCTTCTGAGCCTCAGGGCGTCGCCGACGCCGCACGCGATACGAGTTGCCGAAAGGCGGGCTGCGTGAGCAGCCCCAGGTGATCGCCCGAGCGCACCATCGCGGCGATTTCCGGATCTTCCATCAGCTCCCGCAAAGCCGGGTCTTCGCGCAGCGCGCGCAGGCGCGGACCCACCTGGCGCAGCGCATCGGCCGCCGCCGCCTCGAAGACCTCCGGAGAGTTCGCCGCGGCGGGTTCGATGAGCCCCAGCGACACGAGTTCCTGGCGCAGGTCGCCGTCCTGCGCAAAATCGCGGAAGCTCACCCGCCCCATCGCCACGTCCACCGAGCCGGCTTCGACATGGGACCAGAACGCGGCGTCCTCGCGAAGCGCTTCGAAGCGCGGATTCGCAAGCACCTGCTGAAGGTCTTCGACCGCCAGCGCCGGGCGCGCGGCAAAGCGGGCCGCGAAGGATCCCGCCGGACCCGAATCGGAGAGCGCCGCAGCGACCCCCGCCTCCACGAGCGCCGAGGTCGCGTGAGCTGCCGTCGAGCCCGCGATCTCGGGCACCACGGCGGTCCCGCCGGTAACGCGCAGGGCGTCGAGCCACAGCACGAGCCAGCTCACGAGCGCCACCACGAACGCACCGCGAACCGCGCCGAACACGCCGCCGAAGAAGCGGTCGCGCACGCTGTGCCCCGTGCCGGAACGCTCGCGCTGGGCGCGCCGCGCGAGCCTGCCCACGATCACGACCGCCAGATAGACCACCGCGAAGACGATCGCCCCGGCGAGCGCGACCCCGAGAATCGCCGGTGTCCCTGCCGAGAGCCCGAGCCACGGGGCGAGCACGGGCGCCGCTGCGAACGAAGCCGCGTAGGCAACCACGAATGCCGCGAGCCCGAAAAAGCTCACGAGCGCCCCGCGCAGGCACCCCATGCCGATGAAGACACCAAGCAGGATCAAGGCGACGATGTCGAGCCACATGGCGGATCCGATCGGCCGCCTGCGGCGGCGTGTGGAAGTCGCAAGCGACTACGCTTCCGGCGTGAACTGTACGCGCATTTCCTTGCAGCCGTTCACGAAGTTGGAGCGCAACCGGCGCGGGGGCGCCGCCAGCTCCATGTCGGGCAGGCGCGTCAGGATCTCCTTGAAGATCACCTGCAACTCCATCCGCGCGAGGCTCGCGCCCAGACAGAAGTGCTCGCCAATCCCGAAGGCCAGATGGTCGTTCGGCTGCCGGCCCACGTCGAAGCGATCGCCCTCGCGGAAGAAATCCTCGTCCCGGTTCGCCGACGGGTACCACATCGCGACCTTCTGACCCTTGCGGATGCGTTGTCCACGGATTTCGGTGTCTTCGGTCGCGGTGCGCCGGAAGTAATGGACCGCCGGCGCGTAGCGCAGGATTTCCTCGACCGCGGACTCGAGCAACGCAGGATTGCGCAGCACCTTTTCGCGCTGGCCCGGGTGCGTGATCAGCGAGTGCATGCCCCAGCACGTCACGGTGCGGGTGGTCTCGTTGCCCGCGATCGCCAGCAGCAGGAAGAACGAGGAGAACTCGAGCTCGGAAAGCTTGTGGCCATCGACTTCGCCCGTGAGCAGACGCGTCACGAGATCATCGCCGGGGTTGGCGAGCCGCTTCTGCGCGAGCTGCATGGCATAGACGAACATCTCGGTGGAGGCGCGCATCGCGTCTTCCGGGCTCGTCTGGTACTCGGGATCGTCGAACCCGATCAGGCGGTTGCTGAGCTCGAAAATCTGACGGCGGTCTTCCTGCGGCACGCCCATCATTTCGCAGATCACCTGAAGCGGGAGCTCGGCCGCGAGATCCTCGACGAAATCGCATTCGCCCTTGTGCGCCACGCCGTCGACGATTCGCTTCGCGAGCTCGCGCACGTGCGGCCGCATGCTCTCGATCAGACGCGGCGTGAAGCTGCGCTGCACCGTGCGCCGGAACTTCACGTGCTGCGGCGGATCCATGTTGAGCATGATCGCCCGCAAGCCGGCGAGCCCCTCTTCCGGCTGGTCCGGGATGTTCGTGCCGCCGAGCCAGGACGAGAAGACCTTCGGGTTGCGCGAGACCAGCCTCAGGTCTTCGTACTTCGTGATACACCAGAAGCCGGGGCCGCCATCGGGCTCGGGATGAAAGTAGACGGGAGCCTCCGCGCGCAGCTTCTTGAACCAATGATGGGGCGTACCCGCAACGAAGTGGTCGGGGTTCGCGAGATCGATCTCGGGGAAAAAGCGCATGCTCGGATCTCCTGCGGTCCGCACCGCGAGAGCCCACGCGGCGGCCGAGGTGAACGTATCCAGCACGCCCATACACTGGGGCGGCCAGAGGGTCGCTGGCGGGCAGCCGTCCCGGCGATCTTCTCCCGCCGCTTCATCGGACGATCGGTGCCTGCGCTTCAGAGCGCGGCATGGCCGGAGGCTCGTTTTCCACCTGCGCGCAGGTAGAATGTCTGCCCAGCCCCAGCCATTGCTTTTTCGAGGCGAGCGCGTGAGCCAGGCCTTCTTGATGGGACTCGACCTGGGGGGCGGCGGCGCCCGCTGCCTGCTGCTCGAGATCGCTTCCGGGCGCGTCGTCTCGGCCAATCGGCGTTTCGCGGCGCACGCGCTTCCGGACGTCCCGATGGGCAGCGGTTTCGATGCCGAAGCGACCTGGGCGCTGCTCGGCGCGGTCAGCCGCGAAGCGCTGTTGCGGGCAGGCGCGGCTCCGGGAGACGTGCTCGGTATTGCGGCGACGAGCATGCGCCACGGCAGCGTGCTCCTCGATGCGCAGGGCCGCGTGCTGCTCGCAACACCGAACCGTGACGCGCGCGGCCTCGCCGCCGCGCTCGGGCTCGCCGCGCAACACGGCGAGGCGCTCCACCAGCGGACCGGACACTGGCCCAACCCGGTGCAGCCCGCCGGCCGCCTGCTCTGGCTCGCGCAGCATGCCCCCGAGCTGCTCGCGCGCGCCGTCTGCCATCTGTCGGTGAGCGACTGGATCGGCTTCCAACTGTGCGGCGTCGCGGGCGCGGAACCGTCACAGGCGGCGGAGACGCTGCTCTTCGAGCTCGAGGCGCCGCGCTGGGCCTGGGACTGGATCGAGCGTCTGGGCCTGCCGAGACGGCTCTTCCCCGAGGTGCGCAGCGCGGGGACGCGGCTCGGGGCCCTGACTCCCGCCGCCGCGGAAGCTCTCGGACTCGCCGCCGGCATCCCGGTGGCGGTCGCCGGGGCCGACACCCAATGCGGTCTCCTGGGCGCCGGAGTCGTCGCACCCGGCGCGCTCGGCGTGATTGCCGGAACCTCGGCCCCCGTGCTGGCGCTGGTCGCGCAGCCACGCCTCGATCCCGAAGCGCGGGTTTGGTCCGTGCCGCATCTGATCGCCGGCATCTGGGCGCTCGAAAGCAATGGCGGCGCGCTCGGAGAATCTCTCGACTGGATCGCCGGACTGTTGCACCGCGATCGCGAGCATCCCGTGTTGCATCTGCTCGCCGAGGCGGCCGAGTCGGTGCCGGGCGCCGCCGGGATGCACTCGACGCTCGGCGCCGAGCGCATGAATGCCCGCCAGCTGCGGCTTCCGCTCGGAACCTTCACGCTCTGCCCGCTCGTCGCGGCGGACGATCCGGCGCGACGTCGCCACCTGGCACGCGCGGTGGTCGAGGGCATGGCCTACGGGTTGCGCGCGAACGTCGAACAGGCCGAGGCCGCGGCGGGTCAGCGCGCCGCGGTCGCGCGTCTCGGTGGTGGCGTTTCGCGCAGCGCCTTCTTCGCGCAGCTGCTGGCCGACGTGCTCGGCCGCCCCGTCGAAGTACCTTGCGTACACGAGGCCAGCGCGCTCGGTGCTGCGCTGTGCGCGGGGGTCGGTGCGGGAATCTTTGCGAGCCTCGCTGAAGCTGCCGAGCGCTGCGTGCAGGTGGCGCGGCGTTGCGAACCCGAATCGGGGACGAGCGCCCGCTATCACGAACTGTTCGCGGCCTGGAGCGAGCTGCATGAAGCCCGCTCCGCCTCGGACGCCCAGGCCGCCGCGTTCGCGCTGCGCGGGCTCGCAAGCTCCCCCGACGCAACCCGCGCAGCCGGCGCGACCGGCTTCCGGCCCCGCATCCTCGTCGCCGCGGACCTCGACGAGACGGGACTCGCCGCGCTGCGGGCGATCGGTGACGTCGAGTATCAGAGTTTCCGGACCGCCATGCGCCTGCTCACCGGCCCGAGCCTCGCACGCGCCCTCGCGGGCGTACACATCTTCGTCACCGAAGTCGACGTCGTGAACGCCGAGGCGTTGCTCGACGCCAGCGATTTGCGCGTGATTGCGGTCTGCCGCGGCGATGCCGTGAACGTCGATCTCGAGGCCTGCACGACGCTCGGCATCCCGGTGATCCACACCCCGGGCCGCAACGCCGACGCCGTCGCCGATCTCACGCTCGGCTTCCTGCTGATGCTCGCCCGCCGGCTCGCCGAGGCAAACGCCTTCTTGCGCGAACCGGGCGGAAAGGCCGGCGACATGGGTCGCATGGGCCGCGCATTCTCGCGCCTGCAAGGGCGCGAGCTCTGGCGCAAGACCGTGGGCCTCGTCGGCCTCGGCGCCGTGGGGCGCAAAGTCGTCGAGCGGTTGCGGCCGTTCGGCGCGCGCTGTCTCGTCCACGATCCCTTTCTCGATGACGATGCCGTGCGGCTGGCGGGCGCCGAGCCCGCGTCGCTCGCGGATCTGCTCGCGGCCAGCGATTTCGTGAGCCTGCACGCCGCCGTCACCGAGCGCTCGCGCGGACTGATCGGAGCGGCGGAGCTCGCCCGCATGCGGCCCGGCGCCTGTCTCGTCAACACGGCGCGCGCCGCACTGGTCGACGAATCGGCGCTCGTGAAGGCGCTCGAGTCCGGGCATCTCGGCGGCGCCGCGCTCGACGTTTTCTCAATCGAGCCGCCCGCGCCGGATCACCCGCTGCTGAAGCTTCCGAACGTGGTCGCGACACCCCATGTCGGCGGCAACACCAGCGACGTGGCGGCCCATCAGGGGCGCATCGTGGCGGAAGAGCTCGAACGGCTGTTGCACGGCATCACACCGCGACACGCCCTCAATCCGGCTACGCTCGCCGCGTTTCGCTGGGCCGAGCCCCGCCCTGCCGTCAGCGACGCGGTAAAGCAGCAGCTCCGGCGGCGCGCGGCGCCCGCCGTGACGGATCTACAGAAGAAGGCAAAGCCCGCGCCTCCCGAGTCCGCCGGCTCGCGTGCGCCGGATTCCCGGGAACAAGCGGCGCCGCCGCGTGGAGGATCCCCCAACGTGAAGCAACAGGAACACATGACGCGCCTGATCGGCGCCTTCGTCGAGGCCATCGTCGGCGATCCCGCGCTTCAGGCGTTCGCCGAGGGGGGACAGGACGTCACCCTGCACTTCCGCGTGTCGGATCTCGACCGCGAGTTTCACTTCGGATTCCACGAGGGAAAGCTGCACGGCAGCCTCGGGCCTCCGGCCTCCGGCGCAGGCGTCCAGCTCGAGATGAAGGCGGATCTGCTCGACGGCATGTTCACGGGCCGCAAGAACGCGATGCAGGCTGCGATGAACGGCGAGCTCTCCTTCAGCGGCGACACCGCGAAGGCGATGACGCTCACGCATGTCAACGCCGATCTGAATCGCCTCTACTGCCGCGTGCGCGAGACGATCGGCGACCCGGGCGATCTCACGGCGCTCGCCGCCGCGTCGCCTGGCCCCAACCCTTCGTCGCCCGGCGCGGCGACCCGCCCGGCCTCCGCAGACGACCCGCGGCAACAGATCGTGCAGATCGTGAACGAGCTCTATGCCGCGCAGCTGATCACCGCGACCGGCGGCAACGTGAGTCTGCGCGCGCCAGAGAACCCTGCGCACGCGTGGATCACGCCGAGCCAGCTCTTCAAGGGAGACCTGCGCCCCGAGATCCTGGTGCGGATCGGCATGGACGGCCGGGCCCTCGAACCGGGTGGTCGCTCGCCTTCGAGTGAGGCGCTGATGCACACGGCCGTGCTCGCGGCGCGCCCCGATGCGCAGGCCGTGATCCATTGTCACGCGCCCTGGGCGACGATCCTCGCCAACACCGGCCTGCCATTCCTGCCGATCTCCACCGAGGCCGCCTTCCTGGTGAACATCGGCCGGATTCCCTTCGTGATGCCCGGAACCCAGGAGCTCGCCGATGCGATCGTCGCGGCGATGGGCAAGGGTTGGGCCGTGCTGATGCAGAATCACGGGCTGCTGGTCGCCGGCCGCACGCTGCGCCGCGCCGCCGACATGTGCGAGATCATCGAACGCACGGCCCAGGTGATCATCGGCTGCCATTCCGTCGGCCGGGAGCCGCCGGTGCTCCCCGAGAAGACCGTCAAGATGCTCGCCCAATACGGCGATCTGATGGCCTGAGTTCCCCGGTCGCCGGAGACCCGCGACCGGGCACGCCCGGCAGCCGACCCGATCAAGGCCCCTCGCCCGGCTTCCGATACCCAAGCGATGGCGACCGGTTCGCGCGGCGCCCGGGACGGTACGATGATCGGCAAGAAAATCGGCAACTACCGGATTCTGGAGAAGATCGGGGAAGGCGGCGTGGGCGAAGTGTTCCGCGCAACCGACCTGCAGCTCTCGCGCGTCGTCGCGCTGAAGGCGCTGCGCGCGGACTTCGCCGGCCAGCCGAAGGTTCTCGAGCGCTTTCGTTCGGAGGCGCGCCTGCTCGCTCAGCTCAATCATCCGAACATCGCAACGCTGTTTAGCCTGCTCGAGGACCAGGGCCTGCTCGTGATGGTGATGGAGTACGTCGAAGGCCGCACCTTCGCTGCGATCGTGCGCGAGTCCGGTCGGCTTCCGGTCGAACGCGCCCTGCCCCTCTTCTTCCAGGCCCTCGATGGCATCGGTTACGCGCACGAGCACGGCATCATCCACCGTGACGTGAAGGGTTCGAACCTGATGTTGAACCACCGCGGTGTCGTCAAGGTGATGGATTTCGGCATCGCGCGAGTGTTGAACTCCGACCGCGTCACACGCGACGGCCACATGGTGGGGACGCTTCAGTACATGTCTCCCGAGCAGGTTCGCGGCGAAGAGACCGATGCGCGCTCCGACATCTACTCGCTCGGCATCCTGCTCTACGACCTGCTCACGGGCCGTGTGCCCTTTCAACGCACCAACGATTACGAACTGATGCGGGCGCACGTCGAGAAGGCGCCGCCGCCTCCGCGCTCGTTCGCTCCCGATCTGCCCGAGGGCATCGAAGCGGCCCTGCTGCGCGCCCTCGAGAAGCGTCCCGACGAGCGCTTTGCGACGACGCGCGACTTTCGGGACGCGCTCGCCGCGAGCGCCGAGGGTCGGCTCGCCGCGGCCCAGCGCGTGCGCGAAACCGCAACGCCACAAGCCGAGGCCACCGACGTGCTGGAGGGCAGCGGCGCGAGCTCGGAAGATCTCACCCTGGAGCGCAGCCTGCCGGTGGGCCGCCTCGGACTGACGGAACCGCCCATCTCCCGCCGGATGCTGCGCGGCGCCGCCCTCGCGGCCGGCGCGCTGGCCTTGGCGTTCGGACTCAATCTTCTGCGACCCGACGCGGTCGAGGTCCCGATCGCAATCGCTGCCCGCGCGGCCCCGCCGCTGCCGTCTCCCGACTGGCCGATGATGGTGCCGCTGGAAGCGTGGCCCGGATTGTTCCCGCTCGGCCCTCCCGAAACTCCGCCGACGCGATCGGAGCCGCGGGTGAGCCAGCCGGACACGCCGCAACCGGAAAAGCCGCGCGCGAAACCAGACCGCGTGGCGGCCGCCGGGCCAGCCGCGAGCAGCGCCAACCGCATTTCCGAACCGGAGCGCCCGTCGAGCGCGCCGGTGGAGCCCGGAGCCAGTGGATGGGTCATTCGAAGGCGATAGCGCTCGCGCTCACGCTGGCGTTCGCGTTCACGACGGCCACGGGCTGCGCGGGCGCGCGTTGGTGGCTCCAGAAGTCGCTGCGCAGCCCGGGGGAGAACCTCGCGGACCTTCCAGACACGGTCTGGCAGGAATACGATTGCAGCGCACAGAAGCGGCCGTTCTTCATCATCGAGCGCAACGAACTGGTGCCGCCGGACCTCCACTCCGGGGGCGAGTTCAACCACCGACTCGTCTACGTGCTGTGCCCCGTGAACCCGACCGAGGTCGTCACCGGGCGCCTCGCAACCCGGATCCGCTTCAAGGGCTCGCCGATCGTCGTCGATCTGCTGCCCGGCTGGGATCTCAAACCGGGGCGCTGGATCGTGGATGCCGTGGTCGCGTTGCCTGCGGATGCCGAGCCCGGCATCTACACGTACGAGCTGCAATTCGAGAGCGATCCCGTCGCCTTCGAGAAGAGCCTCACGTTCGTGGTCCGCGCGCGCTGAGTCTCGCGAACTTCACTACCATGCGCGCGCATGGCCGACGATCACCACCACGGCCCTGGTAGCCCCGCCCAGCCGCAGCGACACCAGGGGCGTCTCGCGATCGTGCTCGGCCTGGCGGCGAGCTACATGCTGGCCGAGGCCGTCGGTGGCTACCTGACCGGCTCCCTCGCCCTGATGGCCGACGCCGGCCACATGCTCACCGACGTGATCGCCCTGTCGCTCGGTCTGTTCGCGGTGCGCTTCGCGCAACGCTCTGCCACGCCGCAACGCACCTACGGCTATCACCGTACGGAGATCCTGGTGGCGCTCGCGCAGGGCGCGCTGCTGGTGGGCGTGGCGCTCGCGCTGCTGTTCGAAGCCGTCCAGCGGCTGGGCTCACCGCATCCGATCCTGGCTGGCCCCATGCTTGCGATCGCCACGGGTGGTCTGCTCGTGAATCTCGCAGGCCTCGCCCTGCTCGCGGGCGGGCGCGCGCACGACCTGAATGTGCGCGGCGCCTGGCTCCACGTCCTCTCCGATGCGCTCGGTAGCGCCGGCGCGATCCTCGCCGCCCTGCTCGTATTGGGCTTCGGTTGGACTTGGGCCGACCCGCTCGCGACGATTGCGATCGCGCTGCTGATCGTGCGCGCGTCCTGGTCCCTGCTGCGCGAGGCCGTATCGATCTTGATGGAGTGGGCTCCCGAGCACGTGGACGTCGAAGCCATCCAGCGCCAGCTCGCCGCGGTGCCGAGCGTGATCGCCGTGCACGACCTGCACGTCTGGACGATCGCGAGCGGAATGGTGGCCTTGTCCGGTCACGTGGTCGTGGCCGATGATCAAGAGCGTGGCAAGCGCCTGCAGGAGATCTCGGATCTGCTGCACGAGCAATTCGGGATCGACCACGCGACGATTCAGATCGAGACCGAGGATTTTCGCGAGCACGGCGGGGTTTGCTTCCCCTAGCCGGCCGATCGCTGCGCGCCGCGCTGGCGCAGACAACGCGGATACGGAAGATTCCGCGCCAAATGCACGAAAGGAAAGCCTTGTCCCCGCACCGCGTCCTGCGAAAGACCAAAGTGATCGCCACCATCGGGCCGGCCTGCGATTCACCGGAGATGATCAAGGCGATGATCCAGGCCGGGATGAACGTGGCCCGTCTGAACTTCTCCCACGGCAGCCACGAGGAACACCGCAAACGTTTCGCCGTGATCCGTCAGGCGTCCAAAGAACTCGGGGCAAACATCGCCACGATGCTCGACACCAAGGGCGTCGAGATCCGCACCGGCCGCGTCGCGGGCGGCGCCGTGAATCTGACGACGGGGGCCGCCTTCAGCCTGCGCGTCGACGATCGCGTGGGCGACGTCCGGGGCGTGTCCGTCTCCTACCGCGATCTGCCCGGGGAGGTCCGTCCCGGCGTGCTGATCCTGATCGACGACGGCGGAATCGAACTGCGCGTGCTCGACACCGAACGCGACGAGATCCGCTGCGAAGTCACGCGCGGCGGCCGGCTCGGAGATCGCAAGGGCGTCAACCTGCCGGGCGTCTCGCTCCCAGTCGAGGCGATGACGCCGGAGAACCGCGAAGACCTCTTCTTCGCGATCGAGCACGACGTGACCTACATCGCGGCGTCGTTCGTGCGCAGCGCAGCCGACGTCATCGAGATCCGCAAGGTGCTCGCCGAGCGCGGCGCGCGCATTCCGATCATCGCCAAGATCGAGAACAAGGAGGGCGTGCGGAATCTGGAAGAAATCGTCGCCGTCGCCGACGGGACGATGGTCGCGCGCGGCGATCTCGGGGTGGAGATCCCGCTTGCCGATGTGCCCATCGTCCAGAAACAGATCATCCGGACCACGGTCATGAACGGCAAACCGGTGGTGACCGCCACCCAGATGCTCGATTCGATGCAACGCAATCTCGTACCGACACGAGCCGAGGTCAGCGACGTAGCGAATGCCATCCTCGACGGCACCTCAGCGGTGATGCTCTCGGGCGAAACGGCGGCCGGCGCGCACCCGGTCGAGGCCGTGCGGACGATGGCGGCGGTGGCGTTGCGCGCGGAGGCCTCGCTCGGGCAGTACGGCCACCTCCAGAACATCCGGCCCGAGCCCTCCAACGTGATGACCGAGGCCGTGGCGCAGGCGGCCATCACGATGGCCAACCATTTGAAAGCCGCCGCGATCATCACGCTCACCGAAAGCGGCTTCACCTCGCGCTCGATCTCGAAGTATCGACCCGACTGTCCGATCCTCGCCATCACCAGCTCGCAGGACGTCGTACGCAAGCTCGCGATGAATTGGGGCGTGACGGCGCTGCTCTTCGACGGCGAACGCAGCGATGAGCGGATGATCCGTTTCGGAGTCGACAGCGGGCGCGCGCAGGGTTTCATCCAGCCCGGCGACGTCGTCGTCGCCACCGCCGGGATCTCGCGCGAGGCCGGCAGCACCAACCTGATCCGCGTGGTCACCGTCGATCGTTGAAGCGCTCGCCTGCGGGCGGGCGTGAACAGGAGGAACCATGGACGACGTGCGTCTCACGACACTCGTTCCTGCTGGCGGTTGAGCCCGCAAGCTCCCGGCCGAGGACCTCGTGGAGGTCCTGAAGCAGGTGGCGCCGTTTCCCCATTCCTGGGTCGACTCCGAAGTGGGTCCGCTCGAGGACGCGGCACTCTTGCGCCTGCCGTCCGGCGCGACGTTCGCCTTTACGGTCGACTTCATCACCCCCGTGGTCGACGATCCGGAAACTTTCGGCGCCATCGCTGCCGCGAACGCGCTTTCGGACGTCTATGCGATGGGGGGAGAACCGCAGGTCGCGCTCGCCATCTGCGGTGCGCCAGCCGAAGGTCTTCCTCACGAGGCGCTGGCCAGGATTCTTCGCGGGGGACGCGACAAGGCGGCCGAAGCGGGTTGCGCGATCGTCGGCGGTCACACGATCATCGACCCCGAGCTCAAATACGGTCTCGCCGTGCTGGGTTCGCTCGCTGGCGAACGATCGCTCGCCCATCCTCATGCCCGGCCAGGGGACCGCCTCGTACTCACGAAGCCGCTCGGCATCGGAGTGGCCTCGCAGGCCCTCAAGGAGGGGCGCCTCGCTCCCGCTGAACTCGCCATGGTCGTCGGTGTGATGACGACGCTCAACCGCGGCGCCAAGGACGCGGCGCTCGCGGCAGGCGTTCACGCCGCCACCGACGTGACCGGCTTTGGTCTCCTGGGACACCTGCACAATCTCCTTCTCGGCGCGAAGCTCGCCGCACGGATTTTTTCCCCTGCCGTTCCGCTGCTTCCATTCGCGCGCCGGATCGCCGGGGAAGGCCACATTCCCGGCGGCAGCAAGCGCAATCTCGCCGCCACCGCCGCCTACGTCCGCTTCGCGCCCGAGATCGACGCCACCCAGCGCCTCTTGCTGTGCGACGCGCAAACCTCCGGCGGACTTCTGCTCGCGGTGCCCGCGGCCGCCGAGTCGCGGCTGCTCGCGGAGCTCGAGCGCCACGCTACGCCCGCCCATGCGGTGATCGGCGAACTCGTGAGCGGGAGCGCGGGCGCGATCGAGGTCCGGAACCGACCGTGAGCCTGCACGCCCGCGATGCTCGCGCGCTCGCGACCCTGGTCGAGGATCTGCGCGAATTGCACGGCGACGCGCTCCACGGCGTGCTTCTCGTCGGCGAAGCCGCCGGGCCCGAGTACCAGCCCCGCATCTCGCCCCTGTCGGTGGTCGTGGTGCTCGCCCAGCTCGACGCCGAGACGTTGCGTCGCACCCGCACGCGCATCACCCGTTGGCGCCGGCTGCGCATCCCGGCGCCGCTGCTGATGGAGGCCGCCTCCATCGCGCGCTCGCTCGACGTCTTTCCTCTCGAGCTGCTCGAACTGCGCGATCGCCACCAGTTGTTGTATGGCCGCGTCGCTGCCATCGAAGGCCTCGAGATCGCGCTCCCCTGCCTCCGCCTCGAGCTGGAGGAACAGCTGCGCGGCAAACTCATGCACCTGATGGCCGCCTACCTGGAGGCCGGGACATCAGCGCGCGCGCTTCGCCGCTTGTTGCTCGCTTCGACGCCCGGCTTCCACCCGCTGCTGAGAGGCCTGATCCACCTGCGCGGAGGCGAGCATGCGGCGCGCCCCGCCGATCCACAGGATCTGATCGCCGCCGTCGAGAAACTTTTTTCCGTCGAGCTGCCCGCCTTGCGCCGCCTCGACCGCGTGCGGCGCGGGCAGGTTGCCCTCGCTCGCGCGCAGCTCGAGCCGCTCTTCGAGAGCTACCTCGCCGACGTTCGCCGGCTCGGCCAGTTGGTCGACGCGCCGTGAAGCGGCTCGTGATGGCACTCGCGCTGATTTTTCTCGCAGCCAACGTGCGAGCCGCCGAGCTTGCCGCCATTCCGCCGCTCACGGGGCCCGTCGTCGATTTGGCCCGGTTGCTTTCGCCGGAGCAGTCGAGCCTTCTCGAAGCGATCTCGCGTGAGCTCCAGGCCAAGACCGGCGCGCAGACGGCGGTGCTGACCGTCGAAACCACCGCTCCCGAGGAGCTTTTCGATTACGGGATGCGCGTCGCGCAGGCCTGGCAGCTCGGGACCCGCGAGAAGGACGAGGGCCTGCTGCTCGTGGTGGCGAGCGGCGATCGCAAAGTGCGGTTCGTCACCGGCTATGGACTCGAAGGCAGCCTGCCGGACGGCAAGCTCGGTCGCATCCTCGATGAATACGCCATTCCCTACTTCCAGCGCGGCGAACTCGACCAGGGCATCGTGAACGCGATGCACGTCGTCTCGCTCGCGATCGCGCAAGACGCGGGGGTCGAACTCAACGGCGTGTCGCCGCCCCCCGGGCCTGCTGCGGCTCCCATCGACCCACGCTGGCTGCTGCTTTTCTTCGTGGTGTTGCTGCTGCTCCTGCGTCACTTCGGCCCGCCTCCCGGCCTGCGCGGACGCGGGGGGCAGCGGCCCGTATTCTGGGGAGGCGGCCTCGGCTCCGGTGGGTTTGGCGGCGGTTTCGGTGGCGGCGGAGGCTTCGGCGGGGGTGGCGGCGGCTTCGGCGGAGGTGGCGCGGGCCGCAGTTGGTGACGTGCGCGCCCTTCGGCGCGCGAGGAGGAGGAACCCGATGCAGATCGAACGAAAAGGATCAAGACAACTGGCCTGCGCGTTGCTCGCACTGCTGACGCTCGTCAGCAGCGGCTGCGGCTACAACCAACTCGTTTCGCAGGGCGAGGCCGTCGACGCCGCGTGGAGCGAGGTCCAGAACCAGCTCCAACGCCGCAACGATCTGATTCCGAACCTCGTGAACACGGTGAAGGGCTTCGCGGCCCAGGAGCAGAACGTGCTGGTTCGCGTCACCGAGGCGCGCAGCCGCGTCGCGGGCGCAGGCACGCCGTCGGAAACGATGGCGGCGTCGAACGAACTCAGCGGCGCGCTCTCGCGCCTGCTCGTCGTCGTCGTCGAGAAGTATCCGGAGCTCAAATCGGATCGCAATTTCATCCAACTTCAGGACGAACTCGCCGGCACGGAAAACCGCCTCGCCGTGGCCCGCAACCGCTACAACGACGGTGTGCGCGAATACAACACCACGGCGAAGCGCTTTCCGACGCTCGTGATCGCGCGCATCTTCGGATTCCAGGAGAAGGCCTACTTCGATGCGCCGGAAGCCGCTCGCGAAGCGCCGAACGTGCAGTTCTGACACCGACCTATTCGCTGCGCGAGCTGCTCGGCTATTTCCTGCGGCTCGGGACGCTCGGCTTCGGCGGCCCGATCGCGCTGTGCGGCGCCATGCAGCGCGATCTCGTCGAGGATCGCCGCTGGATCGCGCTCGAGGATTTCAAGGAAGGGCTGGCGCTCGCGCAGCTGGCCCCTGGTCCGCTCGCCGCGCAGCTCGCGATCTACCTCGGATGGATCCACTACGGGATCGTCGGCGCCACGCTCGTGGCGTTCGCGTTCGTGCTGCCGTCCTTCGTGATGGTGATCGCGCTCTCCGTCCTCTACGTATCGTTCGGCGGATTGTCCTGGATGCCCGGCGTCTTCTATGGCGTCGGGGCAGCCGTGATCGCGATCATTGCGCGCAGCGCCTACAAGCTCGCTGCTGCGACCGTCGGACGCGACCCGCTGCTCTGGGTCCTGTTCCTGGCGAATGCGCTCGTCACGGCCTGGACCGAATCCGAACTCGTCTGGCTGTTCGTGGCTTCCGGCGTCGTCGCGCTCGTCGCGCGCGGCTTCCGACCTGGCGCTTCGACTGTCGCCTCGTTCTGCCTGCCCCTGCCCTGGCTCGTGAGCGGACTCACCGGACCGGCCACTCCCGCGACGCTGTCCACGCTTTTCGTCTTCTTCGCCAAGGCGGGAGCGTTCGTCTTCGGAAGCGGCCTCGCAATCGTGCCCTTCTTGCATGGCGGCGTGGTGAACGAGCTGCAATGGCTGACGGAGCGCCAGTTTCTCGACGCCGTCGCCATCGCGATGATCACGCCGGGCCCCGTGGTCATCACCGTCGCCTTCATCGGGTATCTCGTTGCAGGCCCCGTCGGCGCCACTGTCGCCGCGGTGGCCACGTTCCTTCCTTGTTATCTCTTCGTGGTGATTCCCGCGCGCTATTTCCGGCGCGCGATCCACGATCCGCGCATCAAGATCTTCGTCAACGGTGTGACCGTCGCGGCCGCGGGTGCCATTGCTGGCGCCGCCTTCGTCCTCGGACGTCGCGCGATCGTCGACCTCCCGGCGGCCACGATCGCACTCGTCGCGCTCGGCATGCTTCCGTTCATCAAGGCCAAACGGGAGCCGATCCTGATTCTCGCAGCGGGGTGCGTCGGGTTCGCGATCGCCGGAACCCGGGGCCCGTGAACGACCCGCCGCGAAGACGGGGAAGCCGGTCAGCCCATCTGGTCACGCCCGCAACGCCCCGGCTATGCTGGGCGGCCCGCGTCGCAAGCGGGGCGGAGAGCGATGGCCGAGAGCCTCGACGAGACTGCGCTTCGCGATTACCGGCGGCGCCGTCGCCGCGAGCGCGGTTGGCTGCGCACGCTGCGCCACGAACTCAGGCCCTGGATCTCGCGTCCGCTGATGCGCCTGAATCTGGCGGTCTTCCCGACGCTCTATCTGCTCTACATGCGCTTCGTCTGGGCGACGAGCCGCATCACCGATCATGGCCTTGCCCGACTCTTCGAGATCAGCCGCGCGCACAATGGCGCGGTGGGGCTGCTCTGGCACGAAGAAGTCCTGACGGTCGCCTGGGGCTACGCCTACCTGGGCTTCCGGCCGCACACGCTCGCGAGCCTCTCGAACGATGGCGCCGTGATCACCCGATTGCTCGAGCGCTGCGGCTTCGTCGTGTTCCGCGGCGGCTCGAGCGATCGCGATTCCCGCCGACGCAGTGTCGTAACGCGCGAGTTGATCACGCACATGCGCGCGAACGACGGCGTGATCTACGGCCTCACCGTCGATGGCTCGAAGGGTCCTCCCTACCGATTGAAGCGCGGCGGGATCGTCGTCGCGCGGGAATGCGGTCGCCCCATCGTACTCGTGCGCACGTGGTACCAACGTTGCTGGCGCCTCGACACGTGGGATCGCACGGCGATTCCGCTGCCCTTCAACCGCATCCACTACTACCTGGAAGGCCCGTACTTCCCACCCGAGGACGCCGACACCGAGGCCGGCCTCGAGCGCTTCCGCCTGCGCCTGGAAGAGGATCTGATCGCGCTCGCCGGCCGTAGCTACGACGATCTCGGGCAACCCCGCCCGGCGAATTTGTTGACGCCGGAGCAGGAACGCAGGGCCGCCGCCGCTGCGGGGGCGGTGTGACGGCCGCGCTGCGCGCTGCGATTGCATGCTTCGGCCTCGCCGCGCTCGCCTGCGGCCCGCCCGCATCCGTCGACGACTCGGGACCGATCGCCGCCTGGCCCGCGTACGGCGGCGATGCGGGCGGCCAACGCTACTCGCCGCTCACGCAGATCACGCGCGAGAACGTGGGCGATCTCGAGATCGCCTGGGAGCACCACAGCGGCGACATCTCGGACGGCACACAGGGGGAGGCGCGCACTTCGTTCAACGTGACGCCCATCGTCGTCGGTGATTCGCTCTTCTATTGCACCGGAATGAATCGCGTGTTCGCCCTCGATGCCGAGACGGGCGCCGAACGCTGGATGTTCGACCCGAAGCAGCAGCTCACGAAACTTTCGGGACCCTACCCTCGCACGTGTCGGGGTGTCGCGCATTGGATGGACCCCTCCGCGGCAGCGGACGCGGCCTGCGCGCAGCGCATCTTTACGGGCACCCTCGATGCGGAGCTGATCGCGATCGACGCCGCGACGGGGCGTGTTTGCGAGGACTTCGGCGTGCGGGGCCGCGTGCCCTTGCGCAAAGATGTCGGCGCCTCGGAACCCTCCGAGTACTACGTCACGTCTCCGCCGCTCGTGATTCGGGATCTGGTGGTCGTGGGAGCGCTCATCACCGACAACCAGCGCCGCGACGCCGCGAGTGGCGTCGTGCGCGCCTTCGACGCACGCAGCGGCGCCTTGCGCTGGAGCTGGGATCCCGTGCCTCCCGGCTGGACGCCGCCCGCAGATTGGACCCAGGATGGGCGGCGCTACACGGCCGGCACCGCCAACGTCTGGTCGATTCTTTCGGGCGACGAAGCCCGCGGTCTGGTCTTCGCGCCGACCGGAAACGCCGCGCCCGACTATTTCGCCGCGAGCCGGCATGGCCTCGACCACTACTCGAGTTCGACGCTGGCACTCGATGCCGAGACCGGCGCCGTCCGCTGGAGATTCCAGACGGTCCACCACGACGTCTGGGACTACGACGTTCCCTCGCAGCCGACGCTCGTCGAACTCCCGATCGGCGGCAAGACCGTTCCCGCCGTCGTGCAGGCGACCAAGATGGGTCACGTATTCCTGCTCGATCGCGAAACCGGCAAGCCGCTCTTCCCGGTAGAGGAACGTCCCGTGCCCGCGAGCGATGTCGCGGGCGAGACCCTCTCAGCGACGCAGCCCTTCCCGACGCATCCGGCGCCGCTGCATGCCTCGCGCCTCACGCCGGACGATGCCTGGGGCTTCACACCCTGGGACCGGCGGAAGTGCGCCGAGCAGATCGCGAGCTTGCGATCGGAAGGCATTTTCACGCCGCCGAGCCTGCAAGGCAGCGTCGAATTCCCGGGGCCCGCAGGCGGCCCGAATTGGGGCAGCGTTTCCATCGATCCGAACACCCACGTGATGTTCGTGAACCAGATGCACGTTGCGATGCTGGTGAAGCTGATCCCGCGCGCCGAATACGAAACGCTCGACAAGAGTCTCTACGGCTATCCCAGCGAGCTGTTTCCGCAGCTCGGCACGCCCTACGCCGTCGCGCGGCTGCCGCTGCTCTCCCCGCTCGGCGCCCCCTGCAATCCACCGCCGTGGGGAACGCTCACGGCCGTCGATCTCGTCTCGGGCCGCGTCCTCTGGGTGTCGACGCTCGGCACGACGCGAGATACCGCGCCGTTCCCGCTGTGGCTCCCCTACGGTGCGCCCAACCTCGGCGGCTCGATCGTGACCGCCGGGGGCGTGGTCTTCATCGGCGCCACGACGGACAAGTTCCTGCGCGGCTTCGATGCCGCGACGGGCGAGGAGATTTGGAGCCAGCGCCTGCCCTTCACCGCCAACGCGACACCGCTCAGCTATCGCTTGCGAAAGGACGCGCGGCAATTCCTGGTGATCGCGGCCGGCGGACACGGCTGGTCGCAGCCGGGCGACGCCCTGATCGCCTTTGCACTGCCGCGTTAGCTCGCCACTTCCGAGCGGCCCGCGTGGTAGCATGAACGCCTCGTTGCGGCGCGACGCCGTCCACCGGGAGAGCGATGACGCAGTGGAATCTCGCTGACTGCCTCGATGCCATCGCGGAGATCCGCGGAGACGAAGTGGCGCTCGTGCAGGGCTCGCGGCGCCTCGCTTGGGGCGAGGTCGAACGCCGCGCCAGCAATCTCGCGGCCTGGATGCTCGAACGCGGAGCGTCGCACCAGGCGAAGGTCGCCCTCTACACCTACAACCACCCGGCCTACATGGAGGGCGTCTGGGCCGCAATGAAGGCGGCGCTCGCTCCCGTGAACGTCAACTATCGTTACCGCTCCGACGAACTGCTCTATCTGCTCGAGAATGCCGACGCGGAGTTCGTGATCGTCCACGAGGATTTCGCGCCCCTGCTCGCCAACGTGCGTGAGCGACTGCCCAAGCTGCGCGACGTGCTGGTGGTGCGCGAGCCCGGATCGACGACTCCCGCCGCCTCTCTCGGAGGCGTCGATTACGAGAGCATCGCGACAACCGCCCGCGCGCTCCCGAACGTGACGCGCAGCGGCGACGACCTGCTGCTCCTCTACACGGGCGGCACCACCGGCATGCCCAAGGGCGTGATGTGGCGGCAGCACGATCTCTATTTTCGCTTCGCCGGGGGGGGCTTGCTGCCGCCTCCCGTCGACATGCCAGCACTGCGCGCCTTCGTTCGCAACGCGCCCCTGCGGCTCACGACGCTCGTCGCGCCGCCGTTGATGCACGGCACCGGCTGGTTCACCGCGATGATCGCCTGGCTCACCGGGGGCGCCGTCCTGATGCTCGACGATCCCAAGCGCTTCGATCCCGCGGACCTGTGGGGTGTGGTGACCCGCGAAAGCCCCACCAGCGTCACGATCGTAGGGGATTCCTTCGCCAAGCCGATGGTCCGCGAGCTTGGCTCGCCAGACGCACGCTACGACATCTCCTCTCTCAAGCTGATCATGTCGTCCGGCGTGATGTGGAGCGAAGAGAGCAAGCAGGCCCTGCTCGCAGTCAATCCGCAGCTGATGTTGATCGACTCCTTCAGCTCCTCGGAGGCCGTGGGCATGGGGATGTCCGTCACCACCGCGACCGGCGCCGTGCAGACCGCGCGCTTCCAACTCGGCGCGAACGCGCGCCTCTTCGACGAAGCGCTGCGCCCGCTCGCGACCGCGCCAGGCGTGAAGGGGCTCGTCGGTGTCGGCGGCCCGCAGCCGATCGGCTACTACAAGGACGAGGCCAAGAGCGCGCGCACCTTCGTCGCCGTCGAGGGCGCCCGCTTCTCGATTCCCGGGGACTGGGCGATCGTCAACGACGATGGCGTCAGCCTCACCCTGCTCGGCCGCGGCTCGGTTTGCATCAACACCGGGGGCGAGAAGGTTTTTCCCGAGGAGGTCGAGGAAGCGATCAAGCGTTTTGCGGGCGTCAAGGATGCCGTCGTGGTCGGCGTCCCCGACGAAAAGTGGGGGGAGGCGATCACGGCCGTCGTCTCGACGCACGCCGCAGCGCTGGACGAGACGGCGCTGATCGCCTTCGTGAAGCAGGAGCTCGCCGCCTACAAGGCGCCGAAGCATGTGGTGTTCGTCGACGAGGTCTATCGTTCGCCGTCCGGCAAGGCCGATTTCAAGCGCACGCGCGAGATCGCGCTCAGCGCCCTCGCTGGCGTTCGGTAACGCACTCATGAGCGGCGTTCGCAGCGAGATCGACGGGCCCGTCGCGATCATCAGCTTGGAGCGGCCCGCGGTGCGCAACGCCGTCGACGGACCGACCGCCACCGCTCTCTGCGACGCCTTTCGGCGTTTCGACGCCGACAGCTCGCTCGCGGTCGCCGTGCTCACCGGCGCGGGCGGCAGCTTCTGCGCCGGCGCCGACCTGCGCGCCGTCGCCGAGGGCCGCGGCAACCGCGTCGAGGAGACGGGGGACGGCCCGATGGGGCCGACGCGGCTGTTCCTCGCCAAGCCCGTGATCGCCGCCATCGAAGGGTACGCGGTCGCGGGCGGCCTCGAGCTCGCGCTCTGGTGCGACTTGCGCGTGGCGGCGCAGGACGCAGTCTTCGGTGTCTTCTGCCGACGCTGGGGTGTGCCGCTCGTCGACGGCGGGACGATTCGGCTCTCGCGCCTGATCGGCCAGAGTCACGCGCTCGATCTGATCCTCACCGGCCGCGGCGTCAGCGGCGAAGAAGCGCGTACGCTCGGTCTCGCGAATCGCCTCGTGCCCCGGGGCCGTGCGCTCGCGGAGGCGGTCGCGCTCGCGCACGAACTCGCGCGCCTCCCCCAACGCTGCCTGCGCAGCGATCGCCGCTCCGCGTACGAACAGTGGGATCTTTCGCTCGCAGAGGCCCTGCGCCATGAGACGATTCTGGGTCGCGAAGTGATCCTCTCGGGCGAGACGCGTGAAGGCGCGGCTCGCTTCGCGGCCGGTGCGGGGAGACACGGGGCTTCGGAATAGCCGTCAGCCCTGGCTGATCGGTACGTGATGCGGCTCTGCGCAAACGTTCGCGAGCCAGCGTCTCACCGCCGGAAACGCCGTCAGATCGAAGCCACCTTCGTCAGCGACATGCGTATAGGCGTAGAGCGCGATGTCCGCGATCGAATAGCGTTCGGCCACGAAGAACCGACGCGTGGCGAGATGCCTCTCCATCACGCCGAGCGCCGCCTCGCCACGTTCGCGCTTTTCCGGAAGCTGGCGTTCGCGCTCGGGCGTGAGCCCGATGTGATGCCAATGCCGGACGACGGCGATGTACGGTTCGTGGCTGTACTGCTCGAAGCACAGCCACTGCAGAACCTGCGCCCGCAACAGCCGCGCATCGGGAAGCATCCGCGTCCCCTCGGCGAGATACCACTGGATCGCGTTCGACTCGGCCAGGCAGGTGCCGTCCTCGAGCTCGAGAACCGGAATGCGGCCGTTCGGATTGCGGCGCAGGAACTCTGGCGTCCGCGATTCCCCCTTCTCGATGTCGACCGCTACCAGCTCAAAGGGAATCTGGAGCTGGTGCAGCAGCAGCCGCACCTTGTACCCGTTGCCCGAGGGCAGGTAATCGTAGAGCCGAAGCATGCGTCGAACTCCATGTGCAGCCCGGCTGAAGCTATCCAATCCCGCGCGACGCCGCGCGCGCCGACCGACGCTCGACGTGCCGGCGGGTCAAGAGCGGCCGGGACGTTGCCGATGCGCGAAGGCGATGGAATTGGCGAAAGGCTCGATCATCCTGGCCGCCCGGCAGAGCCTCGAGATCACGCTGTCCCCCTCCGAGTTTCAGCGCGTGCTGGCCGGCATGCCCGGCGCAGCTCGCGAGCTGCTCGATAGCGCGGCGCTCGTTCCCTCCGGCCGCTACCCGATGGAGCGGGTGAACGAGATGCTCGGAGCCCTGGGAAGACACTGGGGCGCGACCCGCATCTCGCGCCTCGAAGAGCTCGGCTCCTTCATTGCCGTCAAGCATCTCAAGGGCATGCTCAAATTTCTGGTGAGCGTGGGAACGGTTGGCAGCACGATCGCGATGCTGCCGAAGGCCTGGGATCTGTTCTTTCAGGGCAGCAGCGCGCGCGTCCTCGACCGCGAGCCGAACCGCTTCACCGGCTTGCTGAAGAGCGCCTTCGTCGGTGAGCTGCTGAACGCCGTGGTGCGTGGTTTCATCCGGGAAGTCGTCGAACAGGCGGGCGGCCGCCATGTCGAGGTGAAGGACGTGCCGGTCCGCGCCGCGGGCGAGCACCAGATCGAGGTGCTCTGGAGCTGATCAGTCCCCCGATTCCTCCACGAACTCCGGCCAGCGTTCCGCGGGCGACGGCGGGATCGTGAGATCGGGCGCCTTGGGAGGATCCGGAATCTCCCACACGTTTCCCCAGAGCGAGCCCCCGCCATCCACGCGCAGGGTTTCTCCCGTGACGAAGTCTGCCGCGGGTGAGAGCAGGTAGCAGACGGCGGCCGAGACTTCGTCGGCTCGCCCGAGACGCTTCAGCGGAATCTGGTGCCACGACGCCTCGACGAGTTCCGGCGGATACACCCGCATCCCCGTCGTGAGAATCGTGCCGGGCGCCACGCAATTGATCCGGATTCCCTTGTCGGCCCACTCGACGGCGAGCGTGCGCGTCATGTTGACGACCGCCGCGCGCGCCGCCCCGGTGTGCATGAGCCCCGGGAAGCCGCGCCACATGTTCGCAACGATGTTCACGATCCTGCCGCCGTGCGCGAACATCCAGCGCTGCGCGGCGAGCTGGCACATCGTCCAGGTGCCGGTGAGGTTCGTATCGATCACCGCCTTCCAGCCCTTGTCGCTGTAGCTCGCGGCGTCTCCCGGAAACTGGCCGCCGCCATTGTTGACGAGAAAGTCGATGCGGCCGAAGCGCTGCAACACCCCGTCGAAGAGCGCTTCCACCTGCGCGCGCTCGCGAATGTTGCACACCATCGGCACGACTTCGGCGCCGAGATCACGCGAGAGCCCGCGCGCGGTCGGTTCCACGTTTTCCCGTTTGCGCGACGCAATCACGACGCGCGCACCCAGGCTTGCGAGCTCCTCGCTGATCGCGGCGCCGAGGCCGGTGCCGCCGCCCGAAACGATCGCGACCCGGTCCCGGAACAAGCCGTCCCGAAAGATCGTGTTCCCCGACATCGAGATTCCTTCCCTCTCCCAAGCCCGCCCCGCGCGCGCGTCGCCAGGCCTGCTCGGGTTCAGCGTTGCAGCAACTCGGGGGCGCGCGCAGCGACCATCCGGCGCAGCCCCTCGCGCCACGCCACGCGCGTCGGACCCAACCGCTCGTGCATGCGCGTCAGATCGAGCGGGAGGCTCGCGATCGTCTCCGGCGTTTCCTGCCAGCGCGGCTCGAGACCGGTGAGTTCCCCGAGCCACGCGCACCACGTCTCGAGACTCAGCGTTTCGCTGCCACCCCAGTTCACGACGAAGGCCGGCGTGCTGGCCGCCGCCACGAGCTTGGGTAGGTGCGCGACGAGATCGTCTTCGTGGATCGGGTTGAAAAGATTCGGCCGCTCGGGATGCACCGGAATCGGGCGCCCCGCTCGCAGCAGCGCCAGGTGGAACCAGGGCCAGCCGCCATTGTCACCGTACGGGACGGAGAGCCGCGCGATCGTCGTCGGCAGCCCGTACTCGCGCGCCGCAAAGCGCGCCACCGCCTCGCTCGCGATCTTGCACAGACTGTAGGTGGGCAGCAGCGCGCGATGGTTGTCGCCGAGCGGGTCCTGCTCGCAGGCCGGCCGCGCCCCGGGCGGCCGGTAGACCGCGGCGGACGAACAATGCACGAAGGCCTTCGCACGACGGCAGTGCGCCATCAGGCGGCCCGTACCCTCCGCGTTGGCGGAAAGATCGCGATCGAAATCGGCGTCGCCGCCCTTCACCACGGCGAAATGGAGCACGCAATCAAAATCGTCCGCCAGCGCGGCGAGGGATCCCTGCGCGAGATCGACCGACACCGGCCGCACGCCCGCAGCGACCAGGCGCTCGCGATCGCGCGGCTTCGCCAGCCGCGCCAGGCCATGGACTTCGTTGTCCCGCGCCAGCGCGCGAGCCAACGCGAAGCCCACCTGCCCGGTCGCGCCCGTCACCAGGATCTTGCGGCCCGTGAAGCTCATTTGCCTGCGGGATCCTAGACCATTGCAGCTACGAATCGACGCGCGGCCCCCGCGCATCGCCTAAGCTGCGGCCCGATGTCTTCCGAGCGCGCTTCTGCGCGCCGTCAGATGGCGGCGCTGCTCACCCTCACCGCGTTCGGCTCCTATCTCCAGACGGTGCCTGGCATCTCGGCGCCCTTCGTCGCCCGCGAGTTCGGCCTGACCGACGCCGGAGTCGCGAGCCTGATGGGCTTCGTGTCTTTGGGGGCGCTCGGAGCATTTGGTCTCACGCGCCTCGCCGATCGCATCGGACGCCGGCGCGTGCTGCTCGCCAGCCTGGTCCTGCTGCCGGCGCTCGCGCTGGGCTCGGCGCTCGCGCCGGGCGTCCGCCTTTTCGTCGCGCTCCAGGTCCTCGTGGCCGCCCTCTACGTGACGGTGCTTGCGACGACCATGGTCGTGATCACCGAGGAGCTTCCCGACGCGCAGCGCGCAGAGGGCCAGGCCTACTACGGCCTCCTCTTCACGCTCGGCGGCGCTCCGGTCTTGCTGCTGGCGCCGCTGCTCGCGGATCCGCCAATCGCCTGGCGCCTGCTCTGGGTTCTGCCCGCCGTGGCGGTGTTC
>JANNIY010000087.1:0-76628 GCA_031405455.1 Deltaproteobacteria bacterium | reverse complement strand
CCCCGGTGGCAATCTCGGCAACGTGTCGGCGCTGGCCAAGGGCATCGACATGCTGATCGATCTCGGGCTGGTGACGCGCCGCCCGCGCATCGTTTGCGCGCAGGCCGAGGCGGCCAATCCGCTCTATCTCTCCTATCAGCGGGATTTCAAGGTGTACGAGCCGATCGCGGCGCGCACGACGCTCGCGAGCGCCATCCAGATCGGCAACCCCGTCTCGATCCAGAAGGCGATCGACGCCATCAAGCGCTACGACGGGATCGTCGAGCAGGCGAGCGAATCCGAGCTCGCCGAGGCCTGTGCACGCGCCGATCGGACCGGTCTGTTCAACTGCCCGCACACCGGCGTGGCGCTCGCGGCGACGGAGAAGCTCGTCGCGCGCGGCGTGATCAAGCCGAAGGATCGCGTGGTGGTGATCTCGACCGCGCATGGGCTCAAATTCGTGGACATGAAGGTCAAGTACCACCAGATGGCCCTCGATGGCATCGAGTCGCGGGTGCCGAACCCGCCGATCGAGCTGCCTGCCCGTTATGAAGCCGTGCGCGACGAGCTGCTCCGTCAGATCGATCGTCGCTTCGGCAACGCCTGATCCCGCCGCGATGTTCACCGGGATCGTCGAAACGCTGGGCGAGGTGGTCGAGATCCTCGCGCGCGGCGAGACCACCCGCCTTTCGATCGACGCGCCGACGATTGCAGCGGGCGTGCGCATCGGCGACAGCGTCGCAGTCAACGGCGGCTGCCTGACGGTGGTCGCGGCCGAGGCGGGACGACTGAGTTTCGAGGCCGTGCGCGAGACGCTCGAGCGCACGGCGCTGGGCGAGCTTCGCAAGGGCTCGCGCGTGAACCTCGAGCGCGCTCTGCGCGCGGACGCGCGACTCGACGGTCACATCGTGCAGGGGCACGTGGACGAGGCGGGAAGCGCGCGTGAGCTGCGCCGCCGGGGCGAGGACGTGCAACTCTTCGTGACCTGCAGCCGCGATTTCGCCGACGGCCTGATCCCGAAGGGATCGGTCGCCATCGACGGGGTTTCGCTGACTGTTGTCGGTGTCGGCGACGATGGCTTCGACGTCGCGCTGATCCCGCATACCCTGGCGGTGACGACGCTCGGAAGCCTGCGCGGGGGCGAGCGGGTGAATCTCGAAGCGGACGTGCTCGGCAAGTACGTGAAGCGTTATCTCGAGCGCGTGCTGCCGCGTCCGGCTCGATGAAATCCGGCCGCCTGCGGCCGGCGCAGACGCCCGCCACCCGCCTTCGGCGGGTTTTGTCGAACTCCGCTCGCGTTCGGCGAGCGGCGCACTCCGCTCGCGCGAGCGGATACTCGCGCGTGGGGATTTCGCTGCTGGTGGTGGCGGCGGGCCTCGCCGCCCGGGTGGCGTTCGGCCAGGCGCCGGTGCTCGAGCCGGCGCCGGAGGGAACCGACGCGGCGGAGCTTTCGCGCCGCGCCGCCGCCGCGCTTTCCGGCGAGCGGACCTATCTCGAAGCTGCGCTGGTCGTTCGCGAACGCGAAGGGGATCCGGCCAAGGAGACCGTCTTCCGCGCCTGGTACGAGCGCCGCAGCGAGCGCAGCTTCTTGCGGGTTCTCTCGCCTCCCCAGGACGCGGGCAGCGGGATCCTGCGCCTGCCGCCGGTCGTCTGGCGCTACGAGCCACGCGAAGAACGAATCGAGAGCCTGACGGACGAGGCGCTGCGCGCGCCCTGGCTCGGGAGCGGCTTCCGGCTCATCGACCTGCTCGAGCCCCTGGCGGGGCTCGGGGAGGCGCCGGCGCGCCTGCTGGGTGTCGATCCGATGCAGGCAGCGCAGGCTGGGGAGCGCGCGTTCGTGCTCGAGCTGCGCGAAGACGAGGCTGCCGGCAGCGGGCGCGTGATTGCCTGGGTCGGGGTCGAGCGCGCCACGCCGCTGCGTCTCGACTGGCGGGATGCGGAGGACGCGCTCGTTGCCACGTTGCGTTTCGGGGACGTGCGCGAGGTCTCCGGCCGGGCGGTTCCACATCATTGGACGCTCACCCGGCAGGCGGAGCCCCGGCGGGAAAGCCGTATCGAGTTGCGCGAAATCCGTTTCGATCCCGCGTTCGACGACGCCATCTTCACGACGCGGCAACTCCTGCAGCGCCGCCCCGCTTCGGGTTCGAAGGCGAAGCAGGATGCTAGACTGCCGGCCCCTGGAGGTAGCCCGCCATGAACCGCGCGCTCGACGTCGCCACTTCGCTCGCTGCCACGCTCGCGCGCGGCGCGCTGGGCCTGAAAGTGGGCTCGCTCGGGCCGCGGCCGGAGAAGCCCCTCGAGCTCTACGAGTTCGAGGCGTGCCCCTTCTGCCGCAAGGTGCGCGAAGCGCTCACACTGCTCGATCTCGACGCGCTCGTGCTGCCGTGCCCCAAGGGCGGGCCGCGCTTCCGCGAAGAAGTGAAGCGCCGCGGGGGGAAGTACCAGTTTCCCTATCTGGTCGATCCCAACACCGGCAAGGAACTCTACGAGTCGGACGAGATCGTCGGATATTTGTTCGAACGCTATGGCGCGGGGCGACCGCCGTTTCTGCTCGCGGGTGGCGTGCTCACGAATCTTTCGGCGGGGCTCGCTTCGGCGCTGCGGCCGGGACGCGGCGCCCGTTACCGCCCGGCGCGCGCACCCGAAGTTCCGCTCGAGCTGTGGAGCTTCGAGGCCTCGCCGTTCTGCCGGATCGTGCGCGAATGCCTCTCGAGCCTCGAATTGCCCTATCGGCTGCACAACATCGGCAAGGGCAGCCCGAAGCGGCCGGCGTTCATCGAGCGATCCGGCAAGATGATGGTTCCCTGGCTCGTCGACCCCAATACCGGCACGGCGACGTTCGAGTCGGCGGACATCGTTCGCTACCTGGAGCGGACCTACGCGAAGCGCGGCGCTTGAGCGCAGGGCCGACGGCGCAGCGCCGTCGCCGTGAATCGGTGGGGAGCGGAATCAACTTGGCGTCGGGATCGAGATTTCCGGGCTTCGTCCTGGCCGCACTGTTGTGTGCGACCGCAACGCTCGCGCACGCGCAAGAGCCTTGGACTGCCATCGAGTTGCTCGGTGAGACGATCGCCCCGGGCGAGAAGTGGCGGCTCTCGTGGGTCTCGGGAGAGACCTTCGCCGGCGGCCCCGTCCCGATCCCCGCGCGTGTCGCCCGCGGTAGCCAACCGGGACCGACGCTTTGCCTCACGGCCGGCGTCCACGGCGACGAACTGAACGGCATCGAGGTGGTGCGCCGCGTCCTGGATCAGGTCGAACCCAGCAAGCTTCACGGCACGCTGATCGGCGTACCGATCGTCAATTTGCATGGCTTCCGTCAGGCTTCGCGCTACCTGCCCGACCGCCGGGATCTGAACCGACACTTTCCCGGCCGTGAGAACGGCAGCGCGGCCTCGCGTCTCGCCTACTCGTTCTTCGATCAGGTGATCCGCCACTGTGAAGCGCTCGTGGATTTTCACACGGGTTCGTTTCATCGCTCGAACGTGCCGCAGGTGCGCACGGACGCGACCGACTCGGGGGCGTTCGAGCTGGCCAAGGCGTTCGGCATCGGAGTCGTCGTCCATGCGCTCGGCGAGCCGGGAACGCTGCGACGCGCCGCCGGCGCGATCGGGATTCCCGCCATCATCTATGAAGCGGGCGAGCCGTTGCGCTTCCAACCGTCCGAGGTCGACCAGGGCGTAAGGGGGGTGCTCGAGCTGTTGGCGCGCAAGGGCATGCTCGCCTCGGGTTCGCGTCGCGGTCAGCGCCAGGAGATCTACTACCGCAGCCGTTGGGTGCGTGTGGACGACGGCGGTATCCTGCTCGCGAATGTCGCGCTGGGCGACGCCGTGAAGGTGGGCGACGAGCTTGGCAGCGTGACGGATCCGATCTCGAGCGAGCGCACGATCGTGCGCTCTCCCTACGACGGTCGGGTGCTCGGAATGGCGCTCAATCAGGTGGTGATTCCCGGCTACGCGGCTTTTCACATCGGCATTCGTGGGGACGATTACCGGGTGCTGATCGAAGAGCCCGAGGAGACCCAGACCGCGGAGCCCGAGAGCGGCGCCGGGGAACCGGTGACCGAGGATCAGCTCGATGTCGACGAGCGCCCCGAATAGGCGGCGGAACAGGAAGCCTGCGCTGTGAACCGCTCCGCTGCTCTCGTTGGTCTCGTGCTGGTGCTGATTGGCGCCGGCGTCTTCGTGTGGAAGGCGTTCGTTCTCGACATGCCACTCGCTGCCACCGACGCAGAAGGTCTGTGGCGCATCGAACTCGAGATTACGGCGCGCGGGACCGGGCGCCGCGGCAGCCTGCGCGCTCCGCTCCCCAGCAGCGGGCCAGGCCAGGTCGTGTTCGATGAGCGGTCGGCTTCCGACCGCCTCGTTTTCACGATCCGGACAGAAGACGGCGACCGCATCGGCGTCTGGAGTGGTCGCTTCGCGGGCGTTCACCAGGTGGTGCACGGCTTTCGCGTGCAGCTGTCCGAGGTCAATACACCGCTGCCGACGGGCATCGGGAAGAGTCCCTCGCGCGAGTTGCTTGCACGCTACGCAGGCCCCACGCGCGAAATCCCGAGCGACGCGCCCGACGTGAGGGCTTTCGTCGACGGTCTGTGGCCGAGCGCGCCCGAGAAGCCGCTCGACGGGCTGCGCACGCTCTTCGGCTTCGTCGCGGACGAGATCGCGACGGTGCCGAGCGCGACGGACGACGCATTGCTCGTGCTCGCCGCGCGCGAGGGCAGCGCGGTGGGCAAGGCGCGCCTGCTGGTGACGCTCCTGCGCGCCATCGGGCTCCCGGCGCGCACCGTGCTCGGGCTGCAACTCTTCGAGGGGCAGACGCCGATCACGACGCAATGGGTGGAGGCGTGGATCGACGGGCAGTGGATTCCGATGTCGCCGATCGATGGCTTCTTTGCCACCCGTCCGGCGAACCTCGTGGCGCTGCGCACCGCAACCCTGACCGGCCTCGAAACCACCGCCGTGGCCGCCGTTGGCCAGCGCTACAACGCCCTGCGCGAACGCCTGCGCCCGGAGGAGCTCGCGGCGATGATGACCCCGTCGAGCCCCTGGCTCGCGCGCATCTCGCTCTATCGGCTCCCCGTGGTGACGCAATCGGCCTTGCGCGTGCTGTTGCTGATGCCGCTCGGGGCGCTCGTCATCGCACTGATCCGCAACATGGTCGGCATTTCGACCTTCGGCACCTTCATGCCGGTGTTGATCGCGCTCGCGTTGCGGCAGGTCGCGCTGGCCGCCGGCCTGATGTTGGTTGCGGCCGTGCTGTTGCTGGGAATCGTCGGCCGACTGGTGCTCGAGCGGATGCATCTCCTGCTGGTGCCGCGACTGGGCGTCTTGCTGTGCGCGGTCGTGCTCGGCGTCACGTCGTTCGCGCTGCTCGGTCGGGAGTTCGAGGTGCGCGAGCTCTCGGTAGGCGTGCTCTTCCCGATGGTGATCCTCACGATGCTGATCGAACGCTTCTCGGTGACACTCGCGGAGGAGGGCCTGCGTCCGGCGCTCGTGCGCGCAGGTTGGTCCGTGGTCGCTGCCGTGGCCGTCTATCCGATCTTTCACAGCCAGGCGGCCGAGCACCTGATGTTCGGTTTCCCGGAGCTCGTGATCGTGGTGATGGGCGTGTTGGTCTGGATCGGCGGCTACACCGGCTATCGGCTCCTGGATCTGATCCGCTTCCGCGCCTTTGCAAGACCCGTCGGCGGCTTCGAGCCGTGAGCCTCGTGGGAGCGCTGAGGCGCGCCGGTGTGCTCGGCATCAACCGTCGCAATCACGAATTCACGCTGCGCTGGAACCCGCGGCGCAACTATCCGCTCGTCGACGACAAGCTCGAGACGAAGCGGCTGTGCGAAGCCGCGGGCATTCCGATTCCCGGCCTGATCGCGGTGGCGCGTCGCCAGGGGGACGTGCGCGCGATGGTGGCCGAGCTCGCCCCGCTCTCCCAGTTCGTGCTCAAGCCGGCGCATGGAGCGATGGGAAACGGGATCCTGGTGGTGCGCGCCCGCGTCGGCGAGTGCTGGCAGCGCGCGGGAGGGCGCACGCTGACGGCCGAGGATCTGCGCTATCACGCCCTGAGCATCCTGTCGGGGATGTATGCGCTCGGAGGACAGCCGGACGTTGCCTTCGTGGAAGAGCTGCTCGAGGTCCACCCTTCGCTCGCCGAAGTCGTGAACGAGGGAGTTCCCGACGTGCGCGTGATCGTGCACCGCGGCGTCCCGGTGATGTCGATGACGCGGCTGCCGACGCATCGTTCGCGGGGCCGCGCAAATCTGCATCAGGGGGCGATCGGCGCCGGTGTGGCGCTGGCGAGCGGGCAGATCGTGCACGCCGTGCTCGACAACTCGCCGGTGACGCGACATCCGGATACGGGCCGGGCGCTGCTGGGCATCGAGGTGCCGAATTTCGCTCGCGTGCTCGAGATCGCCGTGGCCGCGACCGACGAGACCGGGCTCGGCTACGTCGGCGCCGATGTCGTCGTGGACGCGAAGCGCGGCCCCGTGATCCTCGAACTCAACGCGCGGCCGGGGCTCGCGATCCAGGCGGCGAATCGCGCCGGTCTGCTCCCGCGCTTGCGCGCCGTGGGGCAGCGCTTGCGCGCGGGCGCGACCCTCGGCGAACGGATCGCGCTCGGCATCGAAATTTCCCGCGGCGGGGGTGAAGCATGAGTCGGCGGATCGTCGGCCTGCTGCTCGCGCTCGCCGGTTTGGGGTTGGGGCCGAGCGCGCTCGGCGCGGAGACGGAGGCTCCGACCTTCGACGTCAACTACGAAGTCCGCCTGGTGCCGACCGAAGGGGTCGCGCACGTGGCGATCCGGATCGATGATCCGGCGCACGAGGTGAACTCGCTCGTCTTCCGCATCGATCGCGAGCGACAGCGAGACTTCCGGGGGGACGGCGAGATCTCGTCGCCGCCGAATACAGACACACTCACGTGGCAGCCGCCGGATGCCGGCGGCACGCTGCGCTACGTCGTGAGCATCAACCACCTGCGGGACGAAAAGAGCTACGACGCCCGCTTTGCGCCCAACTGGGCGATCTTTCGCGGGGATGATCTCGTGCCGCCCGCGCGTCTGGTTACCGCGGGAGCCGGGCAAAGCCGGGCGCGGCTGAAGCTGCGACTGCCGCAGGGTTGGCGGGCGGCGACGCCCTATGCCCGCGCGCCGGACGGCGCTTTCGAGATCGGTCACCCGCATCGTCGCTTCGACCGCCCCACGGGTTGGTTCGCGGTCGGTCAGCTGGCGGTGTTGCGGGAACGGGTCTCGAACGTACAGCTGGCGGTGGCGGCCCCGCTCGACCAGCGTGTGCGGCGCCTCGACCTGCTGGCGCTGTTGCGTTGGACCTTGCCCACGCTGCGCGAGATCGCGGGCGGCCTGCCCGAGCGTCTGCTGATCGTCGGGGCTGGCGATCCGATGTGGCGCGGGGGGCTTTCGGGCCCGGACTCGGTATTCGTGCATGCGACCCTGCCGCTGATCAGCCGCGACGGCACCAGCTCGCTGTTGCACGAGCTGATGCACGCCGTGCTCGGCATCTCGCCGGGGCCCGGGGGCGATTGGATCGTCGAGGGCCTGGCGGAGACCTATTCGCTCGAGTTGCTCGTGCGCTCGCGCACGCTGTCGAAGAAGCGTTACGAGAAGTCGCTCGCCCAACTCGCGGCGCGCGGACGCCAGGCGGGGCCGCTCGACGCGAAACGCGCGAGCGGTGCGACGACCGCGCGCGCGGTGACGGTGCTTCACGCGCTCGATCGCGTGATTCGCGAAGGCTCCGACGGAGCGCGCAGCCTCGATGACGTCGTGCGCATCCTGTTTCAACAAGGGGGCGAGGTGACGACGGAACGACTGCGGCGCATTGCCGAGGATCTTTCGGGGCGCGAACTCGAGGCCTTCTTCCGCCGACAGCTGGGCTGACGCAGACACGCGCGGCAGGCGATCGGAAGCCTGCACTGCTAGGGTAGCCGCCGCCATGACGACGATCTTTCCGTTTTCGCCGAGTGATATTCCCACGGGCGAGTGGGACACTCCGATGTATCGGCTCGCGGTGACGCAGCTCGATCGCACTGCCGAGCGCATGCAGCTCGATTGGAATCTATGGGAGCGGCTGCGCACCCCGCAGCGCGCACACATCGTTACCTTTCCGTTCCGTCGCGACGATTACAAGACAGTCGAGACGCTGGTGGGATATCGCGTCCAGCATCTGCTCACGATGGGGCCCACGAAGGGAGGCATCCGCTACGACGGCGGAGTGAACCTCGGAGAGGTGACCGCGCTCGCGATGTGGATGTCGTGGAAGTGCGCGATCATGGGCCTTCCCTTCGGCGGCGCCAAGGGCGGCGTGCGCATCGATCCAGGCGTCCTCTCTCCCGCCGAGCTTCAGCGCATCACGCGCCGCTACACGGCCGAGATCATCGAAGTGATCGGACCGGATCGCGACATCCCGGCGCCGGATCTCGGGACCAACGAGCAGGTGATGGCGTGGGTGATGGACACCTACTCGCAGCAGAAGGGACACAGCGTCCCGGGCGTCGTCACCGGCAAGCCGATCGAGCTCGGCGGCTCGCTGGGGCGCCGCGAGGCGACGGGCCGCGGCGTGCTGACGTGCGCGGTCGACGCCTGTCGCCACCTGAAGCTCGCCTTCGAAGGCGCGCGCGTCGTGGTGCAGGGCCATGGCGCCGTCGGTGCGACTGCGGCGCAGATTGCGGGGACGCTCGGCGCTCGGGTGATCGCCGTTTCCGACGCCAAATCGGGCATCGTGAACACGCGCGGCCTCGATCTCGAGCGCCTCGCTGGCCACGTGCGCGAGAACCGCTTCGTCGAGGGGTTCCCGGAAGCCGAGGCCGTCTCGAATGCCGAGTTGCTGGAGCTGCCGTGCGAGATCCTGATTCCCGCCGCCATCCAGAACCAGATCACCGAAAAGAATGCCGACCGGATCCAATGTCGCCTGCTGGTCGAGGGCGCCAACGGTCCGACCTCCCTCGAGGCCGACGCCATCCTCGCGAACCGCGGGATCTTCGTGGTGCCCGACATCCTCGCCAACGCCGGCGGCGTCACGGTTTCCTATTTCGAGTGGGTACAGGGCCTTCAGCACTTCTTGTGGAGCGAGCAGGAGGTGAACAATCGCCTGATCGCCCTGATGCAACAGGCGTTTCGTGAGGTCCTCGCCGTCGCCGTCGCGAAGGGCTGCGATCTGCGGACGGCGGCCCTGATGCGCGGCATCACCCGCATCACGGAAGCCAAGCGCCGGCGCGGGATCTTCCCCTGAGCCACTGAACGCAACGCGTCTGCGGCTCGCTGCGCAGGCTTCGCGTGCGTGGCGTCAACTCAGGCGGTCGAGCATCAGCGTCGCGATCCCGAGGAACGAGAAGAAGCCGAAGACGTCCGTGAAGGTCGTGACGATCACGCCCGCGCCGAGGGCGGGGTCGAGCTTCAGGGCCTGAAGCAGCAGCGGAACCGCCGCGCCAGCGAAACCCGCCACGGCCAGCGTGACCATCATCGCCAACACGAGCGTGAGCCCGAGCCACGGATCTCCCTGCCACGCCCACGCGAAGCCGGCGCTCACCACGCCGGTGACGGCGCCGATCAACAACCCGACGGCGAGTTCCTTGCCCACGGCGCGAAAGCCCGTCGAGAATTCGATCTCACCGAGCGCGATGCCGCGCGTGATGACCGTGACGGCCTGGATGCCGCCGTTGCCGCCCATGCCAGCGACCACCGGCAGGAACACCGCGAGCGCCACGACCTGCTCGAGCGCCCGCTCGAACCAGCCCACGACCCACACCGCGAGAAAGCAGGTGGCCAGGTTGGCGAGCATCCAGGGCAGCCGACGGCGTACGGACTGGAGGGCCGGCGTGAAGACGCGGTCTGCCTCCGACAGACCGGCGAGCAGGTACATGTCTTCGGTGGCTTCTTCGCGGATCACGTCGATCACGTCATCGACGGTGATCACGCCGAGCATGCGGCCTTCGGCATCGGTCACGGGCAACGCGAGCAGGTCGTAGCGTGCGACGAGCTGCGCGGCCTGCTCCTGGTCGGAGTCGGCGGTGACACTCACGGGATTCGTGATCATCAGCTCCGCCACGCCGCGATCGGGGGGCGCCGAGACGAGGCGGCGCAGTGGGACGACGCCCCGCAGGTGGCCCGCGTCGTCGACCACGTAGAGGTAGAAGATCGAGCCGGTATCGTCGCCGAGGGCGCGAATCCGCTCGATCGCCTGTTGTGCGGTGAGCTTCTCGTCGAGTCCGACGAAGCGGGTCGTCATCACGCGGCCCGCGCTCGACGGCGGGTGGAGCTGCGCCTTCTCCAGCTCCTCGCGTTTTGCGGCCGGCAGGTGCGCCATCACCTCCGCACGCCGCTCTTCCGGGATTCCGGAGACGAGCTCGAGCATGTCGTCGATCTCGAGGCGTCCGATCACTTCGGCGAGTCTCTGGTCGGCGAGCGCGTCCGTGACGAGCGGCAGGATCTCGGGCGGCAGCTCGCGCAGCACGCTCGCCGCGCGTCGCTGCCGAAACAACAGCTCGATCACCGTGCGGACTTCGTCTGGAGTGAGACTCGAGAGCAGGGGCGCGACATCGGCAGGCTGCATGCGCGCGAGCAAGCGCTCGGCGCGCCCGGTCGCACCGCTTGCCAGCAGGCGCCGCAGGATGCGTGAAGAGACTTCCTGGTTCGCCATTGCTGGGACGGGTCTACCCCAAAACCCCCGGTGCCGCTATCCCGAACGTCCGGTCTGATAGGATGCCCGAATTGGGGAGTGTCGCCGTGCCGGATCGTCATCTCGTCGTGGTCGCGCACACGCACTGGGATCGCGAGTGGTACCTCACGCACGAGTCGTTTCGGTACCGGCTCGTGGGGCTTCTCGACGACGTTCTGGACCTGCTCGAACGCGATCCTGCGTTCCGGCACTTCACGCTCGATGGACAGACGATCGTGCTCGCGGATTACCTGGAGGTCAGGCCGGGCGCGCGGGAGCGCATCGCCAAGCTCGTGCGCGAAGGCCGCCTGCTGATCGGGCCGTGGTACGTGCTTCCCGACGAATGGTTGGTCTCGGGCGAGGCATTGATCCGGAATCTGCGCCGCGGGCTCAGCGACGCCCGCGAGTTCGGCGCGGGGATGCGCGTGGGCTACGTGCCCGATCAATTCGGCCACGTGGGCCAGCTCCCGCAATTGCTCGCCGGCTTCGGCTGCTCGGCCGCGGTGCTCTGGCGGGGGGTGCCGGCGGGCATCGACGAGTCGCTCTTTCGCTGGGAAGCGCCCGATGGCACGCGCGTTCTGGGCGTCTACCTGATGCACGGTTACGGCAATGCCGTCCATCTCCCGCTCGACCCCGACGCGCTCGCGGGGCGCTTGCGCGGCGAGGCGGATCGCCTCGCCGCGCGCTCGCGGATTCCGAGCCTGCTGCTCATGAACGGGAGCGATCACGTCGGCCCGCAGCCGGGCCTGCCGGCTGCGCTCGCGGCCGCCGTCGCGAAGCTGCCCGGCACGCGCGCGGAAATCGGGACGCTGCCGGGATTTCTCGCGCGGGCGCAGCAGGAGGCGCCCGAAGACCTTCCGCTGCACCGTGGTGAACTGCGCTCGGGGTTGCGCTCACCGCTGCTCGAAGGCTGCGCGTCGGCGCGCATGCCTCAGAAGCGTGCCGATTTCCTGAACGATCGCCTGCTCACCCGCTACCTCGAGCCACTCGCCGCCTGGCTCGCCGCGCTCGGCGGCGATGCGGATCCGGCGTTCCTCGATCTGGCCTGGCGTCTGGTGCTCGAGAACCACCCACACGATTCGATCTGTGGCTGCTCGATCGATGCGGTGCACACGCAGATGGACACGCGCTTCGCCCGCGTCAGCGACATCGCGCAGGCCCACCTGCGGCGGGTGGCCAGCGCGCTCGGGCGCCTCGTCGCGGCCCCCGAGGCAGACGCCGGGCGCGGCGCGGGGCGGGCCATCGCGGTCTGGAATCCGCATGCGTCCGGAATCGCCGAGGTGGAAGGGGAGGTCGAGTGCGATCTCGGTGGCGCCCTCCGGCCGCGGCTGCACGTTCGCGACGCGAGCGACCGGCGCATCCCGGCCGTCGCGGAGATCGCCGAGCCGGGAGAGGTGGCGGCGCGCTACACGCTGGCCGCGAGCGGCGTCGCGGTGCTCGCGCGCGGCTTGCCGCCGGAGTTCATGGGCTTGTTCGTATCTGCATTGCGATGGGGCGGTGGCAAGCGTGGACGCGGCGTCGATGTGGTGCTCGGAAACGAGAAACCCGCAGCTTTCGACCTCGACGCGTCGAAGGCCGAGCTGCTCGCGTGGCTGGCGGCGGCGGGCGAAGCCCCGGTGACGTTTCGCGCGCTGCGTCTGCCGCGTTGGCGCCTGCGCTTCGTCGATTGGTTGCCGGGCTGCGGCCTGCGCGTCTATCGCATCGCGCGGGGAACGGCGCGAGCCGAGCCGACGCTGCGCGCCGAGCGCCTCGCCGCGGGCGCTGCGGCGATCGAGAACGAGTTCGTGCGCGTCGAGGTGCAGGCGGACGGGCGGTTGCGCTGGCTCGATCGCCGCAGCGGCATCGTCGTCGAAGATGCGCTGCGAATCGTGAGCGAGGGGGATCGCGGCGATGAGTACAACTTCGACCCGGTTCCGAACGGCGAGCGCGTCGAGGTTCCGACGCGCGTGCGGCTGAAGCTCGGGCCCGTCTCGGAAGCGGAGGTTTCGATCGCGATCGAGGCGCGCTATCGCGTGCCAGCCGGGCTCGCGGCGGGCCGCGACGCGCGAGCGCGCAGGCAAGTCTCGCTGCCGGTTCGCCTCCAGCTTCGGCTCGCGCGCGGGCTGCCGCGCGTTGCCGTCCAGATCGACGTGGACAACACGGCGCAGGATCACCGGCTGCGCGTTCACGTGCGCGCCCCGTTCCAGGCTTCGCGTTGCGAGGTGGAATCGGCCTTCGAGGTCGCGCGGCGTCCGATCGCGCCCGCGCCGGGCGATTTCGGCAGCGAGCGTCCCGCGGAGTTTCCGATCGGCGCCTGCCCGCAGCGTGGTTTCGCGACGTTGGCGGATGGCCGGCAGGGGTTCACCGTCGCGAGCCGCGGCTGCGCCGAGGTCGAAGCCGTGCCGGAGGAGAACCAAACGACGTCCCTGGCATTGACCCTGTTGCGCGCCGTCGGCTGGCTCTCGCGCGGGGATCTGGCGCTGCGTCCGATGCACGCAGGCCCCGCGCTCGCGACGCCGGGCGCGCAGGTTCCGGGCCCGCACCGCGTCGAATTCGGGTTCTGGCTCCACGCAGACGGCGACGCGCAGCGCACCGCCGATGCGCAGCGTTTCGGCGCACCGGCCTGGCTGTTCGGTGCCGACACCGGATCGCACGCGCCGCTGCGCGATGGCGTCCGTCTGCTCGAGATCGACGATCCGGCGGTCGTTGTTTCCGCGATCGAGCCGCGCGCGGAGAGCACGCCACTGATCCGACTCTACAATGCGTCGGACGCGCCCCGGCGCGTCGCGTTGCGTTGGTGTGGCCCGGGCGCGGAGACGCTCGAACCCGTCGATCTGATGGGTCGCACCACGGCGCTCACGGGCTTCGTCGCCGGCGCGAATGCGAGCGCGATGCTCGCGCTGCGCCCCTGGCAGATCGTGAATTTCAGCCCCCGCTGACGGAGCGGCCTGCGCCGTACCTGCGATCCGCTTGCGAGCGCGCTGCGCGGGCACTGCGGAGCCGTTGCCGGAGCGCGTGAAGCGCCTGCACACGAGCTGCGCATCCGTTGCGCATGCAACAGCGCGGGCAAAGCCGCAGCCCTGCGCCGCTCCCCGCTTGCGCTCCCGGCCCAGCCTCGCAGCGCCCCGCCAGGCCACTCCCGCAAGGTAAAGAAATGCTTTGCGGGGCCCGATGAAGTTCCCGCTCCCACGGAGCTTTCCCGAGCTGTATCGAGGGGTTGCGGTTGGCGAGAGGGCGGGCGGGAAGACACGGGACGTTCACCGGGCGCGCGCTCCTGCGCGTCGCGTTGTGCACGCTCGTCGCGGTGTCGGCGCATGCGGGCGAATTGCCGCCGTCGACTGCCAGCGCGAACTCTGCGCCGGTAGCGAGCGAGCGTCTGGTTCTCGAATCAGAATGGGCGTCGGACCTCGTCGACGCACTCGCGCTCGAACACGCGTTGCCGGATCCCGCACGCCAGGCGGATTTCTTCTCGCTGCTGTGCGCCGAACAGAGCGAGCGTGAGGTCGGCGCCGGTGGGCGCAGCACGCCGGTCGGACCACTGTTCGAAGCGCGCGCCGAGGTGCTGCCGCCGCGCCGGCCGGGCGATCCCGCGCGCGTCGTGCTGACAGTTCCGGCGACGGCGCTCTATGCGTTCAGCGTCGAAGGCGTGGGGCTCCAGCGCTGGGTGATCGACCAGCAGCCGGTGGGCCATCTCGATCCGACCAAACTCGGTGTCAGTTGGGCCGCGGCAACGATTCCGTTGCGCGAGGGCCCGCACGAGATCTCCGGATATCTTGGCCCGGGCGCCCGCGCCGAGCGTGTCGCGCTCGTGGCCCAGCGCTCGCTCTGCATCGCACCTGCCGATGGCTGGCACGCCGAGCGTCCGCTCACGTACGGGGCCAAGGCGCGCACGTTGGTGCGGGCCTTCGGATTCGAACGTCGGCTGCCGGAGACCGGCGAGCCGATCGAGATCGAGGGCGAAGCCTACGAGACCGTCTCCGCAGGCGGTGGACGCACGAATCGCCGCGTCGCGGTTGCCGCCTCCCAGGACGTATGGGCGACGGCTTCCCAGGGGCCCGTCGAGTTGAGCTACCGGCTGCTCCTCGCCGAGCCCGCCGTCGTGACGATCGATGCCCGGATCCTGGGCGATTCGCCCCAGCTGTGGTCGATCGATGAGCGCTACCGCGCGAGCGTTCTGCCCAGCGCCGGCCGCGACGTCTTCACCTGGGAGCACGTGCTCACGCTGCCGCTCGGCGCCGGCGAGCATGAACTGCGCGTGCGCATCCCGCGCCAGTCCGGCGTGGATCGGCTGCGCGCGACGCCGCGCCGCTCGCGCGACGTGGACTACCTCTCGGTGTTGCGCGAGCTCGGTTTGCACGTCAGCGCGGCGGAAGCCTTCGTCACGCGCGACGACACGCTCGCGAGCCTGTCGAGCAGCGTGTTCCTCGAGCTCGCGAATGGCTTTCAGCAACGCATCGAGGGCGACCCGAGCGAGCGCTCGATCGTGCTCGTGGATCCGACGCCCGAGGCAACTTCGACCGCGCGGCCGCTTTCGCCGCTGCTGCCCTCCGAGCTGTGACCGGCATGCGACGCACGCGCTGCACCATCCCGCTCCTGGCCCTCGTCGTCGCGGTGGCGCTGGCCTTGCCGCCGCGACCGGCCTCGGCCGAGGGCAAGCCAGGCCTGTTTTCGTACACCCCTTCGCTGAATGTATCGACGGTGTTCGACGACGACCTGTTCCTCAGCGACACGGACAAGAAATCGAGCTTCGGGGTTTGGGTGCAACCGCGCCTGGAGCTCGCCTACCGGACCGAGAGCCTCGATCTGGGCGCCGATCTGGGCGCCGATGTGCGCCGTTATGGCGACTACTACTCGAAGCTCGCCGACGATTTCTGGCGCATGAGCGGTCACGCCCAGGTGGGCCTGCTTCCCGGCCTGACGTTTCGGGTTGCGAATGCCTACGTGCCTGCGCCGGTAGAGCTCGGACTGCCGCCGGACCAGGGCATCAACATGGTGCAGACGAACCGCAGCGACACGGAACTACGCTATTGGCGGGCGCTGCCGGGCGAGCGTGAGGTCTCCTTCGGGGCGCGCGGCACCCGCTTCACGTCGGACGATTTCAGCGAGGAAATCCCCGGGAGCGGCGGGACGGTGATCCTCGACGACGACTTCCACGCCGATTACTGGGGTGGCACCGGCTACCTCGAGTACCGGGAGCCGCTCGGGACGCGAACCGCGGCCTACGCGCGAGCGGAGACCGGCTATCGCAGCTTCGACGATTCGCCGCGTTCGGACAACCTCGACTACACGCTGCTCGTGGGCCTGCACTCGCTGCGCTTCCGAAACACGGAAATCGATCTCGCGGGCGGCTATGGCCAGATCCGCTTCGACTCGCTCGGTACGCAGCCGCGCATCGTGGGCCGCGGAAGCCTGCGCTACCGCTTTCCGCAGGACTGGACGTGGCGTATCGGCGTGAACCATCTGACGAGCGCCGACCTGCTCGGCAACTCGGCGCTCGAGACCACTGGCAACATCGGACTCGAGAAGCGTTTCGAGGACGGGCGCACCGCCGCGGGCGTGAACCTGTTTCTCACGCGCTATGACAGCGATTCGCTGGGTACGGGCGCGAATCTCTTCGGCGGAGCGGAGGTGCAGGTCCGCCGCCAGCTGTCGCGCCGTACGCAGGTGCGCGTTTCCTACCGATTCTGGGACAACCAGGGCGACTACGAGAGCGACGACATGCAGCAAAATCGCCTGCTCGTCGAGCTCAATATCCGCTACTAGCGCCATCCGTAGTTCCACCGGGCGGCGGCGCGTTGCCCCAATGCGCCCGCCCATGGATTGGGGACCACCCCGCAGCGCCGATCCGGATGCGACGCGGATTCGAAGCCGGGGAGGGGGTATTTCACAGCGGCCCCAGCGTTGCACCGCCGAATCTTTTCAGTGGAACACGTTTGTTTCATCGAACGCCGCGCGCAGGCGTACACTGGGCGTGAGGGCTGATGAAATGGTGCCGCTCAGGCGCTGAACGCGGCCTGCGAGTGGACCCGTCGAAGTGGCAATGGAGGGCGCATGAAGCCGCTGATCATGGCAATCGTCCAGTCTCTGGTGGACAAGCCGGACGAGATCGAGATCAAGGAGGTGATCGGCGAGCACGCGCATGTTCTCGAGCTGCGTGTCGCCAAGGAAGATCTCGGAAAGGTGATCGGAAAGGGAGGCGCGCACGCTTCTGCGATCCGGACCATCATGGCCGCCACCAGCGGCAAGGAGAAGAAGCGCTACATCCTCGAGATCATCGAGCACTAGCCGGGCCCGTTCGATGGGCCCTGGGGTTTCCCGGGGCTTCCGGCGCTCGGCCGCAGGGAGCCCCGGGTCATTCACAGACTCTGGTAAAATCCCCGGTCGATCACCGCAGTCCCAGGAGGCTCCGTGACGACCGCTCCCCAGATCGATGCCCCGTTCACCCTCGGCGCCCAGCTCGATGCGCGCGCCGGGCACGCCGAGCTGGCCGAGCGGATCGCGCTGCGCTCGGGCGATCTCGCGTGGAGCTACCGGCAGTTCCGCGACGAAGCCGTTCGCTACGCCCACTTCCTTCTGCGTCGCCTCGGCCCGATCGACGCGAAGCGGCCCGGCCACGTGGCGATGCTGCTCGAGAACCAGCCCCAGCTGCTCGCGCTCTATGCCGGCTGCGGTTATGCCGGCCTCACCCTGTTTGGCGTGAACACGGGATTGCGCGGCGACAGTCTGGCCGGCGTGATCAATCAATCGGGCGCCCGCATCCTGGTGGTGGGCGAACGCCTGCTCCCCGAGGTGGAGCGCATCCGGTCGAAGCTCACTCACGTCGCCGCCGAGAATCTGCTCGTGTTGCGCCAGCCGTCCGGTTCACCGCTGGGCGCGAGCGATCTGGAGGAGTGCATCGCCGTCGAGGTGGCGAAGCCCGGGGAATCGCTCGACACCCCCCCGGTGACGGTGCTCCCCGAGAACAATCTGATGGTGATCTACACCTCGGGAACGACCGGCCTGCCCAAGGGCATCAACAACAACCACTTCAAGCTGCTGGTGATCGGTCTCACCGTCTCGCGCAATCTCGCTCTCGGACCCGACGACGTCGGCTACGCCTGCATGCCCTTGTTCCACTCGAACGCGATGTTTCTGGGCTTCCATCCGGCGTTCCATGTCGGCGGTACGCTCTCGATGCGCGAGCGGTTCAGCGCCAGCAGTTTCGTACCCGACGTGCTTCGTTACGGCGTCAGCTACTGGAACTACGTGGGGGAGCCGGTCCACTACATCCTGGGTGCGATCGAGAAGGAATATGCGGGCGACGAAGCCCGCATCCTGCGTGAAATCGCACAGAATCCGCGCAACCGCTTGCGCTACGCGCTCGGCAACGGCGCGGCCCCTCCCGACATCGACCGGTTCGTGCGTTGGCTCGGACTCGACGACATGCTCGAACTCTACGGATCGACCGAGGCGGCGATCAGCACGTTCCGCAAGCTGTCGGATCCGCGCGGCAGCGTCGGGGAGATCACGGACCCGAACGTCAAGATCTTGAACGAGGGCGGCGCCGAGTGCCCGCCCGCCCGACTCGGCGCGGACGGCAAGATCCTGAACTACGCCGAAGCGGTGGGCGAAATCTGCCGCGTGGCGCCCGATACGGCGTTGTTCCAGGGCTATTTCGGGAATCCGGACGCCAACTCGGCGAAGTACCGCGATTCCGTCTACCACTCGGGCGATCTCGGGCACGTCGTCGTGAAGGGCGCGCAGCGATTTCTGTACTTCGATGGCCGCACGGACGACTGGATCCGGAAGGACGGTGAGAACTTCTCCGCGGCCCAGGTGGCGCGCTTGCTCCAGGAGCACCCGGATGTGACGCTCGCGGCGGCCTTCGGCGCTCCCTGCCAGGTCTCGGACGAGCTCGTGATGGCGGCGCTCAAGCTGCGTCCGGGCGCCCGCTTCGATCCGCAGGTCTTCTTCGATTTCTGCGAAGAGCAGGTGACGGGCGGCGGCATGGACCGCAAGTGGTTCCCGGATTTCGTGCGCATCGTCGATGAGTTCGAGTACACGCAGACGCAGAAAGTGCTGGTGCGGAACCTGAAGCAGGCGTATTTCGACCGGCGCCGGCTGCCCGACGCCGAGCTCTACTGGCGCCGCCGCGGCGACGACCGCTACCGGCCCTTCACGCTCGACGATTGGGAAGCGCTGCGCCGCGAGTTCACCGCCAGCGAACGTCTCGCGTTGCTCGATCGCTAGCGCGTTGGCATCGCTCGCCCGCAGTTCGCTGCGCGCGGGCTCCGCCCGCAGGAACGTTCTCGAAACCCGCGATTACGGAATCGCGCTTCGCGCACCGGCAACGCCGGTGCAGGTCGGTCGCTGCGCGCGCTCCGGCGACGAGTTGTCGCGGGCTTGGAGCCTGCGCTTGCACTTTGTGATCCTCGGCACGTCCCTTGCCTTAGAAGCGCCCCAGGCGTCGCTGCGGCGATCGCCGCAACCTTGGATCGGGGGAGACTTCATGGATGCGCAGTTTTCGGCCGAGGAGCACTTCTGCCGTGGCGATGCGGAGCTTGCGGCCGGACGTCATGCCGGGGCGCTCGAGCACTTTCGCGCCGCGCACCGGCTCGATCCGGCGAGCGCGCGCTACCGCTCGTTCTATGGCTTGTGCATCGGGCTCGAAGAGAGCCGCTTCGATCGCGCGCTCGAGCTGTGTCGGGCGGCGGCGAAGGAGGAATTCTTCAACCCCGTCCTCTATCACAATCTGGCGCGCGTCCATCTGGTGTTCGGATTCAAGGCGGAGGCCATTCGCTATTTGCGCCGCGGGTTGATGATCGATCCGGCGAGCACGCCGATTCGCGAAGCGCTGGGGCAGCTCGGCGTGCGCCGCCGCCCGGTGCTTGGCTTCCTGCGCCGACGCCACTTGCTCAACCGTTGGTTCGGTCGGCTGCTGCGCCGGGAGGGGCAGGCCGAAGAGTCCGGCCTCGAGCCATTTCGCGCCTGAGTTGACTTACGGCGCAGCGCTCGTTATTCGTCCCCGCGCTTTCGAGACAATTCTTCGTACGTGAGGTCTCTCCGTGGGCAGCGTGATCAAGAAGCGGCGCAAGAAAATGCGCAAGCACAAGAAGCGCAAGCTGCTCAAGCGTGCTCGTCACAAGCGCAAGCGCTGAGCGCGTCTCGCCTCCAACCAAAAATCGCTTTGAGTTCGATTGGTTCCACGTGAATGCGTGAGTCGCCTTGACGGGCTCGCGCGCGCTTTGCGTTGCATACGCGGCGCCCCGTTCGAGCAAAAAATGTCCACGTGGCCGCAAGTCAGGTAGCCATCACCGCGTTTTTTTTGAGTTTGTGACTTGACGGACGTGAAACTGTGATGTTACGGTGCGCTGCAAGAGTGGCTCTAGTACCGCGGAATGAGATCGAAAGAAGGCAGATTGCCTTCAAGTTGCGTGTTCCGGACTCCGATAGGGGCGTCAGCAACACGGTCGTGCAAGTGTGTGACTTCGAAAGTTCGAACCACGCACTGCTCGAATCTGGAAACGCAATGACGTGGTGCTCGAGTTCACGATAAGGGGGGTGACCCAGATATGGCAGCTCGAAGAAGGAAGAAGAAGGCCGCTGGCGGCGCCAAGAAGGCGACGCGCAAGAAGGCTCGACGGAAGAAGGCGACAGCCAAGAAGGCCACGCGCAAGAAGGCGCGACGCCGACGCAAGAAGAAGATGGCCTAGCCGGGATCCGGTTCGACGGATCCGACCTTCTTCACGGAAGGTCACGAGACCCCGGCCGGCATCTGCCGGCCGGGGTTTCCTTCGTTTGCAGGCCCGCTACGCTCCCGCCGCTCGCGCCCGTCTGGCGCACCGAGGCTCCCGAATGGCTCGTATCACGATCGAGGACTGCACCGCGCTGGTCCCGAACCGTTTTCACCTGGTCCAGATGGCTGCGATCCGGACCAAGCAGCTCAAGAAGGGCGCCAAGTCCCTCGTGCAGGCCGAGGACAACAAGGAGGTCGTGCTCTCGCTGCGGGAGATCGCGGCCGGCTACGTGAAGCCCGATTATCCGGCCGAAGACGGCACCCCGAGCTGAACGCCCGGGTGTCCGCCGGGATCCCATCCCTGGCATAGGCCGATGCTGCCGATCAGGTTGAGGTCTGGACCGGAATCCGGAAGCTGACGCTCGTTCCGATCCCCACCTCGCTCGAGATGGAGACTTCGCCCTCGAGCAGCGTGACGAGATCCCGCACCAGCGTGAGCCCGAGACCGGCGCCCCGCGAGTGGAGCGCGGCGCTGTCGTCGACCTGGTAGAACTCGTCGAAGATGAACTGTTGATCATCCGGGCAGATTCCGATGCCCGTGTCCTTCACGCAGCACAGCAGCTGCCCGTCCTCGATTTTCGCCGAGATATCGATCTCGCCGCTCGGCGTGAAGCGCACTGCGTTGTCGAGCAGCAGGAACAGGATCTGCCCCAGCTTCGCAAGGTCCGACCGGAGCTTCGGGAACGGCTGCGCGTAGCGTTGGGTCAGGCTCAGTGGTTTCTTTCCAATCGCGTCCTGGACGCTGAAGATCGCCTCGTCGACCATCTCCGGGAAGTTGATCTCGTGCATCTCCACGGGCAGCTCTCGCTGCTTGATGCGCCACAGGTCGAGGATGTTCTGAAGCGTGCGCAGGAAGGCGGTGCCGTCGTCGAGCGCCTGCCGCAGGCTGACCTTCGCGGGCTCGGAGAGCGTGTCGTTCTCGCCGGTGAGCACGCCGATGATTGCTTCGATGATGCTGTTGAGCGGCGTGCGCAGCTCTCGCGACATCTTCTCGATGAAATCGTTCTTGAGCTTCTCGATCTTTCCGAGCTTCTCGTTGTTGCGCAGCAGCTCGATGTCCTGCGCAAAGAGCGCTTCGGAGAGCTTGAGCAGCTCTTCGCCCTTGCCGGGATCGGCGGCTTCGGTCGGGGCCGCCCGCAGGCGGGCGAGCTCCTCGACCAGGCGCGCGTGATCGAGCCTCACGGCGAGCTGCGCCGCGAGGCTGTTCAGAAGCTCGCAACAGGCGGCATCGGGTGCCGTCAGCGAGCCGACGACGAGGACGCCGTGGACACTTTCTTCGAAAACCAGCGGCAGTAGCTGCAAGCCGGCCTTGGCGCGGTCCGCGAGCACGGCCGGCGAATCGATCCGACGCGCGGCTTGCCCGCGCAGCGTCTGGCGGACTTCGGGCAGCACGGCCTGCGCTGCGTCGCGCGCCGCCTGGGCCGACGCGAATCCCGCCGCTGCGCGCAGGCGCGCGGCGCCCTCGGCCGAGGCATCCCCCGGAGCGGCCGCAAACACCAGACAGACCCCGCCGCCCATCTGTTCGGAGGCCCAGGCCGCAGCCGAACGCAACGCGGTAGCGAGGTTCTGGGTCCGTTGCGCCGGCGCGCCGGCAGCATTCGGCGCTGCGTTCGGACCTAGGGTTTGGGCGGCCACTGAATCGAACCTCCGAGACTAGAAGCGCTCGTCCGATTCGATCTCGAAGGGTGCGGCTGCGCGCTCTTCGCTGGCCGACGATTCGAGATCGCTGCCCTCGAGAGCCAGCTTGGTCCGGAAGTCGGCCGGATTCGACGCTGCAGCGAGCGCCGTTTCGACCGAAATCTTGTTCGCGCGCAGCAGATCGAGCAGATGTTGATCGAACGTCTGCATGCGTTCGCCGCGCGTGATGTACTCATTGATCTCGCTGGTCTTCGCCGGATCCTTGATGCATTCCTGGATGCTGCGCGTATTGCGCATGATCTCCACGGCGGGAACGCGTCCGGTCTGTTTCTTGTTCGGCAGCAGCCGCAACGAGACGACGGCCTGGAGGTTCTCCGCCAGGCGCGCACGCACCTGCAGCTGCTCCTCGGAAGGGAAGAATGAAACCAGCCGGTTGATCGTCGAAGCCACGTCCGAGGTGTGGATCGAGGAGAACACCACGTGCCCGGTTTCGGCGGCCTTGAGCGAGGTATCCACGGTCGCGAGAACGCGCATCTCGCCGACCATGATCACGTCCGGGTCCTGGCGCAGCGCCCCGCGCAGGGCGTCCGGGAACGACGCCGTGTCGGTGCCGATCTCGCGCTGCGTGATGATGCTCTTGTCGTGGGTGAATACGAATTCGATCGGGTCCTCGATCGTCACGATCTTCGCCTTCCGAACCCGATTCACCTCCTCGATCATCGTCGCGAGCGTCGTCGACTTGCCCATGCCGGTGGCGCCCGTCACGAGCACGTAGCCGCGCTGAAGCATCGCGAGATCGCGCAGGACGTTGGGAAGGTTGAGCTCTTCGAAGCTGCGAATCTGGAGCGGAATCACCCGCAGCACGATGTTGTAGAAGCGTCGCTGGCGCGAGATGTTGACGCGGAAGCGTCCCTCGCCGGGCAGCTCGAAGGCCAGATCGATCTCGTTGAAATCCATTTTCGCGAGATGCGGATCCGATTCCATCAGCATCTTCGCGATGGCTTCGGTGTCCTTCGCGGTCAGGACCTTGTAGCGGAGCTCGACGAGCTCGCCGTGAAACCGATACAAGGGCAGGTAACCCACCTGGAAGTGGATGTCGGATGCGCCCTTCTCGATACCGAGGCGCAGCAGGCGGTACAGTTTCTCGCGTTCCATCGATGAATACTCTCCGCGAGTTGCAGTTCCCCGATCCCTGCGAGGACTCCGCCTGGCGTATCGGCCGTTTGGGTGGTGCCTTGACCCTCGATTTGCGATCGGGGTGTTCTCGGGGTCCCGGCCGGCTCGGCTACAGTGGGGGTTCCGACCTCGCAGACGCCAGGTCCGAGCGAAGTCGCGGGAGGCGATTGCAATTGCAGTCCCACTGGAATCGCAGCGCTTGGCGCAGGGCGAGCCTCGCGGCGTTCGTCCTCAGCCTCGGCCTGCTGGCTGCGGCCGGCGCCGAGGAGCCCGCGGAAGCCCCCGTCGTTCCGCGCCCCGTCGAACTCGATCGCCTGCTCAAGCTTCCGGCGCCCACCCAGGTTTCACGGGAACGCATCGGAAACGCCAGCCAGAACGAGTGGCGGTCGCGATTTACGTCGGCGCGCCTCGAGCACGCCGCGGCGCAGACGGCGCTCGACGCCGCGCAACTGAAGATGGGAGAAGCGGCGACGGAAACCGAGTCCTGGCAGATCGCACCTCCGGGCGCTGCGGTGACGGGCGCGAGCGACGCTCCCGTCAACTACCCGCTGCGCCAGGAAATCCGCCGCCAGCGCGAAGAGCTGGCGCGCAGCGAACGCAGCCTCCAGGAGCTCACGATCGAGGCGGATCTCGCCGGAGTTCCTGGGAGCTGGCGGGAGTGAGCGCGGCCGGCGGCGGCTCGCCGGGCCCGATCCAGCTGCGGGCGCCGGGCAGGAACGCAAAGGCGGGCAGCGCGAATGCCGCGGTGAGGGCGAAGTAGGCCGCGTATCCCATGCGTTCCGTGATCCAGCCCGAAGGCGCGGCGACCAGCGTTCCCGCGAACGCATAGAGCGAGGTCACGAGCGCGTACTGGACCGCCGCGTGCTCCTTCTCGCAGATGCGCATCAGGTAGGAGAGGAAGGCGGCGCTCGCGAGCCCGCCGCAGAAAGACTCGAGCGCCGAGGCGGACACGACGCCGAGCCAGCCCGCCCCCAGGGCGGCGGCCGCCGCGTAGCCGAGGTTCGATGCCATCGCGAGCACGCCCAGCACGCCGAGGGCGCGGCCGATTCCGATGCGTGCGACGACGCCGCCGCCGAACACCGCACCCGCGACAGTAGCGAGTGTACCAAGCGTGGTCTTCGCGAAGGCGATCTGTTCGTTGGAGAAACCGCTGTCGACCCAGAAGGGGGTCACCATCGGCCCCATCGCGCGATCGCCGACGCGATAGAGCAACACGAACGCCGCGACGGAAACGACCCCCTCGCGCAGGATCCAACGTCGCAGCGCCGGGAAGAGCTCGCGCCGCGCCACCTCGGGGACGGCGACGCGCGGGGTGGTGAAGACCGCGCCCGCGAGCAACACGAACCCGAGAGCGGCTGCCACGAAGGCCCCCGACCAACCGATCCAGCGCGGGAGCAACAGCATGCCGCCCGCTGCGATCAAGCCCGCGCGGTAGGCCGTGATGCGCACCGAGTTCGCCGGGCCCTCGCGGCCGCGCTCGATGAGGCCGATCGTGTAGGCGTCGATGGCGACGTCCTGGGTCGCCGACGCCAGGCAGAACACGCCGAGTGCGAGCCAGGCAAGCGCGCCCACGCCCTCCTGCGAGCCGCCGGCGAAAACCAGCAGACAGCCCGCCATCACGGTGAGGCTGGCTGCGATCCAACCCCGCCTTTCACCGAAGCGGTCGATGAGCGGCGACCAGAGCACCTTGAGCGACCACGCGATCGAGAGCCCCGAGAGCCAGCCGATCTCGGCGAGCGTTGCCCCGTGACGGCGAAAGAACACCGGCCAGACGTCGGCGTAGACGCCCATCGGGAGCCCCTCGATCACGTAGACGAGCGCAATGATCGCGAGCTGACGCCGAAGCGACACGCGTTGGCCCCCCGGCGCGAGGTAAGCTCACTCGGATCCCGCTGTCACGACTCGCCTCCGGTTCGCCGCAGGCGTCGCTTGCTACCGTTGCGAAATGCCGCTGGCGCTCGATGACGAGGCGTTGCTCGCATTCGCGGGGCTGAGCGATTCGCCGCCGGCCGAAGAGGGGCTGTTTCGGCGCGGCTGTTGGCTGCGGCGGGTGAGCGCCGAGCCGGTGCTGTTGTTCGGGGGCGGGCGCGCGTTGCTGCTCGAGATCGCGCACCCGCTGGTGGCGGCGGGCGTGGCCGAGCATTCGAGCTACCGCACGGATCCCTTCGGCCGGCTCGCGCGCACGCTGGAGGCCTTGAGCGCGATCGTGTTTCGCGACCGCAGCGCCGCGCTTGCTGCGGCGCGCGGCGTCGAACGCGCACATGCGCGCGTGACGGGTGTCCTGCACGAGCCGGCGGGCCGCTTCGCGGCCGGTACGCCGTACGCCGGACGCGATCCCGAGCTGATGCTCTGGGTCTGGGCGACGCTCGTCGATACCGCGCTCGAGATCTACGAATGCTTCGTCGGCAGCCTCGATCTGGCGGCGCGCCGCGCCTACTACGCGGATCACCGCAGCGTGGTGCGCGTGCTCGGTGTTCCGGATGCGCTCGTGCCGCCGAGTTGGGAGGATTTTCGCGTCTGGTTCGAGGCCATGCTCGAGAGCGACCGTCTGGCTGTCACGCCCACCGCGCGCGCGATCGCCGCCGGCGTGTTTCAGCCGGCCGCTGCGTTGGCGGGCGCCGGCCGCTTGCACCTGATCACGGCGGGGCTGTTGTCCTCGCGCCTTCGCGAGGGTTTTGGGCTCGCCTGGGACGCCGCCCGGGCGGAGAAGTTTGCAACGCTCTGCCGCTCGGTGCGGACGCAGCGCCAGGCGGCGGCGAAGGACTCCTCGCTGCTCGACGACCGAGGGAATCCTCGCTAGCGTGCCGCGTCCTCGCAGCCCATTGCCGGAGGGAATCTCAGTGGCAGAAGAACCCCGCGGTCGAGCCGATTTCGTCGCCTTTCTCTACGTCATCGGCGGCATCCCGGCGATCGTCGCGTTCCTGGTGATCCTCTTCGCGCTCGCGCGTTCCTGCGACATTCCCGCCTGATTCGCCGCCCGCTTGCGCGCCGCTTGCGGGCGCGTGCGCAGGCAAGCGCAATGGCATCGGCGCGTCCCCCGGCGACATCCAATTCCGTGTGAGATTCCGAGGACTTCCGGCTAAGGCGCGGCCTCCGGGTGCCGATACGCCTGGGCAATGCCTCGAGCCATGCACACGCTTGGCGGCCGCGCTGCGGTGATCACCGCAGCCCTCGCCCTAACGTTGTGTGGAGGTTGCATCGGCCTGGTTCTGGGCCCCACCGCCTACCGCTATTTCGCCAGCCCGGGCAAGGACGAAGCCTGGAGCCGCAAGATCGCGCAGTGGCAGCAGCGAGAGCGCGACGCCAGCGCGGAAGTGGAGCTGCGCACGCCGGCGTCGGCTGCGGTCTCGAGCAGCGCGGACGAAAGCGGCCCGGCGCGCGGTCGCGAGGAGCTGCGCACGAAGTTCGCTGAGTTTCTGGCCGAGCAGCGCCGCGTTCAGGCGCGTGAAGTGGCGGCCTGGATTCAGGACGTCGCGCAACGGCATTACATCGCGGACGGTCCGATCGATCGCTGGGCGACGCTCGAAGAAACGTTCCGTCACAACGGCGACGATTGCGATGGCCTCGAGCTGCTCAGCTACAACCTGCTTCGCGACCTCGGCTTCGGCGACGATTCGGTGTACCGCGCCATCGTCTACCGGCGCTCGGACGGGCAGCATCACATGGTGACGTTCTGGTTCGAGCACCCCGACGATCCGTGGGTGATCGATCCCACCGGTGCGATGACATCCGGCATGCCGCGCATGTCCCAGGTTCCGGGTTGGGAGCCGCTCAAGGTCTTCAGCGAAGACCGCGATTTCAACGTCGTCCACGGTCCGCCGGAGCAGCACGCCGCCGCGCGTTGACGAAGCCCGGCCCCGCGCCGATACTCGGGCGCGCATGAGCCGATGGCCCCGCAGGCCGGCCGCACTGCTCGAGTTCGCGCTCGCCCTTGGGCTTGCCACCGGATTCCCACTCGCGTGCAGCGATGGCCCGCAGGACGCGGGCGGCTTTCGCGTGGCGCTGCTCACACCCGGCTCGATCGCCGATGGCGGCTGGAATGCCGGCGCCTACGAGGGACTCGAGGCGATCCGCGACCAACTCGGCGCCGAGATCCGTCACGTCGAGACGCGCACCCCCGCCGAGTTCGAAGAGGGCTTTCGGGATTTCGCGCAGCGTGGTTTCGCGCTGGTGTTCGGGCACGGCTTCGAATACCAGGAGGCCGCTGCGAAGGTCGGCGGTGAGTTCCCGGACACGATTTTCATCACGACATCGGGCGATACGGTGCGCCCGAACGTGGCCCCGATGGTATTCGAACTCGAGCAGGCGACCTATCTCGCCGGCTTTCTCGGCGCGCGCATGAGCCAGACTGGCAAGCTCGGGCTAGTGGGCGGCATCGACCTGCCCTCCATCCGCAGCACCTTCGTCGCGTTCACCGCGGGCGCCCGGGCGGCGCGGCCCGAGATCGCCGTGCGCGAGGTGTTCATCGGAAACTTCGACGATACGGCCGCCGCGCGCGAGGCGGCGCTGGCGCTGCTCGAAGAGGGGGCCGACGTCTTGCTGCACCAGGCGAACGATGCCGGCCGCGGCGTCTTCCGCGCCGTCTCGGACCGCGCCGCCGCGGGAGGGCGCGTGTTCGCCTTCGGCACCAACCGCGACCAGAACGGCATGGCGCCCGACGTGGTGCTCGCCTCTGCCACGCTCGACATCCCGGCCGCATTCGTCGAAGTCGCGCGCCGCGTGCGCGACGGGAAATTCACGGCGGCGCCGTTGCGCCTCGGCATGCGCGACGGCATCGTGGCGCTCGTCCTGAATCCGGATTTGCGCGAGGGAATTCCTGCGCCGCTGCTGGCGGAACTCGCGGAACTCGAACGACGCATTCGCGTCGGCGAGCTCCAGGTTCCGCGGGGCGCCTTCTGAGCGAGGCGCTGCGCGCACCGCAACCCCTGGCTGCGCGCCTGCAAGGCATCTCGAAAGCATTCGTCCCCGGCGCGCCGGTGCTGGACGACGTTTCGCTCGACGTCGCGTCGGGCGAGGTGCTCGCGCTGCTCGGCGAGAATGGCGCCGGCAAGTCGACGCTGATGAACGTGCTCTGCGGACTCGTGAAGCCGGACGCCGGAGTGCTCGAACTCGGCGGTGAGCGCATCGATCTCGCGCAGTGGGGGCCGCGCGCCGCGTTGGCGCACGCCGTCGGGATGGTTCACCAACACTCGGCCCTGGTGCCTGCGCTCACGGTCGCCGAGAACCTGCGCTTCGGCGATCCCCAGGCGGGCCTGTGGTTTCACCCGCGCGCCGAGCAGCGTGCGGCGGAAGCGCTCTCGCGGCGCTTCGGGCTGGAGGTGCCGGTCGGGCGGCGCGTGGAGGATCTCTCGCCCGGTCAGCGTCAGCGCGCCGAGATCCTGCGGGCGCTCGGGCGCGGGGCGCGGCTGCTGATCCTCGACGAGCCGACGGCGGTGCTCACGCCCAACGAGGCGTCCGCCCTGTTTTCCGCCGTGCGGCGTCTGTGCGAGGCCGGGCGTGCGGTGATCTTCATTTCGCACAAACTGTCGGAGGTCGAGGCCGTCGCGGATCGCGTCACGATCCTGCGTCGCGGCCGCGTCGTTGCGAGCCTGGCCGTGCGTGATCTCGCTGCGCGCGAGCTTGGGCGGCTGATGTTGGGGCGAGATCTGCCGCCGCTCGCGCGGCGCGCGCCGCCGGCTCCGCGGTCCGGGGAGCCGGCGCTCGCGCTGCAAGGCCTCTCGACGTCGGGGGCGAGCGAGGCGAGCCGGCTGCGCGGGCTCGCGCTCGAGGTCTTCGCCGGCGAGATCGTCGGCCTCGTCGGTATCGACGGTAACGGGCAACGCGAGCTCGAAGAAGTCCTCGCCGGTGTGCGGCGGCCGAGCGCGGGCGAGGTGCGGGTGGCGGGGCGGCGCGTCGCCTTGCAACCGCGCGCGCTGCGACGCGCGGGGCTCGCGCACCTGTCGGGCGATCGCGAGAGCGCGGGGCTCGTGCGCGGCATGAGCCTCGCGCAGAATTTCATCTTGAAAGGCAGTTGGGACGACCGGCGCTTCTTCCGCCACGGCCGCATCGATCAGGCTGCGGCCCGGCGCGCGACGCAGGCGGCGGCGCAGCGCTTCGGCATCGTTCCGCCGGATCCGGATCTCGATATCGCCCTGCTTTCGGGAGGCAACGCGCAAAAGCTCGCCGTCGCACGCGAGCTCGACGGCGAGCCGGCGGTGCTCGTCGCCGTCAATCCCACGCGCGGACTCGACGTGGGTTCCGCGCGCTTCGTGCACGAGCAGCTGCTCGCGCGCAGCGCTGCGGGCGGGGCGGTGCTGTTGCTCTCGACGGAACTCGACGAGGTGCTCGCGCTCGCCGATCGCCTGCTGGCGCTGGTCCGAGGCGAGCTGCGCGAAATCGAAGCTGGCGCGGATCGGGCCGCGATCGGCGCCCTCCTGCTGGGAGCCGGCGCCGGGTGAGTGACGCCCTGCTGGCGCTGTTGTCGGGCTCGGTTGGCAGCCTCGCGGCCTGGGAAGCGACGCTGCGGGAGACCACGCCGCTGCTGATCACGGGTCTCGCCGTGGCGCTGGCGTTTCGCGGCGGTGTCTGGAACATCGGCGCCGAAGGCCAGCTGCTGGCAGGCGCGTTGTGCGCGACGATCGTAGCGACGCGCTGGTGTGTCGATGCGCCCGCGTGGCTGCTGGTGCCGGCGGTCGCCCTCGCAGGCGCGTTCGGCGGCGCGCTGTTCGGGGGAATCGCCGGCGGCCTGCGCGCGGCGCGCGGCGTCTCGGAGGTGATCTCCACGATCCTGCTGAATTTCGTGGCGGGGAGCCTCGTGGCGCTCGCGATCCAGGGGCCGTTGCAGGAGGCGGCGCGCGCGTATCCGAAGAGCGACCCGTTTCCGGCCGCAGCGCTCCTGCCTTCGCTCGGGCGCGTGCACGTCGGCTTGCTGGTGGCGCTGGCGTTGGTGTGGCTCGCGCACGTGCTGGTGTTCCGCACGGCGTTCGGCTTTCGCCTGCGCGCGGTCGGGCTCGCTCCCAAGGCTGCGCGCTTCGCGGGCATCTCGCCCGAACGCATCGCGCTGACGACGCTCGTGCTTTCCGGTGCGCTGGCGGGGCTCGCAGGCGCCTTCGAGGTTGCCGGCGTGACGGGCCAGCTCTACGCGGGCCTCTCGGCGGGGACGGGATACACCGCCATCGCCGTGGCGCTGCTGGCACGCCTGCAACCGCTGTGGGTGATTCCATCGGCACTCTTGTTTGGCGCGCTCGAAGCCGGGGCGGCCGCCATGCAGCGCGAGGCGGGTGTGCCAGCGGTGGTGACGCAGATCGTGCAGGGCGCCGTGATCCTGCTCGCGGTCGGGGTTTCGATCGGGCGGCGGCGCGCGCGCCCACGTCTGGATCGCGCGTCCGCGGAGGCAGGCTGAGATGGAGGCGCTGATCGAAGCGGCGCTGCGGTTGGCGGCGCCGCTCCTGCTGGCTGCGCTCGGGGAGCTCGTGATCGAGCGCGCCGGGCTGATCCACATCGGGATCGAAGGCACGATGCTGACGGGCGCCTTCGTGGGTTTCGTGGTGGCTGTGGGCACCGGTTCGGCGTTGACGGGCGTCGCCGCGGCGGCCTGCGCGGGCGCGGGGGTGGGAGCGTTGTTCGCCGCCTTCACGGTGCTCGGGCGCGTCGACCAGATCGTGGTGGGAACCGCCGTGAACCTGCTCGCGCTCGGAGCCACCGGCGCCGGCTCGCGAGCGCTCTATGGCGGCGCGCCGCCGAGTGCACCGACCCTCGGCCCGTTGCTGCCGGGCCCGCTCGCTGAAGTGCCCTGGCTCGGCAGCCTGTGGTTCGCGCAGACCGCCTTCCTGCACGCCGGGCTGCTGCTCACGCTCGTGATCGGACTCGTGCTGACGCGCACCCGGCCCGGCTTGCAGCTGCGAGCCGTTGGAGAATCGGCGCGCGCCGCCGATAGCGAGGGTGTGTCGGTTCCGCTCGTGCGCTGTCTGGCGGTGCTGATCGGCTCGTCGCTCGCGGGCATCGCCGGTGCGTCGCTTTCGCTCGCGCAATCCGACAGCTTCACGGAGGGCATGACCGCCGGGCGCGGGTTCATCGCGCTCGCGATCGTGATCTTCGGCCGCTGGAGCTCTGTCGGCGTGCTGCTGGCTTCGCTGTTCTTCGGCTTCGTGAGCGCGCTGCAGTTTCGTTTGCAGGCCCGCGGATCGGGGATCCCGTATCCTGTGTTCTTGATGTTTCCGTATCTCGTCACCCTCGCCGTGCTTGCGCTCGCCAGCGGACGCGCGCGCGCACCCGCCGATCTCGGACGCGCCTATGCGCGCGAAGCCAGCTAGGAGCCTGATGGCCGCGAAAACCCGCGCCGCGATTCGTCTCGAGCCCGCCGACGAGTTCCTGCACCCGAACACCGGCGAGCCGAACTTCAACGAGAGCATGTATTTCAATTTCTTCGACGCGAGCCAGCGCCTGGGCGGCTTCCTGCGCATCGGCAACCGTCCGAACGAACGCAATGCGGAGACGACCGTCTGCCTCTTTCAACCCGATGGCGGCGTCGTCTTCAACTTCAAACGACCCGAGATCGCGGACAATTCGCGATTTTTCGCGGGCGGCATGCGATTCGAGGTCGAGACTCCGTTCGAGCGGCTGCGGATCGCGTACGCGGGCAAGGCGTGTCGCCTCGCCGATCCGCTTGCGATCCGCTTGCGATGCGCGACCCGCGCGCCGCGTTCACGACGAATCCGTTCGTCCCCGTCGAAGTCCAGCTCGAGATCCGGGGCGTGGGGCCGATGTTCGGCGGCGAGCGGGAACGCAGCGAGGCCGTCGACCCGGAGCTGGATTTCGCGCGCGGCCATTACGAGCAACACCACCGTGCGACCGGCAGCCTCGTGATCGACGGCGTCCGCTTCGAGTTCGATGGCTTCGGCTTGCGCGATCACTCCTGGGGCCCGCGCAGCTGGCAGGCGCCGCTTTATTATCGCTGGCTCACGGGAAATTTTGGCGAGGACTTCGGCTTCATGGCGAGCTGGATCGCCGCGCGGGATGGCAGCGAGGTTCGCGCGGGCTTCCTGCACCGCGGCAAGCAGCTCGTCTTCGTGAGGCACGTCGAGATCGAAACCGAGTGGGCCGGGAGCGAGAAGCTCCACGCCCGCCTGCGCGCGCGCCTGACCTGCGCCGATGGGGAGCTGCTCGAGATCGAGGGCCGCGTGCTTTCGCTGATCCCGCTGCGCAACCGCCGCGACGGCCACACGACGCGCATCGCCGAAGGCATGACCGAATGGCGCTGCCAGGGGCGCACGGGCTTCGGGCTCTCGGAGTATCTGGATCAGGTCGACGCGACCTGACCCGCGTTCGCGGGCCCGCCGCGAGCCGCAGGCGCCGAAGTCAGCCGGGCCTGCCGCAGGCGCGCGAGATCAATCGGGCTGCACTTCGAGATGGAGCTGCTTGCGTTGCTCGGCCGCGCGGGCGCGGGCCTTTTCGCGCTCGCGCTCGATCTCGACCCGCAGCTCGCGTCGCACGCGTTCGGCCTGCGCGCGCTCGGCGCGCTGTCGCGCGTCGCGAATCTCCACGAGACACTCTTCGAGCAACAGCTTGCGGGAACCCTTCAGCGCTTCGGGAATCTCGAGCGGCGGGGCGCGGGGATCGAGACGCACGGCGATCTCTCGGCGTGCCGCGGTTCCGTCGTCGGCGCGCGCGACGATCTCGATGCGGTTTTCGCCGGGGGCCGCCGGGACGAGCCCGCTGAAGAAGCCATCAGCGTCCGTGTGGAAGGGATGCGCGGGCTCACCGGTCGTCAGGCTGCGCACGGCGACGTCGCGCAGATCCGGGAAATGCACGGCTTCGACCACGCCGACGAGATCGCCGGGCTCGCGCACGGGAATGAAGTAGCCCTGGGTGCGCGCCGCCAGCTCGACGGTCGCGATCGGGCCCGCGAGCGCCTCGGGACCGATCGCAAACGTGTGTACGCGAATTCCGCCCTTGTGCGCGCGGTCGGCCGCGTCGAGCACGGCGCGCACGTTGTCGGCGTCCTTTCCGGGTCCGAAGGGCAGCGTGGGCTGACCGTCGGTTAGAAAGAGCATGACCTTCTCGCTGAGGGGTTTCGCGTGCGAGCGCGCGCCCGCCAGCCCGAGCAGCTCGCGGGTCGCCTGGTCGACGCCTGCCGCCATGTGCGTCACGCCCGCGGGATGGGTGGCGAGCACCTCGTCGAGGGCGCGCTCGATCTGCGCGAAGTTGTGGGTGAGCGGCTCACGGGTGAACGCAGCCGTCGGCGGGGATCGCCAGAAAAAAACTCGCGAGCGGACGGGGTTCATCTCGCCCGCGAACGTGACGAGCGCGACGCGCGTGCTGCGCGGGTCGAGCTCGCTCAGCAGGCGGCGCGCGGCGGCCACCTCGGCGGCGAGGATCGAATCTCCTGGATCGTCGCGCGTGGCGTCGAAGAGCGAACCGACGGGCCCGAGGTTCGGAGAGCCGATGATGCCGTTTCCGTTCACGTCGGCGCCGGTCGGTTCGCCGGTGGAGAGCGAGGTGTCGATTACGATCGCGACATCGAAGCCGCGTAGACTGCCGCCCAGCGCGCGCGCGCGTCCCGACACGAAAATTCCGCAGGCGGTGGGAGGCAGCGTGCTCGCGTTCGCGGGCAGACTGACTTCGAGCTGGACCCGCGTGGTGGGCGGCTCCGAGGGACGGATCAGCTTGCTGCCGGCGGGAGCCTGGGGGAAGGCGGGCGAAAGAAAACTCGCGAAGGCACGCCCGGCGCCATGCTCGAGCGGCCGCGCGAGCGCGCGCACGAGTGCGCGGATGCTGACGACTTCGGCGTGGTTCGCGGGGGCATGGGGCTGCGCCAGCGCAAGCGTGCCGAGCAGGGTTCCGTTCGCGGCATGCAGGACGGGGGCGCCGACCCAGCCCTGGACGGGTAGCGCGCGCTCGAGCTCCAGCTCGAAACGTTCGGGTGTCGAGCGAACGATCCGCCCGAAGCGCTCCTCCTGCTCCCCCGATGCCTCCGAGAGGCCGAGCACACGCACGCGCGTGCCGGGGCGGGGCGCGGCATCGAGGGCCGGCACGAGCACCGACACGCCGGACGGACGCGCATCGAGCGCGTAGACCAGATGGGGAGTCGCCGGCTGCGCGCCGGCGGCGACGGGCCAGCCGGGCAGAGCCAGCAGCGCCTGCGAAGTGGCGATCAGCGGGTCCGCGACGCCGGCGCGGAACTCGACGCGCGCCGCGCGCGCCAGCTCGCTGCGCGTGAAGGTCTCGCTGCTGCCGACGGCCGCGACGCCGGCTCCGGATTCGCTGCGCAGGAAAAAGACGAAGCCCCGCGACAGCGGCTCGCCGGGCGCGACCAGGATCGTTCGCGCCAGCGAGGGGTTCGGAGCTTCGGCGGCAGCGGGATGTGTCGCGGCGATCACGCCGGCCGCGAGCAGGGCGAAGGTACGCACGGCGCCTACGGCTGGGCCTCGTCCGATTCGACTCCGAGCTCGAGGCGCTTGCTCTGCTCCGCGGCGCGTTGCTTCGCCTTCGCGCGTTCCTTCTCGATCTCGACCATCAGGTCCTTGCGCACCTTGTCGGCGGCCTCGCGTTCGGCCGAGACGCGCACCTGCTTCAGGTTGCGCAGGCACTCCTCGAGCAAGCGATTGCGGTGGACGACGAGATCCTGCGGGATCGGAGCGTCGGGCGCTTTGGGATCGAGGCGCACGCGCACCGCGCGCTGGACCGACGTGGCGTCGTCCGTGCGGGCGCTCACCTCGAGCTGGTTTGCGCCGTTCTCGAGCTCGAGAAAGCCGCTCCAGGCCCCGTCGGCGGTCAACCGGAAGGGTTCGGCGAATTTGCCATTGGTGGCGTTGCGCACGACCACTTCGTCGATGTTCGCGAAGTCGACCGTCTCGATCGCTTCGGCGAGCATGCCGGGATGCCGCACGGGCGTGAAGTAGCCGCCGGTGCGCCGCGCCATTTCGACCGTGGCGACGGGAGCGTCGAGGGCCTCGGGCCCGATCGCGAACGAATGGATGCGGATGTCGCTGAACTGCGAACGGCCAGCAGCGCGCAGCACGGCGCGCACGTTCTCGGCCTCGAACTGCGGACCGAAGGGAAGCGTGGGCGTGCCATCGGTGAGAAACAGCACGACCTTCTCGCTGGTCGGATCCTTGCGCGAAAGCGCGCCCTTGATGCCCATCAGTTCGATCGTCGCCTGATCGACGCCGGCGGCGATGTGCGTGAGCCCACCCGGGCCCTGCATCAGCACGCTATCGAGCGCCGATTCGACGCGCGCGTAATCGTTGCTGAGCGCCTGGAGCGTGAGCGCCGGCTTCGAGGCGCCGCGCCCGAAGTACGTGCCCCCCTGGTCCTCGGGCTCGCCGGAGAAGACGATCACGGCGACACGCGTGCTGCGCGGATCGAGGCCGCGCAACAGCTGCCGCGCGGCGGCGACCTCCGCGGCGAGAATCGAATCCGCGGGATCGCTCAAGCTGGCGCCGAACATCGAGCCGAGCGCGCCGCCATAGACGACGCCGACGACGCCGTTGCCGTTGATGTCGGCGCCGCTGGGCCCGCCGGTGGACGCCGATGTGTCGATCACGATCGCGACGTCGAAGTGCTGCATCTGGCCGCGCAGTGCGAGCGCGCGGCCGGCGACGAACACGCCGCAAGCGGAGCTTCCGATCACCGCGCCTTCGGGCGGATACTCGATTTCGAGTTGCAGATTCACACCGGCCTGGGCGTGGGGCAGCACGCCGGCGGGCGCGGGGGGAGTGACGGGAGTGCGCGCGTCGCTGGCAGGCGCGAGGTTTCGCTTCGAGGCAAGCGATGCGAATTGCGCGAACCCGCGTCCGGCGCCACCCGCGAGCGGGCGTGCGGCAGCCGCGAGCACCGACGCGATCGGCGAGACGATCACGCGCGTGGTGGAGCCCTGCGGATAGTGGGCCTGGAGCATCCCGATCACCCGGTGGCTGGCATCGAGCAGCACGGGGGCTCCCCCCCAGCCGCGCAGGTCGTTGGGCACGTCGAGTTCGATTTCGAGTCGCTCCGGCGTGATGCTCACGAGCCGGCCGAAGATCTCGTCCTGGTCCGGTGGAACCGAGGCCGGAATGCCCAGCAGGCGCACGCGCGCACCCAGCGCGAGCGTCGCGTCGCGCTCGGCCACGAGCGGCGCCGCGCCGACGGGCTTTGCCTCGAGCGCGTAGATGACGAAGTCGCCCGCCAGGCTCGCGCCCGGCTCGTTGAAGGGGCGACCCGGCGCGACGAGCAGGCCCTTCGAAACCGCCGCCACGCGCTTGCCGCGTCCGAACATGAACTCCGCGCGCTCGGCTTCGACGAGGTCGGCCAGCTCGAAGGCATGCGCGGTGCCGACCGCGGCGACGCCGGGCGGTGAATCGATGCGCAGGAAGAAAATCAGACCCTGCGTCACGTTCTGGCGGGCGAGTTGGAGATGCGGACGAGCGACAGACGGCAGGCCCTCCGCCGCCTGCACGTTGCCGGCGAGCAGGGGGACGGCGAGGAACGCGAGGAGCGAGCGTCGCAGCACGCAGCTTCCACCAAATGCAGGGGGGGCCGTCACGATACGGAAGGGCGGTGGCCCTGTCACGCGGCGCGGCCGAGGGGACGCTTCTCGCCCCGCAGCGTGGCGAGGACATACGGACCCTGGGGCAGCACGGCGATGCGCGCCGGCGCCGGCAACGCGGACAGCGCGCGCGCGATTCCCTCGCGCAGTGACGCGACGGGTTCGACGAGCAGCTCGCGCAGGGTCGCGTCCGGCAGGCCTTGTGAGAAGAGCAGGATGCGCGCGCGCCGGTGCGCCTGACACAGGTGCTGGATCATCCACTGGTCGATCTCGAAAAAACCGGCATCGGCAATCTGCGTTTCGAACGCGGCGGGGTTCGGGCTCTGGCGCAGCAGCTTCTCGAAGGGTGCGCTTCCCACGCCTTCGGATAGCGCCGCGCACAGCAGGATCGTGCCGCCGGGACGCACGATGGCGGAGGCCGCTGCGATGCCCTTGATCGCCTGGTAGAAGGTCGCGTCGAGAGGATCGCCGCCGGCCGATGCGATCACCAGATCGGCAGCCGCAGGCAGCGAGACGAGCGACTCGGCTTCGACGAAGCGCATGCCGGCTTCGTGAGCGCGTTCGATGTCGCCGCAAAAAATCCCCGCGACGCGGCGTTCGCGGTCGAGCGCGACGTTCACCATGAAATGCACGCCCACGAGGCGCACGACTTCGAGCAGCGCCTCGTGCAGCGGGTTGCCGTCGACGAGTCCGGGCCCGATCTGCCCCTCGAGCAGCGCCGGGCCGTGCGCCACGCGCAGCGTCTCGACCGCAGCGAGCCCCGGACACACGGCCTTGCGTCCACCCGAGTAGCCCGCCATCAGGTGCGGCTCGATCAGGCCGGTCACGAGACGCAGATCGCTCTCGACGAAGAAGCGATCGATCCGGATCGGGATGCCGCCGCGGGTGTGGCCGAGATCGACATGCGCGGCGGCATCCCGCGCGTCGTGCTGCACGATGCGCAGGCTGCTCGCGAGTTCGTCGCCGAGCATTTCGCGCAGCTCGGCCGGCGTGCAGGGACGGTGCAGACCCGTCGCCACCTGCAGGCTGACCGCTTCCGGCGGCAGCCCCCCGCGGCGCAGCGCTGCGAGCATCGGCGGTAGCAGCAGTGCGTTCGGAACCGGCCGCGTGCGATCCGAAACGACGATCACGGCATTGCGGCGCCCGCGCGCCAGCTCATGCAGCGGCGGCGCGCCGATCGGGTGAACGAGGGCGTCACGCAGCGCGGCTTCAGGATCGCGCAACGGCGGCACGGCGTGCTTCTCGAGCACGTCGATCTGCGCAGCTTCCGGCAACTCGCAGGCGATCTCACCACGTCCGTAGGCGAGAGACACGCGCATGCCGCGACGGTATCGCCCGCCTCGGCGACGCGTCAAACCCGCCCGCGGCGTTCACGAATCGCGGGCGCTTGCTACCGTCGGCCACGGGGGTCGGATCGCGTGGGTGGGGTTCGCAAGCGCAGTCAGCGGCTCGGGCTCGCGCTCGTGCTGGTCTTCCCGATCGCAGCGTTTGCCGGGGAAGCCGCGCTGCGCGGCGAATCGCACGGAGATCGCTTCGACACGGTCGTGATCGATGCCGGACACGGCGGCGAGGACGAGGGCGCGCGCGGACCGCACGGGCTGCTCGAAAAGGACGTCGTGCTCTCGGTGGCGCGGAATCTCGCGGCGCGTCTGAGCCGTGCGGGCTTGCAAGTGGTGATGACGCGCTCCGCAGACCGCTTCGTTCCGCTCGAGGAGCGCACCTCCATCGCGAACGACGCGCGCGCGGATCTATTCGTCTCGATCCACGCAAACGCCGCGCGCAACGGCAGCGCGCGCGGCTCCGAGACCTACTTCATGTCGCTGCAGGCCAGCGACGATCACGCGCGCGGCGTTGCCTTGCGCGAGAACCAGGCTTTCGGCGGAAAGCCCGGCGTTGCGAGCGCCGACGCCGACCCGCTGGTTGCGATCCTCGGAGACATGATCGAGAAGGAGCACCTCGCGGAATCGAGCGATTTTGCGCGTGGGGCGCAGTTGCGTCTGGCGACGCTCGACTCCGGCCCCTCGCGCGGCGTGAAGCAGGCGCCGTTCGTGGTGCTCGCGGGTGTGCAGATGCCCGCCGCGCTGGTCGAGATCGGCTTCATCACGCATCCCAGCGAGGAGCAGGAGTTGCGCAACCCGAAGCGGCGCGAAGCGATCGCGCGGGTGCTGGCCGAGGCGGTCTTCGAGCACGCCCGCCGCCACGACGAGCAGCGGGGCGTCGTGCCCGCGTCGCGCGCCCACCCGTAAACGCAAAGGAGATCGCCGGTGCGGATGGACGGACGAGCCGCCGACGAGCTGCGCAGTGTGCGCCTCCAGCCGAACTTCACGGAGCATCCGCTCGGCTCCGTGCTCGCCGAGATCGGACGCACGAAGGTGTTGTGCACGGTGACCGAGGAACTCGGCGTGCCGCGTCATCTCCAGGGGCAGGGACGCGGCTGGATCACGGCCGAATACTCGATGCTGCCGGGCGCCACCGATCGTAGGGGCGAGCGCGAGGCGACCCGCGGCCGGCAGTCGGGCCGCACGCAGGAGATCCAGCGCCTGGTCGGGCGCAGCCTGCGCGCCATCGCCGATCTCTCGGCGCTCGGCGATCGCACGCTGTGGGTCGATTGCGACGTGCTCCAGGCGGATGGCGGGACGCGCTGCGCCGCCATCACCGGCGCCTACACGGCGCTCGCGCTGGCGGTGGCGCGCTTGCGGCGCCGCGGCGTGATCGAACGCGAGCCGCTGCGCGATTCGGTGGCGGCCGTTTCGACGGGCATCGTCTCGGGCGAGACGCTGCTCGATCTCGCCTACGAAGAAGATGCCCGCGCGGAGGTGGACATGAACGTGGTCGCCACCGGCCGCGGGCGCTTCGTCGAGGTCCAGGGGACCGCGGAGGGAGGCACGTTCGCGCCCGAAGATCTCGGCGCGCTGACGACGCTCGCGCTGCGCGGCATGGCGGAGCTCACGCGGCTTCAGGTGGCTGCGATCGCGGCGGGCGAGGCGCGTTGAGCGCCGCCGCGGGCGCGCTCGTCGTCGCCACCTCGAACCTCGGGAAGCTGCGGGAAATCCGCGCGCTGCTCGCCGATCTCCCGATCCGGATCGATGGGCTCGAAAGCGTGCCGGACGTCGTGCTCCCGGAAGAGGGCGACGACTACGCGGAGAATGCCGTGGGCAAGGCGAGGACCGTGGCGCTGGCCACGGGGCGCTGCGTGTTGGCCGAAGATTCGGGATTGGAGGTCGCGGGGCTCGCCGGCGCCCCGGGCGCGCGTTCGGCGCGCTTCGGCGGGCCCGGCCTCGACGACGCAGGCCGTGTGCGCGCGCTGCTGGCGGCGCTGGCAGGCATGCGCGGCCCGGCGCGCGAAGCGCGCTTCGTGTGTGTCGCTGCGCTCGTGAGCGCGAGTGGCGAGGTCTTCCTGGCTCGCGCTGAATGCCGTGGACGGATTCTCGACGCGCCGCTCGGCGCTGGCGGCTTCGGCTACGACCCGATCTTCGTCGCCGAGGGCAAGCAGGTTTCTTTCGCGGAGTTGCCTGCGGCGGAGAAGAGCCGGCTCTCCCATCGCGGCATCGCGGTTCGCGCGCTGGCGCCACAGCTGCGCCGCGTGCTCGGACTTCAGCCGCCGAACGCCGCCATGCGTTCATAGGGCGTCGGGAAATCCGGATCGAACTGGCGCACGCTGCGCTGTACGCGGAGCAACGCATCCTCGGGTAGCCGCACACCGTACTCGCCGAGGAAGCAGATGAGCGGCGCGCCGCAGAAGGCCACCGCCGACGCGCGATCGAGTCGCTCGGGATCGAAGCCGTGCGCGCGCAAGCGCAGCCACAGCGGATAGCGTGGGATGGGGCTACCGACGGCGACCGAGATTTCGCCGACGAGGTTGTCGAAGCCGCGCCGGCGGCGGGGTCGGCTGTGTTCGGCGAGCGCCATCCCTCCCTTGTGGGAGCTGGGCGGCGCTTGTGTCAGGAATGCACCCGCGAGGGCTGTGGCGAGCGCTTGCGAGCCCCGGGGGGGCTCGCCGGCCTATTTTTCGTTGCGCTCGCCCAAACGAGGGATGCCGGACCGGCAACGGATATCGTGTAGTACGCCGTGGATGACACGAAATTCGTTTTGATCCGCCACGCCGAGTCGACCTGGAATTTCGCTCGGCGCTGGCAGGGGCACGGCGATCCGCCGCTTTCAGCGCGGGGCCGCGAACAGGCGGCCCAGCTCGCGGGCGCGCTCGCCGGAGGGGGGATCGAGGTGCTGATCGCGAGCGATTTGCTTCGCAGCGCGCAGACCGCAGCGATCCTGGGTGCGCGTTGGGGGCTCACGCCGACGCACGATGCACGGCTGCGCGAAATCGACATCGGCGCGTGGGCGGGACTCACGCGCCAGGAGATCGTCGCGCGCGACGCGGAGCGGCTCGTGCGCTTCGAAGCCGAGGATCTCGCGACGCGGCCCGGTGGCGGCGAGACGCGCGCTGAAATCCGCGCGCGGGCGCGCGCCGCCGTGGCGGAGTTCGCCGCGCGGCACCGCGGCCGCCGCGTCGCGCTCGTGACTCATCTCGGTGTGATTCGCGCGCTCGTGCCCGGAGCCGAGCCCGACAACGCCGATTGGCTGCACCTCGAGCCCCGCAAGTTGCGGGCGCTGCCCCTCCCCGAGGCCGGGACGTGAGCGGCCCGCTGCGCAGGTCGACCGCCACCGCGTTCGCGAGGCCGCGCGACCGGATTTGCCTGCTCGCCGCTGCGTGCGCACTGGCGCTCGCGGCGCTCGCGACGAGCCGCATCTCCTGTCTGCTCGCAGCGCCGCTAGCCGGGTGGCTGGCTGCGCTCGCGGCGCGTCCCGACCTCGGTCCTGATTCCCCCCGACAATGGATCGGTGCGGGGCTCGCATGCGCGCTCGCCGGCGCCGCGCTGCTGATTGCGGGATCCGGCCTGCTGGCATTCGCGGCGCTCGGCCTGGGCGGCGCCGTGCTCGTGCAGGGCGTACGCGCGTCGCTGCGCTTCGACCTGCCGCCGCCGGGGCTCGCGGCGCCAACGCTCTCCCCCGCGCGCGCGGCGGCGGTGGCGGCCGACGAGGCGATCCTGCTCGCATGGCAGACGGGGCGGCGGTTGCAGGTGCGGCCCGATCACGCGCAGATCGCGGCCGATGTGCGCACGGCGGCGGATCGCAATCGCGAGCACGCGTGGCACGAGCATCCGGAGCGCGCCTATTGGACACCGCCTCCGCTCGAAAAGCTGCAACTCAAGAGCGTCGCCTTGCGGGGAGCGGGAGACGCGGAGCACCTGCGCTTCACCAGCGAATTCGAGCCCGTCGATCCCGAGGTGCGCGACAGCTTCGTCGCGCGGGGCGCCAACCGCACGGCGCACGTCCACCTGTGGCGCAGCCGCGCGGAGCCGCGCCCGACGTTGATCTGCCTGCATGGCTATCGGCAGGGACGCGTCGCGCTCGACGCGCTCTCCTGGAACGTGCGCCGGTTGCATACGACACTTGGCCTCGACGTCGCGCTGTTCGTGCTTCCATTGCACGGGCCGCGCGCGTCGGGCTGGCACTCGGGCGCTGGCTTTCTCGATGGCCATCCTTCCGAAACCAGCGCCGCGCTCGCGCAGACGGTCTGGGATTTGCGCCGTTTCGCCGGCTGGCTGCGAGGGCAGGGAGCGCCCACGCTCGGCATCGCGGGCTTCGGACTCGGCGGCTACGCCGCGGCGTTGTTTGCCTCGCTCGAAGCGGGGCTCGCGAGCGCCGTGCTGCTCAATCCGATCGTCGCCCTGGACACGTTTGCGTGGCGGTTGATGCCGCCCTCGCAGCGCGCCGAGGCGCGTGCCGGGGGGCTCAGCGAGCACCTGCTCCGCGCAGCCTGGGCGCGGCATGCGCCGCTCGGAATGCGCCCGCGGGTGCCGCACGCGGCCCGGCTGGTGGTCGGGGGGCTCGCGGACCGCATCGTGCCGCCGCTGGAGTTGGAGGCCTTGTGGGAGCACTGGGGGCGGCCGGCGCACCACTGGCTTCCCGGCAGCCACAGCGTCTGGCTCGGGCGCCTCGCGCTGCGCGAGCATCTCGAGCGGCATCTGCGCGAGACGTTGCACGCGCCGCCGCTCGACTGAAGCTCAGGCGGGTTTGGCGGCCTTCCCGGCGTCGCGCAGCTGGTTCTTGAGCAGCTTGCCGGCGGCATTGCGCGGCAGCGGCTCCTGCGTGAACGCCACGAACTCGGGCACCTTGAAGCGGGCCAGCTGCGCAGCGACGTGTCGCTTGACGGCAGCTTCGTCGAGCGTCGAGCCGGGAACCCTGCGCACGATCGCCTTCACGCGTTCGCCGAGTTCGGCGTCCGCCACGCCGACGACGGCGGCTTCGTCGATCTCCGGGTGGTCGGCGAGGCAGTTCTCGATCTCGATGCAGTAGACGTTCTCGCCGCCGCGGATGATCATGTCCTTGGCGCGATCGACCACGAAGTAGAAGCCATCGGCGTCGCGATAGCCGAGGTCTCCCGTGTGCAGCCAGCCGGCTCTTACGGCTTCGGCGCTCGCGTCGGGGCGGTTCCAGTAGCCGGGCGTGATGGTCGGTCCGTAGATCAGCAGTTCGCCGAGCTGGCCTTCGCCGAGCTCCTTGCCGGACTCGTCGATGATCTTCATGTCGAGAAACGGGAACGGGCGGCCGGCGGAGGTCTTTCGGCCGATCAGGTCCTTGCCACCGTTGAGCGTCGCAACGCCGTGGGTCTCGGTGAGTCCGTAGGCATTGCTGAAGCTCGGCTCGATCGGCAGCACCTCGCGCGCCTTCTCGATCGTTTCGGGCGCCGTCGGCGCGCCGCCGAACGAAATGGCGCGCAGGCTCGAGAGGTCGTATTTCGCCAGGCGCTCGGAGTGCACCAGACGGTGGAGCATCGTCGGGATCGCGCCCCAAAGCGTGATGCGCTCGCTCTGGATCAGGCGCATCACGTCTTCCTCGTCGAACCTGCCCGAGTTGAAGACGATCTTCGCGCCGGCCGTCATCGAGGTGCAGAAATTCGAGTGCAGGCCCCCGACGTGGAAGAGCGGCGAGGTGAGCAGCGCGGCCGCCTGCTTGCCATCGGTGGGTAGCGGCGTGCCGCCGCCCGACAGCATGCCGACGACGTTGGCGAACACGATGCCGAGGACCTGGCTGATGGTGCCCCGGTGCGTCGTGATGCAGCCCTTCGAGCGGCCGGTGGTGCCCGACGTGTAGAGGATGACGAACGGATCATCCTCCGCGATCGGCTCCGTCGGGATGTCATCCCCCGCCCGCAGGATTTCCGCGATCGGCGTGGTGTCCGAAGGCGGCGTGTCCCCGATGTAGAAGATGCGCTCGAGGCCCGGGATGCAGCCGACGAGCGGCGCGACACGCGGATACAAACGCTCGTCGACCACCAGGAAGCGGCTACCGGAATCGCGCAGCGCGTATTCGATCTCCGGCGTCGTCCACCAGCCGTTGAGTCCGACGCCGATCGCGCCGAGCGAGGTCGCGCCAAACAGCGCGATCAACCAGTCGGGCGAGTTGTAGGAGAGGATCGCCACGCGATCCCCGCGCTCGAGCCCGTGATCGTCGCGCAGCGCCGCCGCCGTGCCCCAGACCAGCCGCGCAAATTCGCCGTACGAAATCCGGCGTTCGCCCTGCACGAGAAAGTCGACTGCGCCGCGCTTGCCCGCGTTGGCGATCTTCTCGCGCATCGACTTCTCGCGGTGCTTGAAGGTGCGCATCGGAAGTCCGCGCACCGTTTCGGTAATCATCTCGAACGGGGCGCCCGCTGCGGTCAGATTCGCAACGGCTTCGGCGTAGCTGAGGGCCATCGGGTCTCCCTGTGACCGGGGGGGCCTACCGTACCAGAGGAATCACGGCTTGCGGGGCGGCGATTGCGCAGCACCGAAGATCCGGCCCCACAGCAGTGCGAGGCCGAGGGCGGCGAGCCCCCCGACGAGGTCGTAGACGACGTCCGTGATCGCACCGGTGCGGGCCCGCGAAAGGCTCTGCCGATATTCGTCGCCCGACGCGACGACGAGCACCAGCAGCAGCGTGAGGCCCGCGTGTCGCGCCAGCGTCGCCGCCTGGCTGAGACGCAAGGCCCTGAAGTTGAGAAGCGCGAGCACGCCATACACGCTCACGTGGGCGCTCTTGCGAATCGCGAAGTGCAGGCTCGCGATCGCGGCCGGCGTCCAATCCGGGAGCAGCCAGCGCAGGAACGGGCGCAGCAGGCTCGCGGTCGACGAGGCCGAGAAGGCGTCGCTCGAGAAGAGCAGGATCAGCGTGAGCCAGATGGCGACGAGCGCCCAGGCGCGCAGCGCAGGCCCGCTGCGCCAGCGCGAGCTGTCGTTCGCCAGCGCGCTCACGCGGGCTCCGCCGGAGCGAGCCCGGCCGAGAGCGGGCCGAGCCGACGCTCCGCCGCTTCGCGTCCGGCGCGGCAGGCGCCGGCCTGTGCGGGATCGGCTTCGCAGCGGCGCCAGATGTCGGCCAGGGCTTCGCGCGAAAAGGGCGCGGCATGCGTGTAGTAGAGAATGAACAGCTCGGTCGCCTGCGTCGCATCCGCGACACTCACGGGACTCGCGTCCTTCGCCACGATCCCGACCAGCGGCAGCAGCGCCGGCACGGCATTCAATTGGATCCTTCCCTGCGAGTTCTCGACGAGCGCCGAAGTCACGAACGTGCGCAGCGGTGAATCCGGGACGTCGCGGGTCCAGACCGCGACCTGCGCCTGGCATTCGCGCGGCCGGTGGATGCAGATCTGGGCGATGATCTTCCCGCGCTCCTCGTCGGGCAGCCGGCCACCGAAGCGTTCGGCATAGCGCTGCTGCAAGGCATTGCGCTGACCGATGCGCGCCGTTTCCAGGTCTGCGCTCGGAAGCGGCGGTCCTTCACTGCCGGTGAAGGCCGCGCGCGCGGCGAGATAGCCGAGCCGCGGGTGCAGGAGCGTGTGGAGCGTGCTCGGAAGCTGCGCCGAATGCACGACCCCGAGCGGCAGCAGCTCGTGGGCGAGCAGGGACGCGAGACTGCGGATCTCGGCGCGCACCAGACCTTCGCTCACGTCCTTGCGCCGGACCTGCTGCTCGATGCGATCGAGATCGAGCGCAGCGCGATCATCGAGCAGCCCGAGAATCAACAACTCCGGCCCGCTGCCATACCAGACGGCGACGTGCGGAAAGACCGTGGCGAACGTGTGCAGGGCGAGCGCGAGCGGATCGGGCTGGTCGTCCTGGCTGCGGAACCCGTTGGAGTGGAACCACTGCACGTAGACGCCGCCGGGCTCGAGGCGCGCGTGCGCCGCCGCGAGAAACTCGCGGCTGAAGAGCATCTCGACGCCCGCGACCCAGGTGTTGCTCGGGATCGAAACGATCGCGTCGAATTTTCCCTGGCTGCGGATCAGCGCGCGGTAGGCATCGCTGATCTCGATCTTCACGTTGGGCTGGGTCGATGCGTTCAAGGTTCCGTAATCGAAGAGCGGCGCCGCGTCGATCACCGCCGGCGAGATCTCGGCGACCCGCACCTCGTGCAGCGTGCGCAACGCGGCGAGCTCGCCGACCGTCATGCCGAGGCCGTACCCGATCACGAAAACCCGCTCCATTTTTTCCGCGAAGATGGCGGGCAGAAGCCCGGCCAGCCGCATGGTCGTGTCGGCCTCGAAGAGCGTGCCTTCGCCCCGGCCGCTGGTGCGCAGCCCGCGGACGTGACGGCCCCGCGCGTCGAGCTTGTCGGTGACGGTGACGCTCGCAGTCGGGTCGTCGTCGTGAAAGATCCACTTCAGGTGGCCGTTCTTCTCCGCCTGTCCCAACAGGGGATGCTCGGCGTAGAAGACCCTGGGCCCTGCGAAGGCGAAGGGCCCCCCCGGCTGTTCGCGGAACAGGCCGAGATTGAGGCGCTCCGGCCGCCACGCCGGCAGCGCTGCGATCGCGGCAAGGCTGCACGCGAGCAGGATCCCCATGCCGATGCGTTGCGTGCGCTGCGGCGGGATGCCGCTCGCGAGCACGGCGGCCAGCGCGATCGCCGCCATGGCGATGCGGTAGGTGTGGTGGAGATCGAGCCAGTAGAGCAGGGCGTAGCCGCCGATCAGCGCGCCGATCAGCGAGCCGAAGGTATTCCAGCTGTAGAGTCGCCCGGCCACGTTGCCGAGGTTCGTCACGCGTTCGCGCAGCGCGTGGAACATCAGCGGCAGCACGGCGCCGGCGAGCGCCACCGGAAGCCCGATGATCGCGAGCAGCGCCGCGAAGGTCGCCAGGTAGTACGCGTAGAACTCGGCGTCCTGGTTGCCGTAGGAGCTGCGCAGGGCATAGGCCCAATAGGGCAGATCCTCGACGCCCCAGTAGAAAACTGCGAGCAGCAGCAGCAGCAACCAGAGCGAGATGGGCAACAGCCGGGGCGGGATGCGACGCAGCGCCGAGACGGCGAAGGATCCCAGCGCGATGCACAACACGAAGACGGCGACGACCATCGAGAAGGTGAATTGCGAAGAGCCGAGCGTGAGGCCGCCGAGTCGGATCAACACACTCTGGAGCGTCATCATCGCAAAGCCGGTGAGACCCGCGACAGCGGCGAAGCCGGCGTAACCCGCGACGTGGCCGACCGTCTCGGCGGCGGGCAGCGTCCGCAGCGCCGTCGGCGGCCGCCACCACCCGAGTGCGAGAAAGACTCCGCCCGCCACGAGGTTGACGACGCCCATCGCCACCAGCACGCCGACGAGCCCGAGGCTCGGAACCAGCCAGTAGCCGGCGGCCAGCGCGCCCGCGAAAGCGCCGGCGGTGTTGAAGGCGTAGACGAGGGCGTGGAAGCGCGTGGCATCGTCGAGGCTGCGCGCGAGCGCCTGCGTGAGGATCGGAATCGTGCCGCCCATCAGCACGGCGGGCGGGAGCACCAGCAGCGCCGAGAGCGCGACGTCGAGGGCGAAACCCAGGCCGGCGCTGCCGTGGGGGATCAAGAACGAGAGGGCCTGCACGGCGCCGAAGAGCAGCGGGAACACCAACGCGAAGACGCCGATGCTGGCCTCGATCGCGCCGTAGACGATCAACAAGGGCGCCGCGCGGCCCTGGCTCTGTGCGCGCGCGGCGAGCCGGCGTGTGACCTCGCCAAACAGCGAGTAGCCGAGGGCGAGGCCGCCGAGGAAGAGCCCGAGCACGGCGGCGGTCGCTTCGCTGTGCGAGCCGAGCAGCGTGGCAAGGTATTTCTGCCACGTCACCTCGTAGACCAGGCCGCTGAAGCCGGTGAGCGCCGTCAGCAGCAGGGCGACGAGGCGGATCACGGCCGGGAGCCCGGCCGGGCGGTCGGCGCCTGCGACGAAGGCTCAGCGCACGGCGCGTGGCGCGTTCGCCCGCTCATTCGTGAAAAGTGCCCGCGACCGCTTCGAGCTTCGAACGGGCGCTGACGCATTCCTGCTGTTGCTTGGGGTCGGCCTCGCAGCGCTGCCAGATCCTTGCGAGCGCCGCGCGGGAGAACGGAACCGCGTGGCTGTAGAGTTCGATGTAGAGATTGCTCATGCGAGCGGCGAAGACCGGCGTGACTTGCTTGGGCAGCTCGCCGGGCGCGCCATCGTACAACTGCATGAGTTGATCGATCGTGTTCAGCTGCAAGGTGCGCGCGAGATTCTGATTGCCGGCGATGCGGCGGCGCAAGTTGTCTCGGGCTGGCGAATCCGGTGTGTCGATCTCCCAGCGGGCGAGCAGCGGCGCGCATTGGTTCGCGCCATGCCGGCACGTCTCGGTGATCAGCTGGAGGCGAGCCTCCTCGTCGTAGGCTTTGGGGTCCGAAGCGACGAAGCGGGTCACCAGCGAATTGCGATGGCCGACCTCCGCGGCCGCCGGCGCCACGGTCGGAGGCAGCGTGCCGAATTCACCGACGAAGAAGGACCGCGCGGCGAGGCTGCTCAGGCGCGGATGCAGCAGCGTGTGCAGTTCGCCTGCGAGCGGCGGCGCGCCGAGCACGCCGATCGGCAGGATCTCGTGGGCGAGCAGGGCAGGGAAGCTGGTGACCTTGGCGCGCTCGAAGCCCGCCTTGAAATCCGGACGCTCGAAGCGGCGCCGCAGCCGCGCGATGTCCATGGCTTCCGCGGGATCCTGCACGCCGAGCAGCAGCAGATCGCTTCCCACCGTGTACCAGACCGCGCAGTGTTCGAAGACCGCTTGGTAGGTGCGCAGGATCAGCGCGAGCGTCTCGGCATCGGTCTCGTAGCTGTGGAACCACTGCGCGTGGACACCGCCGGGGTTCAGGCTGTTGCGCGCCGCCTCGAGGAACTCGCGGCTATAGAGCATCTCGATGCCGGCCACCCACGGATTGCTCGGCTCCGACACGATCAGGTCGAATTTTCCCTCGGCGCGCAGCAGGGTCCGGTAGGCATCGCCCTGCACGAGTTTTAGCTTCGGGTTCTTCGAGGCTCCGAGGTTTCCGTAATCGAAGAGCGGCGCCGCGAGAATCACGGCCGGCGAGATCTCGGCGAGGATCACCTCGCGCGTTTCTTCGAGCGCGGTGAGCTCGCCAGCGGTGACGCCGGTGCCGTAGCCGACCACGAAGACGCGCGCCGGATCGCGCGCGACGAGCGCCGGGATCAGCGCCAGCAGGCTCGTCGTCACGTAATCGCCGGGAATTGCGCCATCCGATTTTCCGTTCGAGACGATCGCGAGGTTGCCCGGACCCTCCGCACTTTCAAAGGACTTGACGGCGATCGAAGCCACCGGATCGTCGTCGTAGGAAATCAACTTGCCCTGGCGGTAGGTCCGAAACAGGGCCTCCGGCCCATGGAAGGTATCCGGCAGACCGTCGCGGTTTCGGAAGAGCCCGGCCGATAACCGCTCCGGTGCCCAGGCCGGAAGCAGCGCGATCGCCGCGAGCGCCGTGATCCCCAGAATTGCCGGCGCGACCCGGCCGACGTCGTAGCTGCGCAGTGTCGTGAGCAGGGCGGCGAGGGCGATGGCCGCCATCGCGATCCGGTAGCTATGGTGGAGGTCGAGCCAGAAGAGCAACGCATAGCCGCCGATCAACGCGCCGAGCAACGAGCCGGCCGTGTTCCAGCTGTAGAGCCTGCCGGCCACGTCGCCCAGATCCGTCACTTTTTCGCGCAGTGCGTGAAACATCAGCGGCAGCACGGCGCCGGAGATCGCGATGGGAAGCGCGAGGCAGAGCAGCATCCCAAAGAAGACCTGGAGCTGATACGGGTAGAAGCTCACGCTTTGATTGCGATAGAGGTTGCGCAGCGCGTGCGCCCAATAAGGCGCCGAGTCGGCGAGTTCGTAGAGCACGCCGAGCAGCAGCAGCAACGCCCAGAGGGCGACCGGCAGGAGCGCCCGGTGGATGCGGGGCAGGGCGGAGACGGCGAACGATCCGAGCGCGATGCAGAGCACGAAGACCGCGACGACCATCGAGAAGGTGAACTGCGAAGAGCCGAAGGCGAGGCCGCCGAGCCGGATCAGCACGGTCTGGATCGTCATCATGGCGAAGCCGGTGAGCAGCGCGACGGCCGCAAAGTTCGAGAAGCCGGCGACGCCGGCGCTCGCGGCGCTGGCGCCTGCCGTCGGGGCTGCGGCTTCCGCGGGGCGCAGCAGCCCGAGCACGACGAAGAGGCCGCCCGCCACGAGGTTCACGATGCCCATCGCGACCAGCACGCCGACCAGCCCCAGACGCGGAACCAGCCATAGACCGGCGGCCAGCGCGCCGGCGAAGGCGCCCGCGGTGTTGAAGGCGTAAACCAGGGCGTGAAAGCGCGTGGCGTCTTCGAGATCGCGGGCGAGCGCTTGCGTGAGGATCGGGATCGTGCCGCCCATCAAGATGGCAGGCGGGAGCACGAGCAACGAAGCCAGCGCAACATCGAGGGCGAAGCCGATGGCGGGGTTGCCGTGCGGCAGCTGAAACGAAAGTGCCTGCACGGCCCGGAACAGCCAGGGGAACACGAGCGCGAAGACGCCGATGCTCGCCTCGACCGCGCCGTAGACGAGCAGCAGTGGAGCGCCGCGGCCCGCTTGCGTCGCGCTCGCGACGAGCCGGCGGGTGAGCCCGCCAAATACGGAGTAGCCGATCGCGAGCCCGCCGAGGAAGAGCCCGAGCACGGCCGCCGTCGCTTCGCTATGCGAGCCGAGCAACGTGGCAAGGTATTTTTGCCACGTCACCTCGTAGACCAGGCCGCTGAAGCCGGTCAGCACGGTCAGCAGCAGCGCGACGAGGCGGATCATGGCGGCAGCTGGCTCCAGCAGGGGTGCGGAGCATAGCGCCACCCGTTTGCGCCCCGCGCGGCGGCTGCGCCGCGCGGCGAGGTATCCTACCGCGCGCAATGTCCCTCTCGATCGGCCTCGTGTACGACCTGCTCGGCAGCTATCCGCGCCGCCCGCACGACCCGGCGGACGTGGACGCGGAGTACGAGCCCGAGGCGACCGTGTTGTTGCTCGAAGCCGCCCTGGCGCGGCTCGGCCATCGCAGCGTGAGGCTCGGGGGGCCGCACGCGCTGCTGGCCGGTCTCGCGAAGGGCGAGCTGCCCGAACTGGACGCCGCCATGACGATCGCCGAAGGCTGGGGGGGACGTGAGCGCGAGGCCTGGGCGCCGGTGCTGCTCGCGATGGCCGGCGTCCCGACACTGGGCTCGGACGCCACGAGCTTGTCGGTTGCGCTCGACAAACATTGGGCGAGCCGGCTGGTGGCCGCCGCGGGTGTGCCCGTCCCCGAGCAGTGTGTGATCGCCTCGGCGCAGGCCGCGGGTGACGCGCCGCTGCCGGATGTTTTCCCCCTCTTCGTGAAGCCGCGCTGGGAGGGAACGGCGAAGGGCATCGCGCCGAGCTCGCGCGTCGAGAGCCGTGCGGCGCTCGTCCGTGAAGTCGAGCGCATCGTGCGTGATTACGCGCAGCCCGCGCTCGTCGAGAGCTTTCTCGCGGGGCCGGAATACACGGTGACGCTCGTGGGCAACGATCCGCCGCGGGCGTTGCCGGTGCTGCAACGCGCGCTCGAAACCGGCTCGCGCATAGGCCTGCACGCGCTCGAGCGCCATCCCGCGCCAGCGGGCGGTTGGCAGCACTGCGTGCCGGGCTCCCTCGATCCGGAGCTCGAGCACGAACTGGCAAGCCTGGCCGTGCGCGCGTTCAAGGCGCTCGACTGCCGCGATTTCGCGCGCGCCGATTTCAAGCTCGATGCGCAGGGCCGTCCGCGTTTTCTCGAGATCAACCCGCTGCCGACCTTCGCCCCCGACGGTTCCTTCGGGATTCTCGCGGAGCTCGAAGGGCGCCCGGTCGAAGCGCTCGTCGCCGACGTGCTCGCGAGCGGTCTGCGCCGCCTCGGTCTCGCGTGAGCGAACGCCAGAAAATACCGGATGCGCAGTGGCGCGATTGGACATGGCAGATGCAAAACCGCATCGGCTCGGCGGCCGAGCTCGCGCGCTGGATCGAACCCACGCCGGACGAGACGCGTGCCATCAGCGAACTCGCCGAACGCTTTCGTTTCGTGATCACTCCCTATTACGCGTCGCTGATGGATCCCCAGGATCCCGAGTGTCCGATCCGCCGCCAGGTGGTGCCGCGGCTCGCCGAGCTCGACGATCCCGCCGGGTCTGCTGATCCGCTCGAAGAAGTGGCGCATTCGCCCGTCAAGAACGTCGTGCGCGTCTACCGCGATCGGATTGCATTTTGCGTCAACAACGAGTGCGCGCTCTATTGCAGGTTCTGTTTGCGCAAGCGCATGGTGGGCGACGAAGAATGGACGATGAAGAAGCGCGAGCTCGGCGTCGCGCTCGCCTGGATCCGCGCGACGCCGGAAATTCGGGACGTGCTGCTGACGGGCGGCGATCCCCTGATCTTTTCGGACGAGCGCCTCGAGTGGCTGCTCGCCGAGCTGCGCCAGATCCCGCATGTCGAGATCATCCGACTCGGTACGCGCCTGCCGGTGACGCTGCCCTTCCGCGTGACCGAGGCTCTCACGCGCATGCTCGAGCGCTACCACCCGATTTGGCTGAACACCCACTTCAACCACCCGCGCGAGCTGACGCCCGAGGCCGCGGAGGCCTGCGATCGCCTGCTGCGGGCCGGCATCCCGATCGGGAACCAGAGCGTGCTGCTGCGCGGCGTCAACGACGATCCCGCCACCATGCAGGCGCTGTGCGAGGGGCTCGTGCGCCTGCGCGTGCGGCCCTACTACTGCTATCAAGCGCAGGTGCTCGAAGGCACGGCGCATTTTCGCGTGCCCATCGAACAGGGGATCGAGCTTTTCAAAGGCCTGCGCGGGCGCACCAGCGGCTTTGCGATTCCGCAGTACCTGCTCGATACGCCCTTCGGCAAGGTCCCCCTCGGCCATTCTTATTGGCGTGGGCGCGAGGGCGATGACGTGCTGGTCGAAAGCTTCGACGGCCGCCTCTGGCGCGAACACAACCCGCCCGATTGATGCCGCGCGCCCCGCGACTCACGGCCGTGGCGATGGTGCTCGCGGGCAGCGTGCTGCTCTCGCGCGTGCTCGGTTACGTGCGCGAAGCCGTGCTTGCGAGCGAGCTCGGCGCGAGCGCCGCGACCGACGCCTACTACGCGGCCTTCCAGATCCCGGATCTGCTGAATTACTTCCTCGCGGGCGGCGCGCTCTCGATCGCCTTCGTGCCGTTTTACTCGCGCGTGCTTTCGCAGGAAGGCCCCGCGGCGGCCGAGGCGCTGCTCGCGAAGGTGACGGGCACGATGGGCGCCATCACGCTCGCAGCCACGATCGTCTTGTGGTGGTACGCCGAGGCTTTGGTCGCGCTGCAATTCCCGCGCTTCGATCCCGAAACGCAGGCGCTGACGGTACGGCTCACGCGCATCGTGCTGCCGGCGCAAGTCTTCTTCATCGCGGGCGGCGTCTTGCGCGCGGCGTTGATGGTGCACGGCCGCTTCGCGACCCAGGCGCTGGCGCCACTTCTTTATAACGGCGCGATCATCATCGGCGGCCTCGCCTTCGGCCCGGCGTACGGCGCGGAGGGCTTCGCCTGGGGCGCGCTGGTGGGCGCCGCCATCGGCGCCTTCGGCGTGGCGTGGCTCGACGCGCGCTTCGGCCTGCGCACGCGCGCGCGCCTGCGCGTCACCCCCTTCGACGCACAGGTGTGGCAGTACCTCGCCATCGCGGCGCCGTTGATGCTCGGGCTCTCGCTCACGACGACCGACGAATGGTACGACCGCTGGTTCGGCGCACTGCTCGCCTCGGGCACCGTCGCGCAGCTCGCCTACGCCCGCCGTTTGATGCAGCTCCCGGTGGCCGTCGTCGGCCAGGCCATCGCCACCGCCGCGCTGCCGACCTTGTCGCGCCTGTGGTCCGAGGGCAAACGCGAAGCGCTCGATGGCGTGATGCAGACGACGCTGCAAGTGGGTCTTGGCCTCAGCGTGCTCGCCGCCGGCGCGAGCATCGTCTTCGCCGAGCCGATCGTCACCGTCGTCTACCTGCGCGGCGCCTTCGGCGCAGACGATGCCGCCGCCGTCACCGTGCTCCTACGCGCGTTCTCGGTCGGTGTCCCCGCCTGGGTGCTCCAGCAGATCGCCGTCAGGGCCTTCTACGCCCGCAACGACACCTGGCGACCGATGCTGCTCGGCACCGCCGTGAGCCTCGGATCGATCCCACTCTATTTGGCGATGTACCCACGCTGGGGCGCAGTAGGCCTCGCGTGGTCCGGGGTGATCGCGATGGTGGCGAACACCCTCTTCACGCTGCTGCTGGCGCGGCGCCTGCACGGAGCTCCCAACCTAGGAGGGCTCGCCCTCACCGGCGCGCGCGCCAGCCTGATCGCCGCGCTCGCCGCCGCCGCGGGCGCTGCCACGCAGCGCGGCGCCCCCGGAGCCCCGGGCGCGCTGCTCGACCTCGCCCTTGGCTTCACCGCCTACGGCGCCGTCGCGCTCGCCCTCGTCTTTCTCCTCGGGGATGCACCACTGCGCGACGCCATGCGCCGCCTGGCTCGCCGGCTGGGAACAAAACGAGGCGCGACGCCGCTTTAAAGCGCGCCGCCCTTGCCACCGTCGGCGCAGCTCCGTAATTTCAGGGTTCTCGTGGGGGCGCGTAGCTCAATTGGCAGAGCAAGAGACTCTTAATCTCTAGGTTGAAGGTTCGATTCCTTCCGCGCTCACCACCTCTTTCCGGATGAAACGACGAGGATTTGAAACCCTCGCCACGCGGCCCGTGGGCGTGCGAGGAAGAACGGTGAGGCGGAATGCGCCGTCGGAGCCTGGCTTCGGGAGCGCGAACGGGAGAGGAAAGCGGCGCCTACGCCGCCGCGATCGCCCGCGCCAATTTCTTCCGGTCTGCACCGAGCGCAAACATGAATCGGATCAGCTGATCGAGCGTTCCCTGGCCGCGCTCCACGGCGGCCACGCGCGGCTGAGAGGATCCCGCGAGCTCGGCCAGTTCCTTCTGGGTCAGGCGCCGCGCCATCCGCAGCTCGCGCACCGCGCGGGCCAGCCGGACCCGGGTTTCGACGATCTCCATGTCGGCGTCGCTGAGCTGCAGTAGCTCCTTCACGTCGCCGAACCGCCAGCCGGCCGCCCAGGCGCGTCCGCCGTTCCGCGAACTCGGTGATGGTCGCGTCGCCGACCTGCACCGGCCCTGGCGGGAACTCGACCCAGAACGGCGTGCGTGGATGACGCCAGTGCCGTCCTTGCTTGGCAAAGCCAAGCTCCTGCATTGCGGCGTTGGTCGTGTGCGCGAGGCCCATCTGGATGAAATCGAGGTCGTAGGATTGGTAGGCGTTGTCGGAATAAATCGACACGACGCTGCCTCCCGAGAGAACAACGCGCACGCCGTGTCGTTCGAGCGTCGAGCACACCAGCCCTGCCAGCTCCTCGACGCCGAGGTCCTCGCGGACTCCGGTCACAGCGGCTTGCCCGTGCGTCGTGGCCTGCGCCGGCCAGCGAAGTAGCGCTTCCGTTCGGCCGCCGGCAGGAGCTTGATGGCCTTCCGAAGCAGCGCGCGGAGTTCGGCCTCGAATGCGAAACGGGGATTCCAGCTGAAGACGCGCGTGCGGCCCTGGAGCTGGCTGACGAGAACGCCCGCCGCCTCGAGCCGTTCCAGCTGGCGCTGCACCATGCTCACGGGGAGGTCGTCGAGCGCTCGTGCGATCCCGAGCGCGTACCCAGCATCGAACTGCTCCAGGTAGAGCAGCACCTTCTCCGCCGTCGCGTTGCCGAGAATGCCTTCGAGCATGGTCGTGCTCCGATTACCTCAAAGCAAGGTGATATTACCTGGAAGTAAGGTAATCGGCCCGCCGACTCAGCCCCTTCAGCGCCTGCGGGACGCCGCTCCGAGGCAGCCTTCCAACCATCTGACTTCAATGCACTGTTTCTCTCTCGGGCCGCGGACTGAAAGACCCCAGGATCCCGCCCACCCATGGCGGCTCGCGTGGACCGCCCTCCTGCGCCGCCCCCTCGCCCTCGGCATCCTGCGCTGCACGGGCTGCCGCAAGTCGCTAGAAGAAGCGGTGTGAGGCAGTTCTCGCGATTGAACAGCCGATGATCAGGTGAGGGGCGCGCGCAACACGAGTGCCCATCGTCCGATCCAACCTCGAACCGCTACCGTTTCCCAATCTGTCGCCGATCGCGACTGCTCCCAGGCCCCGTTGCCTTCGACCGTGGGTCTCGGTGTTTCACGGCGAGAACGTCCCATCGTCGCGCAGGCAGTGGACGCCCGAGGCGAAACCGAATTTGCCCTTGAGTGGCGCCGAGGCCGAGACGCCGAGTCCCGCACCCTTTGCGGCGAGTTGGGCTGCTTCTCGCATGAACGTCAGGAATGCGGTGGTGTCCTGGGTGCTTGTTAGAGTCTTGAGCTGACCTTCGTCGAGTTCCACTTTGAAGTCCTGCTTGGCCAGGACGGTCAGAGGCCGGATGTCGTAGGCGCGATCGAGGTCGGGCAGGTAGGTGATGATCGTCGCGCCTTCGCCGCTGTTGGCGGCAGTGTCGACAAGAAGGCAAACCCGCGGCGGGTAGATACGTACGCCCTTCGGCGCCTTGGATAGATCTGCTTCCCTTGTGACGATGGTTGCGCAACCTGAAAGCGCGAGTGCGAGCAGTGCGAGAACGCCCGAGCGAAGCATTTGATGGTCCCTCCTTGGGATCGGCGAGTGGGGTTTAAGGAAAGGCGGAAAGCGGGAATCCGCATTGCGCCGCGATGTGCCCGAGCGCGCCCTCGAGCGGCTGGAAGAGGCCCCATCCCTGGTTGCCCGGTGCGTCGTCACCCGCGACACCAACAAGGATACCGATGGCCTCGTCACCGGAGTAGACGAGGCCGCCAGAATCCCCCGGAAGCGGCTGGGCCTGCATCAACATGAGGTTGCGTACGCGATATTGCGTACCATCGAGAACGAGGTCGAAGGCGCGTGTATCCGACGCTATGCGCGCGGGAAACGCGCCCGAGCGCGCCGTCGCGCACTCGACCCACGCGCCGGGGATGATCTCGGCCTGCGGCCGCAGCCGGCGTAGTGGAACCGGCGAGCCTTCGACCCGAAGCTCGTGTTGCGGAGTGCAGCTGGCCTCGAGTCTTGCGAGGGCGATGTCCCAGTCGACGATGCCCCCCTGCTGCACCGAGTTCAGCAATGTGGTGGCGAACTGCGCCCCGGGGCAGCATGCGCATTCGATGCGTGGATCGGCGGGGGGTGACTGGCTCAGATCTCCGGCAACGTGGGCGCAGGTGACGAGGTAGTAGAGCCCATCGCCCTGGTTGCGAAAGAGGAGGGTCTCCGTACCGAACTCCCCCGGTGCATCCAGCCGGTTGCCCGCGGCGCAGGTGAAGCGCGCATCGCGAACGACGACCACGTCCGTCGAGATGCGGCGGCGGCGGTCGACCGAGCCGTCACGGCGCCGCGCATACACATAGCGCGGGAGGCGCGAGCGACCGGGCGTCCGGATCTTGCGAGTAACGCAGAACTGAATGCAAAGGCCGTCGCCCACTGGGACACCGGCCTCGAACTTCAAGCCCACGCCCACATCGATTACGTTGCGGCGGCCGCGAAACCGCTCCCGGCAGGCATCGCTCATACGGCGCAGTTCCGGGTAGGTGAACTCGCGGGAATCGTTGCGGCGCCGTCTGCTCGCCGCAGTGGTCATCCGCCGTTGATTCGCCCGAGTCTTCGACCCCGTTGTCCTTTTTCGCGGCACTGCAATAGCTCCGCTTTCAATGGTCCGACAGACCTGGCGACTGTGTCAACGCAATTGTGGGACGTCTGGTCACCTACACCTACTCACCCCAAAGATTGGGATCGCTACAAGTCCGTGCGCCGCCACTGTCGAGTTCAGCTCCCAACCTTCGTAGGCTGGCGAGATCACCTGCAAGTCTCGTCTTCATCGAAGCATCAGACGAAACGTCGCGAACGACCTCGATCTCAGCAATCATTGCCTCAAGCTCCGGACGAGCCGTCGCGAGATTGATGACTTTGCTGCAACGAAGCCGAATTGCCTCACACTGCGCGATCGCAGAGACCATCAGCGCTTCGGGAACCCTCATCGTTCCCGCAACCGCCTGGCGCTCCTCTTCAGACCCAAGGTCTTCCCGGAACTGCCTATGGAACGCTTTCAACAGGGGTTGTCGCCTGACGCATGGCTTTTCATTGTCGGATACAAAACGCCACAAGAGGGCGAAGCGCTGACCCCGTAGTTCCGAGACTTGATCGAGTAGCCCCCGCGCGGCTGCGTCCCCAACGGCATGGTCAACCCGCGCCCCGCCCTGCGCGAGGGCTGTCTCGAGCCATGTGCTGTACGTGTCAATGCTGTCGGCTGGAAATATGAAGCGTTTGTTCAGCTCTCGGACGACTTCGAGATACTTGAAAACGGCTTGAATGTCGTAGTCATGTAGGTTCGACCAGTCACCATGCAGAGTCGCAATCCGTTTGTCGGCAATGGCTCTCGCGCGGTTGTACAAGACCGGTAGGTTCGAATCGGATGTTTTCACTAGAGACGCATACAAAGCACGAACATCATCGGGGCCGCCAGTGACCTTCGCAGGCCTGAGTTGGATCACATTGGTCCTATTTGACCAGGATATCGGGGCGTCGACTCGAAGCGGAAAGAAACTCGCGTCTGGATCGACGGGCTTCACTTCGAGTAGGAGCGGCGTCACGAGCGTGTCGGCGATGGGCACCCGGAACCGCATGCCCTTCGGATCGACAGTCAGTTCTCCGGTTAGATTGTTACCGCCGGAAATGAGTTTCGCGGTCGGCAGGTCCGATTCGACGACATAAACGTTGAGGATCGCCTCTGAAGCCCTTGCAGCGTCAACCGGGAAGAACATCAAGACTGCTAGCGGTGTTGCAAGAGTGGTTCGCCGAGCGATTCGTACGATCACGGTTTGCCTCCTGCCTGCTCGATGGGGAGGTTGATCCCGATGAGCAAGAACAAGTAACTCAGCATCAGCCGCAGGCTGACGAGTCCGGCTTGTTCCATTGCCTCGATGGATTCCGCTCCACGTGTCAGCGCACCAATCTGGGTGGCGCTCTTGGGATCTACGTACGCCACGAGAAGAGCACTGAGGATCGCCCCGAATAGTGTCAACAGTAATGCGAATCGACCGGTCCAATTCAGAATCCGAGTCGCACCCGGTCGGTAGACCAGCGCGGCAATGAGGATTGGCATGACGCCCACAACAAGGCCGGCGCTATCGCTCGGGATCCCGGAAAACTCGACGAGCCAACGGGTGAGAAGGATCGAGTCGGGAGTCTCCGCTCCAAACAAGAGATCCGTGCGCGCGATGATCCAGACCGCTACTCCAACGGGAGTCAGGAAGAGCAGCAACAGGAGCAGGAGAAATGGGGAGAGAACGTTTCTCACGAATTTGTCGGTAATCATCGATCATCGCTCCCTGATGAATTCTCGCCCGATGCATTCATGCGGGCTTCGATCACACCGCGATCCTGACGCGTAGAAGAGGGTCGATGAAATGGCAGGCCAATAGCCTGGCGGGCGAAGGCGCAATCTGGGTTCTGGTCGATGATTGCGTCGTCGAGCCAGCGCGTAGGCTCGACAGAACAGGCATGCCCCTCATCGGTTTCCGTTGGTGGCGGCCCATTGTGTCACCGCTCGCTCCGCCACTGCCGCGATCGTTCGCGACGGATTGCGTCCAATGGCGCGGGGAATGATCGCGCCGTCGGTGATGTAGAGGCCCTCGTGTCCGAAGACACGCCCTGCATGGTCGACGACGCCTCGACTCGCGTCGTCCGCCATGTTGCAGCCGCCGAGAGGGTGGGGGGTGATGAGGTCGCGCAGTAGGGTCCAGCTCGGCGACTCGATGGGTTTGCCATCCGTGGCCTCGGCCAGGGCCCTGTGGGCTTTGCGGATGGCGTCGATCGTAGATTTCGAGCGCGCGATGTCCCAGTCGAGGGAGAGCCGCGGGGCGCCGAAGCCGAAGAATCGGCGGCGCAAACGGAGGCGTCCATCGGACGCATCGATGCCTTGTGCGAACCAGGGCATGATGTGTTTCACGATGGGCTCCTGGTTGCTCGCGCAGTCGATGAAGCGTTGTGCCCGCGCCCTCCAACGCCGGGGAAGCTTCTGCTGCCAGTCAGCCACCGAAACGCGTAACAGATTGGGGAGCCCGCCGTCCTGGATGAAGATCTTTTCGCCGTAGACTTCACCATCCGTGTGGTCGATGCACGCCGTGATCGTCGGGCCGACCGTCGGATCGACCTCGCCGCGCGAGAGCGCAGGCGTCAGGAAGTCGCCGTTGGGAGACCAGCCGAAGCCGAGTCGCGGGCTCACGCCCGCAAGCGCCGACCGGAGCATCAGTTCCGTCGAGCCGAGGGAACCGGCAGCGAGCACCACTCGGTCGGCCGTCACGAACCCCGCGCGCAGCCGATCTCCCGTGATCTCGTCGAAAGTAACGCGCCAGCTTGCGCCGCTGCGCTCGATCCTTCGTACCAGGTGAAGCGGCCGGATCTCGGCCCCCTTCTGTGTCGCGCACGCCAGGTAGTTGAGGTCGAGTGTGTTCTTGGCCCTCACGCGGCAGCCGAGGTCGCAGTCTCCCAGGTGGATGCAGCTTCGCTGCGCCGCGCCGAAGGGGTTCACGTACGCTTTCGCGTGATGATCGGCTCGGGGGTTGGCCAGGGTGCTGGGTTCATAATCCGAGTCGAAGTGCACCGCCAACGGAAGAGAGGAGAAGCGATCGAGTTGGCCGAGCGCCTCCGCACCGCGACGCACGAAGTGCCAGCGCTGCGTGCGCTGGCGCTCGGGAATCGTTGCAACTTCGAGCATCGCCCCCACGCGATCCACGTAGGGGCGGAGTTCCTCATGGGTGATGGCCTCAGGCCAGCCCGTTTCGAAGGTGGAGCGGGGCGGGGGCACGCTCACGTTTGCGTAGATGAGCGAGCCGCCGCCTACACCCGCGCCCTGGGCCACGGCCATGTCGTCGAACCAACGCAGGTCGAGCCAACCGTTCTGCCGCTCTGGCTCCTCGCTGTCGAAGATCCAATCCCGGTTCGTGACGCTCGGGTAGGTGTGCTCGTCCCACTGACGCCCGCGCTCGAGTACGAGCACTCGTTGCGACGCCTCGGCGAGGCGGCAGGCCACAACGGCTCCCCCGAAGCCGCTCCCCACTACGACGACGTCGAAGTTTGCCACTGGATCCCTACACGGGCCCGAACGGCAGGATCCGGCGACCGTAAGTATCCCAGAGCTTGCCGAGGAAGAGCCGGCCGAATCGTGTCATGGCGCGCGAACGCGACACGATGTCCGGTCCGTGCGCGCGCATCGTGCTGAGCTGGTGCAACAAGTCGACCGTGTGGATGTGCAACACGCCCGCGCCCCAGATTTTCGCCGTGGCCTCGGCGGTGGCGTCGACATGGCCTTCGAAGATCTTGACGAAAAGTGTCGTCGTGTCCTTCCAGACATCGAAGCCCGTATCATCGAGAATGATCTTCTTCCCAGAGAGTGTGTAGGACGCCTTCGTGTCGCTGCTGCGGAACCAGATCCGGTAGAGCATGCGCTTGATTTTCGGGTCGGTATCGTCTACGAAAAGCTGAAACGTCCCGCTCTCGACGGCGCGCCGGCCGCCGAGCGCCGGGACGTCCACCCAGCCGGTGGCGCCCGCAGCATGCTCGGGGTGCTTGACGAAGACTTCGATGTCGTTCACATCGATGGTCAGCTCGAAGCTGCAGCGCTCGCGCGCGTCGGCGTTCTCGCCGCGCGCCGGGTCTGGCTCGCCTGCCGTTGCGTGACCCTTCATCTGCTCCGTAAAGGAAATGCCGCTGCGTTCCTCCGCCCGCGTGGGCGGCACCACCGGGCCTGCGGAAGTGAATGGAATGCCGTGCTGTCCGCACCATGCGCGGGCGGCCAGCACGCCGGCGTTGACGGACTCTGCCATGCGGTCCGAGGAGAAGTTCAAGAGGTAGTGCACCGGTACCTCCGCCTGCAGAAGCTTCTGCTCGATGTGGCGGCCGAACTCGCCTGCGCGGCCTTCCGCGAGCGCGCGGTTGTTCGCAGAAATTCGGTCCCAGGTCTGGAAGAAGCGGCCGTTGGCGGCGATCTCGATGATCTGGAAGTACTGGTTCACGAACCCGTCGTTCCACAACCCTCCTCGGCTCACCGTCCAGATCGCCCAGATCTCATCGGCGCCGCGGCGAATCGCTTCCTCGAGATTTCCGTCAGTCAGATAGACGGCGTCGATGTACTCGTCGCCGCCGATCTTCACTGGCGGGAACCAGATTGGAAGCGAGATCGCCGACACGAGCCGGTCCTCGTCGATCCCGCTGTTTTCGACGACCTCGAGCTGCTGTCGGGTGAAATTACAGAGGTTGAAGGTGCCAAGCCGTTTGGAGGAGCGGATCTTGGCCCAGTCGAGCCCCCACGATTTGCGTAACACGTTCTTGCGATAGCGATCCATGCTGAAGAGGGATCGGGCGTGAAGCAGGTCGCCGAGATCCAGCCCGACGCCGGCCAGTGGCTCCGCGTTGCGCCAAGCGTCGGCAATCTGCTTGCCGCTGCGTCCCTCGCAATACATCGCGAGATTGAGGCAGCCCCCGCTGGCCCCGTCGGCGTGGTCGAAGGCGATGCCTGCCTCGTCCAGCCATACCTGGAGCACGCCAGCCTGGAAGCCGACCTTGACTCCGCCGCCTGCCATCATCAGTGCACGCAAGACCTTCGCTCCTTGGCGCTACCAGGCGGCCAGGTCGAGATTCGCCTCGAGAGGCTTCGCACCGAGCCCGAAAAGTCCGCCTTCCGCGATCTGGTTCCCTTCGTCATCGTACGGGACCACGATCAGTCGATGATTCGCGCGATCGATGTCGATGCGGCAGAAATTATCCTGCTGCGTGAAGTTCCAGGCCTTGTAGTCGAGCTTCACGCCGCCTCCGATAGCGAACGTGTCTTCCTGGCCCTTGGCCGTGGAATCGTGGACATAGCCAGAGGGATCTCCATCGGCGAATGGAAACGGCCAATAGAACGCGGAGGAGGTGATCGAGAAGGCCTTCAACGCGGACGCCTTAGGGTTTCCGGAGAACTCGAGTTGCGCGACGCTGGAAACGTGGATGTCGCCGGAAAGGAACACGATGTTCTGGATATCGTTGAGGACGATGTTCTCGAGCAGGGTGCGCCTCGTCGTCGGGAAGGCAGGCCAGGAGTCGCTGTTCTCCTTCCATTTCGCTTCCTGGTGCCCGCTGGCGTCCTTCGCCCTGCGACCCTCCCGCGCCTCGATCGGGTTGGGCGCGAACACGCTCGAACTCACGATGAACTTGGGAACGTTGCCCCGCGCCTTTTGCTCGCGCTGAAGCCAGAGCAGCAGTCCGTCGAGCTGGCTCGGCTCGTCATTTGGCAAAAGACTCGGCCGCCCAAGGAGATGATTGTCGGAGAGTTCGCCTTCGACATCGTCGACGTAACGTTGAGTGCGGGTATCGAGTACGAAGAATGGATAGCCGCCGCAGTCGAACGAGTAGAAAAGACGCTTGCCAAAAGTTCTCGGGCCGTGCAGCCACTGGTAGGACATGTAGGCGTTGAGGGCGAGGTTGTAGATGTGGCGGCCTTCGGCGGTTCGGATCCGGTCCTGGGACCAGTTGTCTTCGATCTCGTGGTCGTCGAGGATCATGTACGTGGGAAGGGATCTCAGCAGCTTTCGCATGTTCCGGGAGCCGAACGCGGTGTGGTAGCGCTCCTGAAACTCCTCAAAAGTGTTAGCTCGGGAAACGTCGATATTGCGATTCATCATGTCTGCGTAGATCTGGTCACCCACCATCAGCGCGAAGCGTGCCGACGGGCGATTCGATTGCCCCAAGGCCTCTTTGAGCATCGGGCCGAAGATCTGGTCCGCTTGCTTCCACTTCCAGAGGAGCCCGGGGTATCGGCAGGAACCGAGTAGGAAGGCCATGTTCCCCGGGTTCGCAGCCGGGTTGGGGTTCGTGCAAAACGACGCGAGGGATTCCTCGTCCGGGAGGCTGCGGAGCTCGTCGATCCATACGCTGGCTTTAGGGAGTCGTGAAGCCAAGACTGAACTTTCGATCGATTCTCCTTCCGGATTTGCGTCGTCGACGGTCAGCGTTCCGACTCGTACCTGGTACTTGGTGTCCGGCGCGAGCTTCGGGGATGGCTTGTTGTCACCGATTCCGGTCTCGAAGCCGAAGGTGAAGGTGCCGGTCCGGTCGTACTCCCGGTGGAGTCGGAAGTAGTAGACGCGCTCCTGAGAGAACCGCTTGCCACTCTCGCAGATCGCTACCACGCCCACTGTCCGTCGATTGGGCGCGATCCTCGCTCCGACGTCGTCCGTTCCGGCCGCGCGGATCCAGATTCGCGCGGCCTCATGCGTGACGTGTCCAACGATCGGACCCAGTCCGACAGGCCGAAGGCCGCTCATCCGTCCACCTCCCTTTGGCCGCGATGCGACATCGCGTCTGGTGTTGCGCGACTTCTCTCTACCCGGACTCGTCGTTGGAGAGATGGCAACTCTCGCTTCAGAATGGGCGAGCCGGGTTCGATTGGAGTTTGATTTTCTCCGTCTCTTCGCGCTCGACCAGGCTCAACCGACCGCGCTGGCAGTGACATCGCCCGGCTGAAACGCGGTCGGGTGGGCTTCGCTGCGACAGAATGCAGTTGGGGTGCGGAAGCAAGCAGCGTGCCAGGGACGTACAGACGGCTCACGTGCCTCGACTGGTTCGCACAAGTGGGCGAGCGCTACTTCTGGGTCGCGTGGCAAGGACACCAGAGGGGATGAGAGTCCGGAGAAGTGAGCGTTCGCTGAAATTGAACGTCTGCCCGTTGTTTCGTCACTGGGTTGTCGCGCCCCCCGGATCGAGGCTTCGCCGGGTACCCGCGAAGCGGGGTTGATCCTCACGCAACGGGTTCGAGCGCGTCGGGCTGCCGCAGGCGCGAGGAGCCTCTCATGGGGCTCCAGGTGAGAGTGCATGAGGAGACACGCAGATGCGCCGAAGGCCCATGAGATTCTCGTCCCCACGCCCCGGTCCGCTGGTTGTATGATCGCCGCAGGCGGCGAGGTGGATGTCAGACTTGAGCGAGCGCGACGAGCTTCTCCGGGCACGCACGGAGCGCGATCTCTATCTGAAGCTCCTCGATCTGGGGGGAGAGCGGGATCTCGCCGGGTTCGTGGAGCAGGCGCTGGCCCTGATCGTTGAGATCACTGGCGCGCAGCGGGGCTATCTCGAGCTCGAGGACCCGGGCAACGGCGGCGGTAATACCCGCTGGTGTCGATCCCGGGGCTTCGAGAGCGAGGAGATCGGGGAGGTCCGCGGCGCGATTTCCCGCGGCATCATCGCCGAGGCGCTCGCCAGCGGGCACACCGTCTCGACGCCCTCGGCGATACTCGATCCGCGCTTCAGCGACCGCGGCAGTGTGCAGCGCGGCCGCATCGAGGCGGTGCTGTGCGCGCTGGTGGGCGAGGGGCCCCCCTTGGGAGTCGTCTACCTCCAGGGGCGGATTTCGTCCGGGCCATTTCCCGAGGAAGATCTCTCTCGACTCGAGGTTTTCGCGCGTCACCTCGCACCGTTCGTTGATCGCCTCTTCACGCACGAGCGTGCGCGGCGCGGGAGCGATGCCACTGCGGCGTTTCGGTCGCAGCTCCGGCTCGAGGGCGTCATTGGGAGAAGCAGTGCGCTCGCGCAGGCCCTCAAGCAGGCGGCTCTGGTTGCTCCGCTCGACGTGAACGTTCTCCTCACAGGAGAGTCCGGCACGGGCAAGAGCCAGCTCGCGCGCGTGATCCACGCGAACGGGCCGCGTGCGGCAGGGCCCTTCGTCGAGCTGAGTTGCGCGACGCTGCCGCCCGAACTCGTCGAGAGCGAGCTTTTCGGAGCGCGCGCGGGCGCCCACTCGACGGCCACGCAGAACGTTGCGGGCAAGGTGGCCGGCGCGGAGGGGGGGACGCTCTTTCTCGATGAAATCGGCGAGCTCCCCATCGCAGTGCAGGCGAAGCTGCTCCAGTTTCTACACTCGAAGGAGTACTATCCGCTCGGCGCCGCACGGCCGGTCCGTACGAATGCGCGCTTGATCGCCGCGACCAACGTCGATCTCGAGGAGGCGGTCCGCGCGCGGCGCTTCCGGGAAGATCTCTACTACCGGTTGAAGGTCCTTCCGATCCGGCTCCCTTCGCTCGCGGAGCGGCGCGAGGACGTCCCGGAGCTGAGCAGCTACTTCTGTGCGTCGGCCTGCGAACGCCACCGCCTCTCGCCGCTCGAGCTCTCGGCGGGCTCGCTGCGAGCACTCGAGGCCGCCGAGTGGCCCGGCAACGTCCGCCAGCTCGCGCACGCGGTCGAGGCCGGCGCGATCCGTGCAGCAGGCGAGGGGTCGATCCGCGTCCAGCGTAGGCACGTCTTTCCGGAGAGCGCTGGCGGCGAGGAAGAGCCCGAGCCGAGCTTCCAGGAGGCGACCCGGCGCTTCCAGCGCGATTTGCTTCAGCGCACTCTCGAGGAGACCGGCTGGAAGATCACCGAGACGGCCCGCCGTCTCGAGCTCGCGCGTTCTCACGTCTACAACCTGATTCATGCCTTCGGTCTCGGAAGGGATTCGGGATAGAGCTCGCTCGCTAGGGGCTTTCGTCCTCGATCGTGAACTCGGATGTCCAGTCGGGTGGGCGGTGCCGCACCTCTCTCCGTTCCGCGGCGCCGCGGGAGCGCCGCGGGGACGTGGCACGGCGATTGCTCTCCAGCAGCGCAATTCAGGGAGGTGTGGCTGTGCCGAAGCGAGTCGCGGTGTTCGGTGGGGGGGTCGCGGGCTTGAGCGTGGCGTACGAGCTCGTGTGTCGGGGGTTTCTCGTAGACGTTTACGAGCGTGGTCGCAGCCTCGGGGGCAAGGCCCGCAGCCAGTGGGTGAACGACCCGAGCGACGGCGGGACCCTTCCGGGCGAGCATGGCTTCCGTTTCTTTCCATTCTTTTATCGCCATGTGATCGACAGCATGAAACGGATTCCGCTCGATCCCAGCGAGTGGACGCCCGAGCGCTGCCTTGCAGGTCCTCATGGACGCAGCGTGAAGGACAATCTGATCGGCGTCGATGCCGGGGCCGTTGGCCGCGTCGATGGAAAGCCCGTGCATCGCTTCCTGCGTCGCGTCCCGCGCAACCCCGCCGAGTGGGTCGACGCGTTCCGGGTCTATCTCCGCGACCTCGGCCTCCAGGGCGGAGACCTCGCGCCGTCGACGGCACGCATGCTGCGGTTCTTCACCTCCTGCGACGAACGCCGCGACGAGGTGTACGAGAAGATCACCTGGTGGGACTTCCTCGGAGCGGACAACTACAGCCGGGAATACCAGGGCTACCTCGAATCCGTGATGACGAGCATGGTGGCGATGTCCGCCAGCGAGGGCAACGCGCGGACCGTAGGGAACATGACCTTCCGCCTGATGATGGACCAGATGCGCGATGGCAAGGAGACCGACCGGATCCTGAAGGGTCCCACGTCGCTGAAGTGGATCGACCCCTGGCGCGATTGCCTCGCGGCGCTTGGCGTGCGTTTTTTCGTCGATCGGCCGTTGCTCGGCCTCGATCTCGACGACTCCGCGACCCGTATCCGCGGCGCGCGCGTGGGCGGCGTCGGTGTGCCGCAGACCGTCGAGGCGGACTACTACGTTGCCGCGGTGCCCCTCGACAGCATGCATCGGCTCGTCGACGAGCCGCTCGCCGCGGCAAGCGCCCAGCTTGCGAAGATTCGGGAGACCGACCTCGACAAAACACTGCGTTGGATGGTCGGCGTGCAGTTCTATCTGAAGCAGGACGTACCAATCGTAGACGGCCATGTCTTCTACTCGGATCACCCGTGGGCGCTCACGACCGTCTCGCAGGCGCAGTTCTGGAGCGACCACGGGGCGGTCGACTTCAAGAGCCGCTACGGAAACAACGTGGTCGAAGGCGTGATCTCCGTCGACGTCTCGGACTGGAACAAGCGCGGGATCTACATCGATAAACGCGCGCGCGATTGCACGCGCGCCGAGCTGCGTGAGGAGATCTGGCGACACCTCGAGGCTGCCGTGAATAGCCCCGGCGCGATCCTGCTGAGTCAGCAGAATGTCCACCACTGGCACCTCGACGACGATCTGCTGTTCGACGACGACGGCACTCCGGGCGGCGGCCCTCCGGTTGGCAATCTCTCGCCGCTGATGATCCATCCGCCAAACGTCTGGGCGAGCCGGCCGACGGCCCGGACGGAGATCGAGAACTTGATGCTCGCCTCGGACTACGTCCGGACGGCCACCGACCTCGCCACCATGGAAGGAGCCAACGAAGCCGCGCGCCTGGCAGCAAATGCAATCCTGGTTCAGGAAGGGCGCGGCGATCTCGCGGAGCTCTGGGACCACAAGGATCTCGAGCCGACTGCGCTCAAGGTGCTGAAGAAACTCGACTTGATCGCATACCGTTTGCGGCCCGACGGTCCGACGGCCTTCGACACCGAGGTGGGAGCGTTTCTCGAAAAGCGCAAGGCAAGCGATCCGCCTCTCAGCTTCGACAATCTGAACACGATCGTTCGGCGTTTCATGGCGCTATGACGCACGCGCGGCGCGTCCGATCGGGACCAGAACGTCGGCGATCCGCTCCGGTCGGATCACACCCTGGTGTCCCATCCAGGTTTCAGCCTCTCGTCGCAGCGAACGTGCACGCTCGCTCGAACTGAGGCGCGCCGCCTGGACGCGCGCCGCGGCGGCGTGAAGGCCCATTTCGAGGCGCTCGAAGGCGAGCGCCGCCCATTCGGCGTGCTCGAGGGCTCGTTCCGCTTGGCCCGAACAGGCCGCCGCACCCGCACGCAGTGAGGCCGCGAGCGCAGGCGCAAAGGGGATGGCTTCCCGCTCGATCCGCCGCGCCTCGCGCAGTGCGAAACGCAGCAGCGCGCTGCGCTGCGCTCCCGTATTCGCCGTGCCGGCGAGCGCGATCGCGCAACGCGCCCGCAGCTGCCGCATTTCGGTTCTGACACTTTCCAGGCGCAGTATCTGCGAGGAGCGCAACGCCGGCCAGGCTTCGCTCAGGCGTCTCCAGGCCGCGTCCGGCTCACCACAGTAGAGGTCGACGTGGGTCGCGGCGAGCAACGCAAAGTAGTGGTGGGTTCCGAAGGGGCGCTCGGGCAGCCCGGCGAGCGCGAGGTCGAGTTGTCGCCGGGCCTCCGCGGCGTCATCCGCCACCAGCCACGCGAGATTCGGAAGTCCAATACGGTGATTGGTGGCGGCGAAGCGATCGTCGCGATCCCTGGCTTCGCGCAGCTTCCCGGACAAGCGTTGGCGCAGCGTTTCGAACTCGCCCAGATAGGCGAGCGCGCGTTGCGACACGAGCTGGAGATTCGCGAGCTCCCAGGTGACGCCCATCCCGCTTTCGCGACACAGGCCTTCTCCCTCCTCGCAGAGGCAGAGGGCAGCGCGCCAACGATTGCCGAAGTAGGCGCTTGCGGCTCCGCACAGCAGCGCGAGCGTCTGCACGACTGGATCCGCGGTCCTTTGTGCGAGCCGGCGTGCTTCGACCTGGAGCCCCTCGCTGGTGCGGCGGTTGCGGTGCCCTCCCTCGGCGGCTCGAAAGACGGCCTCGGTGGCGAGGGCGCGCGCGGAGTTCAGGGGGTCGCTGGCGCGAGCAGCCAGGCAGGCATGTCTCGTCTGGAACTCGGCGCCGCGCATGGCGTCGAACATCGCGAGGCCGAGCCCCGCGGACCAGCAAGCCTCCGTGCGGTCGAGTTCGCGCGGGCTCGGAGTCGCCAATGCGAGGGGCGTCGAGAAACGCCGCGCGAGTGAGAGGCGGCCGCGATGAACTAGCAGCGAAGCCAGGGAGAGCGCGGGTGTCGGTGCGTATCGGATCGACAGCGAGGCGAGCACCTTGCGCAGCAGCGCGTTCCCGGCCTCGAGATGGCCACTGCGCAGGTATTGCTCCGCTCCGCAGCGTTCGAGGCGGAGCACCTGCGAACGCGGCCCATCCGCCCGCCCGAGCGCGTCGGCCGCCTGCACGAAGTGCTCGGCCGCAGCCGCTCCGTAGCCCGCATTCGCGAGGGCGCGGGCGGCGCGCGAATGCAGCTCGTACTCCGGAACATCGCGGTTTCCGAGTTCGAGGGCGCGTTCGTAAAGGCTTGCGGCGCGATGGAAGGCGAGCGCGCGCTCGGCCCGCGCCGCCGCCTTCAGCACGAATCGCTGCGCGAGATCGAGCCGACCCCCGGCGGAGTAGTGTTCGAGGAGGCGCTGCGGATCGGGATCCGCACAGCGCTCGAGCGCGCCGGCGAGGTTCAGATGAAGGGCGCGCCGGTCGTCGGGCGCGATCCGCTCCTGGATCGCCTCGCGAATCTGGTCGTGCGCGGTCTCGATGCGCAGGACCCCGCCCGTCAGCCTCCGAATCAGACCCTCCTGCTCGAGGTGATGCAGCGCCTCGTCGGTCTTGCCCTCCGCCGCGACGGCCCGACTGGCGACGTCCGCTTCGAGCGGCATGGCAGCGAGCGCAACCACCTCGAGCAGCCGGCGCGCCAGCTCGGGGAGCGCGTCGACGCGGTCGCGCACCAGGACGTCGATGGCGTCGTCGGCGGAAACTCCCTGACGCTCGCCTCGCAGGTTCCGCTCCGCGAAGCGCCGCGCGAGCTCGCGGGCGAAGAGGGGATTGCCCCCGGAACCGATCGCGATGTCCTCCTCGTCGAGATCGCTTGCCCCGGTGCTACTCGCGAGCAGCTCCGTCACGAGCAGGCGCGTCTCCGAGGGACGCAACGGCTCGAGTGCGAGTGCTCGGCGTCGCGGACCGGAACCAATCGAGTCGTCCGGGTCGAAGAGCCGTTCGATCGCCGCCTCGGCTCCCGCCGAACTCCGATAGGAGAGCACGAGCAGCGTCGGAGGAGCGCCGCTCTGCTCGATCTCGCGCAACAGCGCGACGCTGTCGAGATCGCTCCATTGGAAATCGTCGATCGAGAGCACGAGAGGCCGGCGTTCCTGGAGGCGCGCGAGGAGAGTTTGCAGCGCGGTGAAGGCACGGCGCCGGATCTCCAAGGGCTCGCAGTCGGGTCCGTTGAAAGCGTGCGCGCGCGCCAGCGAGGGAACCCGGCCCAGCACGGGGAATACCCGGACCAGCGCGTCGGCGTCGGCCGGGGCGAGCGCCGGCCCGTCGCGGCGCAGCAGTAGCCGGCTCAATTCGTCGACGATGCCATCGAGGGCCTTGAACGGAACGGACTCGTGCGGGCAGCAGCGGGCGCGCAGCACGACCGCGCGGGAGTCGCGTTCGAGGCGGGACAGGAAGTGCTCGACGAAGTCCGTCTTCCCCATCCCGGAGAGCCCCGAGACCTCGACAACGCTGGGTGTCCCGCAACTCGCCGCTTGAAAGGCCTCTTCGAGCAGGGTGAGCTCCGCGCGGCGGCCCACGAAGCGCCCGCTGGGACTCCACGTGGGCGTCGAAACATCTGCGAGGGTCGCAGGACAGCTCAGCGACTCGAGCGCTTGCAGCAGCTCGAGCTGTGCGGGTCGCGCCGCGGGGTCGCGTCGCAACAGGGCAATGGCGAGATCGGAAAGTCGGCGTGGAATGCCAGATTCGAGTTCGATGGGCGGCGCGGGTGCGATGTCCTTGCGACCCAGGACCCACGGTAGGTCACGCGCATCGAACGGCAGGCGGCCAGTCAGGGCCTCGTAGAGCATCGCGCCGACGCTGTACCAGTCGGCGGCGGGAGAGTCGGCTTCGCCCCATGCCTGCTCGGGCGCCATGTACGCAAACGTGCCGACCACCGTCCCGGCTTCGCTCGCGCGCGAGGTGATTGCGTCGAGACGACTGACGAGCCCGAAGTCGACCAGGACGACGCGTCCTGCCGAATCGACGAGCACGTTCGACGGTTTGATGTCGCGGTGAAGCCGTCCGTGGGCATGCAGCGCCCCGAGACCGAGTGCGAGCTGGTGTAGCGACTGGCCCAACCTTCGGTAGTCGCAAACGGCCGGCGCATCGACGTTGACTTGGGAACGCGCGTGCGCCAGGAAGCTCACTCCTTCGATGAGCTCCATGCTGAAAAAGCACTGTTCAGAATCGACGTGAAGCTCGTAGAGGCCGACGAGGTTTCGGTGGGTGATCCCCGCGAGAGCGCGGAATTCCCGCTTGAGGCGATACAACTCCTCCGGGAGCCGAACGCGCAGAGTCTTGAGCGCCACGTCGCGCCCGGAATCGAGATCCCGCGCGCGATAGACGTAGCCGGCGGCTCCCTCTCCGATCAGCGAACCCACGCGGTAGCGCGGGTTCGAGGGAGGATCGTGCGACGCGCAGCGACTGTTCGGATCCACACCGCCGAGCGTATCACGGTGGCAATGCCGGCGTCGGCGTTCCTGGGTGCGAGTGCGGGCTCACCCGTGGTCCGTGGGGGGGATGGACAGGGGAACCCGGTCCCCCGGCGAGAGCGTCCCTCGCCGCGACCGCAGCCTTCACCGCGGCGTGCGCGTTCACCCTACCGAAGCCGTGAGTCGAGCTGAAGCCACGCGCGTCGTAGTGGGCGGCTGCCGGTTCAATCTTGTCCGCAGTCGCCTCGCGGATCCGCTGCACCTCGCCCCGCGTCAGGTTCGGGTTCGCGGAGAGTACGTGCGAGGCGGGGCTTACACCACGATGTCTTCGTTCGAGCGCAACGGCTTGACGCGTCGCTTGCCGCCCGCTGGGCGAGAGATCTCGAGGCTTCCGGCAGGGCCGCCCGCGGCGAAGTGATCGTGATCGGTGAGCAAGCCGAAATCGAGCCCTGTTCGTTCCTCGAGTTCCTGGAGCGTGACCTGCGCCGCCGTAACGTCGAACGCCTCCTCGAAGCCCGGAAGCGACGTGACGTCTTCCTGGTCGAGGACAAACCCGGTGGCGGAGAGGGATTTGTCCTGACGGACGATCGCGCAAACCTTCCAGAAGCGGAGCGGGATGCGGACGGCGTAATCCATGAACTCGTTTTGATAGAAGGGATCGTTGTTCTTGAAGAGCGGGCCGGTGATGACGACGATGCGTCGCTGCTCCTTGCGAGCCTTCTGTTCGAGAAGGAACTGTTCGATGCCCTGCCAGCGGTCTCGACCCTGGTTGAACAGCGAGAGTTGCAGGCAGCAGTTCGTGAAATGGAACGTGTCGGCAACGGCGTGAAGCGCCTCTCGTTTGGTGTCGCCCCACGCCAGATCGAGGTAGCGCGTGAGGTGGCCGCGGTCCGTCTTTTCCGTGGCGTACAGCTCCTCGCCGCACTGGAACTTCGGGTTGTGGGGGTCGTCGATCCGCGGGTCGATGTGCCAGCGGTCACCTGATCGTTTGGGCAGGCTGGGGCGATGGTCGCCATCGATGTTTGCGGCCGTGTACCAGGCAAAGCGGCGCTTCTTGTTCATCGCGAGCGAGTAGTGATGGTACGCAAGGACGAATTTATCCCCGTGGAGGCGGTGCTCCACGGGTACTTCGACTGTGCTCTCTTCCATTTTGGCGGAAAGCATGGGGAGCGGGATCGAGGTGCCGAGGAACTCGGGGTCGTAGCCCTCGCGCGTGCTCCAATCGGGATCGATGACGAGTGCCTCGGCCAGCCCGACGGCTCCGGCGGTAGCGTGATCTCGCGAGTTCGGCGCAGTCTGCGGATGTGCATTCGGAACGGACAGGGGCGCTGGCGTCTCCAGCGAACCGAGCGAGACGGAAATCGTGAGCGGAATTGTGATCGACACGCTGGTGCCAGCGCGTCCAGTCGTCTGCGCGAGCGGGTACTGCGAAGCGGGCTGAACGACGGAATGAGTCGCGCCCGCGCGTACGAGTTCGACGGGATTGGGCGGGCGCTCGGCGAGGATGCGCGAGCGAAGATCCGCTTGTTCGCCATCGAGCCTGGCGGCCTCGAGCGCAGCGACCATCGCTGAGACGCGTGCTCCTTCGTTCGCGATCCAGTGGATCAATGCCGGATCATCAACGCCCTCGCGCCAGGGCGATCCGTCTCGCTTCAGGATCTGGCCGTCCTTCATGCGCGGGACGCCGGAGTGGTGAAGGGTGACCAGTTCCCACTGATCGTTGAAGCCAGGAGAGCCCGACGAGCCGGGTTCGGTGTCGGTCGTGTAGTAGAGGAAATCGCTCTTGCCTTCGGGAAGCGTGATGATCTCGTTGTTCCAGAGCGCGATCTGCTTCAGCCCGCCGAGCGGGTGCTGAATGATGTTGAGGCGATCGCCGTTCTCGGCCTTGCCGAGCGTCCCGATGAGCTGGACCCACGGATAGTCTTCGATCGAGCGTCCCTTGCTCGATTGCGGGGCGACTCCGACCAGGGTGAAGTCGAGCGTCGGATGAGAGACGAAGAACAGATTCGGGTCGAGGCGGAAAGCCTGTACCGGGAGCAAGTCTCCGGAAGTGTTCTCCTGGTAGTCGAACTGCGCCTCCGCCTGAAGCGCCTCGCCCGCGTCATGGATGACATGATGGTTGGTCATGAGGACGCGAGGGCCAACGAGGAATCCCGTCCCTGCTGCGGAGCCGATCCGGATCCGACACACCGCGCGTGCTGTGGCGATCGCGAGCTCGAGATAGTTCATGTCGCGGAGATCGTTCGATCCGATGATCCGCTCGCGGGCAAGCGTTGCGAGGGCGTCGACCTGCCGCCCGGGGGCGCCGCGCGCCTCGGCTTCGTTCACCGTCGCCCGCGCTCGCTCGTGTTGAAGCTCCGTGGAAAGGCGTTCCTTGCGAGCCGCGGCAGCGGGCGAACGAGACCGGTTCGGTTGGCGGGGCGACTCAGCGACTCGCCGGATTTCGTCGTCCGTTGGTTTGGCGCGCGCGCCGAAATTGGCGACTTCAGCCACCGCCGCATCGAAGCGTTGCTTCTTGTAGGACTCGAATCGGCTCGCGGACTCGCGGAGACGCGTCGACTCGAAGGGCTTCATGGCCTCCTCCTCCTGATCTGGATCGCGTGCTCGACGGAGAAGCAAGGAGTGAGCCAAGCGAGGGACACGCTCGAGACCGGAGGAGACGCTCGGGACGGAGATTCGTGACCGCCCGTCCAATCGACGAGAGTTCGACGACTCGGCGAGTCTTTTGGAGTGGACAAATGGTTCGGAACTCGCGGAAATTCCCATCCGGGATCCCGGCGGGTTCAAGATTCTCGTGGCTGTGAGCGAAGCGGCGAGCGTCAGCTCGCGCTCGCGAGAAGCAGCTCGCGATAGGCCTTGGGGTTGCTGTGCGCCGGCTCCGTCGACTCGATGAAGTTGGCCAGCACTCCGGCGAACTTCAGCGGTTGCTCGACGTGGACGAAGTGGCCCGCGCCCTCGAAGATCTCGAGCCGGCTGCCGGGCAGGATCGCGTGCGCCGTGTGCGCGTGCTTCACCGGGATGATGCCGTCGAGTTCGCCCCACACGATGAGCGTGGGAACGGCGGCGGCCAGATAGAGCCGGTCGAGCGCGCTCACCGTCTGCCCGCCGGGGTCGATCACCGCGCGCAGCGTGCGTACGAAGGCGCGCCGGCTCTCCGTCTCCGTCAGCGACGCGAAGGCGCTCCACATCTCGGCGACGTGGGGAGCGCGGATTCCGCGCGCGCGAAAGAACGCGCCGAGCCGATCGCCGGGTTTGCGCAGCGCGCGCGGGAATAGCACCGGCAGCAGATACTCGGCTCCCGGCAATGTGAGAAGTCGCAGCGTCCAGCTCACCTCGCGCCCGAGGCCGCCGCTACCCACGACGACGAGGCGCTCGCACAGCTCCGGATGCTGATAGGCGAGCTGCATCGCCACGCCGCCGCCCAGCGATTGACCAACGAGCGTGGCCTTTTCGATTCCGAGCGCGCCGACGATCAGATCGCGCAGCCCGCTCGCGTAGGCCCCGAGCGAGTAATCGCCGATCGGCTTGGCCGATTCCCCGTGGCCCAGGAGATCCGGCGCGATCACGGTGTAGCTGCGCGCGAGCAGCGGCATGACCTCGCGCCACGTGCGCGAGCTACCCGCCATACCGTGGATCAAGACGATGACGGGACCCTTGCCCGCCATGCGGTAGCCGACGTCGTGTCCGTGTAGACGTACGTGTCGCAATTCGATGTTCATCGCACCTCCGGGCCCTGCGTGGCATGAAGCCCCCACGGATGTACTGCACCAAGCGTGCCGGTGGCACCCGCCGCCCCCGGGACGTGATTGGGGGCCGATTCGCGAGTGGGGCGCACGCACGTTCCGCGCGGCGCCGCCGCCGCCGTCAGGGGTGTCGCTTTTTGCCGCGGTCGCACGCCGACGCTGGACCAATGGGTCCGGTCATTCGTATCTCGCTCGGCAGTTCGCCGTGGAAAGCCGACGCTGGGATTGGTTCTGTCGGGGGGCGGCGCGCGCTGGACGCCGTCGGCTGGCTCTCGCTGCTCGCTTGCGTCCTCGCTGCGGAACTCCCATCCCGCGCTGGTGCCAGCGAAGCGAACATTCACGAAGCGGACGTCGGCCGCGTGGGCGCGTGACATCGTGCTGTTACGGGATAAACTTTTCATATGCCCGCCAACGCCAAGGCGAAGTGGGAGACGATCGGGCCGCCGCCGGTGGGCCTGTTCGCTCGCGAGCACGTACGCGCGATGGGCGAGTTCGCGGGCGTTGCCGCGCGCCGCAAGCTGCGGGGCAATGCGCCCCGCGGTGATGGGCACGCGGTCCTGGTGCTACCGGGCTTCCTGGCCGGTGATTTCTCGACGGCGCCGCTGCGCCGCTTCCTGCGTTCGCTCTGCTACGACGCGCGCGGCTGG